>JAZDGM010000201.1:0-15801 GCA_043806915.1 Pseudomonadota bacterium | reverse complement strand
CATTTTCCTGACATTTTCAACCGGCCGCTGACATCCGGGTTGCCCGGTCATTAAACCGGCCTGGCCGTCGCCCCGATTTAGGGATGAAAGGGGGGGGCGCCGGACCTGCCCCGGCCCCCCCGCGGGGGAGCCGGGAACAGTAGCCAAAAAATACCCGGCGGGGTCGGCGAAGCCTAACCCAAGCGACCTGACCGCGGACCATGTCGGGCACAACAACCAATGAAAATGCCCGTCGTCATTTTCATATAAACCTCTTGCTTCCTAAAGCCCGCGGGCGACGGCCCCGCCGGGAGCGAGGGCCCGGTTGTTCAGGTAAACAGGCACAGCTTGGATTCCTTGGCGTATTTAAGGAATTCCTCCGCCGTCCAGATTTTGGCGCCCTCGATGAGTTCGCTCTCGTTCAACTCCATCATATCCACGCTCATGCGGCAGGCGATCAGCTCAACCCCCTCGATCTGGGCCATTTCCTGCAATTCCGCCAGACTGGGGATGTTGGCCTTGTCGATTTTACTTTTCATCATGGCCGTGGCCACGCTGGACATCCCGGGAATGGCCCCCAGGGCGCCCGGCGGGATGAATTTGGCCCGCTCGAAGCCGCCCTTCATCAGCAGCCTGAGGCCCATGAAAGTGTAGAAGACCTTGGTTTTCATTCCCAACCTGGCCGCGTTGATGCCCAGGATAAGGGACGGATAGGCTCCGTCGATGGTGTCCCGGGAACAGATGAAGGCGGCTCTTTCGTTTTCTTCCGGCATGTTGCCCTCCCCATGAAAAAGGTTCATCGTGTCAACTCTGTCGTGCGTCGGCCCTTGCCGTTTTGACGACGCAACTTCGCTTGTCTTCGGTATATATGTCGAGAGTTGTATTAGGCAAGTTGCGTCAACCTTGAAAATTAGTTCATATCGTTAACTATACTCCCGAACATATTTTCGTCAAGGGGACCGCAAGTTTTCAAGTCTAGAATTCCATTCCATTATAGGTTGTCGCCTTGGGGCAATTCAAGGCCGGGACGATTTTTTCCTTGGCTTGGGTCCCCGGACGGCCGGTTTCATGGCTGGGGGACCCCGCCGTCCGCCCGGGGTGGCCGACGCGGGGGGGGGAGTTGGGGCCGCCTGGGATTAGTTTTGAATAAAACCAGTAGTATTCCAGCGAAAAAACGTCGAATCGGGCCGCGGTCGCAGTCATTAAATTTCCCTTCGTCTTGCTATTTTTGCTATATTACCGGCCGGCAAGGGAGGCCGAGCGCGTATGACCCGGATTGAACTAGACCCGAACCTGAACAAGGCGCCCCAAGTCTTGGGAACGATCCACCTGATGGGGGTCTGCGGGACCGCCATGGGCTCGCTGGCGGGAATGCTCAAGGAATTGGGGTTCCAGGTCAGCGGCTCCGATCAGAATGTCTATCCGCCCATGTCCGATTTCCTGGCGGCGCAAGGCATCCCCGTTGCCCCGGGCTTTTCGCCGCGGAACCTGGATTTTCGTCCGGACCTGGTCATTGTGGGCAATGTCGTCACCCGTCAAAACCCCGAAGTTCCCCGGCTCAAGGAATTGGGGCTTCCCTATCTGTCCCTGCCCCAGGCCCTGCGGCATTTTTTTCTGAAGGGAAAAAAACCGGTGGTGGCGGCCGGGACCCACGGCAAGACCACCACTTCGTCCCTGACCGCCTGGCTTCTAGACTCCGTCGGCCTGGACCCCGGTTTCATGATCGGGGGCTTGGTCGGTAATTACGGCCGGAATTTTCGCCTGGGTCGCGGGGAGTGGTTCGTGGTCGAGGGGGATGAATACGACACCGCCTTTTTCGATAAGGTCCCGAAATTCGTGCATTACGCACCGTTTCTAGGCATACTGACCAGCGTGGAATTCGACCACGCCGATATTTATTCCGACCTGGACGCCGTGAAAGACGCCTTCCGCCGCTTCGTCGAGCTCATTCCGGCCGAGGGCCTGCTTCTGGCCTGCGGAGACGACCCACTGGTCCGGGAATTGGCCGGTCGGGCCTCGTGCCGGGTGGTCTTCTACGGACGGGGTCGAGACAATCAGTGGCGGGCCGAGAAGCTCCGCCCGGACGGGCGGCGGGTCTATTTCAGGGCCGTTTCCCCCCAGGGCCGGACCCATGATCTTTTTTCGCCCTTGCCCGGGGAACATAACGTGCTCAACACCCTGGCCGCGGCGGCGGCCCTGGATTTCATCGGCGCGTCCCCGGAAACCCTGACGCCGGGGCTGGAAACCTTCCAGGGGGTCCGACGGCGCCAGGAAGTCAGGGGCGTCGTGGGCGGAGTGACGGTCATCGACGACTTCGCCCACCATCCCACGGCGGTGAGGAAAACCATCGCGGCGATTCAGGGGGCCTATCCCGGGTCCAGGTTGGCGGCGATTTTCGAGCCTCGGACCAATACCAGCCGCCGTCGGTTTTTCCAGAAGGAATACGCGGAGTCCTTCGCGGGCGCCGACGTGGTCTGGATCAAGCCGCCCTCCGACCTGTCCAAGGTCCCGGAGGACGAAAGGTTTTCGTGTTCGAAGCTGGTGGATGACCTAGGCGGGAAGGGGTATGACGCCCGCCTTTGCCTGGAAGCCGATTTACTTTTGAACGACCTGCTGCGGGAACTCCGCCCCGGCGACGTGGCCCTGATCATGTCCAACGGCGGATTCGACAATATTCACCAACGGCTGCTTGACGGCCTGGTGGCCAGGTGAAGCCGCTTTTTCCCGGGCTTCGAAGCGCCGGCGCCAGGGCCTTTTCCGATTTCATCCCCCGCCGTTCCCATGCGCCCGGGGGTAGGCCATTGCGGGTCCCGGGAATAGGTTCGAGCAAGGAGAGGAAATGTCCGCCGTTGACCTCGCGCCGACTAGGCCCCGCCAGGATTTTTTTCAAGGACGGATCAATGCCGCGGAACAAGGTGAGATGCAGCAAGAGCGCCTGGCCGGGTTGAAGGCGATTTTCGAAAACGCCTTTGAATCCATATTCGTCGTTCAGGACGGCCGCATCGCCTTCGCCAATCCCAAGACGTTGGAATTGGCCGGTTGCGGCCGGGAAGACCTGGGGGGCAAGCCCTTTCTGGAAATTGTTTTCAAGCACGACCGGGAAATGGTCCTGGAATATTATCGGCGGGCGCTCAAGGCCCTAGTCCCTCAGGAGCCCTTTGTTTTTCGCCTGTCGCGCGCCGACGGGTCCAAGAAATGGGTTGAAGCCAAGGCCCTGGGGATTATGTGGGGAAAACGCCTGGCCGGCCTTTTTTTGGGGCTGGACCTGACCGAGTCCAAAAAAGCCACGGACGAGCTGGTCGTGCAGGCCAAGCATCTGCGGGACCTGAATACCGCCCTGACGGTCCTGTTGGAACACCGGGACCGGGACCTGGACGACCTGAAAAAAGGCCAGGCCGACAGCCTGGAGCGGTTGGTCCGCCCCTACCTGGACCAGGTGTTGAGAGGGAACCTGGATGAGCGCCAGCGGGTCTTGCTGGAGACGGCCCTGTCCAACCTGGGGCGTCTCGATTCCCCCGCGGTGGACCGGTTCGCCGGGCGGGAAACGCGCCTGACCCGGACCGAAATCGAGGTCGCCGATCTGATTCGGCGGGATAAGACCACCAAGGAAATCGCGGACCTGCTCAACTGTTCCCCGGAAACCATATCCGTTCATCGTCGTCATATCCGAAAAAAATTTGGTCTGAATAAAAAGAAAACCAGTCTCAAGGCCTTTCTGTGCTCCCTCCCCGACAACCCCCGATAGTTATGCCGGATAACCATTTTATAACCTTTTTTTCATCAACTGTCTTGGGATGTTAAATGGTAGGTTCTTCCGGGGTAACCAGACATAACCAGAAAGTTGCCGGTTCGCCGGCCCGCTGGCGTTAGCGGGAAGCGAGCCGCGGCCCATTCATGCTTCCGCGCCGGGGGCGGCGGGAAGGGGCCGGACTTCCGACCGGGACCCTGGGTCCAAGGAAAAATCCCGTGGGGAAAGGAGGAGCGAGGCCATGCCTTCGGCTCGGGTGATGCTGGTTGAAAACGACTTTCTCGTCGCCGCGGATATAGGGGCCCTTCTCAAAAATGAAGGTTACGACGTGTGCGGTTTTTTCACCGAGGGCGGCGAAGCGCTCGCGGCCGCCGGACATCTCCGGCCCGACCTCATTCTCATGGACATCAAGCTGGACGATGGTCCCAATGGCCTGGAGACCGCCGTAAAAATTCACGCCGAGCTTGGAATTCCAACTCTTTTTCTGACCGCTTATTTTGACGAGGGTTTTTTTGTCAAGGCCCTTCCCGCCCCCTCTTTCGGGATCGTGGTCAAGCCGATCCGTAAATCGCAGTTGATTACGGCCGTGGAAATGGCGCTGTTCAAGGCCGGGGCCGAGGAAAAACTTCGGAAAAGCGCGGAATCGAACCGCAAGTTGGTGGACCTTTGCCCCGATGGTATATTTGTGGTCAAGGAAGGCCGCCTGGTCCTGGCCAACCCCTCCGGCGCGGCCCTTCTGGGCGCGGACCAGGCCGCGGACCTGATCGGACGCCAGGTCGGGGACTTCATCGCTCCGGATGAAAGAGGGCGATTCGAGGAATGGAAGGCGCTGGCCCATTCGGGACGGCTGGACGTAAAAGCGAAAAAGCTTCGGCTGGTTGGCTCCGACGGAGCGGTCCGCGGGTCCGAAGTGTCGTGCGCCTATTTTCCCTACGAGGACGGCCAGGCCGTCCTGGCCGTGGCGAGAGAACTCGGGGAGCAGTATCGCGATCAAAGGCTGTTGAAAATACAACACGATTTCGCCGCGGCCCTGGGAAATGCCGGGGACCGGGACGAGGCCGTCGATATTTTTCTGAAGGCCGCCCTGGAAGTCGAGGAGTTGGATAGCGGGGGCGTCTACCTTTTCGACGAGGCTGATGGCCGGCTGGCGCTGGTCAAGCACGCGGGCCTTTCCAGCGTCTTTGCCGAATGGGTAAATCAATACGAACCCGGTTCGACCCAGGTCCAGGCCGTCCTGGGGGGAAAGCCTCAATACCGGCCCTACGAAAAGGTAATGCTGGATTTCGGCATGACGGACGAAATCCATAAAAGCCAAAAAATAAAGGCTTTCGCGATGATCCCCCTGGTTCATTGCGGCCGGGTTTACGGCTCGGTCAGCCTGGCCTCCCGCACCGCGGAGGAAATTCATCCTCGTTCCCGGCAGGCCCTGGAAACCATGGCTTCCCGCCTGGGCGGAAGCATCGCCCGGCTGCGGACCCTCGCGGCCCTGGAAGAAAGCCGCCTCAATTTCCAGCGACTTTTCGAAAGTATTGACGACCTGGTCCTTGTTTTGGATTTCTCGGGAAAAATAAACTATTTCAACCAAGCCGCCCGGGACAGGCTCGGCCTTTTCGAGGGCCGGCCAAGCCAACTGAATATTCTGGACCTGTATCGGCCGGAAGACCGGCCGGACGCGGCCAAGGCCCTGGTGGGCTTTCTGTTGAACGACGCGGGCCAATCTATTTTGCCCTTCCAATCCGCGTCGGGGCAGGTCATTCAGGTGGAGTCCCGGATCACTCGGGGGCGTTGGTTCGGCGATGACGCCTTATTCTGCATTTCCAGGGACCTGACCGAACGGAAACAGGCCATAGAGGCGCTGTATGAATCCGACCGCCGGTACCGGGACCTGTTCGAAAGCATTTCCGACGTCATTGTCACCCACGACCTGGAAGGCCGCCTCCTCGGAATCAATCCCATCGCCGCCTCCCGGCTCGGGTTCAGGCCCGGGGAAATGCTGGGGCGGCCCGTGACCGATTTTCTCCATGAACAAGGGCGGCGCGAATTCAGCGACCAATACATGCCCCGGATCAAAACCGCGGGCCAATTTTCGGGGATCGCGGGGCTCAGGACCCAAACGGGGGAGACCAGAATACTGGAGGGTTCCTGGAGGATCATAAAACGGCCGGGGCGGGAGGCTTATGTCGCCGGCTCCGGCCGGGACGTCACCGAACGGGTGGACGCCGAGCGGAAATTGCGCCTGGCCAAGAGGGAGGCCGAGGAAGCCAACCGGGCCAAAAGCCGTTTCCTGGCCAATATGAGCCATGACATTCGAACGCCCATGAACGGCATCATCGGCATGACGGAGTTGGCCCTGGAAACCGAATTGACCGAGGAACAGCGCGATTTTCTGGGCATAGTCAAATCATCGTCGGAAGTTCTCCTCTCCCTGCTCAGCGATATCCTCGATTTTTCCAAGATCGAGGCCGGGAAAATGGAGCTGGAAAATATTCCCTTCAAACTCGGGGACAACCTGGCCGACATCATCAACACCCTGGCCTTTTCCGCGCATAAAAAGGACTTGGAACTGACTTGGCGGGCGGCGCCCGATGTCCCGGACCTGGTTCAAGGCGACCCCGGTCGACTCCGGCAGGTGGTGCTGAACCTGGTCGGCAACGCCATAAAATTCACCGACCAGGGCGAAGTCTCGGTTCAGGTGGAAAAGGCCGGGGACAGGCCCGGCGAGATCACGCTCCTGTTTTCGGTGCGGGATTCGGGGCCGGGAATCCCCAAGGAAAAACAGGAAGTAATATTCCGCATGTTTTCCCGGGCCCGGGAATGCGTCGAGGGGACCCCCGAGGGAACCGGGCTGGGCCTGGCCATCAGCCGGGAATTGGTGCAGATGATGGGCGGACGTCTGTGGGTGGAATCGGAGCCGGGGAAAGGGGCCGTGTTCCGCTTCACCGTCGGGTTCGGTCTCCCCGAAAAGGTCCCCGACTTGCCCGTCGCGGCCGGCCCCGCGGAACTGGCCGGGATGTCGGCCCTGGTGGTCGACGACAACCCCACCAACCTGCGCTTGCTGATCGAAACCCTGTCGCGGTGGGGAGTAAAGCCGGTCGGGGTCCTGAACGGTCGCGAGGCCCTGGCTGTTTTAAGGGAAGCCGCCGGGCGGGGCGCTCCCATTCCCCTGGGCCTTTTGGACGTCAACATGCCCGACCTGGACGGCTTCGCCTTGGCCGAAAAAATAAGGGAAGACCCGGATATCAGGGCCATGACCCTCATTATGCTCACCTCCACCGGCCGGCGCGGCGACGCCACCCGGAGTCGGAAGCTGGGAGTCGCGGGGTACCTGAACAAACCCATCAGAGAGTTGGACCTTCTTCGGACGGTCAGGGTCGCCTTGGGCCTGGCTCAATCCTCCGGGCCGAGGAGGCTCGTCACCCGGCACTCCCTCCGGGAAGACGGCTCCGGATTGAAAATCCTGCTGGTGGAGGATGAGGATATCGGGCGCAAACTGGCCCTAAGGTTGTTGGAAAAAGACGGGCATGACGTCGCGCAGGCCGTCGACGGCGCCGAGGCCCTGGAAAAATACCGGTCCCAGCCTTTTGACCTGATAATAATGGACGTTAACATGCCGATCATGGACGGGTTCCAGGCCGCGGCTGTTATCCGGGAAATGGAGGCTCAAGCCGGCGGGGTTCGCCGGACGCCCATTGTGGCCCTGACCGCGCACGCACTCAAGGGCACAAGGGAAAAATGCCTGGAAGCGGGCATGGACTCGTATCTGGCCAAGCCGGTCAACCACGAACGTCTTTTCGAGGCGATTGACGAGGCTCGGCGACGGGCGGGGCTTTTGTTCATGGGGCCTCGCCGGACCCTCCAGCCAGGGACAAAACCGTCCGAGGAAAACTGACGGCCTCGAAATAAATTTCGGGCAGGTCATTTTCCTTTAATCGCAATTTTTGGGCGATCTTGCCGAGGATGACCCAATCGCCTTTTTCCCAGGCTTGGACCACGGCCAGGAGAAGGCGTAACGGCCCCGGCGGCTTGCGCCCCAACAGCGCGTCCTTGAGGTCCTCGGCCAAGGGGATGCCCTCCAGGACCGTGTCCAGGGGTTGGTCGATGATGGCGTGCAGCAGGGAAAAAAGGCCCATGAGGAACAATTCCGAATCCCTGCCTCCGTATCCAATCAGGGGGGCGGCCTTTTCGCAGAACTTGGCCCGGATGAGGGAACTGGTAACCAGTTCAGCCGGCTTGTCGTCGGCTAGCCCGGCCAGGCTCAACAGGGACACCCATTTTTTGACTTCGTTTTCTCCCATCATGGCCAAGGCGTGCTTGATCGATTCGATTTTGGAATGATAGCCGAAAAAGGCCGAATTGACGTACCGCAAAAGCTTGAACGACATGGAAAGGTCCGTGCCGATGATTTCGGCCAGGCCGTCGAAGTCCAATTCCGCGGCGTTGACCTCGGACAGAATCCTCAGGTTGTTAAGTTTTAGGCTGGGGATGTCTTTTTGGCTCAAGGTCACCGGTTTTTGAAAGAAATAACCTTGAAACAAGGAAAAGCCCATTTCCAGGGCTTGTTCGAATTCCGCGCGGGTCTCGATTTTTTCCGCCAGGAGCGTGACGCCTCTTTTTTCCAGCAACTTGGCCAGGCGCGCCCGTTCCTTTTCCGGGGAAATTAGAAAATCGACCTTGACAATATCGGCCAGGTCCAACAGCGGTTCGTAGACGGGATCGTAAACGAAATCGTCCAGGGCCAGGGTGAAGCCCTTGGCCTTGAGTTCCCGGCAGGCGGCCAGGACTTCGGGGTCGGGAAGGATGCCCTCGAGTATTTCCACTACTACCCACTCGGGAGGGAGGGCCAGGGCGTACCCATCGACCAGCAGCCCCCGGGTGAAGTTGATGAAGGCCTTGGAGCCCACGGTCATTCGTTCAATGCCGAATACCAGGAAGCTGTTGGCGATGACTTGCCGCGAGGCCTGGTCCCCATCGTTAAAATCGAAGAAATTAACCAATCTGGACCTGAACAGGAGTTCGTAGGCGAAAACATTCAAGTTCCGGTCGAAAATCGGCTGTCTGGCGACGAATTGTTCCATCGTATTCCTCCGGCCCTATTATAAGCCCTATTCAGGGGGGCGTCAAAAGGGGGGAGGGGCTCGGCGGAGTATGGATTGACCTTCTCCCGGGCATGGATTATCCTCGAGGAAGCATCACCATCGCCCGGGGCGCCTGGGCCAGGAGGAAAAATGTTTAAAAAAATTCTTTTTCCCATTGATTTTTCGGAGAACGTCAACCGAGTAGTCCCCTACGTTCACAGCTTGAGCGAAAAATACCACGCCCTGATCGACGTGGTCTACGTCGCCCGGGAGCTGACAAAATACGGTGAAATCCACGCTCCCGGCGACGCCGTGGTGGCTTATATGTCCGGAATCCAGGAACAGGCCGAGACCTTGATGGAGGATTATATTTCCCAGCATTTCAAGGGAATGCCGAGCGCGTCCGGACAAGTCCTGCTCGGGGACCCGGTGGAGGAGATAATCAACTACGCCAAGAATAACGAGATCGACCTGATCATCATGGGGACCCATGGACGCAAGGGCCTGGACCGGGTCATCCTCGGCAGCGTCGCGGAAAACGTGACCAGAAGCAGCCATGTTCCGGTAATGACCGTCAATCCCTACTTGGTCAAGAGAGCGCAAGCGCCTTCCTGATGCCATGCCGGCAGATGCCCAGGTATTCATGAACGGCCCGGTCGGACAGCATTAGACCGAAAGACGACGGCAGGTAGTTGAGCGGATTGGCTTCGTTCACGCGGCCCTGAAAATCGGTCGGGGCCGGGACCGGGTTCAGGCCTTGTTCCCGGAACAACATGAGAGACCGAGGCAAATGGCCGGCGGAAGTGAGGAGGGCGAAAGGCCGACCCTCCAGCTTTTTCGCCATCCGCGCGGCCTGGTCCTCGGTATCCCGGGACTGGTCTTCCAGGAAGATAGCCTCGGCCGGCACTCCCAGTTCCAGGGCCATCTCGGCGCCAAGTCGAGCCTCGCTGACGCGGGAGCCCGGATTGCCTCCCGAAAAAAACAGCCGCGCTCCGGGCATGGCCTTCCAAAGACGCACTCCTTCCAGGACCCGCCTCAGGCCGGCTTCCTTCAAGCGGTCCGCCGTGGAGGAGGCCAGGCCGTTGGCCCCGCCCCCCAGCACCACGATATCCCGGACGCCTTGCGCCGCCAAATCCCGGGGCTCCGCCCTGGGTCCGGCCATTTTTTCCAGACTGTTCAGGAGCCGTCCCCCGGTCACGGGCAGTGAAAAAACCACCAGAACAAGCCAGGCGAACAAAACAAGGTAATACCCGGCCCGAGGCTTGTTTTTCCCGCGGCTCACACTCAAGCCGACCAAACCAATCAACAGGGCGGCGCCCAGGGGATAACAAAAAACGCTGATTATTTTTTTGGTTAAAAACAAAAAAGCCTCCACGTCGCGCCTCCCCACGTATTTTTTCGGCAACGGTTGTTGTTCAGCATACCAACACCGCCGCGGCTTCGGCAATCCCAAACATTATTTCGAAAGGACATCCATATTTATAGAGTGAGGAAGCCGGCGTTTGTAGGGTGCGCAACGCGCACCTTCTTTTACTATTTTGCGGGCCTGGCCGCGGTAAATTGGAGACGTTGGCCGGCGCCTTGCGGGCGGGGTTGCTCCGCCCCGGAGCCGGCGCCCCCGGCGACCCCCGGCTCTTTTTTCGGAGAACCCGCCTGGCGGCGGTTTCACGCCCCGAAACGTCCTGTTTCGAGGGCGGAAAGGGCGGGCGTCCATGCCCGCCCGAAGAAGCCCGGGGCGTTTGGAATTGTTTGGCCGAGTACGCCTCTACAGGTCAAAAAATAACGCATTTATCAACGCATTTATCAAGGACATCCATTTTTTGAATCATCACCGTTTTGGGGGAATGTTATACCGGGCGGCCGGAAAAACGGAAGCGTCGCGGGGCGCCGCGCGAGAGATGGGCCTCCACCGGCTGAAGGAAAAGGGTCATGGTCGGCGTCATCTCTGCTTTCATCATAGGCTGGTTCCTAAGCTCTAGCTTGGGAACCTCGGCCAGGGAAGCTCCAGCTTCCTCACTCTAGAGATGTAGCGCCCCGCCCGGGCCCATAATCGCCGGCCAGGGGCTAGACCTGGCCCGGCGAGCCTTCAGGCATGGGTTCAACGGGACGGATGAAATTTCAAACCTACTAATAACGATACCTTCACCGCCGCGCTAGGACATCGAAATGTAACCGCCGCGTTGATTCCCCGTGGTTGCTTTCCGGATAAAGTGGGGAAGCTAGAGCTTCCCCTTCTCGGGTTCCCAAGCTAGAGCTTGGGAACCAGCCTTGTTCATTTTCCATATATTTTCAACCGGCCGCTAACACGCCATCTCTGCTTTCATCATGGATGTCCTTTTTAAAGGAACTGAAGGATTTCGGTCCCCGGCCGCCTGGCGCGGTCAGTGATTGATTTCCCGGAATAGCCGGCGGGCCATCAGGGCGAGGGCCAGAACTCCCAGGATAAGCACGGCCCAGAGGATATAGGTTTTCCAGGGCCGGGGCGGTGGAGCGGCCGTAAGCCGCCTGGGGCCGCCCAGTTCAATTTTGTTGAATCCCTTGGCGCGGCGGATGAATTTTTCCTTATTGCCGGAATCCAGGCCGGTCAACAAGGGGTCGAGGCCGGGTTTGGCGGCCGGCGTGGAGGCGGACCCAAAGGCCAGGGTAAAGGGGCCTTCGCCGCGGGTGGCGAAATAAAGGTTTTCCGGGAGCCAGCCCAGCGCCAAGGTTGGGTTGCCGGCGCCGAAACCGACGGATTCGGGGTCGACGCGCAGGAGGAAATACCGGGTTCTAACGACGGGAACCTCTAAATCTTCGTTCATGAGCTTGTTCCCGTCGGCCTCCAGGTTGTAGATCAGCCCGGTGTAAAGCGGCTTCCAGTCGGCTTGGGAATCGGCGCGGGAAAAAAGGCCGACCTTGGTCAGGGTATTGGGCTGGGGCGGAATAATCCTGAGGCGGTCCACCGGAAAAAAGCCCTGGGCGTCAAAGAAATACTCATTCTTTTTTTCGTCGAAGGCCGTGGGGGAGAGTTGTTTCCAATCCGGTCGGAGCGCCGCCGAGCTTGGCGGGAACAAGGCCCAGACTCTGGCCAGGGTCAGTCCCATTTTCCCCAGGGGCCAACTCAAGCGCAGATACTTGCCCGAGAAATGGTCTATCCTTATGATGTCCTGGAGCAGCCTGTCGTCTCCGAAACGCAGGTCCGCCAGCGCGGCTCCGGAGACGAGCCTGGTCCAGCGGCCAAGGTCCGAACTCGAGTCCAGATCGACGGCGGCGGTCGCGTCGCCGCCCTGGCCGGTCCATTCGAGTTTTAGGGCGCCCGGGGCTTTCCCTAGGGCGGAGGCGTCCAAAATGTATTGAGACGGTGAACGGTTATCAACCTGTTCCCGGTCGGTTTGGAGGCTAAGCAACATACCGGCGTTATTGGTCGTGACCAGCATGTCCAGGCCCGGCGGGGAGCCGTCCGGGGACGGGACCAAGGGAAAAAAGGGGAGCGCTTGGGGCCGCGGCGGGGCCGCCAAGTCGATTCGCGGGCTCCTGACCGCGTGGGGAATTACCTCGCCCCGGCCGTTGAAGACCCTGATGTCGCCAAGATCGGGCCTGGTTACTGTTTCATAAACCGTGGCGGGAAGTTGGATTTCCACAATCGGAGCCGATCGGTCGGCCGACAGGGCCAGGCCATGGGCGAAGTCGTCGGGAGTTTGACCATGCCCGGTTGTGGCGAACATGGTCATTAATATCCACAATACGGTTGGAAGCGTCTTTTTCATGCGGCGAGCTCCTTTTTCGGGGCCGGAGGCAGTGGGGACAGGTAACCTATTAAAAGCATGAGCAGGCCCACTACCAGGAAGGAGACTATTCTGGCTATGGCTCCGGTTTTCGACAAATCCACCAGGAAGAGCTTGATCACCACCAACGCCAACAGCGCGGCGCCGGCGAACCAGGCTTCCCTGACGTTTTTACGGGTCGCGGCGAACATGACCCCCAAGGCGGTGATGGTCCAAAAAATGGATAGCCCGGCTTGAAAGGTCATGTTCCTGGTCAGGTCCCGAAGCTCGAAGGGGATTCCGACCCAAAAGTGGACGGCGCGGGCCAGAATGCCATGAGCGGTCGCGAACAGCGTCAAGCCCAGAAAGTAATTGAGAAATTTTCCCGGAATTTCAACCGGGAAGGCCGGGGCTGCGGTTTTCATCGTTTGACGCCAGTCCCACAGGACCACCAGCATGAGCAATTGCGCCACTTCCAGGGGATTGAGGAACACGATGTATTTTAAGGGCCAAGGGTCGCCTGCCAGGGTCAACGCTCCATAAAGCAGCCACAACCAGGTCCAGGCCAGGAGCAGGGGCGCGCCATGTCGGTAGTAATCGGCCGCCTGTTTTTTTAAGGGCCAGATCGAGCCGCCTTTCCCGGACAGAAGGAACCGGGCCAGGAAACCCGGGATGAGGCCCCAGGCCAGGAAGCCCCAGACGCCCGCGCCGCCGGTGAATTTATCGGCCATCCAGGATAATTCCCAGGCCGCCAGGCCGGCCAGGAGCGCCAAGCCGGCGACATGCTGAACACGCCTGAACACGGGGTTAAGGTCGTCTTCGGAGCGGTAAAGGAGATAATAGTGCATCGCCAGGGCGAAGGGCCAGGCCAGGTAGCCATACCGCTCGAAGGGATGCCGGCCGAGGTGCATGGCCGCGTGGAAAATGAAAAAAAGTATAAGCGCCGGCGCCAGGCCGAAAATAGGACCCCGCGGGGCCGCCCAGTTCAAGCGGCGGTAAAACAGGTGCATTAGGCCCGCGCTAAGGGCGAAAAAGGCGATCGAGGCGTTTTCCTGAAAACGCGACGGCAAGAAGATGTCGATTTCCCGCAGTCCGGCCGCATACCACCATATCAGGCCCCAGGCCAGGAAAAACCAGTGCAAGCGTTTTTCGTTTCTCGGGGAAGGCGTCTCGCTTTTCCAGAGGATAAAGCTGGTGAACAGCCCGCCAAGGCTTATCAGCATCAGGCCGAGAAAGTCCCGGTTGAGCAGGGGCGGGCTTTCCCCGTCAAGGCCCAAAGCCAGGAGAAAGGCCAAGCCCGAAGACAGTTGAAGCAGGTACCCGAAGAAGCGGGCCAGGACCCGGCGCTGTCTAAGGCCGATCCAGACCAGGGCCGCGCCTTCCAGGCACCACGCCGCGGAAGTCCATTTTCCATCCAGGGCGAAGGGAATGGCCAGGCTGCCGAAAACCGTTCCCAGGGCTAAAAACGCCTCGGCCAAAATTCCAAGGAAGACAGGGTTGTATTTCCATAAAGTCGTCGCCAGAAGGAGGTAAATGGCGCCTAGGGCCAGGGCGCTCCAGGCCAACCCGTATTCCATCCCCAAAACCATTTCGGCCTGTAGGCTGAAGGCGGCGACGGGCAAGCCGAAAACCAGGGTCCCGTCCAATAGTTTTTTCAGGTCGGCGGGGCGACGCAACGCGCCGAGCACCGCCGCCGCCAGATATTGAAAAAAGAAAATGATCAGGAATGGTTCGGTGGATTTGAAAAGCTCCGGCCGGTAATATTCGAACCCCCAGGCGGACCCGATCCCCAAGGTGAAGAAAAAGCCGATCAGGTTCAGTTCCCGCCAGGTTTTATAGTAGGCCACCCCCAGTATTCCGAACCCTAACAGAGCGTAATAGCTGAAAAGAAGAACGTGGTGACCTCCCCCCGTGGATGTCAGGGGCGGCGCCAGGAAACCGCCCAAGGTCCCAAAGGCCGCCAGTCCCCGGGCGTCTTGTAAAACGGCGAGCATCCCGGACAAGACGGCCAGGGCGGTCAGAAGAGCGAAGGAAAGAGGCAGGGGAATCAGCCCATGCCATTTGGCCGCGGAAAAAATGGCGATATACAGCACGCCCACCGCGCAGCCCTGAAGCAGCAGGGCGTAATTTCTTCTTTTTATACGTAAAAGCCACCCCGCGGCCAGCAGGGCCAAACCCAGCAGCCCGGCCCCGATATAGCGTAGTTCCAGGGGGAAAAGTCCATGCTCAACCGCGTATTTCAGCAGGAAGCCGACTCCGAAAAAGAGCACCACCCCGCCGATGGCGACCACAGTATTGGCGGTTGTAAAAAAAAATTTGAATTTTGAAGCTAATTCCGAAAAGGCGGAAGGCTCCACTTGAAGCGGGAGTACCGGAGGGCCAGCCTGCTCAAAGGCGAAATCCGGCTCAACCGTCTCGGTTGGGCCCACGGGAGGGGCCCCGTCAAGCGCCGCGCTTTTTTCGACGACGTCCCGTCCTTGAAATTCCTCGGAAAAAGACGCGGTTGGTTCCAGTCGGACCGCGGCCGGGACCCCCGGCAAGACCACGGCCGCCCCCTTTTCCAAGGCCTCGATTCGAAGCAGAAGCGAGGTCTTATCTTTTTCCAGCCGGCCCAGGCGGGAGCGCAGGTTGGCCGTCAGGCCCAACAGAAAACCCACCAGCCCCAGAACCACCAGGCCGAACTCATCATCCAGGGCCGCGCCGAAGGCCAGCCCGAGTATGGTCAGGATAATGGTTAAAGCCACGCCCGAGCCTCCACCGCCGCTAGGTCGGAAGTTTTTTCCGGTCCCGGGAACCTTGGTTCCCGTCTAAAATTTGCCCGAATTATTTGTTTCATCTTCCCTATATACCATTAACCGAGGAAAACTTCCTATTTAAAGGGGGTATTTATTCCTTCCCAGGCCAATATCCTATCAAAAAGACATCCATTTTTATAAGCTTGATTTCTTGGCTGTCGGTTGCAACTTTCGACTGGTTAGTTTGCAATGGATGTCCTTCTAAATCGTGAACCACGGCGAGGGGCTGCATTTGGTAAAGTTCCTGGGCCGTGAAACCGGTGATGCGCAGGAATTCGGGATTGACATACTGTCAGCGGCCGGTTGAAAATGTCAGGAAAATGGCCAAATGAGAAAGGCGGGTTCCCAAGCTCTAGCTTGGGAACCTCGGCCAGGGAAGCTCCGTCTTCCTCACTCTAGAAATGCAGCGCCCCGCCACCGCCCATAATCGCCGGCCAGGGGATAGGCCTTGCCCGGAGAGC
>JAZDGM010000200.1:0-23379 GCA_043806915.1 Pseudomonadota bacterium | reverse complement strand
GACTCCCCCCCTCACCCCAACCCTCTCCCCCCGTCGGGGGGCGAGGGAGATAATTGTCCGGCCCTGGCCCGGGCCGCCTCCGTTTGGAACAAGGTATTGTCTTTCAGAATAAAAGGAACAAAACAGAAGTGATTATTCTCCATATCCACCCATTCTTGGGGGGAGAGGGCTGGGGTGAGGGGGGCTTTAAGTTAACATGGACATCCATATTTCTAGGGTGAGGAAGCCGGCGAAGCTTCGCCTCAAACCGTCAAGTAAAAATTTGATCTGTTTGTAAAGAAGTTGAAGCATATAGTTGTCTGGAGCTTCCCTGGCCGAGGTTCCCAAGCTAGAGCTTGGGAACCAGCCTTAAAATTGCACAAAAAATGATTTTGGCGCCATAAATGGTTTCCAAAGCGTAACTGTATAATATTACAATATGAATTTATTTGCGCAAGTGAATTTCCCGCCATTTTTGCTCACTTCACCATGAAGTCGGGTAAGGCGTTTTTTCCGCCGGTGAAAAACAACGTCGGCGGAAATGCGCCCCGGTCCCGGCGACGGCGGGGTCTTGAAACGGCGGCCCCTTTTCCTGATTATCCGTTTGACAGGACCGGATTTCCTAGCTTACTATTGGCCAGGGCGGAAAAAAGTCGTCCAGCGGTATTTTTCAAATGAACACTTTCGTCACACCTACCGTCGCGGCCTCGGGCGGCGGATCGAGAATATTTTGCATCGCCGCGCTGGCGGCCGTCGTCCTGACGTCGGCGACCTGGACTTATTCCTCGGCCCATGAAAAGCCTTCCGGCCTGCCCCCCCAGCTTCATTTCGGAAAAAAATGGCGCATCGTCTATTACGAGGGCGGGCCCTATGTCAATTATCGGGGCAGTCTGGAACATATTGTCCTGGCCCTCATGGACATGGGCTGGATTGAAAAAAGCGCCTGGCCCGACCTGCCCGGCGAGGAAAATTCCTCCGTTTTATGGGACTGGATGTCGACCAGGCTGAAAAGCGATTATCTGGAATTCATCCGGGAAGGGTTTTGGTCGGCGGGTTGGGATTCAAGCCGGCGAGGTGAAATCAGGGAGCAAATTCTTTCCAGGATTTCCCGGGACCAGGACGTCGACCTGATTCTGGCGGCCGGGACCTGGGCCGGGGAAGACCTGGTCCCCTACGTGCACAACACTCCCATTATGGTTTTTTCAACCGCCGACCCGGTCCGCGCGGGCATAATCATGAGCCCCGGGGACTCCGGCCGGGACAATGTACACGCCTGGTGCGACCCCACCAGGATTCAGCGGCGCCTTGAGTTGTTTCACGATCTTTTGAACTTTAAAAAATTGGGGCTTATTTACGAGGACACGCCGGACGGCTTGGCGATAGGCCATCTCGAGGTTGTGCGGGAAACAGCGGCCAGGCGCGGGTTCGAGGTCGCCGCCTGCGTCGCGGCCTCCTCCGCCCCCTCGCCCGGGGAAATCAAGGCCCAGGTCGGCGCCTGCGTGGACCGGCTCGCCCGGCGGGTCGACGCTTTCCTGGTCACGGACCATCGAGGCCTTTCGATCACTTTCCTGCCCGAGGTCGTTCGCCCCTTCATGGACCGGGGAGTGGTAACTTTTTCTCCGGTGGTCGGACCAAGGTTGGTCCGCCGCGGCGTGGTCATGGGCATCGCCCGGGCCGACTACGCCTCCCTAGGGTATTTTTACGCCGCGGTGATTACCAAGATTTTCCATGGAATAAAACCGCGGGATATCGAGCAGGTCTACAAGGAGCCCCTCGGGATCGCCTTGAACGCCAAGGCGGCGGAATTGACCGGCTATCGGATTCCGCCGAACCTGAGGAAAATAGCCGATCCCATTTTCGATGGCATCGAATGATTCAACGGGACCAGGAGTGATATGCCGGCCGAAGAGTCATCGCCCCGGCTTTTTTTTTATATTTTTGGAGCCGCCGTGCTGCTGGGGGCGGCTTTTTGGATATTTGACGGGGTCTTTCAGTTCTATTTTTTTCACCACGACTTGCGCGACCTGGTGCTGGAAGGGCCGGAGACCTTGATGGAATCCCTTTTCACCAATGTCCCGGCCCGGTCGGTGGTCTTGCGGGTCTCTTTTATCCTGGCCTGCCTGCTGGGCGGGGCCATGGCGGCCTTTTTCGCCCAGGGCCAGAAAAGGGCCCGTGAACTGCTCCTAAAGGAGATATCGGAACGGGAAAAAACCCAGAAAGCGCTGCTGGTCTATCAGGATAGATTGAAACAAATGGGTTCCGAACTGAGCCTGGTCGAGGAGCGGGAACGGCGGCGGCTGGCGGTCGATCTGCACGACAATATCGGCCAGCTTCTGGCCGCGGCCCTTTTGAAGCTCAAGCCCCTGAGGTTGAATGGTTTCGGGAAGGCGGAAAAGGAAAGCCTCGAGGAGGTCATGACGCTGCTCGACCGCATGTTTAGTGGAATTCGAGACATTACCTTCGATCTGAGCCCACCCATTCTTTTTGAACTGGGCCTGGGCCCGGCCCTGGATTGGTTGGCCGAGGAGATGGGTAAAACCCACAAGATCGGGTTTTCCTTTTCGTGCGCGGGGCCTCCCCGGCGCGTGGCGCCGGATGTGGCCATGGTTCTTTTCCGGGCCGCCCGGGAGCTGATGATGAATGTCATCAGGCATTCCCAGGCCGGCCGGGCGGCCCTGACCCTTCTGTTCGCCGCGGGCGGGCTAGAATTGTCCGTCCGTGACGACGGGATCGGGTTCGATGTTTCCCAACTGGACGAGGCCGCTTCCAACCGGTCTTTCGGCCTATTCAGCATCAATGAGCGCTTGGTTTCCCTGGGAGGGGGCCTGCGGGTCGAGACGGCGCCCGGGGCCGGGACCGCCGTCGCCTTGACGGTTCCTTATTCAACCGAGGCCGCCGCGCCCGGGCGGGGGGAAGCGGCGCCCCCCCCGGCAAAAGCGGTTGGTGGGTAATTGCCCGGCGCGCCGCTGTTCAGGCCGCGTCGTCGCGAGGTTGCTTTTGTCTCCGTTGGTTTTTTTCCTCGTACATGGCTTGGTCGGCCCGACCGATCAGGTCCGTGAGGCTTTCGTCGAGCGGAGACAGGGCCGCGACCCCGAACGACGCGGAAATTTTTGAATTTTCCGGAGCGCCTTCGGGGAAATGAATGTTTTTTATTCCTTCCTTCAAGGTCCGGACCAGGTTCCTGGCGTCATTGAGGTTCACTCGCGGCAGGAGAATCGCGAATTCGTCCCCGCCCAAGCGGGCGAAAATATCGGTCCGGCGCAGACGAGATTTGATGAATCCGGCGATTGTCTTCAAGACCCTGTCCCCTGTTTCATGCCCGTAAGCGTCATTGATCGGCTTGAATTCGTCCAGGTCCAGGTAGATGCAGGCCAGGTCGTCCCCATGACGCCTGGACAGGGCCATGGCCCGGGACGAACACTGAAAAAAGGAACGCCGGTTGGCCACGCCGGTCAAGGCGTCGGTGGAAGCCAGTTCCTCGTTTCGTTCATGGGTGGCGGCGTTGTCCAGGCACAGGGCCGCGGTCACGGCCAAGTCCTCGATGAGGTCCAGGGAGTGATCCGCCGGGAATCTTTCGGCGGAGCGCGACCCGAGGTGCAGACAGCCCATGAGGGCGTCATGAAAGATCAGCGGGGCGATAACGCACGATTCGATGTCGTCGTCCAGGAAAAAGGCGACGGCCTGGTCCGAGACCGGCCCGATGTGGAATTCCATTCGTCCGGCGGGGAAGATCATGTTCCGCAAGGTTTCGCGATCGAGGAATCTTAGTTTTTTCCTTATGGATTCCGGCAGGTTTACAATGGAGGGACGGTTGGGGTCCACCGTTTCCTCGGCCAGGGAGACCACGGTCTGGTCCACTTCCAGCCCGCCAAGTTCCTCGATCAAAATTCGAAAGAATTCGGCCAGTCCCCGGGACCCGATGAGCAGGTGTCGAATCGTGCGAATTCTTTTATAGGCCCGTTCGTTGGCCTGGTGGATTTCCTCGACCTTTTCCATAAGTCCGCGGTAAAGCCCCCGGACTTCTTCCAGGCCCGGGATGGCGCTTTCCGCCCCGCCCCGGCTTCTCGCCGGTCGTTCAGCGGACCCCGGGACGCCTTCCGGTCCCGACTCTACCGGTGGGGTGGAATTTGAACCTTGATTCGTTTCATCCATGAGCGGCCGGACTCCAAGTTGAAGGTTTGAGGCTACCCCGAGGCGCCCCGCGTCCAGTCGCGAGGCCCGACCCGGAATTGGTTATGTTTCAGCCGAGGCGAAACCGCGCCGGTGGGGACCAGGTCCAGGGACCAACGGTCGGCGTATTCGGCTTGTTCCAAAATTACCTAATTAAAACAAAAGAAAATGTATATTGCCAGCTTTTCCACGTAATTTTTCCAGGTCTCAAGAAAAACCTTGAGACCAACGGTCAAAAACCGTTATCTTCCGATAGCGACGGTTCGGTCCGGGGTTGGTTTCCAAAAGACGTCGCCGGGGAGGATAAGTCTTGATCAGATATCATCGGGAACATGTTTGGGTGAAAGTGGAGGAGGCCTCGGCCTGGATCGGCCTGACCTTCTACGCCCAGGCCCACTTGGGCGAAATAGTGTACCTGGACCTGCCGCCGGCCGGGAAACGCTTGACCATGGACCGGCCGTTTGGAGAAATAGAATCCGCCAAGACCACTTCCGAGCTGACGGCGCCCGTCAGCGGGACGGTGCTCGAATCGAACCTTGAATTGGAAGCCCATCCGGGTCTGATTAACGAATCCCCCCTGGAAAAGGGCTGGATCGCCAAGGTTGGCCTGGCCGACGCCGCCGAATTGGACCTTCTGATGGATCACGAGGCCTATCAGGCCTACCTGGAAGCGGAAAACCAAGAAAAGAGCCAGGAATGAACACCGTTGGGCTGGTGGTCAAAAAGGACGAACGCGCGGAGGCGGAAGCGGAAAAACTGCGCCAATGGCTCGTGGCCCGCGGGCTGGAGGCCCCGGTTTTGACTCCGGCGCCGGGGGAAGGGGCGGACGCGACCGCCGCCTCGTCCATCGATTCCATTTCCCGCCGCGTCGAGCTGGGCGTTGTTCTTGGCGGGGACGGCACCCTGCTGTTCGCCGCCCGCACCATGGGCCGGTACGGCGCCCCGCTCTTGGGGGTGAATATGGGCGGGCTTGGGTTTTTGACCGAAATCAGCCTGAGCGATCTGTATCCGACTCTGGAAAAGGTCCTGGCCGGCAAGTTCGAGGTCCAGCCCCGGATGACCCTGGAAGTGGAGGTGCGGCAAGCGGGCCTGGTCCGGACCAGCCAACGGGTCCTGAACGACGTGGTGATCAATAAAGGCGCCTTCGCCAGGATTCTGGACTTCAAGGTCAAGGTGGACAAACTGAACCTCAGCTCCTACCGGGCGGACGGGTTGATTATTTCCACGCCCACCGGTTCCACCGCCTATAACTTGGCGGCCGGGGGGCCAATTGTCCACCCCGCTCACGAATCCATCATCCTGACTCCGATCTGTCCCTTCACCCTGAGCAATCGTTCCTTGATCCTACCCCGGGACGTCACCGTGGAAATCGCGGTCTCCCGGGAGCCCACCGACGTCTTGCTGACCTCGGACGGACAAGTCCTTTGTCCCTTGGAGCCCGAGGACGTGGTCGTGGTCCGGCGGTCCGAGCGCAGCATCAATTTGGTTAAAAACCCCTATAAGGATTATTTCGAAATTTTGCGAACCAAGCTCGGCTGGGGGTGATGGCGGGCGGACCAGCCGCCCTCCGGATATAAAGCCGGCGGCGGCTTCAACCCGGACCGGCGGACGCCGGGTTCACGGCCCGGAAAACACGCGAAACTTTCCAGGGTATAAAATATTTTTACGGCTCGTCGGATTTTTTGGCGGCGTCGCGGCCCCGGGGCGTCCGGTCGGGCGTTAATCGGCAATTTTTTCGCTGGATTGGGCGCTCGACCCTTGGGCCGGCATTGTTACAATCATGTGGCGTTATTTTTGCAAAAGTGTGACAATAGTATTACGGAAAGATCTTCCCGCGGTGGAAAGGAAAAGTCGGCCATGACCGATTCCTTTTTTTTGTTCGATCGACAGGATCATGAGCTCCTGGGCATCGTCAACCAGGCGCTTAGTCGGGTCCACACGCGCAAGTACCTGAAAAGCCTGTTCGACCCGTACCTTCACCCCAACGGGATCAAGGAGATGGCGGCGCCCAAGGAGCTTCGCATCGCCTACGCCGTCATTCATCTCCTGGACGCCTTGGAGATCGGCGCGGCCGAGGACCGCATCATGGCCCTGCGGTCGGTCCGCGACGAGGTCCTTCATTGCGCCCGCAGCACCCTCAGGATCAATACCGGCCGGGTCCTTCTCCAGATAATGAAGGAACTGGTCCGGGCCCATGGGAATTATCGCCGGCAGTTGGAACTCGCCCATGATTTCCGGGCCGTGTTTTCCGGCAAGCCCCGGCTTATCCGGGCCCAACTGGAAAAATACCATCTTCTGGAAATGCCCGAGGAATGGAACCAACTGACCTTTGACGACCATGTTCACGATTCCAACACCAAGGGCCGGAAATCGCCGACTCATTTGATCATGGACGCCTGGATCAAGGGCATCCGTTCCTTGACCGTCGTCTACTACTACCATGTCCGGCCCGAGGCGGCGCGGGAGTTGTTGGAAGCGGCCGAAACCATGGGCATCAGCGTCCGGATCGGGCTGGAATTCGGGGCCAGGTTCCGGGGCCGGTTCGTTCAATTCATCTGGGCGCCCCGCGGTTTTTCCGGCGCCCACGATTTCCTGGATTTCCTGGCCCAACCCGAAGTCAGCGCCCTGATGGCCGACGGTCGGGTCGTCTCCGAGTGGCAACAGGAAATCGTCTTCCGGAAACTGGAGCATTTCAATTCCGACGACCGGCCGGTCATAAATTCCGCTTACGGCCTCGAACTCCCTCCGCTGGAGCGGGAGGATTTTCGGGAATTTGTCGGCAAGGGGCAGGCGTCCCTTTTACACCTGGCGCATTTCATTCATAAAAAAATGCTGCCCCTGCTGCGTGAACGAACGGCGGCCCTGAGGGAAATCGCTCTTTCTTCCTCGGGGGAACAAGCGGAAAACCTGGCCGCCATGGTGCGGGAGATGGACGTTCTGGACATTCACGCCATCATGGAACGCTACCTGCGCCCGGGTCTGGCGCCGGGACCGGACGATCCCCTGGAACCGGGCGAAAACGGACAGGCGCCGCGCTTGCTGTCCTATTCCCCCAAAGACCTTCTGAATGTCCTGACCGGGCTTCACACCGGGTATCGGGTCACCCTTAACCTGACCGACCTCGACCTGCCGGATGTCATCGAGCTGCTTTACACCTGCCGCGGATTGATCACTCACTTGGAAATGTTCAACCTCAAGGACTTCGTATCCGGTAAAAAACTGGGCGTCTGGGAGATCGGGCAGCTTCAGCGGGCCATGAACGCCGGAGGCGTGGTGGAACTCAAGCGGGTGCTGCGCCGGGTAATTCGGGAGTTGGAGGATTCCCCTGCTCCGGACGCGGCCGATCGTTTAGCCGGAATGAACGAAATATTGAAAAACCTCGGTAGGTTTAAGGGCTTTTACCATGGCCGGCCGCTCAAGGGGCGTATTGGCAGCGATTCCACCGGTCGCTCGTCCCGGACCCCGGGCATGGGCTTGGCGGTCGTGGAGACGCTTCCCAAAAGGGCCCAAAAGAGCATCCGGACCACCCTGGAAGAGAGAATCAAGGACCTGCCCGTGAGCGTTTCCGTCTGCCGGCGCACCACTCACCGGCCCGCCGAAAGCCCAGAACCCTGGCTTAATTCCTTTTACGCCTTGATGCGCGCGATTCCGGGGTTGCGACGACTGGGCATGGGGCCTCGGGACGACTGGGTGGTGGGCCGCACTTCCGTGGACCGGGACGGGCCTTCCAACCTCATCTCCCTGGGCGGCATCCGCCGGGATAAATCCAACGGCCTGAGCCTGGCGCCTCCCCCGCCCGAGGCGGCGCCCAAGGCCTTGTCCTGGACTTATCTGAACACCAACCTAAAAATCGGGTTGAAGGTGCTCATTGGGTTCATCCCCGCCTTCCTCGCTTTTTTCCTGACCAAGGACTGGTGGCTCCTGGCCTATTTCGGGGCGGTCATCTGGTTCGGCATCACCGGGCTGCGCAATATCATCCAGTCGGTGTTGGGCGGGGGCGGGATTCGGCGGTCGCCGTTGCTGCGATGGAACAGTTACGTCAGTTGGGACAGGTTGGCCGACTCCCTTCTTTTCACCGGTTTTTCCGTGCCTCTTCTCGATTACGTCGTCAAGACCCTACTCCTGGACCATGGTTTGAACATTAACACGGAAACCAGCCCGGTCATTCTCTATTCCGTCATCGCCGCGGCCAACGGAATATATATTTCCAGCCACAACGCTTTTCGGGGCCTGCCCCGAGGGGCGATAGTGGGGAATTTTTTTCGCAGCATCCTGTCCATTCCCCTGGCCTTGTTTCTGAACTCGGCCATAGGAGGCGTCCTGGCCGCCGAGGGGGTCCTTCAGGTCAATGAAATACTGGAAAAATGGGCGGCGGTGATCGCCAAGGGCGCCTCGGATTTCGTGGCGGGCCTGATCGAGGGCGCGGCGGACCGTTTCCACAACATCCGCATGCGGGCCTGGGATTACGCCGTCAAGCTGGAACAGCTCTTCGACACCTATTCCAGGTTGGAGGAGGTTTTTCCCGAGGCCGACCTGCTGGAAATGCTCGACTCGCCCAAGGACTTCATACAGACCTTGGGCGCGGAAGCCAAGGACCTGGAAAAGATCATTATCATCAACGCCCTCGATCTGTTGTATTTCTGGATGTACCAGCCCCGCGCCGGAACGATACTCCGGGTCTTTCTGCAGGGCATGTCCCCGGAGGAGCGGCAGGTCCTGGTCCGCAGTCAGTTTGTTTTACAGCGATATAAGGAAATCAGCCAGATGTTCGTGGACGGACTGGTGGGGAAAAAATTTTCCCGGGCCTTGTCCTTTTATCTCGACCGCTCGGAGGAGTACCTGCGGCGGATGCAAAAACTGACCGGGGCCTCGGAAAGGGCGTTCTGGAGCGGCGGGTCGGGCCGGGGCATGGACCTGCCCGGCCGGGAGCACCCCCTGGGGGCCGTTTCACGGTAGGCCCCGCCCGTTCCGGCCCGGGAGGCGTGGGGACGTCGCTAGGCCGACTTCACCGCGCCGTACAGCACCCAGGCGCCGATCACGATAAAGGCGGCGCCGGCCACTATTTTTAAATACTGGGGGTTGATGAAGCGGTTGAGTTGCGACCCCACCAGCACGGCGATGAGCGTGGAACAGACCAGGGCGCTGGCCGAGGCCAGGAAGACTTCCCAGGGGCGGCATTCCCCCTCGGCCGCGAAACAGAGCGTGGCCAGTTGAGTCTTGTCCCCCAGCTCGGCCAGAAAAACGCTCCAGAAAATCGCCAGGATCATGTTGTATTGCATCTGCTTTTATCCTTTTTTCATTAGTTGGTTTTCGACGAGGCGAGGCCTTTTCATGAGGGCCCGCCCCGCGCGGTTTCATCCGTTTCGGGTCGCGCGGGGCCGGTTTTGAGTCATTCCTCGAGCGGCAGGTATCCCGCGGCCTGGCCCATGAATTTGAGGAGTTTCACTTCGTCTTCCGGAAGCGGCGCAATGGGGCCGAGGGGCCGGGCGGCCAGCAGCACCATGGCCGTGTGCTCGACTTTTTCCAGAAAGTTATAGGCTTCCAGCAGGGTTTTTCCCAGGGTCAGGCTGCCGTGGCGGGTTATGACCAGGGCGTTGCGGCCCGCCTTGATCGGGGCCTGGATGACTTCCACGGCCTGGGGCGAGGCCGGCGTGGCGTACGGCGTGCTGGGGATGCCTCCCAGGGTGACCATGACTTCCGGCAGGATCGGTTCCTCGAGGGAGACGCCGGCCAGGGTGGCGGCGATGGCCAGGGGGGGGTGGGCGTGGATAACGGCCTGAATTTCCGGCCTCAGCTCGTAGGCCTTGAGGTGCATGAATTTTTCGGAGCTGGGCGGCAAGGGGCCTTCCAGGAGGTTGCCCTTCAAGTCCATCACCGCGATCTGGTCGGCGGTCATGAAGCCCTTGCTGATCATGCTGGGAGTGATCAGTATTCTTTCGGCGTCCAGGCGGAGGCTGACGTTGCCGTCGGAAGCGGCGATCAGGCCCTTGCGGTGCATGATCCGGCAGATTTCAATCATCTCTCGGCGAAGTTGGTCCTGTTTTTCAGTCATGTTCCGGGCGTCCCCCCGTGGGTATTTTTCCGTTATTCTAATTTAGGCGGAGAGTTAAGGCAAATACTTTCGCCGCCGGGGGCCCGCGGGGATGTTTCGGGAACGCCCCGCGACCGTCGTCCGGATTTTTAGGCCCGGGTCGGCGGGCGCGTCGCCCGGGTCGGCCTTGACGTCAAAAAGATAAAGACGGGCGGCTCTTCCGGATCAAGCCGTTTTTTTGTTTCCTAACGGCTAGTTGCGTCCGGTGTTTTTTTTGCTCCGGGTTTTTATTTTTTGCTTGCATTGGAGGTTTTAGCGCGTTAGAATCACTCGCCAAATGTGGTCTGAGCAGATCTTGGACGCGCTTTTCGTGACTGTAATGCGGAGTTGGCCGCCTTTTCACGTATTACGCTCTAGCTGTTCGTTCCCCAAAAATGAAGGAGAGTATTAAAGAATGGCAATGAATCTTTATGTTGGGAACCTTTCGTACCAGGTGACCGAGTCCGACCTCAACAATCTTTTCGCCGGCTACGGCGAAGTCCAGAGCGCCAAGATCATCATGGACCGTGACACCGGCCGGTCCAAAGGCTTCGGTTTCGTGGAGATGGCCAACCGGGGCGAGGGTGAACAAGCTATTGCCGCTCTCAACGGAAAAGAAGTCAAGGGGCGTCAGGTAAAAGTGAACGAAGCCAAGCCCCGCACCGACCGGCCCGGCGGCGGCGGCGGCGGCGGCGGTGGTGGAGGCGGCGGCCGCAGGTGGTAAGCCTGTTTGTCGACGTGTAAATTATCGGGGGCCGCGAGGCCCCCTTTTTATTTGTTTTTCCACGAACGCAATCCCAGCTTATACATCCGTGAATACAGGGTCGAACGCTTCAGGCCCAAAATCGCGGCGGCGCCCCGGGGGCCGTCGATGCGGCCGCCGGTCTTTTCCAGCACCCGGATGATATGCTGGCGTTGGAGTTCGTCCATGGTCAACAGGTCAAGGTCGGTCCGCCTTTCCGGGCCGGCGGCGCCCAGGGGGATGTCCAGGGCCAACCGGTCTCCGGCGGAAAGAATCACGGCCCGTTCGATGACGTTTTTAAGTTCCCTCAGGTTGCCCGGCCAGGGGTAGGCCGTCAGTTTTTCCTCGTCCCGCCGGGTCAGTTCCAGCCTGGGACGGTTGTATTTTTGGCAGAAGTGCCGGAAAAAATGCCGGGCCAGAAGGATGACGTCGTCGCCCCGGTCCCTGAGGGGCGGGAGGGTCAGGGGGATGACGTTCAGGCGGTAGTACAGGTCCTGGCGGAAGCGTCCGGCCGCCACTTCATCCGGCAGGCGCCGGTTGGTGGCGGCCATCAGCCGGAAATCTGACTTGACGGGCTGGGTCCCGCCCACGCGATAAAAGGTTTTGTTTTCGAGGGCCCGCAACAGCTTGGCCTGGGCCCCAAGGGGCAGTTCCCCGATCTCGTCGATGAACAGGGTCCCTTCGTGGGCCAGTTCGATGCGGCCGCGCCTGCGGCTGTCCGCGCCGGTAAAAGCCCCCTTTTCGTGGCCGAACAGCTCGCTTTCCACCAGATTTTCCGGAATGGCGGTGGAATCCACCACGATGAACGATCCCGCGGACCGGCGGCTAATCTTGTGCAGCCTGGCGACCAGAAGTTCCTTGCCCGTCCCGGTCTCTCCCGTCACCAGGAGCGTGGCTTCGCTGCGCGCGGCCTTTTCGGCCTGGCCCAGCACCTTGAACATGACCCGCGACTGGGTCAGGAAGGGCTCGCTCCCCAGGCTTTCCAGCCGGCTGGACTTATCGGCGGCCAGGCGGCTCCTTTCTTCGCGCAGTTTCAGGCACTCCAGGACCCGCCTGAAATACCTCGCGGCGTGCCGGACCAAAAGCGGCGTGATTTCGGCCGGAATAAAGTCGAAGTTCAAGCTGACGAAAGCGTTGTCGCAGTAAAGGACGCCCTTGACCCGGCGGCCCACCTCAATGGGCAGGCAGAGCAGGTCGATTATTTTTCTATCGATCGCGGCGTCTGCTCGGTATTCCGGCTTGGTCCCGATGTTCCGGTTTTTCCGGAAAGCTTCCCTCGCCAGGGCCAGGGAGGGTCGAAAGGCCGGCGATTCCAATTCCCGCTTGGAAAAATTGAAGCCGGTCCTGAACTCCAGCGTTTTTTCGTTCTGGTCGTCCGGGACCCAGAACAAGGCGCCCCGCTCCGCCCCCAACAAGCGGCTGGATCGGCTGACGCAACGGTGAAACAGGTCCGTCTCGTCCTCGGCGGCGTCAAGTTCGTGCAAAAATTCAAAGTAACGGTCCATGAACTCCAGGGCCGAGTCCCGGGCGAAAGCGTCCGGCGCGGCCTGGTCGAGCAGGGCTTGAAGGTCGTCCGGCAGTAATTCCGGCGCCAACCCCATGCTCCTGATTCCCCGCCAGGCGGTCTGGGCCAGGGCCAGGGCTTCCTCGCGTCGTCCCTCCCGCAGCAACAGCCGGGCCATGGCGATGTGAACGTCGTTCAGAAGAAAAGCGGCGCCGGTGGTTCGAAGACAGTCCCGGGCGGCGATCAGGTCGGCCATGGCTGTTTCGGCGGCCCGGCCGGCCCGGATTTTTTCCTGGGCCTCGAGCCGCAGGACGATGCCTCTGAGCGAGAGGTTCAAATCCTGACGGTAGAGTTCCAGCCGCTCCTTGAATTCCCAGCCCGCCGCGGCCGGAGGCAGGCCCCGGTCGCGGAAGGCGGCCAGCATGTCCATTAGATGAAACGAGATCAGGATTTGCGGCGCGGAACGGGCTTTTTCTCCTTCTTCCAGGGCGGAACGAAGAATGTTATAGGCTTTTTCCAGGTCCCCGTCATGATAGGTCTGAAGCGACAGCCCGGCCCGGGCGATGAAGAGGGAATAGGCGTTCTTGCTCCGTGACGACTCTTCCAGGGCCGCCCGCAGATGGAACAGGGCGTCCTCCTTTTTCCTGGCCGCGGCCAGCCAGAACCCCAGGAGCGCTCCGGCGATGGAAGCCACGGCGCTCCAACCCATTTCCAGGGCTGAACGCCGGTAGTTTTCCAGGAAGCCGAACGCCCTGGGGGCCTCCCCCGCGACAAACAGGGTCAATCCCCTCATCCAGAGGATCATGGGGTAGAGCGGTCGCGGGTCCTCGGACCGGCTGAAGTTGTACTCCACCTTCTCGAAAAAAATGTTGGTCTCCCTGAAATCGCCCTTGACCAGGAAGTAGAGCCCCAGGAATTCCGCCGCGGCGTTGAGAATATCCGCGTCGCCGAGCCGTTCCACCTTTTCCTTGCCCGCTGTCAGCATGACCAGGGCCTCGGCCTGTTTTCCGAAGTAGGCCAGCAGCCGGCCCAGGTGAAGGCAAGCCAGGGCGTGGGAGCGTTCGTCCCCGAATTTTTCCGAAAGCCGGACGGCGTCGTCGAGGTAGGAGGACAGGACCTGCATGCCCCGGCCCACGGCGAAGGAAAGATTCGACAGGTCCAGGACCATGGCGGAAAAAAGCCGGCTCCGGTCGGCCCCGCCGACAGCGAGGAAGCGGCGCAGCTTGCCCGCGGCCAGGCTCAATTCCCGGAAGGCCTGTTCGTGGTCTCTTTTTTTCATCAAGTCCCGGGCCAGGTCGAATTCCATTTCGGCGGTTTCGTCCGGGCTTTCGGGCAGGGCTTGGGGGCGTCGCGGATTCATGTTTACAACCTCCCGCATCAGGCTCATTGTAGGGAACAGGAGCGGCCAGGGCAAGGCCGACTGCCGATATTTCGTCGAAAATGCCGAAATATCGGCGCAATAAAGGGCCGCCGGCCGCCGCTTGACCAAGAGATAATTAAAAATCAACAAGTTGCTGTATGTATTTTGTTGGTACGCATGTTGCTGCCATGGTTGGGGTCCGGGTCGTGCTCGGCGGGGCCGAAGGCGACCGGCCGCCGGTTCGCCACGCGGGGTCCAGCCCCGCCGGGCGGCGGAAAAACGTTTGGAAGAATTGAGGCCGCGAGGCGCCACAGGAGAGATTCATGGAGTTCAAAAAGCTGTTTGAACCGATCGTCATCAACAAGCTGGTGATTCCCAACCGGATCGTGATGCCGTCGATGGGCTTGGCTTACACGGACAACTATTCGTTCAACAAGAGATTCGAGGCCTTTTACCGGGCGCGGGCCCATGGCGGGGTCGGGCTGATGACCATCGGCCCCCTGGCCATCGACAAGGTCGGCGGCATGCCGCTGATGCCGTCCATCATGAAGGACGAGGACGTGGAGCCGCTGAAGAAATTCATCGACGAAATCCACCGGGACGCCCCCTGCAAGATCGCCGCGCAGTTGTTTCACGCGGGCCGTTCGTCCTTTTCTTTCATGTTTGGGGAAGAGATCATCGCCCCGTCGCCCATTGCCAGCAAGCTGACCAAGGTGGTCCCCCGGGAAATGACCAAGGAAGACATCCTACGGGTCCAGGACGCTTTCGCCCGGGGCGCGCGCCGAGCCAGGGAAGCGGGTTTCGACCATATCGAGGCCGTGGCCTGCACGGGGTATCTCATCGCCCAGTTCGCGTCCCCCCTTTCCAACCGGCGGACCGATGAGTACGGCGGCTCCCTGGAAAACCGCATGCGGTTCGGCGTGGAAACGATGTCGAAAATCCGGGAAGCGGTGGGCCCGGACGCGTCCATCGGCATCCGCATCGCGGGCAACGATTTCATGGACGGCGGCAACACCAACGAGGAACAGGCCCTGTTCGCCGCGGCCCTGGAAAGGGCCGGGGCCGACGCCATCAACGTCACCGGGGGCTGGCACGAAACCAATATTCCCCAACTCACCACCAATGTCCCGGCCGGGGTTTACGCCTATCTGGCGGCGGGGATCAAGGACAAGGTCAAGGTCCCGGTTTTCGCCTCCAACCGCCTGGGGGACCCCTTTGTCGCGGAAAAGACCTTGCGGGCCGGCCTGGCCGACATGATCTGCTGGGGCCGCCCCTTGATCGCGGACCCGGACCTGCCCAACAAGGTCCGGGACGGCCGCCTGGACGAGGCGGTCTACTGCATCGCCTGCAACCAGGGTTGTTTCGATTCCATTTTCGGCGGTCAGTCGGTCCACTGCGTGGTCAATCCCCTGGCCGGCCGGGAAGGCGAGACCACGGTGAAAAAGACGGACGCCCCGAAAAAGGTCTTGGTGGCCGGAGGCGGTCCGGCGGGCATGGAATTCGCCGTGACCGCGGCCCGGCGGGGGCACCGGGTGACCTTGTGCGAAAAAGGCGACCGGCTGGGAGGGCAGGTCAACCTGGCCAAGGCCCCTCCAGGCAAGAAAGACCTGCAATACCTGATCGACAGCCTGGAGCGGCGGATGCGGGTCCACGGGGTGGACGTCAGGTTGAATACGACCGTTACTCCGGAACTGGTCGCGGCCGAGCGGCCCGACGTCCTGGCGGCGGCCTCGGGCGCGACGCCTGTTTCCCTGAACGTGCCGGGCCGGGACAAGCCCCACGTGGTCGGCGCCTGGGAGGTCCTTGGCGACCGGACCGCCGATATCGGCAAAAACGTGGTGGTGGTCGGCGGGAACGCCACCGGTTGCGAAACGGCCCATTATATCGCCTCCCTGGGCGTCCTGGACCCGGAGTCCTTCACCTTTCTGATGTACCACGAAGCCGAGGGCCTGGATTTCGTCAAGCGCCTGCTCCACGCTTCCCGCCGCCGCGTCACGGTCATCGAAATGACCGACCGCGTCGCCGGCAACGTGGGCCGCACCCAGCGGTGGTCCTTGATCAAAAGCCTGCGCCTGGCGGGCGTCGACCTGTTGACCGGCGTCAAGCTCCTGGAAATCCTGGACGGCGAGATAGTGGTCGAAACCGGGGGTAAAAAACAGACCATCCCGGCCGATACCGTGGTCATGGCCGTGGGGGCGGTCCCGGTGAACGACCTGGCCCGGAGCGTGGCCGGGACCGGGGTCAAGGTCGTGACCATCGGCGACGCCAAGTCTCCGCGGAAAATGACCGAGGCCATTCACGAAGGTTTTCAGGCGGCCCTCGAAATTTAATTTTCGCGGGGGAAAAAGCGGCCAAGGGCGGGGCCCCGCGCAAGGACGAGGCCCCGGCCCGGACCTTCATCTTCGAACCATCCTTATGTCAGGAGGGGGTGCTGTGGTGGACCATGGGTTTTCTCCCCGGGAACTCGACTTCCGCTTGGAAGTGGAGGAATTCGTGCGCCGGGAGACGCCTCCCGGCTGGGACGACCGCGTCGTGTACTGGCCGGGAGGGTACGGGACCATTCCACAACTGGAAACGGCCTATCAGGGCCTGTCCCGGGAATTCAGCCGCAAGCTGGACGAAAAGGGCTGGACCAGGTTGTCCTGGCCCCGGGAATACGGCGGGGAAGGTTCCGCCGTCAAGGCGGCCATTGTGGCGGACGTGCTGTCGTATTACCGGGTCCCGGTGGGCGGGGTGGCCACGACCATCTGCGCTCCCACCATTTTGCTGATGGGCGGCGAGGAATTGAAACGGGAATTCCTGCCCAAAATCGCCCGGGGCGAGGCCGGGTTCTGGCTGGGGTACAGCGAGCCCAACGCCGGGTCCGACCTGGCGGCCCTCAAAACCTCGGCCGTGGAGGACGGAGACGACTTTATCGTCAACGGCCGAAAAATATGGTCGTCCGGCGCCCACGTCACGGATTACGGCTGGACCCTGGTCCGGACCGACCCCTCGGCCCCGCCCCACAAGGGCGCCACGCTGATGATCATCCCCAACGATTCCCCGGGAGTGACCATCCGGCCCATCGTCAATATCTGCGGAATTCATTCCTTCAACGAGGTTGTGTTCGACAACGTCCGCGCGCCGAAAAAATATGTTGTGGGCGAAGTCAACCGGGGCTTCTACCTGGTCATGCTGGCGCTTCAGTTCGAGCGCATCGCCGTCGGGTCCGGCGCCTTTCGCCGGGTGCTGGAGGAATTGGTTCAATACGCCAAGGAAAATACCCGCGACGGCCTTCCCCTGGCGCGCCGCCCCGACGTCCGGAAAAAACTGGCGGTCGTGGCCACGGACATCGAGGTTTTTTACGGCTTCTACTGGCAATCCATCCGGATGCTAGACCAGGGCCGCGTGCCCCTGCTGGAATCCTCGGCCCTGAAGCTGGTCTTCACGGAACTGAGCCTCAAGCTGGCCCAAGCCGCCGTGGATGTGCTCGGGCCGTACGGCGTTCTGGATAAAGGTTCCAAGCACGCGCCGTTCGGCGGCCGGGTGGGGCTGGGGTACCTGGACGCCCTCTCCGGGCCGATCGGGGCCGGCACATCCGAGATTCAGAAAAACATCCTGGCGACCCGCGGGCTGGGGTTGCCTCGGGAGCAATAGGAAAGGGGCGCGTCATGGATTGGGATTTGAACGAGGACCAACGGATTCTGCAACAGACGGCCCGGAATTTCCTGAAAAAGGAATGTCCCCGGGAACTGGTCCGGGAGGTCAACGACGGCGACCAGGCCTATTCCCCGGACCTCTGGAAAAAAATGGCCGGCCTGGGTTGGATGGGCCTGTCGCTGCCGGAAGACCGCGGCGGGTCGGGCCTCTCCTTTTTGGACTTGATCGTGCTCCTGGAGGAGATGGGGTACTTCCTCTGCCCCGGGCCATTTATATCCTCCACGGTCCTGGGAGGCGCCCTGGTCCTGTCCGGCGGGGACGAGGCCCAAAAAAGGGACTGGCTGCCGCGCCTGGCGCGAGGCGAGCTTATCCTGACCCTGGCCGTCGAGGAACCGGGCGGCGGGTGGGAGACTTCGGCCCTAAAGACGACGGCCGCGCGGGACGGCGCCGGGTGGGTCCTCGACGGGGTCAAGCTCTTCATTCCCGACGCCGGGGCCGCGGACTATATCCTCTGCGCGGCCCGGACCGGGGAGGGGGACGGCCTGACCGTGTTCGCGGTCGACGCCAAGGCGCCGGGCGTGCGCGCGACGCCCCTTAAAACCATCACCAAGGAAAAGCTGTACGAAGTCGTCTTCGACCGGGTCCGGTTGAGGGACCAGGATGTCGTCGGCCCGGAGGGCCGGGCCCGGCCCCTGGTCCAGGCCGCCCTGGACCAGGCCGCCCTGGCTCGGGCCGCCGACGCCTTGGGGGCCATGAGGGCCGCGCTGGACCTGACCGCGGCGTACGCCAAGGAACGGGTCCAGTTCGGACGGCCCATCGGGAGCTATCAGGCTATCCAGCATTACCTGGTGGACATGTGGATGGATATCCTGGGCCTGCGCAACCTGGTGCTCAAGGCGGCCTGGAAACTGGCTTCCGGCGGGCCGGCGGACCAGGAAATCGCCATGGCCAAGGCCCGGGCCGGGGAGTCGGGGCGGAAGGCCACCACGGTGGGGCACCGGATTTTCGGGGCCATCGGTTTTACCATGGAGCACGACCTGCACCTGTACCACCGGCGGACCCTGGGCGCGGACATGGCCTTCGGCAATTCGGATTATCAATACGAGAAGGTCGCCGTGGGCCTGGGATTGTGACGCGCGGCCGCCGGCGGTTCTAAATTATTTTTTTATTGAAGCTCCCCGCGGCCAGCCGCGGGGAACGCGCGCGCTTGCATGTTCAATAAACCTTGCTATTATAGACGAAGGGCCGGGGCTTCCCGAACCGCGGCCCTTCGTTATGTTGGGGAAGCCCCGGCCGACTTCGAGAGGGGACGTTAAATAATCCGGTGTTGAAAATTATTGAATCGTTTGCTTCGCGGCCGGGCCTGCCTGTAAACAGTCCCGCCTGGCCCCATGTCTTCGTGCATCCCCGATGGATGCAAACCTGGTGGGACGTCTTCGGGAACGGGGCCAAGCCGCATGTGGTCGCGCTGGAAAAGGACGGCGCCGTCGTCGGGGTCGCGCCCCTGTCCCTCAAGGACGCGACCGCCTCATTCGTGGGCGATCCGGAAATCTGCGATTATCTTGATTTCTGGACCGTTCCGGGGCTCGAAACGGAATTTTTTCAAAACCTGCTGGAATACCTGCCCGGCCGGGGGGTGGGGGCCTTGGACCTGCGCCGCCTGCGGCCCGAATCCCCGGCCCTGTCATGCCTGACCGCCGCGGCCGAAAAAATCGGAGCGAGCGTTACCCTGGAACCGGACGGCTCGTCCTGGGAATTGGAACTCCCGGAAAACTGGGACTTGTACCTGGACAGCCTCGCCGGAAAACAACGGCACGAACTGCGCCGCAAGCTCCGGCGGCTTGACGAAGCGGGCCGGGTGGACTTCACGGCGCTCGAGGACGTAAAGGCCGTTAGCGACGGTTTCGACGTCTTCCTGGCCATGTTCACCGACAGCCGGGCCGACAAGGCCGCGTTCATGAATCCACGGATGGAGGCGTTCTTCCGGTCCATGTTTCCGGCCATGGCCGAGGAGGGGTTGTTGAAGCTTTTCCTGCTGCGCTTGGACGGGCGTCCCGCGGCCGCGGCCGCGTGCTTCGATTACCGGGGCGGGCTCTATCTCTACAACTGCGGGTACGACCCCCAGTACGGAAACTTAAGCGTCGGCTTTCTGTGCAAGGTGTTGAGTCTGAAATACGCCATGACGGCCGGGCGGAAGAAATACGATTTCCTGACCGGCGACGAACCCTATAAGCAACGGCTGGGCGGCCGGGAAGTCAGGTTGACCCGTTGCCGCCTGACCTTTTGACCCTGGCCCCCGGGATTGGTTTTATGAACGGAGAGTTGTCGCGCCTGGCCGTGTTGAGCCTGCATAGCTGCCCCCTGGAAGAGCCGGGCGCCGGCGACGCCGGCGGCATGAGCGTTTATATTCGGGAAACCGCCCGGGAATTGGGCCGCCGGGGTTGCCGGGTGGACGTCTTTACCCGGCGCCATGGACCCGAACACGAACCAATCGTCGCCTGGGGCGACAATGTCCGCCTGATCCATATCGACGCCGGCGGGAACGAACGCCTGCCCAAGTCGGCGGTGTTCAATCACCTGGAGGAATTTTTTCTCGGCCTGGAATCGTTCCGCCTTCGTTCCGGCGTTCGGTACGACTTGGTGCAGGCCCACTACTGGCTGTCCGGCTGCCTGGGGCTCCAGGCGGGCCGATTCTGGAACGTTCCCCTCGCCATGACGTTTCACACCCTGGGCGCGCTCAAGAACGAACATCGCCCGGGCGCGCCCGAACCGGACCGTCGGCTCGCCTGGGAAAAAAAACTGATCCGGGATTGCGACCTGATCGTTTCGCCCTCGGAGCGGGAAAAAAAAGCCGTCCTGTCCCTCGGTCAAGGGCGCGCGGCCAGGACGGCGGTGATTCCCTGCGGGGTTGACCTCGACCTGTTTCGGCCGGTGGACCGGAAGGAAGCCCGGAAAAAAATCGGCCTGGGGGACGAGGAAAAAGTTTTGCTCTATGTCGGCCGCCTGGACCCGGTCAAGGGGCTCGACCGGCTGCTCGCCGCCTTCGCCCTGCTGCGGGCGAAAACGCCCCTGAAGTTGCTGGTGGTCGGCGGGGAAGGGCGGCCCCCGCTTCCCCCGGGGGACGGCGGCGCGGCGGACGACGTGGTATTTTTCGGTCGGCGGCCTCAGTCCGAGCTGCCGATTTACTATAGCGCGGCCGATGTTTTCGTCCTGCCCTCCTATTACGAAAGCTTCGGCCTGGCGGGGCTCGAGGCCCTGGCCTGCGGCGTCCCGGTGGCGGCCGCGGACGTCGGCGATTACCGGGCCATTCTTCGGGACGAAACCATGGGGAAGGTGGCGGCGGACGGACGCCCGGAATCCCTGGCCGAGGCCATCGCGGCCCTCTTGCCCGGCGCGGGGGACCGGGACCGCGTCCCGGATATTTTTCGCGCGGTCGTCGGCCGCTATTCCTGGGGCCGGACCGTCGACGCCCTGCTGGGTGAATATCGCCGCCTGGCGGATTTAAAAACGAGCCGGACGCCCGTTTTCGGGGCGGCCGGCCGACGATAGGGGAAAAGAGATGGATTCCGTTTACGCCTTGGTGATCAGCCCGCATCCTGACGACGCCGAATTCGGCGCCGCGGGGACGGTGGCCCGCTGGACCCGCGAGTCCCGGCGGGCGGCCTATCTCATCTGCACGGACGGCGGCAAGGGGACCGGCGACCGCGACATCAGGCCCGAGGACTTGGTCCGGACGCGGGAAGCCGAGCAGCGGGCCGCGGCCCGGGTCCTGGGGGTCCAGGAAATCGAGTTCCTGGGGCGACCGGACCAGGGCCTGGAAGACGAGGACGGCTTTCGCCGGGACCTAGTCCGGGCCATCAGAAAATACCGGCCGGAAGTGGTCCTGACCACGGACCCGTACCGGCGCTACATCTGGCACCGCGACCACCGCATCACCGGCCAGGTCGTCCTGGACGCCGTCTTTCCCTACGCCCGGGACCACCTGGCCTATCCCGATCTCCTGGCCGAGGGGTTCGAACCGCACAAGGTCCGGGAGATGCTGTTCTGGGGGACGGACGATATCAATTTTCGCGTCGATATCACGGACACGTTTGAACAAAAACTCGCGGCGCTCCGTTGCCATAAAAGCCAGGTGGTGGGCCATGAATCCCGGGAATGGGGCGAATGGCTCCGGCAACGCAACCGGACCATGGCCGAGGGCGAACCCTATGAACTGGCCGAGGCTTTCCACCGGGTGGAAATTATTTACTAATTCGGAAAAGGAGGAGGCGAGCGATGAAGCAAATTTGCGCTGACTTGAGGGCCGAGCACGAGGAACTGGACGCCGCGACGGCCGGCCTAACGGACCAGCAATGGTCGATCATGACCCCTTCGCCGACCTGGACGATCAAGGACCAGATACGCCATCTGGCTTATTTCGACGACCGGGCCGCCCTGGCCGCCGTGGACCCGGAAGCCTTCGGCCGGCATTTGGCGGAAGTCCTGGGCGACATCCAGGGGTTTATTAAAATCCTGGACCAGGTCGGGCGCGACATGCCCGTCGGGGAACTCCTGGCTTGGTGGCGCGGGGAGCGGGAAAAAATGCTCCAGTTCCTGGCCGTCGTCATGCCCAAGACCCGGCTGCCCTGGTATGGCCCGCCCATGAGCGCCCTGTCCTTTGCCGGGGCCAGGTTGATGGAAACCTGGGCCCACGGCCAGGACGTTTATGACGCCTTGAAGATCAGGCGGGCCCCCACGGATCGCCTGCGGCATATCGCCCATTTGGGCGTGACCACTTTCGGGTGGAGCTATATCAACCGGGGCCTGGAAGCGCCGACCCGGCCGGTGCGGGTGGAGCTGGACGCGCCCTCGGGCGGAAAATGGACCTGGGGGCCGGAAGACGCCGCCGATCGGATAACCGGTCCGGCCGAGGGCTTCTGCCTGGTCGTGGCCCAGCGCCGCCATGTGGACGACACGGACCTGATCGTGACCGGCGACACGGCCAGGGACTGGATGAGCAAGGCCCAGTGTTACGCCGGCCCGCCCACCGACGGCCCCCAGCCGGGCGCGCGGGAGGTCAGGATCGACTGAAAATACCGGCGGGACAACGCCAAGACGCGGCCCGGCATGACAACCGCTCGGATCCGCAAAGGGCGTGGGGCGGTTGTTATGAGCGGGGCGAGGGAATTGAGGACGAGATTAAACGACATCCCTCGGGAGGCTCGCCCATTCGACCACCTTCTCGGCCTGTTGAACCGCGTCCAGATACTTTTCCTCGGTCACCGGTTCACTAAGGCCTAGGATGAAAATGGCCAATGTTGGTTCAAACCGTGCGTAAGGTCGGGCGCCCCTACAATCCAAGCGACAACGGGGCCTGTTTACGACCGGACCTGTAGGGACGGGCGTCTCCGCCGGCCCTCTTGGCCAGGCCGTCCGTCATTACAACAAGGGCGCCTCTTAACTTAATGCCATGGTCTGACGCCAATACCGGAGGACATTTTCATGTTTCGTTGCGCCGGCGGGGCCGGCATGATGGTTTATATGAAAATGCCCTTCGGGCGTTTTCATTGGTTTTGTAATTCCCAGGCGAATCCGGTCAAAATATCCACCGCCACAACTTCATTCGGAACCGCGACGTTCTTACGTTTCAAACCCGCCATCAACCCCTCAAGGTCATGGGTATATGGGAAAAACCAGCCGTTATGCCGGTATACCACTTTAAGGGCCTTTTCCGCCGCCGGCCGGGCGTGGAAAGAGACATCCGCGGCAGCCTGTTTTTTATCATGGACTCATAATACTGTCAGCGGCCATCTGATAATGCCTAAAACCTGGCCATCTGAAAATGTATTGTTCCTTTTATTCCGAAAGACAACACCTTGTTTCAAACGGAGGCGAGGGCCGGGCCGGCCAATTATCTCCCTCGCCCCCGACGGGGG
>JAZDGM010000199.1:0-16102 GCA_043806915.1 Pseudomonadota bacterium | reverse complement strand
GTTTTGCGGGGGGGCGCGGCCGGCCTACATGGTCCGCCGGCCGGCCGCGCCCGAGGGAGTCTAGTCTACATGTCGCCGGTCCGGCGGGACATGGCCCGGGCCTCGGCTTTCCTGATGCGGTCTTCCTGCGCGGTTTTGCGCGCCCGGGCCGCTTCCAGCTTGGCCGATAGCTCCTTGGGGTCCGCCGGCTTGAGCAGGTAGTCGAAGGCGCCGGCCTTGAGACCTTCCACCGCGGTGTCCACCGCCCCATGGCCGGTCAACAGAATGACTTCCATGATGGGGTGGGCGGCCTTGATCTCCTTGAGGGTCTGGATGCCGTCCAACCCCGGCATTTTGATGTCCAGAATGATGACATCCGGCTCATTTTTCTTGAGGGCCTCCAGGGCTTCCTGCCCGTTGTACGCGGCCGTGACCCGGTGTCCCTCGTCCTTCAGGCGGAGCGAGAGCATTTCCACGAAATCCCGCTCGTCGTCAACCAACATAATGTCGATGGGGTAACTCATTGTTCGTCCTCCTTGTTAAACCAGGCCCAGGATGCGCCACCACACCGAAGCCACCAACACCAACAGGCCCAAAAGGATGGGCACGGCCACCAGTCCGGCCTTGGTCAGGTCGAAGGCCTTGAACTGCCGGTAGGAATAGGCGATGGCGTTGGGCGGGCAGCCGATGACCAGCAACATGGCGAAGGAAGTGGCCATGCCCAGGCACAGGGCGATGATCCTGGGGTCCACGCCTTCCAACCGGGCCAGGGGCAGGGCGATGGGTAGAATCAGGGCCGCCGCGGCCACGTTGGCCATGACGTTGGTCACCAGGGCCCCGAAGACGCCGATGCCCGCGAAAAGCAGCAGCCAACCGCCGCCCTTGACCAGGGGGAAGAACAGGTTGGCGAAGTAGCGGGCCAGCCCGGAATTTTCCATGGCCAGACCCAGGGACAGACCGCCGCCGAAGATAAACAGGGCCGTGCCCCATTCCAGGTGCTGATGAATGTCGTCCCATTTCAGGGACCCGGCCACGACCAGGGCCGCCACGGCCACGGGACCGGTGACGGAGTAATCAAGTCCGTGCCAGCTCTTGGTCAACCAGGACAGGAAGGCCAGGGCCAGGATGATCACGGTCCGTTTTTCCAGGCTGGTCCAGGGGCCCATTTCCTCCTCTAATTTGGGCAGGCGTATCTTGGGATCGGGCCGATAGAGGAGCCAGACCACGAAAACGGAGGCCGGCACGGTGATCAGGGCGGCCGGCATGGCGAAGATCATCCAGTCCAGGAAGGTGATTTCGATGCCGGTGAACTCCTTGAGAAAAGCGGCGGAAACCATGCACCGCCCGCCGCCGACCAGGGTCCCCATGCCGCCGCTGGAACAGGCGAAGGGCACGGCCAGCATCATGAACTTGGCGGTGTTGGTGTGGGGTTGAATCCCGGCGGCCCGCATCAGGGGCAGCATGGACGCGATGGCGATGGCCGTGGCCGCGGCGTCGTGCATCACGGCGGAGGCGATGCCCAGGCCGCAGGCCAGGATGAAGGTGAATTTGGTGGGGCTGTCTCCGGCCTTGCTGGCGATAAAATGCCCCATGCGCTTGGTGATCCCGGCTTTTTCCAGGGCGATGGCGAAGATGAGGCAGCACATGATGAACATCACCACCGGGTGCATGTAGGTGCCCCAGGCGTCCTTGAGGTTGGAGACGCCCGTGGCGGTCAGAAGCACGCCGATGAGGAGGGCGGTGATCTCCAGGGGAATGGGTTCGAGAACGAACATGAAAATGAGGAAGATCAGGACGGCGGCGAAACGATGGGCCGAGGGGCTGATGCCGTTGGCGTATTCGATTTTCGCATTTTCCACGCCCGCGCCGTCGGCGACTTGCTTCAGATAAGCGGCCGTGGCTTCCGGACCGGTCCCGGTCGCTTCCACGAGATAACCCTTGGCTTTGATGTCCGGGTTTTCGCGGGGGGTGAACTTGCCCTGCAATTGGTTCAGCACTTTCTGGCCGGGGTCTCCGATTATTTCGAAGATATTGCCTTCGGGTCGGGGGATCAGCATGACCGCCAGGCCCAGGACGACGCCGATAACCAGTTGAACCATTTTGTTTTTCAATACCGACATTTCCAGCTTCTAACCTCCTAGTACTGTCCTTTTCATTAAATATGCTTCCTTGATTTTTTCGAGAAGGTCCCCCAGGTCGCAGGGCTTGGTCAGGTAATCGAAGGCCCCCAGGGAAATCCCGTCCCGGGCGGCTTGCTCGGAGCCGTGGCCGGTCAGGATGACGACCGCCAGGGACGGGTCCATCTTTTTAAAAATTTTCATGACTTCGATTCCATCCATGTCTTCCATCTTCAAATCCACCACGGCCACGTCGAAGTCGTAGCGCCTGACCGCCTGGATCGCCGCGGCGCCGTTTTCGGCCGTGATCACGTCTAGGCCTCTTTTGGCCAGGCGCTTGGAAAGCACCTCGAGGTACCCTTCCTCGTCGTCGACCAGCAGCAGCTTTATTTTGGCCCCGTTACTCGTCATGTCCCGGTTGCTCAGCCCCCGCGCCGCATGGCGATCATTTCCGCCCGGGCTTCGATGATCTTGGTTTCGTGCCGCGTCTTTTTGTCGTGAGCCTCGCCGATCTTGGAAATCAAAACCTCCATGTCGCAGGGCTTCATCAGGTAGTCGAAGGCCCCCAACTTCATGCCCTCGATGGCTGAGTCCACGGTGGCGTGGCCGGTGAGCATGATGACTTCCAGCAGCGGGTGCCGCCGGCGCAGCTCGACCAATGTTTCCAGGCCGTTCATTCCCGGCATCTTGACGTCCAGGATAACCACCGAAACTTTCTGGTAATCGGGCAGCTCCAAGTTATCGAGGGCTTCCTGGCCGCCGTGGGCCGACAGAACCGACAGACCTCTTTTATTTAAACGCCGGGTCATGGCTTCCACGAAAGGCGCTTCGTCGTCAACCAACATGATCTGCAAAGAGTCCATGCTTACCCCTCCTGTTTGTTTACCGCGACCCCTGGGCCGGGAGTATGGAACTTGGCGGGCAACTTCACGGTGAAGACCGTTCCCAGGCCGACCTGGCTGTCCACGCTTATATCGCCGCCCATTTTATGGATGATGCCAAAACAGATGGACAAGCCCAGGCCGGTCCCCTGGCCCACCGGCTTGGTAGTGAAAAACGGATCGAAAATCTTGGCCAGGACCGCCTCGGGAATCCCTTTCCCCGTGTCCTTGACTATCAGGATGACCTGCCCGTCGTCGCTTGTGGTGTCCAGGGTTACTTGTCCCCCGGCGGAGCCGATGGCGTCCACGGCGTTATTGACGAGATTGACCATTACCTGCTGGAGTTCCGAGGGGGAGGCGGATACGAAGGGCAGATCGGGGTCCAGTTCCGCTTCTATTTTGACGTTGGCGTACCTGGTTTTTTGCTTCAGCAGGCTTATGGTGTCGGAAACAATTTCGTTCAGGTTGACGTCCACCTGGCGGGGGTCGGTCTTGCGGGCGAAACTCAGCAGTTTGTGGGTGATTTCCTTGCAGCGGCCCCCCTGGGTCCTAATCTGGCCCACCGCGCGCCGTAGCTCCCCGAGATTGTTGTCCGCGGCCGGGTTCTCGTCATTGAGGAGGTCCTCGATCCAACCGGCCTCCTCGACCATGATGGCCACCGGGTTGTTTATTTCATGGGCGATGCCCGCCGCCAATTCGCCGATGGAGGCGAGCCGTCCGGTTTCGATGATTTTGTCGTTCATCACCGCTTTTTCCTCATTGGCCGCGGCGATGCGGTTGACCATCCGCCTGGAGATAAAGACGGCCACGGTGAAAATCGCCAGGCCGCCGACCAGAAAGACCAGGAGGGCGACGCGAAAGGCCCGGTCGAGGGCCGAGAAGGCCTCGTCGGTCTTTTGCTGGCAGCAGAGAAACCACTGCCCGCCCTTGAGCGCGGCCACCGAGATCAGCCAGGCCTGGCCCTTGTCGTCTATTTTTTCGGCGACCTTGTATTTTTCACCCTGGCCCAACCCCGCGATGACTTCCAGGCACGGTCCCATGGTATTGAGGGCTTCAAAGCGAGGGTTGGTCTGGAACTGGCCTTTTCGGTTGAGAATAAAGGCGAACCCGGTCTCCCCGATGCGGATGTTTTCCACGAGGGAGTTAAAGGCCATGAAGTCGATGGTGGCCCGCAGTATGAAGTCCGACCCTTCCCAGCGTGTCTTCACCCCCACGATGAAATGGGGCGAACCCCTAAGGCCGGTGAAGACGTCGCTGATATGGTCCTCGCTAGTGATGGTCTGGTTGAACCAGTCGGCGTCGGCGTAAAGCGCTCCGGTCAGGTTGAAGGGGCCGGCGTAGGCTTCCTGGACGCCTAGCGAGTCCACCAGGCCCAGGTCCACGAAATGCCCGCCGTATTCCTCCCGCAGAATCCGGAGCCGGCGGCTGAGAAAATCGACGTCCGACAATTCCCCAAGGTCGTAGGACCGGGCCAGGACCCTAATGTCGGCTAGGCGGTCGATTAGAAAGCGGTCGATGTTCTGGCTGTGTTTTTGAGTCAGTTCCCCCAGGTGTTGCCGGACTTTTTGCTGATAGGCGTCCCGGAAGTGGGCCAACATGACGCCGCCGGTCAGGAGGAGTGGGGCCAAGGACACAACCACGATCACCAGGACCATATTCCTCGATAACAGCCTATAATATTTTCCGTTTTTTTCCGTGTTCTCGACCATGAATGGAAAATCCTCCGCTTGATCCCCAGGACAGCAACAGGTATGCCAATATACCTCGGGAACAGGGGGACCCCTGGCCGCCGGACCGGCGGTTCCGGTCAAACAAGTTACGTTTCATGGATTTAATTAGGGTAAAACCTTTTTCGAGCGGGAAAGGAGCATCCGCCGGTGGGCCTCAAATTTCGGACAGAGGGAAAAAGACGGCGGGGACGCTGTCGGGATATTTTACAGTTTGTAAAGACGGGAGCGGCTGGGAGGGCAGCGCGCCTGGTCCCCGGGGCGTGGCGGGAAGACCGCCGCCCCGGGTTTTTGATCATTAGGAGACCAAGGCGGTCTTGGCCGCCGGCGCCCCTGGAAAAAGCACATTTCTAGCCGCAACCTCGATCTTATCAATTCACGAGGGTTAGCGGTGGGGGCAGGTCCTCGTCGGGAACGGCCCGCGTCAGGTTTGTTCCAGGCGGGCCGGCTTCTCCCCCTGGGCCGCCCGGCGCAAGGCGCCCAGGATGTCTTCCCGGGCCACTATCCCGACCAATCGTCCGTTTTCGACCACCGGGAAGCTTTTGTGCCTGGTGCTGATCATCCGGGTCAGGACCCGGGTCAAGGGCGTATCCGGCTCCACGGACTCAATGGCCCGGGTCATGACCTCAAAGACGTGTTTTTTCATTAGGATATGGTAGGGCGGCACCTTGAAATGCTCCGAAAAAACAAACGCCCGCAGGACGTCCAGCTTGGTGATCATGCCGGTCAACAGGCCATCCTCGTCGATCACGGGGAGCCCGTTGAAGTCATGGTTCTCGAAAATGGCCTGGGCGTCGCTGACGGTGCTGTCTGGGTCTATGGTTATCGGGTTGGTCGCCATCACGTCCCTGGCTTGGTAATAGATGAAATCGAACATGGTCCGGCCTCCTATTCCTCGAATATTTCCCTGGTGTTTTCGAGAAGGTCCACCCAGTAACGGAGGGTCGCCTTTTCCCCAAGGTCTTTTTTCAATTGCGGCAAGGCCTGGCGATCAAGGCCGTACATCCGGAAAAAGACGTTGCGGCGGCCCGTGGGAGCTTTTTCGTACGTGGTCAGTATACTGGCGGCCGTGCCTCCGGCGGAGCGGATGATGTCCATGGCTTCCCTGATGGCGCCCGGACGATCTTCCACCCGCAAGGCGAAAAGCACGCCCCGCTTGGCCAACCCGGTCATGGAAACAAGAATGCGGAAGATATCGGATTGAGTGATGATGCCGATAACCTGATTGTCGTGATCCATGACCGGCAGTCCGGATATCTTTTTTTCGAGCATAATCTGGGCCGCTTCCTCGATGGTGTAGTCGAACGGCACGGTGATGGGATGCTTGGTCATGATGTCCGAGGCTTTTAGTTCGGACAGCAAATAAAGTAGTTCGTGGGCTTCCAATGAGGTGGCGTCCGAGGCGGAGGCCCTTTTCAGGTCCCGGTCGGTTATTATTCCGACCAAGCCGCCCCGTTTCATAACCGGCAGAATCCTGATGTTGTTTTGCTTCATCGATTTTGCCGCGGCAAGGTAAGATTCTTCCACGTCGATGGTTATCACGTCCTTGCTCATCCATTCCTTGACCAGCATCTTGATTTTTCTCCTTGAATTCCAGGTTGACTGTTTTAGGCCGCGGGGCCGGCGGGTCGCTAGCGCCAGGTTTTTTTATATTCCGTCGAGATCGAAAAGACCAGGGCCCTGTTTTCGTGAAAAACCGCTCGACTCGAACCTAGTCGACCTTGACCGAGGTCTCGGTCCGCAGGTTGTGTTTTTCCATCTTGGCCAGAAGGGTGGGGCGGGAAAGGCCCAGCAGCTCGGCGGCCCGGGTCCTGTTCCCTCCGGTCATGGTCAAGGCCTCGGATATTATCAACCCGGCGACGTGGTCCGTCAACTCATTCAAGAGATTGTCGCCGCCCACGGCCAGGGCCTGTCGCGCCCATTTGCGGATAGCCTCGTCCGGAGCTTCCAGCGGCTGCCCGGACCTGTAATCCGGGCCGATGACCGAGTGGGCCGCGTCCTCGGGCCCGATGGGCCGCCCCCGGCTGAAAATCAGGCATTTTTCCATGGCGTTGGCCAATTCCCGGACATTCCCCGGCCAGGAATGGCTGGAAAGCATCAGGCAGCCTTCCGGAGTGAGGCCGGGATTGGCGACCCCCATTTCCCGGGAAAAACGATTCAAAAAAAAATCGGCCAGAAGGGCCGTATCCCCGGGGCGCTCCCTGAGGGGCGGCAGGTTGAGGGTGACCACGTTCAGGCGATAATAGAGGTCTTCCCGAAAGCGCCCCTCCTCGATGGCCGCTTCCAGATTCCGGTTCGTGGCCGCGATAATGCGCACGTCCACCGGGATGGTCTGCCGGCCGCCCAGGCGCTCGATGCTTTTTTCCTGCAGCATGCGCAGTATCTTGGCCTGGATGGACAGGGGCATGTCGCCGATTTCATCCAAAAAGAGGGTCCCGCCCATGGCTTGCTCAACCTTGCCGATCCGACGGTGGGTCGCGCCCGTGAAGGCCCCCTTTTCATAGCCGAACAGCTCGCTTTCCAGCAGGGTTTCCGGGATGGCCACGCAGTTGATGACCAAAAACGGTTTGTCCGACCGCAGGGAGTGCTGATACAGGGCCCGGGCCACCAGTTCCTTGCCGGTCCCGGATTCGCCTCGAATAAGGACCGTGGCGCCGGTGGGGGCGGTCCGCCCGATGGCCTTGTAAATTTCCTGCATGGCCGGCGCCCGTCCGATCAGGGCGTCGTCGGCCGAGGATTCGGGATTGTCGTCGATTCTCACCCGGGCGCTCATGATCCGGCCGCTTTCCAGGGCCTGGTTGATCAACACCAGCATCTCCGGGATTTCAAACGGCTTGAGGATATAGTCGAAAGCCCCGAGCTTGGTGGCTTCGATGGCCATTTCCGTTGTCCCGAAGGCGGTCATGACGATAACCGGCATTCGTTTTTCGATTTCCCGGACGGCTTTAAACGTCTCGATGCCGTTGATGCCGGGCAGTCGCACATCGGTAATGACCAAGTCCGGATAAAAAACCCGTATCTGGGCTATTCCGGCCTCGCCGCTTACGGCGACCTTGACGTCATGGCCTTCCTCGACCAAGAGCCGCTGAAAGCTCTGGCCAAGCTGGAGGTCGTCGTCAATGATCAGTATTTTTCCCAAGAGCGCACCTCTTTGATGGGGAGTCGAATGATGAAGGCGGCGCCGCCCGTGGGGGGCGATTCGAGGACCATTCCTCCACCGTGTTCTTCCACGATTCGAGAAGCAATACTTAGGCCCAGGCCGGTCCCCTCATCCTTTGTGCTGAAAAAAAGTTGAAACACCTGGTCCTGAATGACTTCCGGGACCCCCGGCCCGGCGTCCTGGATTCTGATGACGGCCGCTGGTCCGAAGGGCCCCGTGTTTTCCAGGCTCTCCTCTATGGTTATCCGTCCGTCGCGGCCCATGGCCTCCCCGGCGTTGACCAGGAGATTGACCAGCGCCTCCCGGAGTTGGGCCGGATCGACCTCGATCTCGGGCAGGGCGGCCTGTCTTTTCAAGATGATCTCGGTGTTGGTGGAATTCATCCGCGGGGCCATCAGGTCCAGCGCCATGTCGACGACTTCCGACGGGCTTATTCTTTGAACCGTAAGCTTGGGCCTCCGGGAAAACTCCAAAAAGTTACGCAGCACATTGTCGATATGCCGGATTTCCTCTCCGATGACCTTGAAGTCCTCTTTTTGGTTGTCGTTGAGCAGAAGGCTTCTTTCGAGGGAGAAAAGGCGCATCTTCACCGAAGTCAAGGGATTGCGGATGGAATGAGCCACGCTGGACGCCAGTTTTCCCACCGAGGCCATCTTGGAGGCTTGCAGCAGGCGCGAACGGCTGACTTCCAATTCCGACTTGGCCTGGTCCACATCTTCCATCAGGCTGTGGACCCCCCGACTAAGGGCCAGGACTTCGTCGGGGTGTCGGGAGGGGTCATGTCGTCGCGCGGCTTCCAGGGCCAGGCGGTGGATGGGGCTGAGCACTTGGAAAACCAGGACCCAGGCCAAAAAGGCGCCCAGCAGGATGGTCACGGCCATGGCGGTCAGGGCCATCCTGGTGACCCTCCGGGCGCGTTCGTCCACATCGCGCCTGGCCTCGGCTATCCGATTTTCCCTGTCCCGGCGGAATTCCTCCGAGAGCCGCAGTATTTCCTCGAAACCCCGCCGGGCGGTCCGGTGGACGCGGAAGCCTTCTTCCTTCAATCCTTGCTTGTACAGGGACACGACCTGGTCCTTCAAGGCGTTCAGGCGGATGGAGTTGGATTCGATGTTGTTGAGTATTTCCCTTGAGTTCTCGGTGTCGGCCCAGGTGCGGGCCTTTTTCAAGGCGGCTTCGAATTCCTCGCGCCAGCGTCTCATTTGTTGCAGCCAGGCCTCGTCCCCGTCCTGGAAAAAATAGGTCAAAAATCCTTTTTGCATCACCAGGGCGTATTCGAGCCGATCGGCCGACTTGACCGCCGATAGGTTTTCGTCCACCACCACCCTGAAAAATGTCCCGGTTTGATAGAAATACCACATCGAAATGAGGCCGCCGCCGAGGGTGAGGGCGGTCAGAGCGGCCACTGGCAGGAATATTTTCGCCCGCAGGCTGACCCATTTTAACATGCCGCGCTATCCTTTCCGACGACGCCGGCCCAACCGAGCCGATTTCAGGCGGATTATAGCATCCTTCGCCTCGACCCCCAAGCGGTTAATGCCCGGTAAGGGTTTCCGACCCCAGGAGTTCCCGCGCTTTCGGGCTGGGCGGCGCGGCCCCGGACGGTGGGGCCGGGGGCCGGGACCGCTGTTTGGGGCTGGAAGGGTATCAGTCTTTTTTCCGCTCTGTAAAAAAAACCGACGGCGTTTCCGGCCGTCCCCCGGCCCGCGCCTGGTCGTCTTATCGTATCCTACTATAATTGCGCGGTTTGGCGCCGCGTGGGTATTGGTTTTTCCTTGGCACGATGGTTGCCTGTCAATGGCGATCCCGCCCCGGCCCGTTCGCGGTCCACGCGGGACTTCAACATGCATGCGAGCGCCTTCCCCGCGGCTGGCCGCGGGGAGCTTCAACCGTAACCTAGGCGACAGGCCGGGATATTATGTCCGATCCGCCTTATTAACCCTTACTATCGGGAGCGACAAAAATGTTCGGGAACATGAGATTTGAAACCAAATTGTTCGGGGGGTTCGCGGTGATTCTCGTTCTTTTGGTCCTGGTGGCGGCGGTGGGATACGACGGCTTGGCGCGCGTGTCGGACCGGGTGGAAAAAAACGAGCGCCTCGACTTGATCCTGCGAGGGGTCCTGGAAGCCCGGCGGCAGGAAAAGAACTTCATTATTCGGGGCGGGAAGGAATACGTTTCCCGGACGCTGGATGAAACCAAGAAAATACTGGACTTGGCCGGTGAAGCCAAGGCCGGGTTCCGGGAAGAGTCCTTTAAAAAGGACATGGACGAGGTCCGGCGGGCGGTGGGGGCCTATGAGGGGTCCTTCCAGGCCCTCGTGAAAGCCGCCGCGGACCATGACGCGGCTCTGGCGATTATCAGGGAAAAGGCGGCCGTCGCGGTCCGGCAGTGCGACATCATCTCCGCCGAACAACGACGGGCCTATAGGGACGGGGCGTCCTCGACCAACGATACGACCGCTCTCGCGCCAAGGCTGGCCCAGGCCGAGGAAGCGGATGGCGTGGTCAGGACCTTCCTCGAAACCAGGAATAACGGCAAGGATTATATCTCTTCCAACGGCGACCCCAAGCTTCGCCTGGTCGTGGAAGATTTGCTGGCCAAGGTTTTGGAGCGCCTCGCCAGGTTGCGTTCCCGTTTTGACCAGGAAGAAAACCTGAGGCAAGTGGACCTGATAATCGGCGCGATTAACGATTATGCGGAAAATTTTCAAAAATTGGCCCTGACCTTTTCCCAGCGAGCCGAGGCCGATAAGGTCCTGGTGGAGTCCGCCCGCCAGGTTCAAAAGATATGCGAGGATATCCAGTCCGTGCAAAAGGGCTTGATGCACCGCCAGATGGCGGCGTCGAATCGGATCATGCTAGCCACGACCGGCGGCGGCATACTGTTGGGGCTGTTGCTGGGTTGGCTGATCACGCGGGGATTGACCGGCCCGGTCAAGCAGATAATTCAATCCTTGAACGCCGGCGCCGATCAAGTGGGCGCGGCTGCCAGCCAGGTTTCCTCGGCCGGACAAGCCCTGGCCGAAGGCGCCTCGGAACAGGCTTCCGCCCTGGAACAAACCTCCGCCTCGCTGGAGGAAATGTCCTCCATGACCAATCGGACCGCCGAAAATTCGTCCCAGGCCGATCGACTCATGGGAGAAACCCGGAAAACAGTCGAACAAGCCGGCGCTTCCATGAAAAACATGGCGCTGGCCATGGGGGAAATTTCCACTTCCGGCCGGGAAATCAGTAAAATCATCAAGACTATCGACGAAATAGCTTTTCAAACCAACCTGCTGGCCCTCAATGCGGCCGTGGAGGCGGCCCGGGCCGGGGAGGCCGGCGCCGGCTTCGCCGTCGTGGCCGATGAAGTGCGCAACCTGGCCCAACGCGCCGCCGACGCGGCCCGGAATACTTCCGATCTTATCGCCGGCACGATCTCGCGAATAACCCAGGGTAATCAATACGTGGAAGAGGTCGGCAAGGCCGTTTTGGAAATGAGCGGGAACGCCGAACGGGTCGCCGGACTTATCCAGGAAATCGCCGCCGGCTCCAAGGACCAGGCCCTGGGGATCGAACAGATCAACCAGGCCGTCAGTCAGATGGACCAGGTTACCCAGAGGAACGCCGCCGGCGCCGAGGAAACCGCCGCGGCCTCGGAGGAGCTAAACGCCCAGGCCGAAAGCATGATTGACGTGGTAACGGATTTGACCCGGGTGGTGATGGGACGAAAAGGCTCGGCCCGGAGAGACGAGGGGCGCGGCAAGCCTTCCTTGCGACGGCCCGGTCGGCCCCCCGCCTGGAAAAATTTGAACAGCCCGCCCCGGGCCGGCGGGTTGGCGAGGACCGACCTGGCCTTGTCGTGGCGCGATAATTCCTGAGAATCCGATATTCTTCTCTCCCTTCCCCGCCTCCGGCTTCGGCCGGCGCCCGCCCGGGGAGGCCCGCCGCGGTTGATTCGAGCCGCGCCGGCCCAGGGCCCATGAGGCGGGAAGGAATAACGCCGTATGACTCGGCGCCCCAAGGGCGCCCGATCAAAAAGGACCGCTTGAAGGACAAAAATGGGAGAATGCGAAGGAAATAGTATGGAGGCGGGAAGGCTGGAACCAGCCGACAAGAGCGATTTGTCTTGCTGCTCCTTCGGACTTAGGGCGAAAACGTTCCTGGCGACCATGTGCTTCTTTCTTGGCATGTCGCTTTACCAACTGTTCAAATACTGGATTAACCCCGAAATAACCTTGCTGCAATCAAACGTCGCCACCGTGGTCATCACTACCGTCGCGGCCTTTGTCGCCGCATTTCTGGCCTTGCGCCGGATGCATTTCCTTTATCGGCGGACCCTGGAGGAAGCGGGCCGCCGCCTCGAGGTCGAAATGGAGCTGCGAAAGGCCCAGGACGTTCTTGAAGCCAAAATCAAGGAACGAACCAATGAATTGACCGCCACCAACAACATGCTGCAGGAAGAAATTATCGAACGGCGCAAGGCGGAAAAAAGGCTGCGGGACTCGGAAAACAGTTACCGCACCTTTCTGGAGGAAACCCCTGTTTCCATAACAATTTTCGACGAAGCCGGGGTGGTCCGGTTCATTAATCGCTTTCATATTAAAACCTTTTCCCGGAACAAAAAGCAACAATCCGATTTTTTGGGAAAAAAGGTCTTCGATCTTCCGGGGCTGGTCAACGCGGGGGTGTCGGGCCGAATGGCCGAGGTCCTGACCGGAAAGACCGTGGACCTCAATGATGTCTTCACGCCTGAATTCTCGGGCGGGCATTCCGGATTCATGAATCTGCGCGCGGTTCCGATGTTTGACGCCGACCGGGTTAGCGGCGGAATCCTGATCCGCGAGGATGTCACCAGCAGGCATAAAAACGAGCAGGAACTCATCCGGTTGAACCGGACCCTGGAAACCGTGAGTCTCTGTCAACAGGCCTTGGTGCGCGCCACCGGGGAACGGGTCATGCTCCAGGAAGTCTGTCGCGCCCTGGTGGACAAGGGCCAATACCACCTGGCCTGGGTCGGCCTGGCCCAATCCGGACCCGAAAAATTGGTCTTGAACGTCGCCCACGCCGGGTTTGAGCCCAATTACCTGGAACGACAGAAAGTCACCTGGGCGGACGACGAGTTCGGCCGAGGCGCCGCCGGCCGGGCCATCCGGACCGGACGGCCCATCTACCTTGAGGACCTCGCCGACGCGCCGGACTTCAGCCCCTGGCGTTCCGAGGCCCTCAAGCGCGGCCTGTTATCGAAAGTCGCCCTGCCCCTGGTCATTGACGGCGTCGTCATCGGCGCCCTGAATATCTACAAGGGCAAGCCCGGGTCCTTCGATCCGGAGGAGATCGGCCTTTTAACCAAACTCGCCGAAAACCTGGCCTACGGCATGCGCGCCAGGCGCATGCAGGCCGAAAGGGCCCGGGCCCGGGAAGAACAGACAAAACTCGAAAGCCAACTCCGCCAGGCCCAAAAAATGGAAGCCATCGGGACCTTGGCCGGAGGCATCGCCCACGATTTCAACAACATCCTCGGGGCCATGATGGGATACACCCAGTTGGCCATGTTCGACACCCCTTCCGACGGGAAAGCCAGGAATTACCTGGAACAAGTGATGACCGCCGGAAGCCGGGCCTCCGAACTGGTCAGCCAGATACTGACCTTCAGCCGACAGACCGAAAGCGAGAAAAAGCCGATAAACCTTGGCCCCATAGTCAAGGAAGCCCTCAAGCTGCTCCGGGCGTCCATTCCCTCCACCATCGAAATCCGGCAGGATATCGCCAACGACGCCGGGATAACGCGGGCCGATCCAACCCAGATTCATCAGGTCCTGATGAACCTCTGCACCAACGCCGCCCAAGCCATCGGAGACAAGGGCGGCGTGATCTCGGCCTCCCTGGGCGAAGTCGCGATCGACCACGTCCCGGCGTCTCAATTCTCGAATTTAACCCCCGGGTCATGGGTCCGGTTGAAAGTCGAGGATGACGGCGGGGGCATCGATCCGGTTTTGCGGGACAGGGTTTTCGAACCCTATTTCACCACCAAGGCCGCCGGGGAAGGGACCGGACTGGGCTTGGCCGCCGTCCATGGAATAGTAAAAAGCCATCAGGGCGATATTATCCTCGACAGCGAACCGGGGCGGGGGACTTCCTTTTCCATTTTTCTGCCTCGCTGCGAAGGCGACATCCCGGAAAACGATGACGCTCAAATTGGGTGTCCAGGAGGCCGGGAAAGAATCCTGTTTGTGGATGACGAAGGCCCCCTGGTCGAACTTGGTCAAAAATTGCTCGAAAACCTCGGCTACACCGTCACCGGCCTGACTTCCAGCCTGCTGGCCCTGGAACTTTTCCGGGCGGACCCAGGCGGCTTCGATCTGGTCGTTACCGACTTGACCATGCCCCGCATGAACGGACTTGACCTGTCGGCCGCGCTGACGGCTATCAAACCAGATATTCCTATCATTTTATGTACCGGTTTTTCCACCAGAATATCCAAAATCAACCTTGGCGGGGCCGGAATCAGGGGACTGATCCTCAAGCCCATGCTTCTGGATGAAATGGCCCGGACCATAAGAACAGTCCTGGATTCCAAGCCGGATTGACCTTGTCCACTTGCTGGCGCCATTGTTGCATCTTCACTGGAAAATACTTTTTCGAGGGTCGCCATGTCGCTGGAAGGCATCAAACAACTTATCAATCCCTTTTCTCCACAGGCCAGGGTCCCGGAGGCCGGGACCGGAAATAAACCTGATTTCAGCCGCTACCTGTCCCTAGGGTCGGAATCGGCGGTCATGTCCCGCCCCTCCTCGCCGGAAGCAAAGCAACAGCTCGAAGCCATCAACAGCATGGCCCAGTTGGAATTAATGAAACTTAACAGCATGTTGCTGGCGGCGCTGGGCGGCGGGGGAGAAAGCGAGGGCGGCGGGGAAATGAGCGGCCTGTCCGGAGGGGACGACATGTCCAACTGGCTGCAAGTCTTGGGCCTGTACGATCGACCACGCGCCGGCGCCGACGGCGCCCAGGCGTCTCCAGGGCAAAAAAAAGTCGTCTCTCCATCCACTGAAAAGCCCTGGCCCCCGGAAATGGACGCTATTGTCGAGAGGGCGGCCCAGGAAAACGAGCTTGATCCTGAACTGATCCGGGCCGTGATAAAAACCGAATCCGCTTTTGACCACCAGGCCCTGTCCGGCGCCGGCGCCATGGGTCTGATGCAACTCATGCCCGGCACGGCCCGGGACCTTGGCGTGGACGACCCCTTTGACCCGGCCCAAAACGTGTCCGGGGGCTCGCGTTACCTGCGGCAGATGTTGGACCGGTATTCAGGAGACCTCACCAAGGCCCTCGCCGCGTACAACTGGGGTCCGGGCGCCCTGGACCGTTCCACCGGGACCTGGCCCGACGAAACCCAAAGATATGTCGAGCTGGTCACCAAGCGCTACCAAAAGTTCAGAATGGAAAAGCCGGCCTGAACCACGCTTCCCCAACGTCCACCTGATCATCGCGGACCGCCCGCGGCCTGAACCAAGCAGCGCTCGACCACGCCCCGGCCTCCCGGAAAGACTCGCTCATCCCCGGTCCCAAATACGCCTCGCCCCAACTCGATCCCGGCTCCTCCGGCCGATCCCGGTCCCTGATTGCGGTGATCATAGTATCGGCCTCGCCCGATTCCATCGGGCGCGAGTCCAGTTCGCGGCGTTTCGGAGTTGATTTAGGCTGGTTCCCAAGCTCTAGCTTGGGGACCTCGGCCAGGGAAGCACCAGACACCTATATGCCTTGACTTCTTTACAAACAGATCAAATTTTTACTTGACGGTTTGAGGCGAAGCTTCGCCGGCTTCCTCACTCTAGAAATATGGATGTCATTATTAACTTAACCCCCCCCTCACCCCAGCCCTCTCCCCCCATGAATGGGTGGAGAGGGAGAATAATCACTTCTGTTTTGTTTCTTTTATTCTGAAAGACAATACCTTGCCCCAAACGGAGGCGAGGCCGGGCCGGACAATTATCTCCCTCGCCCCCACGGGGATGGGGCGAGGGGGGGAGTCCTTGGTTCACCCGGGCCGACGGGGCCGGGCAAGATGTTGGGTTTCGCCTACGGCTCAACCCAACCTACGGAGATTACATTATTTTTTTGACCAGCGGAGGCATGATCGGCCAAGCAATTCCAAGCGCCCCGGATTTCTTTGGGCGGGCATGGACGCCCGCCCTTCCCGCCCTCGAAACAGGACGTTTCGGGGCGTGAAACCGCCGCCAGGCGGGTTCTCCGG
>JAZDGM010000198.1:0-53679 GCA_043806915.1 Pseudomonadota bacterium | reverse complement strand
CATTACTGATGTCGGTCAGGAACGCCGAAGCGCGAAACAATCCCCGGGAATTAGCGGCGGTCGTAAGGCATATAATTGATAATTATGATAAAAATGAAGCGCTAAGAACATTCGAGACTGTCGAGGGTTTTCCGGCCGATGAAATTGATGGGATTTGTGGTTTGATCGACGCCCAATTTTCTGAAGCGGAAAAGCATGATTTGATATTAAATCTGTGCGCGATTGTATTTCAAAATGGAATATCCAATGAAAAAAATGAGACAATAAATAAAATCGCGAAAAAAATTCGACTTCCCGAGACGTGCGTGCAATCGCTTTTTTCCATTTTTTCAGATGACGCTGAAAAATTAAAATCGAATCCGTCAATTTTAGTTCTGGGAGACGGAACAGACGAATCAGATATCCCTTTGTCCGGGTGCAAGGGGCGAATCGTATTTTATAAAACCCCCGACAATACCATCAAGATAATATCGTTGAAGGAGGATGGTTTTTATTTAAATGGCCGATATATCAATAGTAATTTTTTTGGGCTCAACTTCGATTCCACCAGGAAATTTCATATCGACAATTACGATATCGTGTTCAACCTGGAATTTATAGAATCGCTATTTGAAAATAAAAGACTGAACAAAAAGGAGACGATCTGGATAACCGGCGTGGGGGAAGAGCTGACGAAATGCTCCACTCCGGGGGAGACCTTGATCGCCAGAATTGAATGGGAGAAAAATCATGGTCGGATCGTCTCTTTTACTCCTAATCAAAAAATTGTTGTTTCCGGGAAAAAATACGAACAGAACTCGATATTTTTTATCGGTGAAAAAATTGAATTCATTGGCTTTAGGAATGAAATTTTTATTTCAAGACCGCCCAAAAAACACATTGATAATTCAAGAATCGCCTCGGAAAAAGTTTATACCCTCAATGACTATGATAAATCCTTTGACGTCGGCGCCAGACTGGTTTGTCGTCCCGAGGAGGATGGGTTCACTCTTCGCGTGACTGGCGACGGCCTCTTCGACGCCGTCACATTGCCAGGTCCGGACAACACGACTTTCCTGCGGGCGGGGGAATCTATTACGATCGGCGGTCTCTTCATTTTCGCCCGTGACCGGGACATTGCAATACACGCGGTCAAGGTTGAAAACATCACGGTGAACAATCTGACCGCGCGGTATCCTAGCAAGAGTTATCCGTCCATCAGGGACATTTCTTTTTCACTCAATTCCGGCGAGATGATGGCGATCATGGGACCGTCCGGTTCCGGAAAATCATCGATGATAAAGGCGTTTATCGGAAACATGATTATCGAGCGCGGTGAGTTGATGGTCAACGGCCAAACCAGCCGCGACGGCTTTTTATCCATCAAGCGGCTATTGGGATACGCCACTCAGGATGACATTCTCGATGATTCGCTGACCGTGGGCGAGAATCTGTATTTCTATCAGAAACTGAAATCCAAGGGAACCCAGTCGGATCGAAAGATCGGAGCGGACATCGACGACATACTCGCGGCCTTCAAGGTTTTTCACAAAAAAAACAAACGAGTCGCGAGCAAGGAAACGAAACTTTCCGGCGGGCAACGTCGGCGGGTCAATTTGGCCATGGAGTTGCTCAACGATCCCGAGGTCCTGATTCTTGACGAACCCACTAGCGGGCTTTCATCCCAGGATTCGGAACAGATCGTTTCCTTTCTGAAGGATCTGACCCGCAAAGGGAAGACAGTTATGGTCGTCATCCATCAGCCTTCTTCCATCATCTATAAAATGTTCGATAAAGTCCTGATTCTCGACGACGAGGGGGAGTCATTGTTTTTTGGCGACCCCTTGGAAGCGCTCGCCCTTTTCAATGTCATCCACTCTGGCCCGCGCCCGTCCTTTGCGGACTTGGACCGGCAGGCAGGCGACGACTTGTACCCCGAACTTTTATTGAGCGCTCAGGGGGAAGAATTTCACGATTACTGGCGATCTTTCAAGCTTGTTTCTTCTCACCCCGACAATTCACCCCTCCCCCGTGGGCCGCGGGAGGGCCCCGCGGCTAAAGATATTTCCACCCTTGGTAAAAAAACGACTCTTCGGGATACATTCGTCGAGCTGCCATACCAGATCCGACGACAACTCTTGAGCAAATCCCGCGACCGGCTGAACCGCTGGCTAAGTTTCATTGTTCCGCCCGCCCTGGGAATCCTGATCGCCTTCGTTTTTCGCTTCACTCCGGACGGCGAAACCTACTCCATCGCCGCCAACAAGCAATATCCTTATTTTTTATTTCTTATCGTCATTACTGGAACTTTTCTGGGTCTTATGGCTAGTGTTTTTGAAATTCTCAAGGATGAAGCGATACTCAAGCGGGAAAGTCTGAGCGACGTCTCCATCGGCGGGTACTTGTTCGCCAAATTCCTGGTTCTGCTCTGGTTCGGGATCATCCAAAGCGTGCTGTTCCTGACGCCGGCCCACCTCATACTAGGCGTTCAACACATGTTTCTGGTCAACGCCGGAATAATGGTTCTGGTCACCGCCATCGGAATAGGCTTTGGGCTTCTTTTCGCCACGCTGACGCCCTCGGTCCTGGCCGCTTACAACCTGGTTCCATTGATTTTGATTCCTCAAATCATTCTTGGCGGCGGGTTTCTGCCCTATCAAAAGATGGGTGGAGCCCTTTATTGCTTTGAGCGCGGTGCATCCATCCTCACGGATGATCAAGATAAAACGCCCTGGTCGCCCAATAAAAACCGGGCCCCTGTCATCGCCAGGCTTTTGCCGGCCAGTTGGGCCTTTGAGTTTCTGATGACCGCCAATTATCATTTTCATCCGATCCGGCTATTGAAAGACGAAAAACAGTTTGCTTTAGATATGGTCTATCAAAAATACAAAAACCTGAAGGAGGTTCAAGGGTCGTTATCCGAGACTGATCGACAGCAAAAGAAAAAGGAGGTTGACGCTGTCACGGCGTCCTATAACCAAAAGATAGAAACCAACAAAAAAACAATGAACGAAGAGGTGCAAAAGAACGGCTCTGGTCTGACGCCTCTGGAAAGGGGAGACTTTCTAGCGCAACAACACAACTATTTCACCCAGTATGACGGGCATCGACTTTTTGATGAAATATTTTCTAAAACCTGGTTTAAAGATTTTTTGGTGTTATTGCTTTACTTGTCCTCATTGTATCTTTTGGGGCTTTATCGAGTGAAACAAGTCATCGCACGGAGGTCATAATGAAAAAAGCCGCTCCCATTTTTTATTTCAAATTGGTTGTCTTTGTCTTGTCGTGTTTATTGATTTCCGGGGCTGCCGCGCTGTCCTGGGCCCAGGAGACCAAACCGACGAAACCGCCTTTGAACGATAAGCTGCTCGATAGTTATCGCGGTAAGATCGAAGTCAGCTATATTCTCCCTCGGCCGGCCGTCATAGCCGAAGTCTTGCGCAAGAACAAGTTCGTCTTCACCGGGCGGATAGCGCCGAACAAGACCGACGAATATCCCGGCAGCGCCAAGGCTGCTTTAAATCTCGGCTCCAGATGCACCGACGGCGTCATGATGATCTATGGCGACTCCAAGGCGTCGGACCAGGAACTGGAAGAACTTGGGGCCGTGATCGTGAAACTGACCGAGGACTTGGGCCTGAAAGGCAATCTGAAGGAAATCGATCAGTTGAAAAAAGCCCTTAAAGACAAGAATCAAAAGGAAATTAAAAAAAGCATCGACTTGCTTTTCGCTGAAACCGGAGATTTTCTGCGCCAGAGGGATGACGATGACCTGGCCATGCTGGTTAGTCTGGGCGGGTGGATCGAGCTGATGTATTACGCCTCCGAGGAACTTTCCAAGAACTACCAGGAGCAAAGTTCCAAGGTGCTGGCCATGGCCTATATCGTCGACGTCTATATCAAGGCGTTGGACCGTCTGAAGATATTCGTTCAGGACACGCCGGCCCTGGCGACCATCTCCGGTCGTCTGCCGGAATTGAAACAGCTCATGCAGACCCCGCCGAACCGCCCCTTGTCCCAGGAAGCCGTCGCCGGCATTTTCACCATCGCGAAGAACCTTAAACAGGAAATCGAGAAATAGGAAAGGGGAACACCATGAAACTCTTCAGAATTCTTGCTCTGGTCCTGGTTGCCAACCTTTGCCTGGCGTTCTCCGCGTATGCCGAGCCGACCATCTACACCATCGTCTTGGACGCCTCCGTCTCAATCGACCCATCAGACTTCCAGGAGGAAAACAGCGCGGCGGCGGCATTGATAGTGGCCATTCACGCCGCCAGTCAGGTGGACGAAAATCAAGGGAAATTGGCCGACTTCATGTCCGTGGCCTGGTTCGGGGGCAAGGACGACTATATCCAACTTCCATATTTCAACGCCTCGGACATATCCACCGTCTCCGTCTTGGCGACGTCCTTGTCAGACGTTCGGCACCCGAAGTTTCAAAACACCGCCCTGTATTCCGCCCTGGCCAAGGCGACCATCCAGGCCCTAACCCAGGAAAGAGACCTTGGCGGGACTTACAACCAGGTGATTCTTCTGGTCACCGACGGAGCGGAGAATCAGTCGCCCTATGAAATGCAACAATTGGTCAAGGAGGTTTATCCCAATAACAAGATTTTCCTGGCGGTCATCGGCGTCGGCGGGAGCGCGGACGTTTCCGATTTCAAGAAATTGGCCGATGATGTCCGCCATATCGACGATTTCGCCGAACTTGCGGCGGTCTTCACGGTTATTAGCGGCATGTACCGTTAGGGGGTAAGCGCGAATATTGTTTCGGCCGAGTCGATCCCTTGGTCCCGGCGCGTTTTCGCCGCGGCGTTCATCCCGCCGGATTATTCCCTGGGGTGAATTTCAGGGTGATACCCGGCCGAAACGACAAACGCCTCCAGGTTGACGCGAAACTTATCGATCTGGGCGCCAAAAGCGACTCTTAACGCGCTCCTGGCCCTTGTTTTTTTAACCGCGGCGGGCTGACTTCTTGGCCTGAAAGGAACCTGACCATGTCAAACTCACCCCCCTTGAGTCTCAAAATTTTCGTTTCGTCGCCCGGCGATGTGCAGGAAGAGCGGGTGGTCGCCCAGCAAATCATCGAGCGGCTGGCGAAACAGTACGCGGGCGATGTCGACTTGCAGGCTGTTTTCTGGGAACACGAGCCGCTGGAGGCCCACCAGGGCTTTCAGGAAAACCTGCCGTTGCCGTCGGAAACAGATCTGGTCGTTTGCATTCTCTGGTCCCGGATCGGGACGCGCCTGCCGAAAGATTTCAGCGCCGGGCCCGGCCAGTCGCCGCCCACCGGCACGGAATTCGAGATACAGGATGCTCTTCGGGCCTATCGGGCCTATAAAAAACCTTCCCTGATGATCTATCGCAAGGCGGCCCGCCAATCGATTCTGGCCGACGATCCCCAGGCCGAAGAAAAACTTCGGCAGCATCGGGCCCTCAACAGCCTGCTGGACTCCGTTTTCCTGGACGATGACGGCGCCTTGAAAGCGGCGCACCATAAGTTCGATTCCTCCCACACTTTCGGGCAGATACTGGAAACGCACCTGAAAAAGTGGATTATACGCCTTTTTCCCCAGGCTCGTTCCCGGCCCACCTGGACCAGTGGTTCGCCTTTTCGGGAACTGTTAGTCTTCGAAGAGGAGCATAGCCCCGTCTTTTTCGGCCGTTCCCAGGCCGTGGCCGATCTCCTTCAGAAAGCGCGCGGCCAGGCCGCGGCGGGCAAGGCGTTCACTCTGGTGTTGGGTCAGAGTGGTTCCGGCAAGTCATCGTTGCTGCGGGCCGGCTTGTCGCCCCTGCTCTGCCAGCCCGGCGTGATCGAAGGCGTTGGACTATGGCGGAAAGCCATTTTCTCCCCCGAGGACAATGGCGGCCGGATTTTTCTCACCGTGGCGGACGCCTTGCTGAGAGCGCTTCCGGAATTGGGCGCCGACGGAACGACCGCGGAAAAACTATCCGAGATGCTCGCGGCGGGCCCGGAGAGCGCCCCGCCGCTGGTGAAGGGCGGCCTCTCCCAGGCGGCGGACCGAGCGCGGCGGGAAAAGAACCTGGAAAGCCAACCCCTGGCCCGGTTGCTCCTGGTGGTGGACCAGTTTGAAACCGTTTTTACCGCCGATGGTCTGGACCACGCGGCCCGGGCCGGCTTTATCGCGACCCTGCGGGCCCTGGCTTGTTCCGGGCTGGTGTGGGTTTTCGCCGCCATGCGCTCGGATTTTTATCATCGGCTAGAGGAAATACCAGGGCTGCTGCCGCTCAAGGAGGGCGCGGAGTTCCAACTCGCCTTGCCGACGGCCAGCGAGTTGTCGGAGATGGTGCGTCGGCCGGCCGAGGCCGCCGGGCTGACCTTCGAAAAGAACCCTGACAGCGGGCGTGGTCTGGACGACGTCCTCATCGATGGCGCGGTTGAGCATCCGGAGAATCTTCCCTTGCTGGAGTTTGTGTTGGAAAAGCTTTACCTGGCCGCCCAGACGCCTGGCGAGGGGAAAAAAACAGGACTGCTGGAACTGGCCGCCTATAAAACAGAGGGCGGCCTCGAGGGGGCCGTCGCCAACCACGCGGAGAAGGTCCTGGGGGAAGCGGCGCCAAGCGAGGCCGGGATGCTGAAGACCGTGATCCGCCGCTTGGTCAATCAGCGCCTGGGGGACCTTCCCACCCGGCGCTGCGCCCCCAAAAGCGAATTCAAGGGGCCGGCGGCCGCCCTGGTGGAGCGCTTGACCAAGGCGCGCATCCTGGTCGCCAAGCCCGAGGGCGTCGTTCTGGCCCACGATGCTTTGCTGACGAAGTGGCCCGCGCTCGAAAAACAAATTCGGGCGGATGTGGACTTTCTCATCGTGCGCGCCCGCCTTGCCGAAGCCGAAAGCCGCTGGCGCCAGGAACACCGGAGGGCGGACCTGTTGCTGAGAGAGGGACGGGAAGTGGAGGAAGCCCGGGATATTTTCGGCAAATATGCCGATGATTTCAACGAGCTGGAGCGGGACTACATCGAAGCCTCGTTCCGTCATCTCGCGGCCCAAAAGAAAAAGCGGCGGCGGCGGCTTCAACTGACCATATCCGTTCTTTGCCTGCTCACCCTGGCCTCCCTAGTCGGCGCCGGGGTCGCCTGGCGTCAGAGCCGGTTGGCCGGTGAACGCCGCGCGGCGGCCGAGGAACTGGTTAATTTTTTCACCTTCGATGTGCGGGAGGCCCTGGAAAATTATGCGCCGCTAGCCATCCGGGAGCGGGTCACCAGCCGGGTCGACGCCTATTTCCGGCGCTGGGGCTCGTTGACGGTCTCTAACGCCAGCAGGGACTACGCCGCGCATCTGAATAATCAGGCTGATATCGATCTAAAAAACAAAAATTTGACCGAAGCCCAAAAAAAATATTCACAGGCCTTGAAGATTTTCCGCGAGCTGGCGGCCCTCGATCCGAAAAACATCTTGTGGCGCCGGGACGTGGCCGTCAGCCTAGAAAGAATAGGCGACGCGCTGGCGGCGGGCGGAGATGGTCCCGGGGCCTTGATGCACTACCAGGAGAGCCTGTCGATCAGGCATGATTTGGCGGCCCTCGATCCGAAAAACACCTTGTGGCGCCGGGACGTGACCGTCAGCCTAGATAGAATAGGCGACGCGCTGGCGGCGGGCGGAGATGGTCCCGGGGCCTTGACGCACTACCAGGAGAGCCTGTCGATCAGGCGTGATTTGGCGGCCCTCGATCCGAAAAACACCTTGTGGCGCCGGGACGTGACCGTCAGCCTCAACAAGGTTGGCGACGCGCTGGCGGCGGGCGGAGATGGTCCCGGGGCCTTGACGCACTACCAGGAGAGCCTGGCGATCATGCGTGATTTGGCGGCCCTCGATCCGAAAAACACCGGGTGGCGCCGGGACGTGGCGGCCAGCCTCAACAATGTTGGCGACGCGCTGGCGGCGGGCGGAGATGGTCCCGGGGCCTTGACCCACTACCAGGAGGGCCTGGCGATCATGCGTGAGCTGTCGGCCCTCGATCCGAAAAACACCGGGTGGGTCGCCGATCTTGTGGTCAGTTTGTATAAAAACAGCCAAGCGCTCAAAAGCGGGAGCGATTCCGACCAAGTGGAAGCAGCGGGCCTGCTCGAGGAAGCCTTTCTGCGCCTATATCCCCTGGCCCAGACCGGCCGGCTGACGGCCGCGCAGGCGGGGTGGCCAACGCTACTGTCGGCTGAAGTTTCATCACTGGGGGATACATCCGCGGCCGCCGCCGAGGCGTCGTTTTTGGTTCAAGACAATCGAGCGTCCGAAGCCTTCGAAAACCGTAATTACACCGCCGCCTTGGCCGGCCAGGAACGGGCGCTCGGCCTATTGCGTCGATATCAAGACGAGATTTCCGGAATTCAGGGACTAGTGGCGGCCTACTTGTCACAGACCTGCTGGTTCGCCTCGCTGGCCGGCGACTTTTCTCGGGCCCTGGCCGCCGGCCAAGAGGCGACCGACATGCTGAGTGATGATAACGCCTGCCCGGCTCGACTCAACTTGGCCCACGCTCTTTTGTTCAATAATGAATTCGAGCGGGCCCGGGACATATACCAGCGCCATGCGGGAAGTTCGTTCGGAGACGGACGGAAATGGAAAGACGAGGTTCGCGGCGATTTCCAAGCTCTGCGCCAGGCGGGCTTCGACCATCCCGACATGAAAAAAATAGAGGCCTCGATGCAATAAATACGAGCTTCCGCGTGGTTGGTAAAAGAAAAAGGAGCCTTGACGGCCGCCCTTTACTCAGTCAGCGATGTCGCGGGGCTCCTACCTGCTCCAGTCCACCACCAGCTTGTCGATGGTCAAGCCCTTGAGTTCCGAGTGAGTCGTGTAGATTTCGTTGACGGCCAACGGCGGGGAGACCTGCTCGCGGTAGGCGATCATTTTCTCTTCATCGGTCATTTCCACGTCCCAGCCCCGGGCGAAACCGTCCCGATATTCGATTGGGGTCGCCGCCAGTTCCGTTTCGGCCAGTGCGTCCATATCCCGGCCGTATTTGGATTCCTCGGTGATTTTTTTCGTCTTTTGGTTAGGTGCGATCAAATCGGGCGGATGATCGGCCTGTTGGATTCGTTTTTCGGTGGAGACCGAAAACTGGGTGATTCCGGGCGCGGTCTCGATGGTTTTTTCTTCGTGGTAATCCTTGTATTCCTGGTTGGTCGTCTGGGAGAAGACTTCTTTCAATATCGGCTCGGGGCTGAACGTCAAGTCCTTGCGCTGGTATTCCGTCTTGCCTTCCCGGCTGACGGTTTGAAAATCGGTCCGTTCAATCACCGGTTCTCCCTCTTCGCTCAGCCCTTTGCTTTGAATCATCTGGATCGACATGGGGTATTCCTCGACTTTGGGATGGGCCACGCCCAAGGTGGGAATCTGCTGTTCACTGGTGGTGAACGAACCAACAACATTGTCGAAATACTGCCCGCGATCCATGACCAGGGTGTCCACGATTATTTGTTGAATCGGGAAAAAGTCCTGGGAATTATAGACGGTTTCGGTAAACAGGGAGGAGCTTTGGGAGACCGAATCGAATTGCTGGGATTTGACGTCTTGGGAGCGCGAAAAATTGTTAAGCTGGAAATTATAGTCTTCAACCAAGTGTTGGACCTGGTGGTCGTGAACCATGCTGGCATGAGTGACTTTCGGCGTGGGCGGGTCTATTTCCAGTTTGGACCACGGGTTGGAATAGTCGTCGGACCCTGTCGGCCTGTTTCCCGTGCGCAATGCGCGCCCTACTTTGTTAATTATCCGATAATATGTTGAAATAACACCGATATTTTATATTCAGCCAGCATCCTTCAACCATATCATAACAACGAGCTTTAAGAAATATGCATCGTTGGCGATATAGACTGACAGTTTGTAGGGTGCGCAACGCGCACCATTATTTACTAAATTATTCGGTCGAAGGTGATTTGCGGTGAATCCTGACCGGGGTCTTTTTGGCCGGGGTGGGGTCGAAGTTGAGGGATGGTTGAAAAACTTCTTGAAATGATCGACATTTTCTTCGACGGGAAGCCGGGCAGAGCGAGCGGCAGGCTTCGACATACCTTTGGTTTCCCTTATGGGGGCACCAAATCAGGATATTGTCGGCCAACGAACGCCCCGCCCCGCTGAATCAGGCCGCGCCGGCCTGGACGGCCATGGCCCGGGCGGTCAGCCGGTCGAAGGCCTCGGCGTCCCAGGATTCGAGCCGACGATACGAGCAATCCAGGGCGTTTTCCGGGTTGAATTTCTGGATTTTCCAGGACGGGGCGTGGCCGAGCTGCCCGGCCAGGCGCAGAACGTCGTCCGAGGAGTGCAGCCCGGGCACGACGGTGGTCCTGAGGGTGTAGGGCGTGGTCCCGTCGGCCAGGAGGTCCAGGCTTTTTTGGACTTTTTCCAGAAAACCGGGTCGGCCCGCGGCCCTGGCGTAGGACACTTCATCCAGGGGCGCCTTGACGTCCATGGCCACGTGGTCCAGCAGGCCGTCGTTCAGCAGGTCGGCCAGGACCCCGGGACGACTGCCGTTGGTATCGAGCTTGACCTTCAAGCCCAGGGATTTGATTTCCCGGAGCAGGTCCGGCAGTTCGGGACTGAGGGTCGGCTCGCCTCCGGAAACGACCACCCCGTCGATCCACCCGGTAAAGCGGGCCAACCGTTTTTTGGCCCGGACCCAATCCTGGGTCGGGTAGGAATCCTGGTTCAGGACGAGTCCGAAATTGTGGCAGAAGGGGCACCTAAAGTTGCATCCCGCCAGGAACAGGACCGCGGCCACCTGGCCGGGCCAATCGATGAAGGATGTTTCCAGTATTCCCTTTATTTTGTATTTTTGGTTCATTACTCCCTCGTCCCGCCCGCGGCGCGGCCGCCCGGCCGGTAGGTCGTCGGGCGGCCCGGTGTATTAATGGGTTATCCGGGGAAACTTATTTTCCAGGTATCTCTTGATCGGCAGTTCGTATTTGATATGCGTGCCGTCGTCGAGCACCAGGATGGGCAGGGCGCCCTGCTCCACCAAGTCGACCAGTTCGTACCAGGCCAAGTCGGCCAGGACGCCGGGGTCGCTTTCCGTGATCACCGCCACGCTGATGCCCATCCGTTCGAGGTCGAAGGCGTTTTTGATGTTATCGCACTTGTGGCAGTCTTCCTTGGTAAAAAGTATCATGGCCGGTCCTTTTCCCCTGGTTATTTTCCCGCCGCCAGGGAGGCGTCCGTGAATGTTCCATTGTCCGCCGCGGGGCCGCCAAAGTAAAGGCGGTTGCGGTATCGGTCCTTCAGTTCGCCGAGCTTGCCCTTGTTCCAACTGGACAACTTGGTGAAATACCCGGTGATGCGGGTGATGCATTCCAGGTCCTCGGACCCGCAGGCCGGGCATTTTTCCAACAAGCCCCGGTGGGTCCGATAGCAGCTTTTGCAGTTGCTGAACTCGGGCGAAAAGGCGACCTGGTCGTTTTTGGTCCACCTGAAGGTTTTCAGGATGAAGTTGGCCAAGGATTCCGCCGACGGGTTGGATTCCCCCAACCACACATGGGTGATGGCCCCGGCCTCGATCAGCGGATGGAACCGCCCTTCCAGCTTGACTCTCTCGATGGGGTTGATTTCGCACCCGACATTGAACAAGGTGGAATTGGTGTAATATATTTCGTTCTTATCCAGGCAGCCCTTGATCACCTTGGCCGCTTGGTCCGGGAAATATTCCATGTCGAGCTTGGCGAACCGATAGGCGGTGCTTTCGGCCGGGGTCTGTTCCAGCACGAAGTGCATGCCGTGCTTGCGGCTGAACTTGTCGGCCAGTATTTTCATATGGGCGATGACCTTCAACCCGAATTGCATGGCTTCGTCGGATTCGTGCAGTTCGCAACCGGTGTGGTGCTGCACCAGTTCGTTCAAGCCGACCATGCCGATCAGGTAGCTCACCCGGTACATGCGCAGGTAGCTTTCTCCGTCGCGATTCATGCCCAGCAGGGCCAAGGGGCCTTTTTCGCCGTGTTTGAGGAGTTTTTCGATAAACTCCTTTTTCTTGATGTGCGCGCTGACGGCCAATTCCATGCGCTGCTTGATCAGGTCCATCAGCATGGCGTCGTCGCCATTCGCGATAAAGGCGATCCGCGGGAGGTTTAGGGTCACGTTCTGCAGGGCGCTGTAGCGCATCCGCCAGGGCGTCTTGGCGTCTTCGAGGTCGCTCTGTTCCAGTTTAAAGGACAACCGGCAGCATTCGGAAATCTTGGCCGTGCCGCCCCGGTCGAAGACAAAGTAAGTGTTGCCTTTTTCCGCGGCCACCTGGCAGATGAGGTTCAAAAATTCCTCATGCCCGGGGGTCTTGAAAAATTTTTCCGTGATATGGACCAGCGGCTTGGGGAAGAAGAACGGCCGGCCGGCCCCGTCGCCTTCCAGGTAGACCTCGAACAGGGCCTTGACGAACCGCTGGGCCTCGGCCGCGAAATCGGAGTAGGTCAGGTACGGCTTTTCCCCACTGGTCGCGGGGTCGGGGTTGACGACATATTCGCCCCCGGGGCCGATGGCCGGGACCTTTTCGAAGTGGTCGGGCACTTCCCAATAAAGATTGATATCCGAGAAAATGGCCTGTCCGCCGCGAGCCACCGCCTGCTGGGAGAATTCGAAAATCATCATCTGGGCCAACTGCTTGACCTGGCGGTCGGTCAATTCCGACAAATACGGCGCGAAAAACAGGTTGACCGCGTCCCAGCCGATGGCGCCGGCGAAGTTGGACTGCAAGGCCGCCGCGAACTTGACCATGTGGGCCAGCAGGACCTCGGCGTGGCGGGCCGGCTTGGCCAGGGACAGGGCGTTCGGGAGGGAAAGTCCATATTTCTTTATATATTCCAAGCTTTGCCCGGAACAATACGGACGGTCGATAAAACCGAGATCGTGGAGGTGGATATCTCCCCGCATGTGCGCGTCGCCGACTTCCTGGTCGAACACGTTCAGAAAGGCGAATTCCTTCTTGATGGTTTCGGCCAGGGTCAGGTTGGTGGCCTCGGGACCATGGGGGATATTGGCGTTTTCCTTGTTGTGCTGCAGGATCAGTTGTTCCACGTCGAAAATCGGCATGCCCAACCTGGTATGCTGCCGACGGATATCTTCCAGCCCCATCTCCAGAAGCTTGGCGTTGACCAATTCGCGGATAAGGGGGGCCGAGACGAATTTGATGCCGGTCTGCCGGACGAAGCCCTCCACCTCCAACCCGATGCGGGACGCCGAGTCCACGTCGATCCACGTTTCCTTGAGCAGGGCGTCGACAATCCTCTGCCGGTCCCAGGTCTGCAGGGCTTCCTCCGAGGACCGGACGAACAGGGCCATGTCGGTGGCGTCCGGGCTGACGCCCCGGGTGCGGGTCTGGGTTTGTTCCTGAATAATTTGCATAAAAGCTCCCCCTATCCGCTTCTCTTACGGGACGCGGATTCTTGGAAAAAATGAAATATAGGCAATTGAATAATGACAAAAGGACGGGATTCCCTTGGTTTTCCCCACTTAACCACCCGCCGGATTGCCTTTTGTGTTTCCCCTACATCTTGTAGTGCTAACTCGTCCGTCGAACGCTTACTACTATATGTAGTAACGGGCGTCCTGTCAAGTCTTTTTTCCGGACCAGGTCGCCCCGCTGTTTCCTCTTCTCCCTAGCGGCCGTCGGCTTGCCGAAAAAGCATGGTCTTTAAAGGTCTTGGGGGGGGGCGCCGTTTCCTGGCGGGTTGAAAAAAAAAATCGGGATTTTTTTGGGGGCCGGCGGAGTTGAAGCGGGTATTTTGTGGTCGCTAAAGCCGGATTGCGTAAAAAATGGCAGGAATTAAAGCCTGATCCCTGCTTGCGGCCGACGGAGCGGGGGGCGGGCGGGGCGCGGTCCGCCCGCGGCGCCGGTTTAGGGTTTATAATGGAAAGGGGCCTTACCAAAAAGACCCTTATCTGGTATTGAGGCGTTTTGATGATCAGGACGGCGTCGATCCGACCCCCTCGCCGGGGTCGGAGTTGGTATGAAAAGGCCCCTTGGGCATTTTCATTGGTTGTTGTGACCGACATGGCCGCCGGCCATGTCGGTTGGTTTAATTTTCGGTCGGGGCCGCTTAAATAAAAAGGGAGTGCAATGATGGGCACATTTAATAGGTCGAAATTTATATTGTTTTTACTGCTAACCTCGGTCCTGGCCGCGGGTCCGGCCCTGGCCGCGGACGGTCTTGACTACACCTTGCCCAACGGGCTTCGGGTAATTCTTTTGGAAAACCACCGGGCGCCGGTCACGTCCATGCTGGTGTGGGTGAAAGTCGGCAGTGTGTCGGAAAAGAAAGGCGAATATGGGCTGGCCCACCTGATGGAGCATATGATGTTCAAGGGCACGGTCCGGAGGGGTCCGGGGGAGATCGCCAGGGAGGTGGAATCTTCCGGCGGGGAGATAAACGCCTACACGTCCTTCGACCAGACGGTTTATTACATAAACATGGCCAGCCGGTTCCAGGACAAGGGGTTGGAGATACTAGGGGACATGGTTTTCGACGCTGTTTTTGACCCCGCCGAATTTTCCAAGGAAAAAGAGGTGGTTTTGGAGGAATTGCGTCGCGGCGAGGATGAGCCGGGCCGCCGGATTTCGACGGCCCTTTTTTCCAAGGTGTTTCGGGAGCACCCCCTACGGCCGACCGGTCATCGGCTTTTCCTCGGAATTAAAGTCCGTGTCCCGGGACGACGCCCTGTCCTTCTATCAGCGCTATTACCGCCCGGATAACATGGTTTTGGTCATGGCCGGGGACTTTTCGCCGGACCAGATTCGTCCGGTCATCGAAAAACATTTCGGCGGCGCCAAACCCGGGGCGGGAGCCGCGCGGACCGTTCCGGCGGAACCGCCCCAAGGGGAGCTCCGGACCGTGGTGATCCGCGATAACGTCACTACGGCCAAAATTTCCATGGGGTTCAGGATTCCCGGATTCAAATCGCCGGACGTCAAGGCCCTGGACCTGCTGGCTTCAATTCTGGGCCAGGGTCGAACCTCGCGGCTCCATGTCAAGGTTTTGCGGGAAAAGGAACTGGTCAGCGCCGTGATGGCCGGAACGTACGCTCCGGCGGACCCGGGGCTGCTTCTGATAGCGGCGGACCTCGACCCGGACCAGGTCGGGTCGGCGGTCAAGGCGATAATCGACGAAGTCTGGCGCCTTTCCCGGGAGGCGGTTTCGACCGAGGAACTGGCGCGCGCCAAGCTCAACGCCATGGCCGCCGCGATCAAGGCCCGGGATTCCATGAGCGGCGAAGCCGCCGACGCGGCTGAATGGCAAGTCCTGGGAGGCGATTTTCGCCTCAGGGACCAGTACCAGGCGGAAATGGAAAAGCTGACGCCGGCGGACCTGCTGAAGGTCGCGGCCCTTTATTTCCGGCCGGAAAATCTCACGGTCGCGGCCCTGCTGCCCCGGGACCGGGCGGCGGAGGTGGACGAGGCGACCCTGGCTTCGGCGGTGATGTTCCAGGACAAGACCGTCCATAGGTACGAACTGCCCGGGGGGTCGATTCTGCTGGTCAAGCCCGACCATTCCCTGCCCCTGGTTTCGGTGCGGGCGGCTTTTTTGGCGGGGCTGCGTTATGAAGGGCCCTCGGAGAGCGGGCTGAGCAATTTCACCGCGGAAGTCTGGGACCGAGGGACGACTTCCCTGACGGCCGAGGAGCTGGACCGGAAAGTCGAGGACCTGGCCGCCGATTTGTCCACGTTTTCCGGTAGGTTTTCCTTCGGCCTCGAGGCCGGGCTTTTAAGTTGGAATATCATGCCGGGCCTGCGCCTTTTCATGGACGTCTTGACCAAGCCGGCTTTCGACCCGCGGGAAGTCGAAAAGTCCCGGGTCCGGATTCTGGCCGAGATCAAGCGCCGGGACGACCAACTGATGGCCCGCTCCTTTATTCTTTTCGCCCGGACCCTGTTCGAGGGCAGCCCCTTGGGGCGGGATGTCCTCGGCTCTCCGGACAGCGTCGCGAAATTCCAGGCCGGGGACCTGCGAAATTTTTACGATAAGTGGGCCCGGCCGGATAATTTGGTCCTGACCGTGGTGGGAAACGTGGACCCGGTCGAGATCAAGAGCGAGCTGGAACAAATGCTGGCCGACCGGCCGGGCCGAGCCGCCAAGGCCCCGGCCCCGCGGACGCCTCCAACCTGGAAGGGCCTCCGGACCGCCTGGGATAAAGTCGAAAAAGCCCAATCACATCTGGTTTTGGGTTATCCGGCCCCGGGCTTGAAAAGCCCGGACCGTTTCGCCCTGGATGTCTTGGACAAAATTTTATCCGGCCAGGGCGGGCGGCTGTTCACGCGGTTGCGGGACCAGAAGAGCCTAGCCTATTCACTGGGTTCGTTCCACCAGCCGGGCCTGGAATACGGGTCCTTCGGGATGTACCTGGGTTTTGACCCGGCCAAGCTTGGGGAAGTCCGGGCCGGGCTCGCGGAGATCGTCGCGGAAATAATTTCCACGCCGGTGAGCGAGCTGGAACTGGCCGGCGCCAAGCAGTATATTTTGGGCTCGTACGAAGTCGGGCTCCAGAGCTATTCCGCCCAGGCCTCGGATTTGGGGTATAACGAGCTTTACGGCCTGGGCCATGATTACCAGGAAAAGTACGCCGCCGGGATCAACGCCGTCACGGGGGCGGACGTGCTTAGGGTCGCGCGGCGATACCTCGACCCGGGCCAGGCCGTGGAAGTGCTGGTCGGGCCGTCCCGGTAAGCCGGGAGCGGTAATTGTTTGACGCCCCAAGGGGTTTATGTTAGCATTCAAGGGAACTTGATTCCCGGCGAAAGACGCGGCGGGAGGCGGTTGGGGCCCGAAGGCGGCGACGACCGCCGACTTCGGACGCCCGGTCTTTCAATCCTCAAAAAATTGGACAGAAACCCCTGAAATGATTCGCCTTTTTCATGTCACCAAGAATTATGGCCCCCGGACGGCCCTGTGGGACCTCACCCTGGAGGTGGAAAAAGGCGAACTTGTTTTTATCACCGGCCCGAGCGGCGCGGGGAAGTCCACCCTGATCCGTCTCATCATCCGGGAAGAGGAGGCGACCCAGGGGCAGATCATAGTGGATAAATTCAACCTTAAACGCCTGCCCCACAACCGAATTCCGGCTTACCGGCGGAGCATCGGGGTCGTTTTTCAGGACTTCAAGCTCATCCCTTCCCGGACGGTTTTCCAGAACGTGGCCTTGCGCCTGGAAATCGAAGGCGCCGGACCCGCGTTGATCGGGAAAAAAGTCAGGTACATCCTGAAAAGAGTCGGCCTGGAAGGCAAGGAGAACCTTTTTCCCTTGCAGCTTTCCGGAGGCGAGCAGCAGCGGGCCGCCATCGCCCGGGCCATCGTGGGCGATCCTCAAATCGTTTTGGCCGACGAACCGACGGGCAACCTCGACCTGGACCTGACCCTGGATATCATGAAATTGTTCGAGGAAATCAATCAAGCCGGCGCCACCCTGCTCCTGGCCACCCACAGCCGGGAAATCCTGCGGAACGCCAGGCATAGGATTGTCAGGTTGGAGAAGGGCCGGCTGATTTCATGAACGCGGGGCAAGTGCTTCGGATCGGTTATCATGTCCGGGCCTTCCTCATGGGCGTCAAGAGCAACCCGGCGCTCTTCCTGGTGGCCGCGGCGACCATCGCCCTGGCCATGCTGATCATGGGCGCCTTTCTCCTGCTCAACGTGAACCTCCAAAATATTCTGGAATCCTCGGCCCGGGGGTTGGCCGTCTCGGTCTATCTTGAGGACGGGCTCGGCTCGGCCGGACTAGAACGGCTGAAAAAGGAAGTGGAAAACCTTTCCGGCGTGGCCGAGACCGTGTACTTGAGCAAGGAACAGGCCCTGGCGGAACTGGAAAAACGGCTGGGGGACCAGACCGGCCTGCTGGAAGGGTTGGATGAAAACCCCCTGCCTTCATCCCTGGAACTGGAGATGACCCCGGACATGAAGGAGGAAGACCAGGTCCAGGAGCTAGCTGGGCGCCTGAAGTCCCTGGCCGGAGTGGCCGAGGTCCACTTTGTCTGGGAATGGGCCGAAAAACTGAGGAGTTTCGTCCGGTTCGTTCGCGTGGCCGGTTTTGTCGTGGGCGTTTTTTTGTTTATGACCGTGGTCTTTATCGTGGCCAATACCATAAAGTTGACCGTGCTGGCCCGCCAGGACGAGCTTTACATCATGAGGTTGGTCGGGGCGACCGAGGGGTTCATCCGGGCGCCGTTTCTGATCGAGGGCGCGGCCCAGGGTTTATCCGGCGCCCTGGCCGCCCTCGTGGTCCTGTTCCTGGTTTATGTGTTCATAATTTCGCGGATAGAACTTCCCCTGGGCCTGTCCATGGTCGGCTTGACTTTTCTATCCGGGACGACCGCCTTTTTCCTCGTGGTCGCGGGGGTCGCCCTGGGGCTGGTGGGCAGTTTCATTTCCCTGGGACGGTTCCTGCAAAAATGAACCGGGGTCGCGGCTCGTCCCGTGGGGAAATAGGGCCGGCAAGCCTGGCCGGGCTTTTTCTCGCAATCGCGTTGTTTTTTTTATCGGTCCCGGCCCCGTCGGCGGCGGAGAAATCCCAGGAACAGGAAAAACTGGAACAGGCCGAGAAAAAGGAACTGGCCATTCTCTCGGAACTCGAAACCCTGGAAAGGGAAGCAGCGGGACTCGAGGAACGCCTGGTCGGACTGGAGCGGGAAATTTCCCAGTCGTCCCAAAAGTTGAACGAAGGCGCCGCCGAGCTGAAAAAACTCGAGCGTCGGCAGAAGGACCGTAAAAAATACCTGGCCCGGCGTCTGAAAGCGGTGTACCGGCTCCGGGATGGGGGAATTCTGCCTATCCTGCTGCGGGCCGCCTCGTTTTCCGATCTCGCCCAGACCTACCAGCGCTTGTCGCTGATCCTGGCCAAGGACGAGGAAGCCTTGCGGGACATCGCGGCGAACCAAGTCAAGATCAAGGAATCCCAGGTGATCATCGAGGCGGAGCAACGCCGGCTCCTGGAACTCAGGAGCGCCCTGGACGACCAGAGGGCCAAGACCGAGGAGGCCAAGCGTCGGCAAACTTCCTTGCTTATTCAGGTGCATCGTAAAAAGGAGCTTTACCTGGCCTTGATTCGGTCCCGGGAGGAATCCCGGGAACGAGTCCTCAAGGAAGTGATCATAAAACCCCGGGAAAAGCAGGAAGACGTTCCGCCGGCCCCCCCGCCGCCGGCCCGGAAGGATGAAAAACCGGCGGCGGCCAGGGTGTGGCCGGATTTTCCCGGCGCCAAGGGCCGCATCCCCCGACCCACGCGCGGGAAGGTGGTGGGGAATTTCGGGAAAAACCCCGGACCCTTCAACACGGTCACCGTCAGGCGCGGCCTGGTTTTCGAGGTCGCGGCCGGCGAGGAAGTCCGGGCCGCCATGTCCGGCGAAGTTTTATATATCGGTTGGATGAAGGGCTATGGTAACATAATAATCCTGAACCACGGACGTCGTTACTACACTTTGACCGGAGGCTTATCCGGCATAAGGCCGAAAGCGGGCGACTGGGTCGGGTCGGGCGAAATTCTTGGGTTGGCGCCCAGGAGTGGCGAAGCTGGAAAAAAAGAAATATACTTTGAAATTAGACACGGGGGACAGGCCTTGGACCCGGCCGGCTGGTTGAGCGCGAAGCCTGTGGCATGAATAACACCCCCAAGGAGTTAAGGATGAGAAAAAGTTTCGTGAAATCAGGACTAACGGCGGCGTTTCTTTTTTTGCTCGCGGCATGTCCCCTGTCCGCGCGCGCCGCCGCGCCCCAGGACGACGCTTACGCCAAAATCAAGATACTGAGCCTGGTCCTGCATGAAATTCAACAAAAATACGTTGAGGTCGAAAAACCCGAGGACCTGATTTACGGGGCCATCAAAGGCATGGTCCAGACGCTTGACCCCCACTCGTCCTTCATGACTCCCGACGAAATGAAGGATTTCCGCATAGAAACCCAAGGCAGCTTCACCGGCATCGGTATTGAAATCACCATCAAGGACGGTTTGTTGACCGTGGTTTCGCCCATCGAGGACACGCCCGCCTTCAAGGCCGGCCTGGAAGCCGGAGACCAGATTCTCAAGATCGACGGGAAGTCCACCAAGGACATGTCCCTGTTGGACGCTGTCAACAATATCCGCGGTCCCAAGGGGTCCACCGTGGTTTTGACCGTGGTCCGCGAAGGCCTGGAAAAGACCCTGGACGTGCCCATCGTGCGGGACGTCATTCCCTTGAGAAGCGTTCGCCACGAAATCTTGGAGCCTGACTACGGCTACCTGCGCATCAGCCATTTTCAGGCCGACACCGCCGACAAGGCCCTGGAAGCGCTGAAAAGCCTCCAGTCCGCGCCCAAACCCCTCAAGGGCCTGATTCTGGACCTCCGGAACAACCCCGGAGGGCTGCTGGACCAGTCCGTTCGGGTGTCCGATCTTTTCCTCGAGGGCGGCCTGGTGGTGTCCACCCAGGGGCGGATCGAGGGCCAGGACATGTCCTTCGAGGCCGACCGTCGCGCGGCCGCCGGTGATTACCCCGTGGTGGTCCTGGTCAACGAGGGCTCGGCCAGCGCTTCCGAGATCGTGGCCGGGGCGTTGCAGGATCAAAAGCGGGCCCTGATTCTCGGCGTCCGCACTTTCGGCAAGGGCTCCGTCCAGACTATTATCCCCCTGCCCGATGGTTCCGGGCTGCGACTCACCACGGCCAGGTATTTCACGCCCTCGGGGCGCTCCATTCAGGCCTCGGGCATCGACCCCGACGTGATCGTGCCCAGCCGTCGGAAAAAAGCCGGCAAGGTCATCCGGGAAGAGGACCTGGAAAAGCATCTGGTCGGGGAAGGCGATGAAGCTCCGCCGGAACCGAGCAAGGGCGCGACCGGGGATGACGCCGCCCCGGCGGACGAGGCCCCCGAGACGCCGGGCGAAAAACGAGTCGATGAAATGACGCTGGCGGAAAGGCTAGCGGCCGACCCTCAATTGCGAAAAGCGCTTGATATGTTGAAAAAGCAGGAAGTCCTGCCCCGTCTGAAAGCCGCCGCGAAAAAGAGCTGATGCCGACCCGCAACACCGGGAAAGGCAAGCCCAAGGCGGCGGGAGGGGCCCGCGGCAAAGCCGGCGGAGTCAAGGATTCCTCCAAGACCCCTCCCCGGGCCGCCGCTGGGCCCAAAAAAACGGCGCGGTCGGCTGTCGGTCCGAAAACAACCGTCAAGGGCAAGGCCAAGCCCGCCGCCAAATCCGCTCCCAAGGGCCAAGCCGCTTCCGGGACCGCGACCGGCGGCGCCAAGAGTGAAAAAACAGGAACCAAGCCGCCGCTCCGCAAAAAAGCGGACCGGTCGAAAAGGAAAAAAACCGGCCCGGGAAAAGCGACTCCTTTTTTGGACCGCGCGCGGTTTTATCTGACCGGCTTGGGGCTGGGTCTTGTTTTGGGGATACTGGTCGCGGTCGCGGTTTTTTACCTTCCGGAAGCGAGGGACCGGACCGCCAAGGCCAAACCCTCGCCGCCCGCGGCGACCGCTCCGGCGCCGTCCAGGCCCGAACGCCCCGCCAAGCCGGCCTTGCCGCGGCCCGCCAGGCCCGAGTTCGCCGAAATAGTCGAGGTCCCGCCGGAAAAGTTGTTGTATGAGGAGCAGCAGCGGCTGGAAAGGGAAATAAAAAAGCTTGAACACGGGCTGTTCACCGCGCTGGTTCGAATGGAAATTCCCGAGAAGCAGATCAGTTTTCTCGAGGTCGATTCGCGCAATCGGAACGGCCGGGATTACGACCACACCCTGATGCGCGTCAACCTACCCGCCCGGATGTCGCCGGACCAGGCCTTGGCCGAGCTCCAGTCCGCGGCCCAAAAGCTCCCCCTGCGCCCCCTGCCGCGGCTCAATGGGGCCAGGACTCCGGAGGGGATGAATGTCGCCGTGCTCTACGACGGCCTGACCACCCATGACATCAACCTGTTCGCCGCCTTGACTCCCGAGGTCGAGCCCAGAATCGTTCCGCCCGCGCCTCCGACCCTGGAAAAGCCGGGGCCCTTGCCACGAGTCGCCCTGGTCATCGACGATTGCGGGCTGAGCGTCGGCCAGGCCGATTGTTTTCTTCACTTGGGATTTCCGGTGGCGCTTTCTATTTTGCCGTTTTTGCCGCATTCCCGGGATGTGGCTCAAAAGGCCCATGAGATAAACTTCCCGGTGATGCTTCACCTGCCCATGGAGCCCAAACGGTGGCCGAGCGTTGACCCCGGCCCGGGAGCCTTGATGGCCGGCATGAGTCAAGCCCAGATCGTGGAAAGAGTTGTCGCCGCGATAGACGCGGTTCCCTATGTCGTCGGAGTCAACAATCACATGGGTTCCCGCTTCACCGCCCTGGAAATACCGATGTCATGGGCTCTCGAACCCCTGGGCGAGCGTGGACTTTTTTTTTTGGACAGCCGCACTTCCCCTTCTTCCAAGGCGCTCGACCTGGCGCGGAGCCAGGGGATTCCTGCTGGACAACGCTCTGTTTTTCTTGACAATATTCAAGAGGAGCAAGCCATTGTCATTCAATTGAGAAAACTCGCGGCCGCGGCCCGCAAGCACGGTTCGGCCATCGGAATCGGCCATGTTTATCCAATTACTTGTCAGGTCTTAAAAAATGAGTATAATTACCTAAGCTCCAACTTGGAGATAGTACCAATTACTACTTTGATCCGTTAAGAGAGTGAAATGCCAGAGGAAAACCAAGCGTCAAGCCCGCCGGGCGACCGCGCCCCCAGACCGGACTTTTTGAGTGCGACCAAATTCGAGGATTTTGACCTGCCGACCGAAGTGTTGGCGGGTTTGGAAGAAGCGGGGTTCATTTATTGCACCCCCATCCAGGCCCAGGCCTTGCCGGTCAATCTGGCCGGCCGGGACGTGGCCGGTCAGGCTCAAACCGGGACCGGAAAAACCGCCGCCTTTCTAGTGGCGACCTTCACCCGCCTGATGAGGCGGCCGTCCAAGAAAGCCGGATTGCCAGGCGCCCTGATCGTGGCCCCCACCCGGGAGCTGGCTCTTCAAGTCAATGACGACGCTTTGATTTTAGGGAAATACACCGGCTTGACCACGGCCGTGGCCGTGGGCGGGATCGACTATCGGGAACAAGCCGATGAAATTCGCAAGGGGCCGGACATCGTCATCTGCACCCCCGGGCGATTGATCGATTACCTCAAGCAGGGAATTTTCAAGACCACTGGAATCGAGGTGTTGGTCGTCGACGAGGCCGACCGCCTGTTCGACCTGGGTTTTATCAAGGACCTGCGTTTCCTGCTGAAAAAGCTTCCCCACTTCGACCGCAGGCAGACCATGCTGTTTTCCGCCACCCTGTCCCATCGGGTCCTGGAATTGACCTATGAATTCATGAATATGCCTGAATTCATCTCCGTCATACCCGAGGACGTGGCCGTCGAGGGCGTGGAGCAAAGCCTCTATCACGTGGGGCAGGGCGAGAAATTCGCGCTGTTGCTGGGCCTCCTCGAAAGGGAAGAATGGACCCGGATTCTGATCTTCGCCAATACCAAGGCCTCCGTGGAATGGCTGGCCGCCAAGCTCCAAGCCAATGGCTATCCCGCCGAGGGCATCACCGGCGACCTGCCCCAGCTCAAGCGCATCAAACTGATGGAACGCTTCAAGGATAACCGCTTGAAAATCCTTGTGGCCACGGACGTGGCTTCCCGGGGCATTCACGTGGAGGATATCAGTCACGTCTTTAATTACGACCTACCCCAGGACGCCGAAAATTACGTTCATCGGATCGGCCGCACCGCCAGGGCCGGCAAAAAGGGACGCGCCATTTCCTTCGCCTGCGAGGAATATGTCTTTCACCTTGAACCCCTGGAAAAGTTGCTGGGATACCAAATTCCCACGGTTTGGTACGAGGACGACTGGCTGAAGGAAGACGCCGCCCCGGAAATCCGCGTCCGGCGTTCCTGGCGGGCCAGACCTTCCGATGGTCGGGACCGGGCGCCGCGGCGCGGGACGAAGCCCTTCGAGGGACGGGATCGTGACCGGGAACGCGATTACGACCGCGACCGGGAACGTGACCACGACCGGGATCGCGACCGTAGGGGACCCCGGCCTCCCGAAAGGAAAATCAAGCCTGTTTCGCGGCCCGGCGGCATTTACGGCTTGAGGCCCGGGTACAAGGATGAAATGGTCCGCGCGGCGGCCTTGGAAGCCGAGGCGAGGGCCAGGGGCGAGGAACAGGAAACCGTAATCCCCGCCTGGGCGATGGAGCTTAACGAAGACTACGACGCCTCCGAGGAAATACGAGCCGAGATACAAGATTGGGACGAAGACGTTTCCGAAGTCGAGGTCGCGACCCCAAGGGCGCCGTCGGCCGGCCCGGAACCCGCGACCGGAGCGGAGACGCCGCTCGGAACCGAACCCTCGACCGAGGACAAGCCCAAAAAGAAAAGAAGGCGGCCGCGCCGCAAGAAGAAACCGTCCTTGAATGGAGCCGAAAGACCCGAAGGCCTGGTCCAGGACGGACAAATCGCCGCGGCCCCGGAGTTGGCGAGCCAAGGCGGCTCCGACGCCTTGCCCGCCCCGCCGGAACCTCTTGGTCCGGAGGCGCCCGGCGTCGGCGAGCCCGCCGCCGGAGAAGAGCCCAGAAAAAGAAAAAGACGCCCCCGCCGGCGCAAGAAGCCCGGCGGCGGGATTCAAGTCGCGGCCGAGGGACCCCGGCCCGGGGAAGCATACCCGGACGAGCCTTCGAACCTCCGGGTCGATTCCGAGGCGATTCCCCAAGTGAGCCTTTCCCCGGACGCCGGCCCCGGGCCGAGCCCGGAGAAAGTTGAAACGGAGCCGAGTCCGGCGGACCCGGAACAGGCGTTCGAGCCCGCGCCGGAAGTCTCGCCCGTCCCCGAGCGGATTGAACCAGTGGCAGCCCCGGCGCCGCCCGAGGTGGTTTCGACGCCGGAGCCGAGCCTACCGATAGCGGAGGCGGCTGTTCCCGAACGGGTGATCGATGCTGTTGCCGCGCCCCAGGACGAGCCCTCGACCGCGACCGGGGTAGCCCCGGCGCGGGAGGTCGCCCCGTCGCCGTCCGAGGAGGCCCCGAAAAAGAAAAAGGCCTCCCCCAGGCGGAAGACCATGTCGGCGCCCGAGGCTGAAGTCCCGGCGTTGGAAGACGTTCCGGCCAAGGCGCCGGCGGAAGAAACACCCGTCCAGGGTGAAGCCCCGGCCAAAACCGAGCCGGCGCCCGCCAAGGCGCCCCGGACGACCAAGGCCAAGCCCAAGGCCGCGGAACCCGAGGTTGTTCCCGAGGAAACTCCGGCCGAGCCGCCGAAAAAAGCGCCCGCCAAGGCGGCCCGGACAACCAAGGCCAAGGCCAAGCTGGCGGCGCCCGAGGTTGTTCCCGAGGTAATCCCGGCCGAGCCGCCGAAAAAAGCGCCCGCCAAGGCGGCCCGGACGACCAAGGCCAAACCCAAGGCCGCGGAACCCGAGGTTGTTCCCGAGGAAACTCCGGTCGAGCCGCCGAAAAAGACGGCCGCCAAGGCGGCCCGGACAACCAAGGCCAAGCCGAAGCCGGCGGAACCCGAGGTTGTTCCCGAGGTAATCCCGGCCGAGCCGCCGAAAAAGACGGCCGCCAAGGCGCCCCGGACGACCAAGGCCAAGCCCAAGGCCGCGGAACCGGAGGTTGTTCCCGAGGAAACGCCGGCCGAGCCGCCGAAAAAGACGGCCGCCAAGGCGCCCCGGACGACCAAGGCCAAGCCTAAGCCGGCGGCGCCCGAGACGCCGGTCGACGAGAAGCCCGCGAAACCTAAAAAAAAGGAATAACCCGCCACGGGGGGGCGACCGCCTGGTCGCTCTCCCGCTTGCCCTTCCCGCCGTAATATTTTCGATTTTTATCCCCGAGTTTTTTTAGGCGATCTTTTTTCTTGATGTTAATCGAAGCTCCCCGCTGTCAGCGGGGCAGGTCCCCGTGCCTGTCCTTTCATGTGTGATCGTAAAAAGAGGGCGCCCACGGGGAGGCGCCCCTACGTCGCGGCGGTGGTGGTTTAAGGCTTGTAGGGGCAGGTCCCCGTGCCTGCCCTTCGATTTGTGGTTGTAAAAAAGAGGGCGCCCACGGGGAGGCGCCCCTACGTTGCGGCGGTGGTGGTTTAAGGCTTGTTGGGGCAGGTCCCCGTGCCTGCCCTTCGATTTGTGGTTGTAAAAAATAGGCCCCCCACGGGTAGCCCCCCATACGTTCCGGGGGTGTTGGTTTAAGTCTTAATAGCGCAGGTCACCGTGACTGCCCTTTCAGGTGTGATCGTAAAAAGAGGGCGCTAACGGGGAGGCGCCCCTACGTCGCGGCGGTGGTGGTTTAAGGCTTGTAGGGGCAGGTCCCCGTGCCTGCCCTTTCATGTGTGATCGTAAAAAGAGGGCGCCCACGGGGAGGCGCCCCTACGTTGCGGCGGTGGTTGTAGGGTGCGCAACGCGCACCATCTTTTACTATTTTGCGGAACCGACCGCGGTAAATTGGAGACGTTGGCCACGCCTTGCGGGCGGGGCTGCTCCGCCCCCCGCGCGGCAGGGGTAGGGCTTCGAAGGACTCCTTCCCGTCCCAGGGTTAGGGGCGCGCCGGAGCCGGCGCCCCCGGCACCCCCCGGCTCTTTTTCCGGAGAACCCGCCTGGCGGCGGTTTCACGCCCCGAAGAGGCTCGGGGCGCTTGAAGGCGCTTGGCCCGGCCACCTCCAAATGCCGGAAAAATAATGTGATTTACGTAGGTTGGGTTAGCGAAGCGTAACCCAACATCTTGGCTTGTCCGTCGGCCCGGGTGAACTAAACCCTCCTCGCCCCATCCCCGTGGGGGCGAGGGAGAGAATTTACTGGCCCGGCCCGCCTCCGCTTGGAACAAGATACATGCGGCCGTTCGTTGGACCGCGCCTCCAGGTTTGGAGGCTAGTCACGCGGCGGAAAAGGAAGTAATTTTGGACAGGCGGGTCAAGACCTCGTTCGCGTGCGCGGGGCCCGGCCGGGGCGACAACTGGACCATTATTCCCAAGCCTTCTCCGGCCTCGTGAAAATCCTCGGCGGAGAGGGCGCTGATGACCGCGGTATTGATAAAAGCATTCAGCCTCAACAGACTGTTCACCAAATCCAGTCCCGACATGTCGCCGAGTTCTTCCCCGACCACAACTAGGTGGGGCGGTTCCTCGGCCGCCCGGCGCAGGGCGGACGCTCCGGAATCGACCCAGGTCAATTCCACGTCCGTATTCGCGGCCAGGCCCTGGGCGAAGGGGGACAGGTTTTCCCGGTCGACCGCCGCGAGCATGATTTTTAGCATTTCGTTCCTTTCCTGGCGCCTGGTTTCAAGCCGAGGGCTTGGTCTCGTGACCGGCGCTGTTTAAAATTGATCCAACCAGTCTGCTGTCCGGCGCCAAGGAAGGCCCGGCCAACCTGGCCGTCGACCCTCCGGGCGCTCCCGAGCCTGGAAACCCGGGGAGGCGGGTCTTGTTTTCAGACCACGCATTTATACATGTCCACCCCTAATTGCGAGAGGCTGCCTTCGGCGAGGGCCTGAACGGCTTCCTCCACGGTGCGACAACCGCCCCCGTAGTAGACGTCGATTCCAACGCGAAAAAAGGCATTGACCGGTTTCATGCCGATGCCGCCCGAAATCAACACTTTCACTCCGTTCTCCGCTAACCGCCGCAAGGGCGCGTCCCAGCCTTCCTGTTGGAGGGATGAATTCGGTATGACCCGAACTTCCGTTATCAGGCTGTTTTCCAGGCGCACCAGGGTATAAAGGTCGCAGTTGCCGTAATGGTCCCCGACCGAGGCCTTCAGGCCGCCGGGCGAAACCGAGGGTATGGCCACCATGGCGTTCATGTTCGTCTCCCTTCACTCCCCAAAAATAGTCGCTGGATAATTTCAATTCGGCCGGCCGCGGTTCCGTCTCCCCGAGGCCCTGGCCCTCGAACCTTATCAAGGCGGCCGGTGGTTGGCCCGAAGAGGCGTCGGCCCGGAGAAAAGCGCGACTCCGATTTTTTCTTTTTATATACCTAGATGGGAAAAACGTCAAAATGGAAACGCCGGGTCGGTGAATCAGGGCGCGAGTGGGCCGGACCCAGGAAGGGAGGGCGTTGAAATAACTTCCGGCCCCCACCCTTGAATTGTATTGGCTCGTTTGTTATTTTTTATTTTATAAGGGCAAGGCGGGGACTTCTCCATTCAATCCGGGTTTAGCCCCGGACGCCGAGCGAAACGTACCTACCGGCCGGGCCTTTGGGCTCGACGCGACCATGTTCCGGTCCGCCGGCGGCGGGACTCGGACCCAGCGGTATTTCTTGGGGCGAGGGAGGCGCTTCCGGGAATTGTTAATCGAATCCTTGGGGCGGCCAGGGCGGGCGGCCGCTGGAAATCAACGGTGTTTCAAAAAGAGGAGGTTATAAAATGCCAGGCAGCACTTACAAGATCATCGAACTAGTCGGAACCAGCGATCAGTCGTGGGAGGACGCGGCCAAGACGGCGGTGGAAACCGCGGCGGCGGGGCTCAAGGACCTTCGGGTCGCCGAGATAGTCAAACTTGACATGGTCGTCGAGAACAGCAAGGTGACCACGTACCGCGCCCGGGTGAACCTGTCCTTCAAGTACCAGAAAGACAAATAAAACCAGGCCGGGGGAGAAGGTTTCGCGTGAAGGCTCCAACGGCCCCCGAACAGCGGTAAGTCTCCACTTTTTATAAAAAATCAGCATGTAATTGACCTTGGCGTCTCGGCTCCGCCATTCCGGTGGAGCGAGGGGCCAAGGTCTTTTTTGTGCGGTCGTATTTTTCGGTAAAAAGCCCTTGACAGTTTCGGGGTGGGCGGCTATAGGTTGACTGACACGTCAGTCAGAAGGGATGTTTATGCGCACCAGGAAAAATTCCAGCCTCGCCGCCCAGGCCAAGGTCGAGAGCGGCATGCAGGCTTCGGACCCCAAGGCCAATCCCAAACGGGACGCCATAATTCAAGCCGCGGTCACGGTTTTCGCCGAGTCGGGCTACTACAACAGCCGCGTGTCCGATATTGTCAAAAAGATCAACGCGGCGCAAGGGCTTTTCTACTACTACTTCGAGAGCAAGGAAGAGATGCTCCTGACTATATACCAGACCGCCTGGAACAATCTCCTGGAGTTCATCGATCGGGCCGGCCGGGAGCACGACGGCCCATTGAGCAAAATCAGGGCCGTCATTGAATATATTTTCAAGAGTTTCCGCAAGAACCCCGACCTGATGAAGGTCCTGATCATGGACGTTCCCCGCCTGGAACGTTTCTACGACGAGGAAAACCAGCAGACCTGGAATTTATTGTTCAATCGGCTGGCTGAATTCGTAAAGGAAGGCCAGGAAAAAAACCTGATCAACCCCGAGGTTTCCCCCCTGGTGGCCGCGTATATCATTCACGCTTCCGTGGACGGGATAATCCGCCACAACCTATACAACCCGAAATTCGACACCGAAGCCGTCCCGATCGAAACGGCCGTGGACCAAGTGGTCCGCGTGTTGTTCAACGGCTTGGTTGACGTCAGGATCAAGTGAAACAAAGGGAGGATTACCTGTGAGCCTTAATGTCATCACCGTCCTGGGCGCCGGGACCATGGGCCGCGGCATCGCCCAGGCCGCCGCCTTCGCCGGCTATGCCGCGAGACTGTTCGACATCGACCGGGGCATGCTGGACCAGGCCCTGGCCGCCATCGGCGGGAACATCGAGAAGCATTTTGTCGTCAAGGGCAAGATGTCCGCCGCGGACGGCGCCGCCATGCTCGGCCGGATCAGCCTGTTCACGGACCTGGAAGAAGCGGCGGCGCCGGCCGACCTGGTCGTGGAGGCCATCCCCGAGATATTGGACCTCAAGAAACAGACTTTCGCCGAATTGGATCGCATCTGCCGGCCCGAGACCGTCCTCGCTTCCAACACCTCGGTGCTGCCGGTGACCGCCATCGCCGGGGCCACGAAGCGCCCGGACAAATGCATCGGCCTCCACTTCTTCAACCCCGCCGCGGTGATGAAGCTGGTGGAAGTGGTCACGCCCATCGGGGTTTCCGAGGACACGGTCGCGACGGCCCTGGAATTTTGCCGGAAGCTGGGCAAGGTCCCGGTCAAGGTCAAGGACGTCCCCGGGTTCATCGTCAACCGGCTGCTCGGACTCCTGTACCAGGAAGCCGCCCAGATAGTCCTGGAAGGGACCGCCACGGCCGAGGAAGTGGACACGGCCATGAAGCTGGGCGCCGGACATCCCATGGGCCCCTGCGAACTGGCCGATTTCGGAGGGTTCGACATCATCGTCAACGCCGGGGACGGAGTGTTCGACTACACCCACAGCGAGAGGGACAAAGTCAACATCCTGTACCGCAAAATGCTCGAAGCCGGGCGGTTGGGCCGGAAAAACGGCAAGGGGTTCTACGACTACCTGCCCGACGGGACCAAGAAGCCCTTCAAACTTTTTTAGTCGTCAAAAAGCGGGAAAACGCCCGACAGGAGTTGGACGCATGGAATACACCGACATTAAAGTCAGCAAGGAAGGGCCGGTCGCCGTCATCTCCGTCGACCGCCCCAAGGTCCTCAACGCCATAAGGTTCCGGACCATGCTGGAAATCAAGAACGCCCTCGACGACATCGAGGCCGACCATGACATCCGGGTGGTGGTCCTGACCGGCGCCGGAGACAAGGCCTTCGTGTCCGGCGGAGACATTTCCATCATGGCCCAGGGCGCCGGGTACATCGAAACCCTGACCGAACTGCCCAAGGGGCAGGCGGTCTGCACGGATATCGAGAATTTCCCCAAGCCGGTCATCGCCCGCATCAACGGCGTGGCCCTGGGCGGCGGGACCGAACTGGCCTTGTCGTGCGACATTCGCATCGCCTCGGAAACGGCTATCATGGGCGTCCCGGAAATCAAGTTGGGCATCATCCCCGGGTACGGCGGGACCCAGCGCCTGCCCCGACTCGTGGGCCTGGGCAAGGCCAAGGAAATGGTCATGACCGGCGACCATATTTCCGCCGCCGAGGCCCTGCGCATCGGCCTGGTCAACATGGTCGTCCCGCCCCGGGAACTCGACGCGGCCGTGGCCAAAATGGCCGGCAAGCTGGCGGCCCGGGGCCCGGTGGCCCTGCACATGGCCAAGGTCGCCATGAACAACGGGACCCAGGCCGACCTCAAGACCGGCCTGGATATCGAGGCCCGCTGCTTTTCCCTCTGTTTCGGCACCCAGGACCGAGTCGAGGGCATGAAGGCCTTTCTGGAAAAACGGAAGCCGAATTTCAGCGGCAGATAATTTTATACAAGTTTTTGACTGACAAGTCAGTCGAAACGACGCCCGGAGTGACACCATGACCGAAGCGCTGATTATTGACGGCGTCAGAACGCCGATCGGAAGAATGGGCGGGAGCCTGGCCGGGTTCAAACCCGAGGAATTGGCCGCCTTCGCCCTTGGGGGACTCATAAAAAAAACCGGAATCGATCCGGGGCTGGTCGACGATGTGCTCATCGGCCATGCCTGCACTAACCACGCGGCGGTCAACATCGCCCGCTGGGCCGTGCTCAAGGCCGGTTTTCCGGTCTCCACGCCGGCCCAAACCGTGGAACGCCAGTGCGGTTCCGCCCTTCAGACCATCAGTTCCGCCGCGGCCAACATCATCGCCGGGTTCGGCGATATGTACATCGCGGGCGGGTGCGAAAGCTGGTCCCGGGCGCCGCACCTCATGGAAAGACAGATGACGCCCTTTTCCCTGACGCCGCCGGCCTGGGTGGCCCGGGAAACCGGACCGACGCCCGAAACCAACACGCCCATGGGCGTAATCGCGGAAATCCTGGCCGATGAATTCCACGTGTCCCGGGAAGAACAGGACCGCTTCGCCTTGCGCAGCCAGGAACGGGCCTTGCGGGCCATCGAGTCCGGATATTTTGACGGGGAGATCGTTCCCGTCGAAGTCCCGCAACGAAAAGGCCCGCCCGTGATCTTCGACCGGGACGAGCACCCCCGTCAAACTTCCCTGGAAAAATTGTCGGCCCTGAAACCGGCCTTTAAAAAGGACGGCTCGGTCACGGCCGGCAATTCCTCGGGCATGAACGACGGCGGCGTCGCCATCCTGGCGGCGTCGGACTCCAAGGCCGGGTCCCTGGGCCTCCGGCCCCTGGGCCGGTTCGTGGCCGGGGCCCTGGCCGCCCTGGAGCCCAAGTACATGGGCCTAGCCCCGGTGGAAGCGGTTAAAAAGGTCCTGGCCCGGGCCGGGCTGGCGCTCGCGGACATGGACGTGGTGGAGTGCAACGAGGCGTTCGCTTCCCAGACCCTGGCGGTCATGAAAATCCTGGAACGCGACGGCGGCAAGGTCGACCCGGAAAAATGGAACCCCAACGGCGGGGCCATCGCTTTCGGGCATCCCAACGGCATGTCCGGGGGCCGGCTGACGCTGTCGGCCCTCGGGCATCTTCACCGGACCGGCGGACGGTACGGACTGGTCACGCTCTGCATCGGCGGGGGCCAGGGCATCGCCGCCATTTTCGAAAGGATTTGAACATGTCCGACCGGGTCGCCATTGTCGGGTTGGCCCAGTCCCCCTTCAGCCCCAAGCGGGCCGACGCGGGGTACGCCGAACTCGGTTACGAAGCCATCGAAGCGGTCCTGAACCAGACCGGCCTGTCGATCGAGCATGACATCGACAACGCCGTCAGTTGCTCCCACGACATCTGGGACGGCCAGACCATCTCCAACATCGGCATCACGGACGTCATCGGCGGCCACCTGCGCAACGAGGAAAAAATGGCCCTGGACGGTTCCACCGCGGTCTACTACGCCGCCATCGGGATACTGTCCGGCGAGTTCGACTGCACCCTGATCATGTCCCACACCAAGATGTCCCAGACCAATCGCAATATCGTCAACAACGTGGCCTTCGACCCTCTGTATTCCCGGAAGCTGGGGTTTGACTTCACTTCAGCGGCGGCGCTCCAGGCCCGGCGGTGCCTGCTGCGCCGGGGGATGACCCCGCGCCAGGCGGCCGGAGTGGTGGTCAAGAACATGAAAAACGCCCTGGGCAACCCCCTGGTGTTCAATAAGGGCTTGGTCACGGTGGAAGACGTCTTGAATTCCCCTTTGTTGGCCGATCCCATCCACGCCCTGGAAATTTCCCCGGTCGCGGACGGGGCCTGCGCCATGATCGTCGCCTCGGAAGACAGGGCCCGGGCCATAACCGACACGCCGGTCTGGATAAGGGGGATCGGGGCCTGCTACGACGCCCACTACCTGGGGGACCGGGACCTAGCCGAGGTCATGTCCCTGGAAAAAGCCGCGGCCCGGGCCTACAAAATGGCGGGGATAACCAGGCCGGACCGGGAATTGGACCTGGCCGAGGTGGGGGAGGAATTTTCGTACCAGGAACTGCTCTGGATGGAAGGCCTGGGGCTCTGCGAGCGGGGCCAAGCCGGTCTTCTTCTGGAATCCGGGGAAACTTCCCTGGAAGGCCGGCTGCCGGTCAACCCTTCGGGCGGGCTTTTGGGCGGGGTCCCGGCCAATGTCATGGGGCTTTACAGCGTATCCGAGGCGGCTCGGCAGCTCATGGGCCTGGCCGAGGGCCATCGGGTCGAGAACGCCCGGACCGCCGTGGCCCAGGGCCATTCCGGTTTTTGCGGGCAACACCACTGCGTCATAGTCCTGGGGCGGGATTAGGGGGTCCCTATGAAAAGAAACGTAGCCATTATCGGGGGAGGCCAGACCCATCACGCGGCCCGGCGACACGACGTCAACCAGGTGGAGCTGGTCAACGAGGCGGTTCGGGCCGCCCTGGCCGACGCCCGCATGACCATTGACGAGATCGACGCGGTCCTGGTCGGCAACATGGAATTTTTCGAGGGCTGCCATTTCACTGACTGCTGGCTGGTGGACGGCGTGGGGTCGTACGGCAAGTCCGGGCTCAAAATCACCACCGGCGGCACGGTCGGGGCCACCACCGTCTGCGCCGGCGCCCACCACGTCGCTTCCGGCTTGTTCGACAAGGTCCTCTGCGTGGGCTTCGAAAAGCAGGAAGAAGGCGACACCGGCGCCATTCTCAGCGGCGTGGCCCACCCGCTTTTCGGCCGGTCCATGGCCGGGGCCGCCGTGGGGTATTTCGCCATGATGGGCGCCTCGTACATGGCCGCCTGGGGCGCCAAGGAAGAGCACTCGGCCATGGTCGCGGTCAAGGCCCGGCAGAACGCCCGCAAGAACGAATACGCGCACCTCAAGCTCGACATCACGGTCGCGGACGCCCTCAATTCCAGAATGCTGGCCTGGCCCATCCGCATGCTGGATATGTGCCCCGCTTCCAACGGGGCCTGCGCCATGATCCTGGCCGACGAGAAAACCGCCCGGGACCGGTCGGAAAAACCGGTCTGGATCAGGGCCATGGACACGGCCCACAACGAACCGTTCGAACTGGACTGGCGGGACGTCACCACCAAGCGTCCCATCTTTTCCAAGACCTGCGCGGCCAGGCTCTATAAAAAGCTCGGGGTCGGCGATCCGGTCGATTATTTCGACGTCTTCGAAATCTACGAGCCGGCCACCTGGGCCGAGCTGGTCTGGTACGAGGACCTGGGCCTCTGCGGTCCCGGCGAGGGCTATAAGCTGATCGAGCAGGGGAAAACCGAGATCAACGGCCCCATTCCGGTCAATCCCTCGGGCGGGGTCTTGTCCACCAACTGCATCGGGGCCTCGGCCATGCTCCGCGTCTGGGAGGCGGCCCTGCAGATTCGAGGGGACGCGGGCGAGCATCAGGTCCCCCGGGAAGCGCGGCGGGCCCTGACCACGGCCTACGGCGGAACCAACTGGACGGTCATGACGGCTCTTTCCCGGAGCCTGGACGATTGAGGGGGCGAAAAAAATGAGTCTTGCCAAACCGGAACAAGAATTGATCAACATACCCATGACGGTGGACGTGCCCTACCGCTTCGCCGCCGGAAAATACCTGGGGCGTTTCCTGACGGAACTAAGGGACAACGGCCGGCTGCTCGCCATCAAATGCCCTAAATGCGGGCGGGTTCAAATGCCCCCCCGGGTGGTCTGCGCCGTCTGCCACGTCAAGAGCGAGGACTGGGTGGAACTGGGCCTGGAAGGGACCCTGGCGGCGTACACCATCATGTACCTGCCCCTTACCGACCCCACCACCGGAAAACCCCACGATCCGCCTTTCGTCTACGGCTCGGTCAAGCTGGACGGCGCGGATTCCGTCCTGGACCATCTGATCGACATCGAGCCCGACCCGGCCAAGCTCAAGGTGGGCATGCGCATGCGGGTCGTTCTGCGTCCCCGGGAACAGCGGGTCGGGGACCTGTCCGACATCCTGCACCTGACCCTGGCCGAGGACCCCGAGCAACAGGGAGAAAACCCATGACCGCCACGCCGGAAAAAACGATAATCTTCGAGAAGGACCAGCATATCACCGCCCGCGGCCGATACTACGCCGGCCGCGTGGGCAGCGCCTTTTTCACGGCCCTGCGGGACGAGGGAAAAATATACGGCGTCAAATGCCGGACTTGCGACAAGGTTTACTGGCCGCCCCGGTCCACCTGCGGCCGGTGCTTTTCCCAGCTCAACCTGGACGACCTGGTGGAAATCGGGCCGGAAGGGACCGTGGAAACCTTCACCCTGGTCGAGTACGCCGAGCCCTGCCACCCCCGTCCGGCCCCGTTCATTTACGCGGTGGTCAAGCTGGACGGCGCGGATTCGGGCCTGGCCCATTTCCTGGGCGAGGTCGAATTCAAGGACGTGCGCGAGGGCCTGCGGGTCCGGGCGGTTTTCGCCGAAAACCGCCGGGCCGACATTTTGGATATTCAGTATTTCAAGCCGCTGTAAAAGGTTGGCGAAAACCAGACGGCAAGGGGAAAAGTCATGACTTGGAACTGGTCGACCGGCGCAAGCGACGTGGTCGTGGTGGGCGCGGTCAGGACGCCTTTCGGAAAATTCGACGGTTTATTGAAAAATACCTTGAGCATCGACCTGGGAGTCGAAGTCCTCAAGGAAACGGTCCGGCGCCTCGGGCTCGACCCCCGGGAAGTGGACGAGGTCTATTATGGGACCTGCATCCCGGCCGAATACGCCATTTACACCAATGTCCCGGCCCGCCAGGTCACCCTGCTGGCCGGGTTCCCGGACGAATCATTGTCCCTGACCCTGGACCGGGCCTGCTGTTCGTCCATGACCGCCCTCCGCCTGGGGTTCCAGGCCATAAAAGCCGGGACCGCCGATACGATCATCGCCTGCGGGGCCGAAAGCATGGGCAACACGCCCTTGATCGCCGGAGCGGCCAAGGCCCGCTGGGGCGCCCGTCTTGGCCCCATCGAGTTGGAGGACGTTCTGTTCGAGCTGGGGTACGGCCGCAAGGGCTTCGCTCCCGTGGCCCTGGACGCCGGCGAGGTGGCGGTGGAATACGGGGTTTCCCGGGAAGAACAGGACGAATGGTCCCTGCGCAGCCACCGGCGCTGGCACGAGGCCTTCGACCAAGGGAAGTACCAGCCGGGCGGGGAAATTCACCCCCTGACCCTGCCACAAAAAAAGGGCGAGCCCGTCATAATGGACCGGGACGAATCCCCGCGTCGAACCACCATCGAACAGTTGGCCAAGCTGCGGACCATCTACGGCAGCCCCACCGTGACCGCCGGAAACGCTCCGGGCATGAATTCGGGCGCCTCGGCCATGGTGCTGATGAGTCGCCGCCGGGCCGAGGAAAAGGGCCTGGAAATACTGGGCGTGATCGAGGCGGTTCAGGCCGCGGCCGGGCCGCCCCGGTACATGGCCTGCATTCCCGCCGGGGCCATTCAAAAAATGCTGGCCCGCCTGGACCTGGCCCAGGACCGCCTGGACCTGATCGAGATAAACGAGGCTTTCGCCGCCGTCACCCTGGTTTCCCTGAGGCTGTTGGCCGAAAACGACCCGGCCGGACTGGAAGCCCTGAAAAACAAGACCAACGTCAACGGGGGGGCCATCGCCATCGGTCACCCGGTCGGCGCCAGCGGGGCCCGCATCGCCATGACCATGATGTACGAACTCCGGCGCCGGGGCGGCGGCCTGGGGGCGGCGGCCATCTGCGGAGGCTTGTCCCAGGGCGAGGCCCTGTTGCTGAGGGTGTGAGACCCCGAACTTTGTAACCCCAGGAGTCAAGTTATGAAGGAATGGCTGAAGGACGTGGATGATCTGGTGTTAAAGGGGCAAATCGTGATGCCCTACACTTGGTGGGTGGGGGAGACCGGCAGCCGGTTTCTGATCGCCCTGCGGGACCACAAAAAAATCATGGGCTCCCGCTGCCCCGACTGCGGGAAGGTGTTCGTTCCGCCCCGGAAGAACTGCGGCCGGTGCTTCGTCGACATGGATGAGTGGGTCGAGCTGGGCGAGGAGGGCGTGGTCGAGGCCCACTCCATCGTCCGGTTCGCCTACGAACTCCAGCCCGTCAAGCCGCCCTTCGCCCTGGCCCTGATAAAACTGGACGGCGCCGACGTCGGCCTGCTGCACCTCGTGACCGAGGACCTGGACCGGTTGAAAAACGGGGTCCGGGTCCGGGCCGTGTTCAAGGATGAACGTTCCGGAGGAATACTGGATATCGAATCCTTCCGGATCATCGAGCCGGAAAGGGAGGCCCAGCCATGACCATGGACAGAATCGCCGTGGTGGGAGCGGCCCAGACCAAGTTCGAGGCCCGGAAAAAGGACAAGACCCATTACGACCTGGTGTACGAGGCGACCCGGGACGCCCTGGCCGACGCCGGCCTGGGGCTGGACGACATCGACAACGTCGTGACCGTGTCCAACGATTTCCTGGACGGCCGGACGATATCGTCCATGGCCGTGGGCGAGGCGGCCGGGGCCCACGACAAGAATATATCCACCGTGGAAGGCGACGGGACCTTCGGCGCCATGTACGGGGCCATGCGGGTCTGGGGCGGGTTCCGCTCGACCCTGGTGGTGGCTCATTCCAAGGGCAGCGAGGGGAACCAACGGATCATCGGCAACGCCATGTTCGACCCCATTTTCCAGCGACTGCTGGGGATCGAGCCCATCGGCGCGGCGGCCCTGCAAGCCAACGCCTACATGTCGCGGTTCGGCCTGACCGAGGAGGATTTCGCCGCCGTTTCCGTCAAGAACCATAAAAACGCCCTGAACAACCCCTTCGCCCACCTGCCCCTGGACCTGACCGTGGACGAGGTCATGAAGTCCCGCAAGCTGGCCGACCCCATCAAGCTTCTGGACTGCGGCCCGATCAGCGACGGCGCCGCCGCCATTATCATCGGCAACGAGGAAATAGTCAAAAAGGCCCGGACCAAGCCGGTCTGGATCAAGGGCGTCGGGCACATGGCCGAGGATTATTTCCTGGGGGACCGGGACCTGGCCGACCCCAAGGCCCTGCGGGGGGCGGCCGAAAAGGCCTACCGCATGGCCGGGATAACCAACCCCCTCAAGGAATTGGACGCGGTCGAGCTTTACGACGCCTTCAGTTACATGGAGCCTTTGTGGCTGGAAGGCCTGGGCGTCTGCGCGCCGGGCCGGGGCGGCAAGCTGATCGAGCGCGGGGTCACGGTCATGAACGGCGAACTGCCGGTCAACCCGTCGGGCGGGGTCTTGTCCGCCCACGCCCTCCTGGCCGCCGGGCTGGCGAGGATCATCGAGGCCGCGCTCCAGATCAGGGGCCAGGCCGGAGCGCGTCAGGTGGACGGAGTCAAGACCGCCCTGGCCCACGGTATCAACGGGCCTTGCGGCCAAAGCCACTGCGTGTGGATTCTGGGCGCCCAGTGAGGTAAGGACATGCCAAGGAAAGTCGCCATAGTCGGGGTCGGGCAGACCGACCACAAAAGCCACCGGCCGGACGTCACCGGGCGGGAAATGATCCACGAGGCGGTCACGCGGGCCCTGGCCGACTGCGAGCTGACCATCAGGGACATTGACGCCATCGTCATCGGCAACATGGACCACTTCGAGTCCATCAATTACGTGGACGCCTGGAGCGTGGAAGGTTCCGGCGGAATCATGAAGCCGATAATGAAAGTCACCACCGGCGGGACCACCGGGACGTCCGTGGCCATCGCCGCCTATTATCACGCCGCTTCCGGCCTGTTCGACCGGGTCCTGGCCATCGGCTGGGAAAAGAATTCCGAAAGCGACACCACCGGCGCCATCATCACTTGCAGCGATCCGGTCTGGGACCGCTTCTCCTATTCCGGCGCCATACCCAGCCTGGCCACCGAGGCCACCGGGTACATGGAACGTTCCGGCGCCACGCAGGAAGACGCGGCGCGGGTGGCCGTTAGGGACAGGACCAACGCCCTTTCCAACCCCCACGCCCACCTGCGCAAACCCATCACGGTCGAGGAAGTGATGGCCTCGCCGATGCTGGCCTACCCCATCAAGCTGCTCGATGTCTGCCCTCGGACCGACGGCGCCTGCGCCGTTGTCTTCGCCGCCGAGGACGCGGCTAAAAAAATAGCCCCCCAACCCGCCTGGGTCAAAAGTTGCGCCGTCAGGCACAGCCTGACCTGGTTCGGCGATTTCGACTTCAACCAAGGCTTGATGTCCCTCCAGCGGGCCTCCAGGGAAGCCTACGCCAAGGCCGGCGTCACCAGCCCGGCCGACCAGTTCGACGTGGCCGAGCTTTATCTTCCCTACAGCTACGCCGGTCTGAAGTGGATCGAGGACCTCGGCTTCTGCGGACCCAACCAGGCCCCCCGGTTCGTGGCCGACGGACACACCGACATGGGCGGGAAAATCCCGGTCAACCCCTCGGGCGGCGTCATCAGCACCAACTGCATCGGCGCCACGGCCCTGCTGCGGGTGGGAGAAGCGGCCATCCAGGTCATGGGCAAGGGCGACGCCCGCCAGGTCCCGGGCGTCAAAACCGCCCTGGCCACCGGGTTCGGCGGCTGCTTCTGGTCCGACGTGGTCATCCTGAGTTCCATCGAGCCCTAGGGGAGAGGAGAAAGAACATGAGCGCCGAACGCGATTACAGCCGGCTCCTGACCGTCGGTTTCAACAAACCCATGCCCTACCAATGGTCCATCGGGAAATACGGCAGTCGTTTTTTTCAGGAAATAAAAGAACATAAACGGTTCATCGGCATCCGCTGCCCCAAATGCGGCAAGGTTTACACTCCCCCCCGCCGGCTCTGCGGACCCTGCTTCGAGGAACTGTTCGAGCTGGTGGAACTGACCGACCTGGGGACCATCCGGGCCTTTTCCACGGTCAATTATCCCTTCATCGACCCCAACACCGGCCGGCAGCGGCCCATTCCCTATACATACGGGTATATTCAGATGGACGGTTCTGATACAATCCTGTCCCATGTCATCAACGAAGTCGATGTCGGCCGGATCAAGGTGGGCCTGAAGGCCCGCGCCGTCTTCAAGGAACCCGGCGAAATGAAGGGCGACTTCAACGATGTCAAATACTTCGAAATAATCAGGTGACCGCGAAAAGCGGTCGGAGGTTCGGATGGGACAAAACTTCTACAAGCGCGACGATCGGGATGTGCAATTCGTTCTCAAGGAGCAACTGGGGATCGAACGCCTGCTGGCTTTTGACAAATATCGCGATTTTTCCATGGAAGACCTGGACATGATCCTGGAACAGGCCCAGAAGATCGCGGCCGAAACCCTGGCCCCGACCTTTCAGGACGCGGACCGGGAAGGATGCCGCTACGAGGACGGCCGGGTCCTGGCGCCCTCGGTCTTCAAGAAGGTCTGGCGGGTTTTCAAGGACGGCGGTTGGTTCGGCCTGCACATGAACCCCGAATTCGGCGGCCAGGGCGCGCCCTTGATCCTGGCCGAGGCGGTCTCGGAATTTTTCATGAGCGCCAATTTCGCCTTCGGCTGCTATTCGGGCATGGGGCCCGGCAACGGCCTGACCATCGAAAATTTCGGGTCCCCGGAACAGAAGGCGCTTTTCCTCGAAAAAATGTATGACGGGACCTGGTGCGGCGCCATGTGCCTGACCGAGCCCCAGGTGGGTTCCGACGCGCACATGGTTTCCACCAAGGCCGTTCCCGACGGCGAGTATTACAGGATTCAAGGCACGAAGATTTTCATCACTTCCGGGGACCACGACCTGACCGAGAACATCATCCACCTGGTGATCGCCCGGATCGAGGGCGCGCCCGAGGGCGCCAAGGGCGTCTCCCTGTTCGCCGTGCCCAAAATCTGGGTCAACGACGACGGGACCCCGGGGGAGCCCAACGACGTGGTCTGCGCCGGGATCGAGCACAAAATGGGCCTCAGCGGTTCGGCCACCTGCGTCATCAATTACGGTGAAAACGGCCGGTGCCGGGGGCGCCTAATCGGACAACCCGGCCTGGGCCTGGCCTACATGTTCCAGATGGTCAACCTGGCCCGCATGGCCGTGGGCCTGGAATCCGTGGCCTTCGGCGCCAATATTTACGCCAACGTGCTCGATTACGCCAAGAACCGGGTCCAGGGCGTCCCCTTCGGACGCCGGGACGGAGGCCGGGTCCGCATCGTGGAACACGCCGACGTCCGCCGCATGCTCATGAACCTCAAGGCCCTGACCGAGGGCATGCGGGCCCTGGTTTACAAAACCTACTTCGTGGAAGACCTGTCCCATAACAGCCCCGACCCGGAAGAGCGCCGCCGGAGCGCCAACCGGCTCGAACTGTTCACGCCCATCGTCAAGGCCTACTGTTCCGACCGGATTTTCGAAATGGGCCGGGAAGGCATCCAGATACTCGGCGGGTACGGCTTCACCAAGGAATACCCGGTGGAACAATACACCCGGGATTGTAAAATCCTGTCCATCTGGGACGGGACCAACTACATCCAGTCCCTGGACCTGGTGGGCCGGAAGCTGACCCTGGACGCCGGCCGGGCCTTCGATTCCTGGGTCGAGGAGATCAGGGACTGCCTGGCGGCCAACCGGGACAACCCCGATTTGGCCCGGGACTTGGTCCTGGTCCGGGACGCCCTGGACGCCATCCTGGACATGCGTCTCAAATACGGGACCTTCGCGCAGGCCGGCAAGTTGGACCTCATCCCCCTGAGTTCCACCCGCTTCCTGGATTGCTGCGGGGAGCTGGCCATCGCTCATCTGCTCCTGGAACAATACGCCATCGCGGCCCGCAAGCTCCCGGATACGGACCCCGCGTCCCGGGATTTCAATTTCTATAAGGGCAAAATGGCGACGGCCAAGTATTTCGTCCGTAACATTCTACCCAATGTCTTCGGCCGGGTCCGGGCCTTCGAACAGGAAGACCTGACCGCGGTGGAAACGCCCGAGGACTGTCTGTAGCAGGTTCACGAGGGAGCGCCCCGCCCGGTTTCGGGCCGCGCGCGGGGCGCCGCAATCGCTTAACTGGAGGCTGACATGGAAAAAAACTACTTCGAGGACTACCAGGTCGGGGAAAAGATCGTCTCGCCCGCGCGCACCATCACCGAGTCGGACATTCATGCGTTCGCCGGCCTGACCGGGGACTGGCACCCCATTCACACGGACACGGAATACGCCAAGAAAACCATGTTCGGCGAGCGGATCGCCCACGGAATGCTCGTCTTGTGCATCGGCGGGGCCTTGCCCCTGCGCCTGGGGCCCTTCGCGGTCCTGCCTAAAAGCTTCATCGCCTTTTACGGCATGGAATCGGTCCGGTTCCTCAACCCGGTGAAGATCGGCGACACCATTCAGAGCGAGGTCGAGACCATCTCCCTGGACCCCAAGGACGACAAGCGGGGCGTCATCACTTCCAAGAACACCATCAGGAATCAGAGGGGCGAGGACGCGGCCGTGTTCGTCACCAAGGTCCTGGTGGGTCGGAAACCCAAGGATTAAAGGCCCGGGGCCGCGCGGCGACGCCGCCGAGGGGCTGGGCGCCCAGGGGGGAGGCGGGAGGATAGGTCCCTTGAACAAATCCCAGGGATTGTTCCTTTGCCCGGGAGCAATCGGCGCCGGAATCAGACCTGGCGGACCATCCTCCGGCCCCAGCCCGAATATGGGCGACAGATTACTGATCGATCTGGAAAACCGGTTTTTCGCCGTTTCCGACGGCGCCGACCGGAGTCCGGAAGCGTCGTACTATTTCCTGAATCAGGCGCTGGAAATGGCCGAAAACTGGCCCGAGCTCCGGCAAGGCGGTTGTTTGACCCCGGAAAAAGTCCGGGAAATCGGCTTTAAACTGGAAACGCTGGTTAATGAACTCATGGCCGGGACGCCCTTCAACCAAAACTGCACCTTTACCGGCGTCTTGGTTCTCGAGACCGCACAGGGGCCCTGGCTGGCCGTCGCCCACGCCGGCGACAGCCGCCTGTACGGCTATTTACCGGGCGGGGACCTGACCGAAATCAGCAAGCCCAATTTCTGGTTGGTCGGAAAATCGACGCGGCTTTACCAAATGGAGCTTGTTCCCTGCCGGCCCGGGGAAATTTTTCTCCTGGCCACCGACGGCCTGGACGGCCTGGCCTTTCCGGAAGGGGAGCCGGCGGCGCGGGCCTTGGCAAGGCTTATGCTCAACTATCCGGTGGAAGACCTGCCGGGACTGGTTTTCGAAAAATTCGACCGGCGCGAAGGCCCGAAGGACGATCTGGGGTTCATGTTTCTCCGGCCGGACGGACTGCCGCGGCGCCGAACCAAAATGATTTTCCCGGGGAAAAACGGCGCCGCGCCGCCTGGCGCCGCTTGTCCGGAAGCGAAAGTCAAACCATAAACCCGAGGGACGAAAAATGTTCGACGCCTATTTCACCGAATCACATCACTTGCTCCGGGATTCCGTTAAAAAATTCGTGGCCCGGGAAATCACCCCCTTTGTGGACGAATGGGAAGCCTCCGAAACCTTTCCCCGCGACTTGTACCGGAAAGCCGGGGACGCCGGCTTCCTGGGCATGGGCTATCCGGAGGAATTCGGCGGGGTCCCCTGCGACGTGTTTCATGAAGTGGTCTACACCGAGGAAATAATCCGGTCCGGGTCCGTGGGCCTGGCTTCCAGCCTGGGCTGTCAGGCCATCGCCATACCCCCCATTATGGCTCTCGGGACCAGGGAACAGCAGGAAAAATATGTTCCTCCGGTCATTGCCGGAAAACAAATCGCCGTTCTGGGAGTGACCGAGCCCGGCGGCGGGTCGGACGTGGCCGGCCTCAAGACCAGGGCGGTCAGAAACGGCGATAAATACGTCGTCAACGGCTCCAAGATTTTCATCACCAGCGGGACCAGGGCCGATTTCGTCACCACCGCCGTGCGCACCGGCGGACCCGGCGCCAAGGGCGTCAGCCTCCTGGTGATTGAAAAGGGGACCCCGGGCTTCACCGTCTCCCGAAGCATCAAAAAGATGGGGTGGCACGCTTCCGACACCGCCGAGTTGGTCTTCGACGACTGCCGGGTCCCGGTCGAAAACCTTCTGGGCGCCGAGAACCAGGGGTTTGTCGGCCTCATGCTCAATTTTGAAAGGGAACGGCTCTACCTGGCCGTGGAAGCCCACACCGTCGCGGAAATGGCCCTGGAAAAATCCATCGAATACGCCAAGCAGCGGGAAGCTTTCGGTAAAAACCTGACCGGGTTCCAGGTGACCCGCCACAAGCTCGCCCACATGGCCACCCTGGTGGAAGCGGCCAAGAGGTTCAATTACAGCGTGGCCGCCATGATTCAGGAAAAACAAAACGCCTACAAGCAGGTCTGCATGGCCAAGAATTTTTCCACGTCCGTCTGCGACAAGGTGGTCTACGACGCCGTCCAGATTCACGGCGGATACGGATACTGCCGGGAATACCTGGTGGAACGCCTGTACCGGGATTCCCGGCTGTTTTCCATCGGCGGCGGGACCCACGAGATCATGAATGAAGTCATTAGCAAGCAGATGGGGTTGTAAGCCGCCGGCCCAAGGGCCGCCTTATCCAAAAAATGGGTGTCCTTGACCGAGATATCAAGATGTTGAAGGCCGATCTCCATATCCATACCAGGCGCTATTCCGGGTGCAGCAACATCGACCCGGTCGACGCCCTCGGGCGCGCCGCCGCCCTCGGCCTCGGCCTGATCGCCCTGACCGAGCACGGCATCCGTTGGACCGACAAGGACATCCATTTTTTGATCGAGCAAAGCCAAGTCGAAAACCTGGTCGTCATCCCCGGCCAGGAAGCGGCCTGTTACTCCCCGGCCGGCAAATTCCAGGGCGAATTCCTGGTCTTTGGGTGTCCTGAAAGCCTGGGGTCCAACAAGAGCGCGGAAAGGCTCATCGAAATCGCGCATGGGTACGGCGGGGTCGTCATCGCGGCCCATCCCTTTAAACCGGCGGAACGGGGCGGCGGCTATTACGGCTGCGGCCGGCTCGTCGATTCGCTCGACCTGGACGGCCTGGAAGTCCTTCACCCCGATTACGGCCCTCTGGAACGCGACCTGGCCCTCGCGGCCGGCCGAAGCAGAAAACTGGCCGGCCTGGGCTGCGGGGACGCCCATGACCTCCGGGACGTGGGGCGGTTTCAGACGGTTTTCCAGGATGACATCAGGGACGAGGCGGCCTTGTGCCGCGCCGTCCGGGAAAGGCGTCTGAAACCCCTGGACCCGGCCGACCCGGCTTTCAACTGGGACCTCGCCCCATGAACGTTATTGATTGAGATATTATTTTGGACATCCATGGAAACATTTTAGATAGGACATCCATTGAAACATCACCGGCGCGCGGCAAGCCGCTGTCGTCGGCGGCCGCGGTGATCAATAAAAACTGGATGTCCTTTATGACACACAATGGATGTCCTTTATAATTCGCCATCAAATATGGATGTCCTTCAAATACAAAGGGCAAAGCAAAATTTGCTGTCCGGGATTTGGGGGTGAGTGGTGAAAACTTTTGTGGTTATTTCGGACACCCATGGCAACATCACCGGCGCGCGGCAAGCCGCGGTTGTCGGCGGCCGCGGGGATCAATTAAAAATGGATGTCCTTCATAACTCAAAAGATAGAATAAAAATGGATGTCCGCAATAATCTAGGCCCCGCGTCGGGTCTGATTCACCTGGGGGACGGGGTCGCGGACGGTGAGCAAGTCGCCGGCGAGCATGGGCTTCCCTTTTTCGGGGTGTATGGCAACGAAGACCGGGGGAGCGACCGGCCCGAGCGGCTGATAATGGATGTCCATGGTTGGAGGGTGTTGCTGTTGCACGGCCATCAGTTCGACCTCAACCCCTATCTACCCAAGGAAGAATGGGAACGCCGCCTGGACGAGCTGGTGGACGAGGCCCGCGCGGCCGGGGTCCAAGCCCTGTTGTTCGGTCACACCCACCGGCCCTTGGCCGAAACGCGGGGCAAAGTCCTGCTCGGCAACCCGGGGAATCAGTATGCCGGGTCGTCGCGGCCCTTGACTTTCGGGTGGCTGAAGGCCGACGCCGGGCGCCTGGAATTTCAAGTTTGGGAACAGGAAGCCTGGCCCCGGGGGGTGGGGGTTACGGCGGTCTTGGAACGTTGTTATTGATTAATCGAGCCTGCTGATTTCACAAACCGACAAACAGAAAACCGTGCCAAACGGAGGGAGTGCTATGTCCAAAAAGGTCATTATCACCGCGGCGCTGTCCGGCGCCGGAACGCTCAAGGACCAGAACCCGGCGGTTCCCTATACTCCGGCCGAATTCGCCGAGGAAGCCGCCAAGGCCCGCCGGGCCGGAGCGGCCATGGTGCATGTCCACGCCCGCCTGGACGACGGGAACGCCACCCACGACATCGCTCGCATCAGGGCGACCCACGACGCCATCAAGGACAAGTCGCCGGATTTGATCGTCAACCTCAGTTCCGCCGTCGGTCCGTTCAAATCCGCGGAACAGCGCCTCGCCCAGATCGTGGCCATTAAGCCGGAAATGGCTTCCCTGAACACCAACACCATGAACTTTGCGGGCGTCAACCGCAAAACCGGGGAAATCCTGGTGGACTACGTTTTCGAGAACACCTTCACCATGCTTCAGGACTTCGGCCGGGCCATGGAGGAAAACGGGGTCAAGCCGGAAATCGAATGCTACGACCTGGGCGGCTTGGACAACACCCTGCTGATAATGAAACAGGGCTTCTTTACCAAGCCCATCAACTTCAATTTCGTCTGGGGCGTGGCCGGGGGCCAGGCTTTCCGCCCGCTGGCCTTTATCAACATGGTCGAGGCCCTGCCCGAAAACGCCAATTTCACCACCTGCGGAGTTGGGACCGCCCAGTTCCCGGCCATTGCCATGTCCTGCCTCATGGGCGGGCATATGCGGGTCGGGTTGGAAGACAACGTCCGGGTCCCCAACGGCGATTTGGCCAAGGGCAGTTGGGAGCAGGTGGAATGGGCGGTTAAAATCGCCGCGGGCCTGGGGCGGGAACCGGCCTCGCCGGCCGAGGCCCGGATCATCATGGGTCTTTCGGGAAAAAACGCCTGATCACGTCAATCTAGTAGCAGGAGGAAAAAAAATGAATTTTGGTCAATGGCCCCAAAAGTGGGCGCAACTTTCCCCTTCCCGGGAAGCGATTAAATACGGCGACCTAACCCTGACCTGGCGCCGCTTCAACGAGCGGGTCAACCAGGCGGCCCAGGCCCTGCAAGCGAACGGCTTGAAAAAAGGCGACCGGGTCGCGGTCCTGATGGGCAATAACAACCAGTATCTGGAAATTATGTTCGCCCTGGCCAAAACCGGGGGGATGATGACGCCCCTCAATTTTCGCCTGTCCGTCCCGGAACTGCAATTCATCATCAATGATTGCACTCCCGCCGCCCTGGTCTATTCCCCGGAGTTCACCGAGGTGGTTCGGGGGTTGCGCGGCCTCTGTCCGTCGCTTCATGCTTTTATCTGTGAAACCGCCGGCTCGGCCCTGGGAGACCCGGACTACGAGTCCTGGATCGGCGGGCGCTCGGTGGAGGAGCCGGTTCCGGACGAGGAAGTCGGCCTGGACGACACCGTCATTATTATGTACACTTCCGGCACGACCGGTCGTCCCAAGGGCGCCAGGCTGCTTCACCAAAACATGATCTGGAACGGCGTCAATTCCCAGGTGGTCAACGCCTACACCCAGGACGACGTCAGTCTATGCTCCGCGCCCATGTTCCATATCGGCGCCATGAACGTCTCGGTGACGCCCATGCTGTACGCCGGAGGAAAGGTCGTGGTGCAGCGGTTTTTCGACCCGGGCGGGGCCTTGAAGCTCCTGGCCGGGGAAAAAGCCTCCCTGATGTTCGGCGTGCCGGTGATGTTCCAGTTCATGACCATGGTCCCGGAATGGCAAGCCGCCGATTTTTCCCATTTACGCTTTTTCGTGGCCGGCGGCGCCCCCTGTTCCAGGGACCTGATCAAGACCTACCTGGCCAAGGACGCCCATTTCGTGCAAGGGTACGGCATGACCGAGACGGCGGCCGGGCTCAGTCTGTTGACGGCCGCCCACGCCCTCGATAAGATCGGGTCGGCCGGGCAGCCGTTGTTTCACGCCGAGCTGAAGATTGTCGACCTCCAGGGGAACGGCCTGGGACCCAACCAGGTCGGGGAGATCATCGCCAAGGGGCCCAATATTATCCGGGAATACTGGAACCTCCCCGAGGAGACGTCCCGAAACTTTCATGACGGCTGGCTGCACACCGGCGACATGGGGTATTTGGACGAGGACGGTTTCCTCTACATCACGGACCGGAAGAAAGACATGTACATCAGCGGCGGCGAGAACGTCTACCCGGCCGAAGTGGAAAGCATCCTGCTTGGGTTCCCCCAAATAACCGAGGTCGCCGTTATCGGCGTCCCGGACGACAAGTGGGGGGAAACCGGGCTGGCCATCGTCACGCCCGCGTCGGGAGTCGAATTCTCGGAGGAGGCCTTTTTCGCCTATTGCAAGGAAAACCTGGCCGGGTACAAGCGCCCCCGGAAGGTGATCGTTTCGGATAAACCCTTGCCCAGGACCGCCACGGGCAAGTTGATAAAAAAGGACCTGAGAAAGACGCACGGCTAGCCTCGCGGCCGAAGCGGGAAAGGGAGTGGGACAATGGAGCCAAGCCGCGTCCATTTTGAACCGTTCTTTATCTGGAGCAACCGGCCCAAGATCATGTACGCTCCAGGAGTGCGCTCGGAACTGCCTTATGAAATGGCCAGGTTGGGCGGGCGTCGGGTCGCCGTCTTCACCGACCGGGGCGTGGTCCGGGCCGGCGTGGCGGAAATGGTCATCGCCGAAATCCGGAATTCCGACCTGCAACTGGCCGGAGTGTTTGACGACATTCTTCAAGACGCCCGTATCGAGGTAATCAATCGGGGCGCGGCTTTCTATCGCGATTGCGGCGCCGATTCCATGGTCGTGGTCGGGGGCGGCAGCGTTCAGGACACGGCCAAGGCCGTCAATATATTGATTGGAGAAGGCCTGGACGATTTCCAACCCCTGGCCGACCAGGCCGCCCTGTATGACCAGGCCAAGCCCCTGCCGCCCCAGATCGTCTTTCCCACCACCGCCGGCACGGGCAGCGAGGTGACCACCGGCATGGTGGTCCTGGACGTCGAGGCCAAGGCCAAGATGCAGGTCGGGCATCCCTTCAACGCCGATATCGCCATGCTCGACCCCGAGCTGACTCTGAAGCTGCCGCCGAAAATCACCGCCTTTACCGGCATGGACGCCCTGACCCACGCCATCGAGGGCGTGACCTCCACCGCGGCCGAACCCATTTCCGACGCCCTGGGCCTGCATGCCATCCGCATGATTTTTCATGACCTGCCCGCCTGCGTCCGGGAACCCGGGGATGTCGACGCCCGCGGCCGCATGCTGATCGCCAGCGCCATGGCCGGGTTATGCTTCGGCAACGCCATGACCGGCGCCGTCCACGCCCTGGCCCACGCCCTCGGCGGCCAGTACGGCATCCCCCACGGCCTGGCCAACGCCATCATGCTGCCGGAAGTCATGGCCTTCAACCTGGAGGAAGTTCCTCTCCGATACATGATGATCGCCGAGGCCATGGGGGTGGATATTCGAGGCCTAACGCCCGGGGAAGCGGCCCGGGCCGCCGTCGAGGCGGTGCGACGCTTGAAAACCGAGATCGGGCTGACCGAAACGCTGAGGGATTTCGGCGTGCCGGCCGACCGGGACCAATTGCGGGCCCTGGTTGAACTGGCTTCCGGCGACGGGCAACTGCCCTATAACCCGCGGGTCCCGGAGGACGAGGATATAATCGACCTGTACCTAAAAGCCATTTGATAAGGAGAGCATCATGAAGTATTGGGACAACCCCGAGCAGCCGATCACCGCCTTTCTGAAACTGATGGAAGTAATTTCCGAGGACGAGGAACTGCTCAAGGGCATGATGAAAGTAAACCAGCTCATCTGGTTCGACTACACCCAGGACGGCCCTGATTGCTCCTTCTGGTCTGACAGCCGGAACAACCAGTTTTCCCACGGCCCGGGAAAGCCGGCCGAAGAGCCGGACCTGGTCCTGAGTCTCTCCGCGGACGAAGGGCACTTGTCCTGGTCCAACAAGCTTAACGCGGTCATGGCCATCACCCGGGGGAAGATCAAGGTCAAGGGCTCGGCCGTGGGGCTGCTTAAACTCGCCCCCAAGCAGAAAAAAACCGCCCAGCATTACCAGGAAGCCCTGAGGCGCCTGGGATGGGAAGATAAAATACTGAAGTAAGCTTCGGACCGGGATGGCCTCGGGGACGACCGGCCCCTGGGCTGGAAAGGTCGTCCCCCAGCGGGGGAAAGGGAGTCAGCCAATGGTAAAAAAACGAAACATACTCAAGGTCGATCTGACCGTCGGGGCTTGGAAACAGGAGAGCCCGCCGGAGGGGTGGGACCGGCGCTTTATCGGCGGCAGCGGTTTGGCGGCGAAGTATTTCTGGGAATACGGCGATTTCAACGCCCAGCCCTTGTCGCCGGAAGCCCTGCTCATCATCATGAACGGGCCCCTGGCCGGACTGAAACTTAGCGGCGCCAGCCGTTGCGCCATCGCCGGCCGCTCTCCCCTGACCGGGCACTGGGGCGACAGTTCCTGCGGCGGTTATTTCGCTCCGGAACTGCGCTACGCCGGATACGACGGCCTGGTGTTGACCGGCCGGGCGGAGCGGCCTTGCCTGCTGGTGATCGAGGACGAGCGGGTTCAGCTCCTGGACGCGGCCGAATACTGGGGCCGGGGCGTCGAATTCGTCAACCAGGCCCTGAAGGAACGATTCGGCCCGGGCTATCGAAACCTGGTCATCGGTCCGGCCGGGGAAGCCATGGTGGGCTACGCCGCAGTCCTGAGCGAAAATCATCACGCCTTCGGCCGGGCCGGGTTCGGCGCGGTGATGGGGTCCAAAAATCTGAAGGCGATCCTGGTCAAGGCCGGACAACGCCGCCTTGACTTGGCCGACCCGGACGGCTTCGAAGAGTTGCGCCGGGAACTCGGCCCTAAAATCAGGGACGCCCTGGCCTCCCAGGTGCTGCGGGAAAACGGCACGGCCGCCAATCTGGAAGGCGGGATGTACGCGGGCGACGTTCCCATCCGCAATTTCACCTCCAACTTCAACGAGGAAATGGCCGAAAAGTTGACCGGGTCCGAGCTTACGGACAGGTTTCTCGTCAAAAGGCATGGCTGCGCCTACTGTTCCATCGCCTGTAAAAGAATAATCGAAATCAAGGACGGACCCTTCAGTCTCCCGGCCGGTCCCGGCCCCGAGTATGAAACGATCGTGGCCTTCGGTTCGCTATTGAACAGCGCGGACCTGGCCGCCGCCTGCAAGGCCGGACGGGTCTGCAACGACCTGGGCCTGGATACGATCTCGGCCGGCGGGACCATCGCCTGGGCCATGGAAGCTTATGAAAAAGGCGACTTGACTCCGGATGACGCCGACGGCCTGGAACTGAACTGGGCGGACCTGAAAACCGTGGTCGACGAAATACTGCCCCGAATAGCCTATCGCCGGGGCCGGCTGGGGAATCTCCTGGCCGGGGGCAGTGTTGCCGCGGCCCGGGTGATCGGCAAGGGTCTGGAATACACCACCCACTCCAAGGGGCTGGAAGCGCCCATGCACGACCCGCGCGGCGGCGGTCACGGCCTGGCCCTGTCGTACGCCGTCAGCCCGCGCGGCGCCTGCCATGTGGCCGATCCCATGCTGTTCATGGAGCTTGGCGCCTGTTATTGGCCGGAAATCGGGTTCGAATACGAACTGGAACCCTATACCGACGAAAACAAGGCCGAGGCGGCGGTCACGGCCGCGGCCATGGGGGCCTTGGAAAACAGCGCCTGCCTGTGCCAGTTCGCCGACGGCGAGTTGACTATCCCCGACTGGCTGGGGCTCTTCAACACCGTCGCCGGATACGGCTGGGATATCCCCGCCATGATGGCCGCCGGCCGCCGGGTGTTCCTGATCAAGCGGCTCATCAACCACCGCTGCGGCCTCGCGGCCCGGGACGACGCCCTGACCCCGCGACTCCTGGAACCCGCCCGGGACGGCGAACCCGCGGGCATCGAAATCAACTTCGAAGGCATGATAAAGCGTTTCTACGAACTAATGGGCCTGGACGAACAGGAAGGAATCCCGGGGCGGTCCGTCCTCGATGCGGCCGGTTTGGCCGAGGAAGCCGAACTGGCCTGGCGGACCTGAGCCATGAAAATCAAGGTGCTTCCCGTCGGCGTGGTCAAGGCCTTCACCGGTCCGAGAATCATCGACCTGCCCGAGGGCGCCGACGGACATAGCCTCCTGGAAGCCATCGGCTTGCCGGCCAAGCTCCGGATCATGATCTTTGTCAACGGCGGCAAGCAAAAAAACGATCAGCCCCTGTCGGAGGGAGACGAAGTCAAGCTGGTCTCGTCCCTGGGCGGGGGATAGGCTTTCCCCGCGGCCGACAACCTGGGCCGGCTGTTCCACCTCCTTGGCGACCTGGGGGACCCGGCCGGGCCGGGGGGATGACTTTGTATTGCGATTGTTTTATTTTAGAGTATATTAGAGGTGTAAAAACAGCGCATCCCCACGGCCCAGGGAGGTAGGATTGAAGATTAGCGAGCTGGCGAAAGCCGCCGAGGTGACCAAGGAAACCATCCATTTTTACATACGGGAAGGATTGCTGCCCAAACCGCTCAAGCGGACCCGCAATACCGCCGATTATGACGAATCGTGCGTGGAACGCATAAAATATATCAAGGAGCTTCAGGACAAGCACTTCCTCCCTCTATCCGAAATCAAGAAAATTCTCAAGCATTGGAGCAAGGACTCTCCCCTGCAAGCGGCGGTCCTGCAACTGCAAGGCGAATATTTCCGGGCCGTGGAACGGCTTCTGCCCAGCGAAATCGTCGGCGAGCGCCGGTTCTGCCAGGCCACCGGCCTCGGCCCCAGGTGGCTGGCCCAAATGGAGGACTGGGGCGTCATTACTCCGGAGCGGGTCAATGGGGAAAAGGTCTATAGCCAGGAAGACGTTTCCCTGGGAAAAGTGATCTATGAAATGGACCGGGTGGGCATGGGGCCCAAGGACGGCTTCGACCCCGAGGCCCTGCGCCATTACCAGGAAGCCTTCAAGTTGCTGGCGGCCAAGGGGCAGGAATATTATTTCAACGCCTTGTGGGACCGGCTGGATGAAGATGAATTCAACCAACGGGCCGGCAAGGGCATGGAGATAATGAGCATCTATTACTACCACCTCTATCGCAAGCTGGCCCGCCAGACTTTTTTCGAGACCCTGGCGGAAAAAAAGAAGACCAACGCGGACGAATGACCCCGCCGGCCCTACTACTTTAAAAATAATGTAATTTTGTTGGGTTGTCCTAGCGAAGCGCAACCAGGCGTCTCGACGCCTCCGTTGGCCCGGGTGAATCAAGGCCCCCCCGCCCCAACCCTCTCCCCCCGTTGGGGGCGAGGCGTTGGCTTTCAGAATATAAAAACAAGCCGGGGGGCGATTATTCTCCCTCTCCACCCATTCATG
>JAZDGM010000197.1:0-43002 GCA_043806915.1 Pseudomonadota bacterium | reverse complement strand
ATCAGCCAGCCGTCTAGCTGTTTGCGCGACGGGGTGGAGCAGAAGGCGGCGGACCTGGCCCTGGCCAGCGAGGGCGGCATGAACCCCAACCTGGCCATCGGTAACAATGACGCCGTCCGGGAGCAATTCCAGGAACTTCGCTCCAACATGCCCCAAACCAAGGTCTTTGTCTTCGATTTCAATCACAAGGTTTCCTTCGCCACCGAACCGCGCGCCGTGGGGGCCCCGGTCGGGGATTTCATCGGGAACCTTCAAACCGAGGCGGCCCTGGCCAACATGCTGGCCCAGGGGCATAAACCCAAGGGGTTGTTCGAGGACCGGAGCGGAGACGAACCGTTTTACTGCGTCCTCAACCCCATCCTCAACGAGCGTCGTTGCTTTCATTGCCACGGGGCTTCCAGAAAGGTGTTGGGCGGGATACTGGTCATGACTTCCGCCCAAAGCGCCTTCAACGCCGTGGCCTCGGCCAGGAACACCAATATCACGCTGGGGGTCCTCGGACTTTCGGCCGTGGTTTTCCTGACTTTTTTCCTGGTTAAAATTTTGATTGAAAAACCCATCCGGCAGACGGTCAATATGCTCAAGGACATGGCCCAGGGCGAAGGCGATCTGACCAGGCGCCTGAATGTGACCGCCAAGGACGAGCTTGGCGAAATGTCTTTCTGGTTCAATATCTTCGTGGAAAAACTCCAGGATGTAATTCATAAGGTGGCCCTGAATGTCGGACATCTGAACACCGCCTCGGGCGGCCTGCTCGCCTTGGCTTCGGCGATGGCCGAGAACGCGAGCGTGATGGGCGAGAAATCGGAGGCGGCGGCCCGGGCCGTCCTGGAAACCTCGTCCAACATTGAAAGCATGGCCGCCGCGGCCCAACAGGTCAGCGCCCAGATTTCCACGGTGGCCAAGACTTCCGAGGGGGTCTCGTCCAGCATGAACGGAGTGGGCGGCGCCGCGGAAAGCGTTTCGGACAACCTCAACGCCGTGGCCGCCTCGGCCGAACAGATGTCCAACTCCGTCGGCGCGGTGGCCACGGCGGTGGAAGAGATGTACGCCTCGCTCAATGAAGTGGCCAAAAATGCCGGTCGGGGGGCCAACGTCACTTCCAACGCCTCGGAAAGGGCCGCCGAATCGTCCAAGATCGTCAATTCCCTGGGACATTCGGCCAAGGAAATCGGCGAGGTGGTCGATTTAATACGGGGCATCGCCGCCCAGACCAATCTTTTGGCCTTGAACGCCACCATCGAGGCGGCCAGCGCCGGGGAGGCGGGCAAGGGGTTCGCCGTGGTGGCCAACGAAGTCAAGGAACTGGCCAAGCAGACCGCCGGCGCCACCGAGGACATCCGGGAAAAAGTGGAAAGCATTCAGACCAACACTTCCAACGCCGTGGCCGCCATCGAAAAAATCGTCGTTTTTATCACCGAAATAAACTCAATAATGCATTCGATCGCCTCGGCGGTGGAAGAGCAAACCGCGACGACCAATGAAATTTCCAAGAGTATTTCCGAAGTCGCCGAAGCCGCCAATTCCGTGTCGTCGAATGTTCACGCGGCGGCGTCCGAGGCTGGAAACGCCTCGGACATGGTCAAGGAGGCCATTCGGGCGGAACAGCAAGTTTCGAAAAATATCGAGGAAGTTTCCCAAGCGGCCATCCTTATCGCCAAGGATGCTTCCCAGGCGGCCAATCGAACCGGCATGGCCTCGGAAAACGTTTCCGGGGTCCATCGGACAGTACAAACAACCGTGGAGGGAGCGGACGAAACCAGGAGGGCCGCCGACGAGTTGGCCTCCCTAGCCAGACAGCTCCAGGAAATTGTTAGGTTATTTAAAATTTAAACCCAAGAGGGGGTGTGGTGGCGGACCCGTTAAAAATATTGATCTTTGACGAAAGCGTCGTCCAACGGCACCTTTTGTCGGAAATTGTGTCCGGCCTTCAGGATGTCGAGGTGGTCGCGGTGGCGGCCACGGGGAAAATCACCTTGGCCAAGTTGAGTCAAATCAAGGTGGACCTCATCTTGTTCGATGTCGGCCTGACCCTGGACAACCCGATAGAGATCATGAAAAAAATTGGAAACGGCTTCCCCGATGTCGGCATGGTCACGCTCAGCGCCCAGGATTCCGCCAGCGCGGACCTGGCGATACAAACCCTGGAAATGGGCGCCCTCGACCTGTTGACCAAACCCGACCCGGCGGCCGGGGCGGCGGGGCGGGCCGAGTTTAAAAACCAGTTGGAACCAATCTTGCGCGCTTTTCGAGGGAAAAAGCATGTTCGCCTGGCCAAGCGCCTGACTGAAGGGGTGACTCCACGGTCCGGTACGGCGGCCAGGCCGCCGGAACCGGCCGCCTCCCAGCCGGCGCCCCGAAAAACAGCCGTTCCGGCCAGGACCACCCCGCCGGCCAGGGTGGAAGACCCCTGGAAAAAGTTCGAAGTGGTGGGCGTGGGAGTATCCACCGGCGGCCCCAACGCCCTGGCCGAGCTGATACCGCTCCTGCCGGGGGACCTGGGGGTCCCGGTGCTGCTGGTCCAACACATGCCGCCGACCTTTACCGCGGCCCTGGCCGCCAGCCTGGACCGGAAATCGGCCCTGAGAGTGCGGGAGGGGGGCGAGGGCATGGAAATACTTCCCAACACCGTGTACATCGCTCCCGGTGGAAAACACATGGTCCTGCAAACCGGAAGCGCCGGTCCCAGGATCGAGTTGAACACCGACCCGCCGGTTAACAGTTGTCGGCCGGCGGTCGACGTTCTTTTCGAATCCATCGCCAAGGTTTATAAAGGCCCGATCCTGGCCGTCATCATGACCGGAATGGGCAATGACGGCGTGGAAGGCGTTCGACGAATGAAGAAGGGCCGGGGGTGTTACTGCCTGACCCAAACGGAGGATACCTGCGTTGTCTACGGCATGCCCCGGGCCGTGGACGAAGCGGGGCTTTCCGACGAGAAGGCGCCCTTGGGGCAGCTTGCCGCGAGGATCGAGGCCCTGATCAAAAAGGCCGCGGGTAATCCGGGAAGATGAAACTGAAACTTACAGCCGAGGAATTCCTGCTTTTTCGCGGCTTCATCGAAAAGCAGTGCGGGATTTTCCTTGGGAATGACAAGTCCTACCTGGTCGAGCACCGGCTGTCAAAGCTAGTGGCCGAGAATTGCTGCTCCTCCTATGGGGACCTTTTTCGGCTGGCCCGGAAGGAGGCTTTTTGCGGAAAGCTGTGCGGTCGGATCATTGACGCCATTACCACCAACGAAACTTCGTGGTTTCGGGACCCCAAGCAGTTCGAAGTCCTTCGCTACTCCCTCCTGCCCCGGCTCTGGGCCCGGTCCGGGGGCGGCCGCGGCAACAATGTGGAAATTTGGTCGGCGGCCTGTTCCACCGGCCAGGAACCATATACCATCGCGCTGACCTGCCTGGATTTTTGCCAGACCGTGGTCAAGGAGCCCAACTGCCATAAACGGTTCAGGATACTGGCCACGGATATTTCCGAATCGGCTTTGACTTCCGCCAAATCCGGAGTGTATGATCAAGCTTCCCTCAACCGAGGGCTGGAAACCAGCCGCTGGGGACGTTTTTTTCGGAAAAGCGGATCGACCTGGTCGGTGGGGGATGAATTGAGGGAAATGGTGACGTTTAAGCATTTCAACCTCCAGAGCCCGTTCGTGGGGTTGGGGACCTTCGATATTGTTTTTCTACGAAACGTTATTATTTATTTTTCCGACGCCATGAAGAAGGAAGTCTTTCGCAGAACGGCCGATTGCCTGGCGCCTGGGGGCAAACTTTTCCTGGGCACGGGTGAAACGGCGTCCGGGCATAGCGACAAGTTCGAGGTGGAAGAGGATGGCGGGACCATTTTCTATAGGCGCAAGTAAGAACCGCTGTTGGCCGGTCCTCCTCGCGGCGTGGCTGATCATGGGAACAACGGCGCCGGCGGGCGCCGATGTCTACGGTTACCTGGGACCGGACGGCGGCATTAACATTTCCGAATACTGCCCGACCGGAAAATGCCGGGTCCTGGCGGAGGTCGCGAGGGCGTCCCGAAGCGGCCCCCCGACCAGCTCTTTTGAACCGACCATCAGGGAACAAGCCCTGGCGCGGGGGCTTCCCCAAGCCCTGGTCCAGGCCGTCATCAAAGTGGAATCAAATTTCTATCCGCGGGCCGTTTCCCCCAAGGGCGCCCTGGGATTGATGCAGTTGATGCCCGAAACCTGCCGACGCTATAACGTGGCCGATCCATTCGACCCCGGAGAAAACATTCGGGGCGGGACTTCGTTTTTGGGGGATATGATCGAACGCTTCGGGAACGTTCCCCTGGCCCTGGCCGCCTATAACGCCGGTCCGGGCGCGGTGGACAGGTTCGGAGGGATTCCTCCCTTTGATGAAACCCAGGCTTTTGTCCGCCAGGTTTTGAATCACTACCACAATCGAACCGCGGTCGCGACCAAGACCCGGCCGGCTCCCAATGCCCCCCGCAAGTTCAAGAGCCCCAAGCCTCGTATTTTGATCATAGTTGAAGCGGCCGAAAACTAACGTCCGCCCCCGCCGAACCGGCCCGGGATTGTCGTTGGCCCCGGGCCGGTCGGTCTCGGCTAGGACCACGCGGCCATGATCCCGGCCGTCTTTTTAAGGGCGGTTTCCATCCCGGCCCTGTCCACGTCCAGGTGGGTCACGGCCCTGATTCTGTCCGGTCCAACGGCCAACATCAATACACCTTCTTTTTTCAACCCCTCCACCAGGGCCGGGGCGGTCAGGCCTTTCTTGGCGACCCGAAAAATCACGATGTTGGTCTCAACCTCGTCCGGGTTAATGGTCAATCCCTCGATTTCCGCCAGGCCTTGGGCCAGAAACCCGGCGTTGCCGTGGTCCTCGGCCAACCGTTCCACCTGGTTGTCCAGGGCGTAAAGCCCGGCCGCGGCCAGGAACCCGGCTTGCCGCATTCCGCCTCCCAGAACCTTGCGCCACCGTCGCGCCTTGGCCATCAGGTCCCGTCCGCCGACCAGCAGCGAGCCCACCGGAGCGCCCAGGCCCTTGGACAGGCAAAAGCTGACCGTGTCGAACCACCGGGCGTATTCCGCCGGGGAACGCCCGGAAGCGACGCAGGCGTTGAAGAGCCTGGCCCCGTCCAGGTGCAGAAACAGCCCGCGCCCTTTCGCTCCCACGGCGATCTCTTCCACCAGGCCGAGGGGGTAAATGGCGCCGCCGCCGCGATTATGGGTGTTTTCCACGCAAACCAACCGCGTGGGCGGGTGGTGGACGTCGTCGGGTCTAATGGCGTCCAGAATCTGGGCCGGAGATAGCAGCCCGCGTTTTCCGGGCAGGGGCCGAAGTTGGACGCTGCTGATGATTCCCGCTGCCGCGGCTTCGTACATGAACGGGTGCGCGCCTTCCTCGACGATCACCTCGTCCCCGGGCTGGGTCAGGATTTTTATGGCGATCTGGTTGGCCATGGTCCCGGAAGTCACGAACAGGGCCGCTTCCTTGCCGAGCCTGGCGGCGGCTTTTTCTTCCAGGGCGTTGACCGTGGGGTCTTCCCGGAAAACGTCATCGCCCACCGCGGCCTTGAACATGGCCTCGCGCATGCCGGGCGTGGGCCTGGTCACGGTGTCGCTTCTCAAGTCGATCGGGTCGTTCATTTTTTTCATGTCCTTAGAAGTTTTCCTTCCAAAATACGCCGGTCGGAAACCCGGGTCAAGGTTGGGACCGCGCTTCCTCGAGGAAGGTTAAAACAGCCCGGTTGAACCCCGCCGGACCGGAAAAAGGGACCCTGTTCAGGCCGGGAAGGTCCAGCCGGCGATGGCTTCCGTCCGGCCCGGCCACCAGGAAGGGCCGATCAACGGCGGCCAGCATGGGAAAATCGTTGGGCGCGTCCCCGATGGCGGCCGTGAGCAGTCCGGGGTCATTTTTCCGGTATAAGCCCGACAGGATTTTAACCGCCAGGCCCTTGTCGTTATCCCCCATCAGGTGATAAAAACGCCCGCCCCGGGTCAGTCGGAGACCCAGGGATTCCACCATCCGGGCCAAGTCCAGTTCCCCGACCCCGGGATCGTCGAGGACCAGCCCTTCCCCGAACTGTCTCGCGCGAGCGGCCCGGGCCTGGGCCAAGGTTAACCCTGTCAGGCGGGCGATTTCCTCGGGCGCCAGGCGGGACAAGGCCCGCAGGTGAAAAGTCCCGGCCAGCTTGTCGAAGGCCGGGGCCAGTTCCTCCAGGGAACGTCCTAGCACGATAACCCGGTAGTCATCCATGTAAATCGTCGCGTCGGGGAGGGGGAGGGGGGAGAGCGCGGGAATGAAAATCGCGCCGCCGTTCTCCACGATAAAGGGATCGTGGTTTTCAAGCTCGGCCCGGAGGGCCTCGATTTCCGGCCGGGTCTTCGAGGACGTCAACACCAGGGGGACCCCGGCCCGTTTCAACTCGGCCAGGGCCGGCAGGGCCGGGGAATAGTCGTAGTCGTGGTGGTCCAGCAAGGTCCCATCGAGGTCCGTGAAAATAACGCAGCCGGGCATGTCGACTCCTTGTCCGGGGGATTGTGCCATACCGAATAATACATGATCCGACCGAGGTTTTTTACCTGGATCGAGCGTTATAAGCGTATTATAAAAAGCCCGGGACTGCAAACCATCCGCGTCCGCGCGCCGGACGGCCGGCGGTGGGCGGTCCACCTAATGCCGCCTCCCGTCTCCGGGGACAGGAGGCTGGGTATGAAAATTCCCGAAGGCATTTTCATTGGTTGTTGTGACCGACATGGCCCGCGGTCATGTCGATTGGGGAGCAAGATTTTTCAATGAAAAAAATTTGCGTTTTTCTAGGGTCCAACCGAGGGGCGGACCCGTGTTTTTCCGCGGGCGCCAAGGCCCTGGGCCGGGAATTGGTCTCGCGGGACCTGACCTTGGTCTACGGCGGGTCCGGCGTCGGTCTGATGGCTGATCTAGCCGACGAGGTCCTCGAGGTCGGCGGCAAGGTCATCGGCGTCATTCCCCGCCTTTTGGTGGAAAAGGAAAAAGCCCATCCCCGGCTCGAGGACCTACGAGTGGTGGAGTCCATGCACCAAAGAAAAGCCGCCATGGCCGAGCTGGCCGACGGCTTCATCGCGCTGCCCGGAGGCCTGGGGACCCTCGATGAGTTGTTCGAGGTCCTGACCTGGGCCCAACTGGGTTATCATCGCAAGCCGGTGGGCTTGCTGGACCTGGGCGGTTATTATGCATACTTGGGCCTCTTTCTGGACCAGGCCCGGGCCAGCGGGTTCCTGAGGTCCGAGCATCGGGACATGCTGTTGTCCGCCTCCGATCCGGCCGCGCTGCTGAACCTGTTCCAGGCCCACCGGCCCGCGGTGGTGGATAAATGGCTTGACCGGGAGGCCGCCCTCTAGGTAATGTTTGTATATTGAACTTATCCAAGGAGGACAACTAACAATGGCAAATTTTCTGTTCGTCCTTAGCCGGGACGAAAACGAGGCGGCGACCAGGTGCTTTCAGTTCGCCAAGATCGCCCATTCCAAGGGGCATGGAGTCGATCTTTTTTTCATAGACGGCGGCGTGGCCTGGGCCGACAAGGAACGCGACTTATCCCAAAAAACGACCACGGGCGACAGCCCGGTCGACTACCTGCCTTACCTGGTTGAAAATGAAGTTAAAATAGGTATTTGCACTCCTTGCGCCAAGAACCGGGGGCTGGACGAGGCCAAGTTTTTTTCCAACATGCGGCTTGACGGCGGACCGCACCTGATCGACATGGCCGCCGAGGCCAAGGTTTTTAATTTCTAGTCTGTCCGCGCCTAGACCGGGTCCGGGCGAGGGGCGACGCCCTTTCCAGCCCGGCCGGTCTTCACGCGCAGGGAGATATCCCATGAAAAGTTTTCGCCGGGAACTCTGGTTCAATGTTCCGACCAGGCGGGCCTTTATCAATATCACGCCCCAGGTGGAGGAATGCCTCCGGGAGAGCGGGATTCGGGAAGGTCTGGTCCTGGTCAACGCCATGCACATCACCGCCTCGGTCTTTATTAACGACGACGAGTCCGGGCTGCACCACGATTATGAAAAATGGCTGGAAAGATTGGCGCCTCACGAACCGATTTCCCAATACCGTCACAATGTGGGGGAAGACAACGCCGACGCCCACTTGAAGCGGCAGGTGATGGGACGGGAAGTGGTCGTGGCCGTGACCGAGAGCCGCCTGGATTTCGGGACCTGGGAGCAAATTTTTTACGGGGAATTCGACGGTCGCCGTCGGAAACGGGTGTTGGTGAAGATAATAGGTGAATGAGGCGATTTATCCATGTCGGAAAATGTTTCAACCCGGAAGGCTTTGCAGCGGGCAGGCTAGGCCGGGCCAATAGGCCCAACCGGCGGTGTTGAGATGACGGCGACGCCTCGCGGCTTGCCGCTGGATGGTCATTTGCGCTTGATGTCGATTTCATCGCCGCGGTTGCGGCTTTTATTCATTAGTGAAGTTACGCGTTCCGATTGTTTTGGAAAATATTTCCGTAGACAATCCGGGCAGATGCTGTGAGAGAATTCCGCCCCTGACCGTTCTTGGATATAGTTTTCGATCTGTTGCCAATATCCGGCGTCATCTCGTATTTTTTTACAATGGGCGCAAATGGGTATGAAACCTTGCAGCGTCTTGACTTCAGCCAGCGCGTGTTTTAATTCCACAATCAATCTTTCTCGTTCCATTTCCGCCAATTTGCGCTCTTCGATCTCTTTTTCAAGCTCGATGGTCCGCTGTTTCACTCGTTGTTCAAGGTGTTCGTTTTGCTCGGATAGTTCTTGAGTCAATTTTTCATTTTGACTGAAAACCGTTTCAATAGTTGTAAACCATGGTTTCCAGTCACGTGGAATGGCCTGATCGATTCGAATATTCAACCCTTGGCTCCTGGCCATGATGTAATTGACGAAGTTTTTCGACGGTAGGATAAATTGTGTTTCCGTGACAATAAATAGCGTGACGACCAGAGCCAAAAACAAAAGCATGATCAGCAAGGGTCCGATTCCGATCAAGTCCCTCAGGTTATACAAAAATGAATGCGCCTGTTCATAATAAAAAACACGCCACGGCGCCTGACTAAAGGAGCCGATCAAAATATTGTATGATTTCAATCTGGTAACATTGAAATCTTTAATTTTGGCCAAATGGTCGAGGGAACCGCGCAGCTCTTCGGGAAGCGTTTCCAGCAGCGTTTTTGTTCTTTTATCATTCGAGGTGATAAGCGTGGGATGGGCCAGCAACTGATCCCTGTCATTTACCAGAAACATGACCCCATCATGAGAGATGGGTTCCTTGACCACGGTATTTAAAAAATCCACGGTTAGATCAACAGCCACTGTTCCGTTGAAGCGATTTTCGTCATATACCGGAGCGGCGCAGGTGGTCATGAGTCCTTTGCCATATTCGTCAACGTATACTTCAGTCCAGAATTTTGTTCTAGTTTTGTTTTTTTCCGGGAGTCCGAGGGTGTAAAATTCGTGCGTGTGAATTTCCCTTGAAAATCTGAAATTTTTTGAGGAAATCCAAGGGTAGATATTGATGAAATTATTTCGGGACGTATAGTACATCCAGGCGGCGCTGCTTAATGATTTCGCGATTATTCTAAATTGGGGGTTCAGGGTCAGGGCCGCGTGAATTTCCCGGTGGAAATCATCGCTTCTATTTTTCAGGGAGCCGTCGCCGGTCAAATTGCCGATCATTTCCTGGGTCACGGGAGGTTCAAACTCGTCCAGGTGAAAGCGATTTTCGCCTGGAACTTCATAAATATGATGATATTCGATGGGTTGGACCCAGGCTTTGGCGGTTCGGGATTGCAGTAAATCGGCTTCCGCCACAAGGCGCATCCCTTCCACATTTCTGGTGACAATGGAAAGTAAATTGTCGAGGTAGGCCGCCTTTTCCTTAAAATGTCTCTGAAGAATCTCCTTTTCATGTATTTGGCCGTTAATAAATTGTTTATAGGTAATATTTAGGATAATAGCGGATAGAACGACAAAAACCATCAACATGTACAGAGCTTGACGAGTGTGAAATTGACTCACCAGATTTTTTGCCGGTTTTTTTTTCACAGCCGCGCCTTCAGCGCTTCCGCCGTCACGCCTGGCGGTCTTATTGTTTTAGGCCGAGCCGAGGAGCCCCCTTAATGAGCGCCTTGTCGCAACAATGATGCGGTGATTAAGGTTCCCGAGCCGGTTGCAAAACTTCGGTCCTTGACCCAACTCGTCGTCAGGCTCAATTTTAACTCCTCGAAATACTTCAGTATGTCCCCGGGTTAAAATTTTCGCCTTCCTGTATTCAGGTCATTTTCGGCAAAGCCGAATATGACCGGCCGCCAGGCTTTTGAAAGCCAAATACCTGAGTTTTGCAATTGGCTCTACCGCCTTCAAATATTGTACTCTATTCATTCAGTTTTGGTCAAGACCAGACCTCCCGGCCAGGCCGCCGGACTGTCGAAAGCGGGAGAGCCGACCGGGAGGGGCGGCGCCTGGATAGACTGGTAACTTGTTAATTTTTTAGTTGATTCAGGAAGCATGGGCTGTCGCGGGGGTCGAGGTAGGGCGCCGGCGTGGTTTGGTTTTTCAGAGGTCCGGGCGGGGACCGGCCGGACCACGCGGGGTCGAGTAAAAAGAACAAAAAAACTCTCTCCCCGGCATGGTTCGAGGGAGAGAGTTTTGTGGCGCCCGGCGCGGCCGGGGATCCCGGTAACACCCAGGATATTCGGGGCGGTCTTGGTTCGGGCTGTCGCTACATCCCTTCCTTGGTCAGGAAATCGACCAGGGACTGGACCGCGGCCGCCGACTTCTTCAGGGCCGCGTCTTCCTCGGCGGTCAGCTTGACTTCGATGATTTTCTGGATGCCGCCCTCGCCCAGTTTAACGGGTACGCCGATAAACAGGTTGTTGATGCCGTACTGGCCTTGCAGATAGGCCGCGCAGGGCAGTATTTTTTTACGGTCGTAGAGAATGGATTCGGCCATTTCGACCGCGGCGGAAGCGGGAGCGTAGTAGGCCGACCCGGTTTTGAGCAGGCTGACTATCTCCGCGCCGCCGGAAGCGGTCCTTTTGATGATCTCATCCAGGCGCGCGGCCGGAATGAATTCGCTGACCGGTATTCCTGACACGGTGGTGAAACGGATCAGGGGGACCATGGTGTCCCCGTGGCCGCCCAGGACCAGGGCGTGAATGTTTTCCACCGAGCAATCCAGTTCACGGGCCAGGAAGGTCCTGAACCGGGCGGTGTCGAGCACTCCGGCCATGCCGATGACCCGTTTCGGGTCGAAGCCGCTCGCCTTCAGGGCCACGTGGCACATGGCGTCGAGCGGGTTGGATACAATGATCAATATGGAGTTGGGGGAATAGTGGGTCGCTTTTTTGGTGACGTCGCCCACGATTTTCATGTTGGTCTTGATCAGGTCGTCCCGGCTCATGCCCGGCTTGCGGGCGATGCCGGCCGTAATGATGATCACGTCCGAGTCGGCCGAATGTTCGAAGTCGTTGCAGCCTTCAATACGGCAGTCGTGCCCTTCCACGGGAGCGGCCTGCATGAGGTCCAGGGCCTTTCCTTGGGGCATTCCATCAACGATATCTACCAGGACCACATCGGCCACGCCCTTTTCCGCCAGACGCTGGGCGGCGGTGGCGCCTACGTTGCCCCCGCCGACAACAGTAACTTTTTTGCGCATGGTCTTTCTCCTTTACTTTGGATGCTCAGGAAGTAAAATACTATTTTTGGACTTTGTCAATCACTGTTGTTTTAAAACTTCCGGATCGGTCGGGCAAGAAGGTCGGTCTGGAACGCACGGGAGAAGAGAGATGAAACTTGACGCCGTTTATCAAACGGAGTTTCCGGCCTTGAAGCTGCAAGGCCGCGGGAAGGTCCGGGACATTTATGATCTGGGGTCGGAACTGCTGATCGTGGCTTCCGACCGGCTGTCCGCTTTCGACGTGGTCATGGCCGAACCCATCCCCGGCAAGGGCAAGGTTCTCACCGCCATTTCGGCCTTCTGGTTCGAGGCCTTGAAGGATATAGTCCCCCACCATCTGATCGGAATGGACCCGGCCGAATTTCCGAGTGAATGCCGCCCCTACGCCGCTCAACTGGCCGGGCGGAGCATGCTCGTCAAAAAATCCAAGCCCCTGGCCATCGAATGCATCGTGCGCGGGTACCTGACCGGTTCGGGGTATAAGGATTATCAGACCTCCGGGACCGTCTGCGGTCATGTGCTTCCCCGGGGCCTGGTCGATTCCAGCCGCTTGGAAAAACCCCTGTTCACCCCGTCCACCAAGGCCGAGTTGGGGACTCACGACGAAAATATCACCCTGGATCAGGCCCGGGAAATCGTGGGCGCGAAATGGGCCGACCAGGCCGCGGAATACAGCCTGGCTCTTTATTCGAAGGCCCGGGACATCGCCGAGGCCAAGGGCATCATCGTGGCCGACACCAAGTTCGAGTTCGGCGTCCACGACGGCCGCTTGATTCTGATCGACGAGGTCCTGACTCCGGATTCATCCCGGTTCTGGCCCATGGACCAATACCAGCCCGGGCGTTCCCAACCCAGCTTCGACAAACAGTTCGTGCGGGATTACCTTTCCGGCTTGGAGTGGGGCAAGACTCCGCCCCCGCCTCCCCTGCCGCGGGAAATTATCGAAAGAACCGCGGAAAAATACCGGGAGGCCCTGCGGCTCCTGACCGGCCAGGACCTGCCCCGGGTCTAGCGCTTGCCTCCGGTTCCGGAAGCCCGGCTTCCGGAACCAAAAACACCGCCCGGTCTACTTCAGCGCCCCCTTGGCCAGGGCGAACAACGCGGTCACCTTGTCCGCGGCCTCGGCCGCCTGATTCAAAAATTCCGCCGCTTTTTCCTGCCCCTGGGCCGCCGCCTTTTCCGCCCAGGAACGGTAATTGGAAACGTGATCGCGATTATGATCCTGCCAATGGTCCAGCAGCCGGGCCAGTTTATCCATTTCAGTCATGGCCGCGGGTTGAACTTCCGGCGCCGGGGCATATCCGTGGTCGTGGGCATGTCCGTGGTCGTGGGCGTGGTCGTGGTCGTGGTCTTTATCGTGGTGGGAACTCATAGGGTCTCCTTTTCGATTTTATTTATTTAATAAGGTCCCTAACGCCAAATAACAACCGGATAATCAAAAAATTCCCGGCAAAATCATGATTCCCGCTTTTTTTCAGGTCTAGGTCGCGCCCAGGCGGCGTAATCCGACGCGTCGCGCCTGATCCGGCGTTCCGCCCCTTGGCAAAATTGCGGTTATGTAGTAGTGTTGATTGCGGAAAGTCATTGGTGTGAATTAAGGTGATCATGATGAATCGAGATTTAGTCGCCCTCTTGAGACCCAAGCAGTGGACGAAAAATATGTTCGTGTTGGCCCCGTTGTTTTTTTCGGGGGAGATGTTCGTCTGGGGGAAGGACTTTGCGGCCCTGGCCGCCGTGCTGCTCTTTTCCGTCATCAGCAGCGCCGTATATATTCTCAACGACATCTGCGACCTGGACAGCGACAGGGCCCATCCGGTCAAGCGGAACCGGCCCCTGGCCTCGGGGCGGGTCAAGCCCAAGACGGCTTGGCTCCTGGCCGGAGGCCTGGCGCTGGTCGGCCTGCCCCTGGCCTTGCTTTTGAACCATCGTTTCGCGGGCCTCCTGGCCGCGTACCTGGCCATTAATATCGGCTATTCCCTTTATTTCAAGCATGTGCCGGTCCTGGACGCCTTTTTCATCAGTTCCGGATTCCTGCTCCGGGTCATGTCCGGCGGCGCGGTCTGCGGGGTCCCGATCAGCCACTGGATATTGCTGTGCACCCTGACCTTGTCCTTGCTTCTGGCCTTCGGAAAAAGGCGGGAGGAATTGGTCAACAAGGACGATGACGCCTGCGCGCAGCGACCGTGCCTGGACGGCTATTCCGTCGCGTTCCTGGACCAGGTCATCTCCAAGGTGGCCACGCTGTCGACCATGTGTTACCTGTTGTACGTGACCGACTCCAAGACTCTGGGTATTATCGGCGGCGGGTCGGTCATCGTGACCACCCTGTTCGTTCTGTTCGGCATGTTGAGGTATTTGAATCTAGTTTTCACCTATCAAAAGGGCAGCGACCCGGCGGCCCTGCTTCTGAGCGATCGGCCCTTGTTGATTTCCTGCCTGGGCTGGGCCGTGTCGTGGGTGGTGATACTCTACTGGAACTAGGTCAATATCCCATCAAGCCGCGGCAACGGGAACAGACCGGCATTGGCCCCTCCCGGGCCGCGGAGTCGCGGAAAAGCCTGTACCGGAATGAATTCCACAACTCGGTCAGGGGGGCGTCCTTGATGTTGCCCACCACGAAGTCGTGGTAATCCCGGCAGGGCGACACGTCGCCGTTGCTGTTTATTTCGGGGGTCTGAAAGATCGAGACGCACTGCCGATAGCCTAGGAAATCGGCGTGGTCGGTGTAATAGGTCCGAATTTCATCGCGGCCGTTTAGGGGCGGGACCAGGGTCGCCGGGGTCGCGTTCCGGGCGCTCGACAGTTTTTTCAACTCCTCCAGCTCTTGTTCCAAGGCTTCCAGGTCCCCGGGTTTCGCGATTCCCAGCCAACCGCGATGCCTGGTCGGATGGAAACCGAACCTCCGGTGGAAATCCTGGTCATGGGCCTGGGCCGCCGCCTCGTCGATCCACCACGAGGGGTAGAAGACCATCAGGTCGACCTTGTCCCGCAAGGTCCGGTAGATGTCGGTCAGGCGGCGGTAATTGCCGTGGTTGATGACGGTCAGGGAAGCGATGAGCGGCAGGCCGGATCTTGTTCCCCGACGTTCCCGCTTGACCGCTTCCAGGGCGTCCAGCGCCTCGCTAAAGTTATTCCCCTTGCCGGCGGCGGGCCGGGCGTGGTTATGGGTGTCGGCGTCGGGCCCGTCCACGGATATTTGCAGCAGGAAGAGGGGGGCCGCGACCAGGCGGGCGGCCGCCCGGGCTATGCCGCGGCCGTTGGTGGCGATGGAGACGGGCATTTTCAACGACGCGGCCAGGTCCACCAGGTCGAGGACCCCTGCGTACAGCATTGGTTCTCCCCCCCAGAAATAGATCAAGGGGCGTTGGCCCGAGTCCTTGAGGTCATGCAAAAGCCCGGCGTGTACTTCCGGGGGGACTTCGTTTTTTTTCAATTCCTTGAGGTCCCTCCCCCGCAGGAACCCCGAGGGGCCCCACTGACCGCAGGTGCGGCAACGAAGCTGACAGAGGTCCGTCTCAGGCGTATCCCGACCTGGCGGATGCGCCCGGCCGTTCCTTCCCGGCGGCGGGGGTGGAGCAGGTTGAAGTATTTTTTTTCGAGTTCCAGGACCGCCAGCCTGGAGGCGATCCAGGGTTGGCGAATGATTCGCGGGAAGGTTTTCAGTATGGCGTCGCGGCCGAGGCCGCTGGTCTTGGGCATGCCGGCTTGGGTCTTTCTCCAGGTCGAATTGCGGTTATTCTACAGTAATCCCGACCGCCCGGCAAGCCCGGGACACTCCCGCCCCGCCGCGCCCCGGGTCTTCCCCTTTACATAACCCGTCGTCTCTGTTAAAAAACCGCTTTAGGCGCGATCGATAGGTCCGTCGGGACGGACAGGAGCCATGACCGGAAAGATATCGGAAAAAACAGCTTGGGCCGTAATCGGCTTGACCCTGATAATCCTGCTCAACTTGGCCTTGCGATTTCATTTGGCCGACGTTCCCCTGGAAAGGGACGAGGGGGAATACGCCTACGCCGGTTGGTTGATCCTACAGGGGTCTCCTCCCTTCGCCGAAGCCTATAACATGAAAATGCCCGGCATATACGCCGGGTACGCCCTGGTGCTGAAACTGTTCGGGTCCACGGACGTGGGCATCAGGATGGGCGTCGGCGTGTTGAACGGCCTGACGACCTTGTTTCTCTTTCTGGGGTTTCGTCGCCGGTTCGGTCCCGAAACCGCGGCGGTCGCGGCGGCCTTTTTTTCCGTGCTGTCCCTGTCCGCGGCCATGCAGGGAATCATGGCCAACTCCGAGCATTTCGTGCTGTTCTTTTTTTCCGCCGCCTTGTGGGCCCTGCCGTGGGCCGTGGGCGCCGGGACCGCGGCGCCGGCTTTTTTATCCGGATTATTGTTCGGCCTGGCCTTCATGATGAAGCAGCACGCGGTGTTCTTCATTCTTTTCGGAGGGCTTAACCTGCTGTATTCAGCCTGGGGCCGGTCCCGGCGGTTCGGTTTTCTGGCCCGGCGGCTCGGCCTGTTCACCCTGGGCGTGTTTCTGCCTTTCATCCTGGCCTGTTTTTATCTGAGGGCGGCCGGGGTCTTTGACCGGTTCTGGTTTTGGACCTTCGACTACGCCGGCGAGTACGTGGCCTTGACTCCAGTTTGGTCCGGGCTGAAGTCCTTGCTGCGCCGAATGCGGGACATGGCCTTGGATTTCCCCCTGGTCCTGCTCGGCGGCGCCTGGGGGCTTGTCACGGCCCGCCGGATGGGCCTTTCCCGGGACAACCTTTTTTTTCTCTATTCCCTGGTTTTTTTTTCCGTCGCCGCTTTCTGCCCCGGGCTTTATTTCCGGCCCCATTACTTTTTGCTGGCCGCCCCGGCCCTGGGGCTTGGGGCCGCGTTGGCCCTGGAAAACCTGGTCGCCAAAAGGTCGGCCCGGTTGGGTCCGGCCGCGAGGGCCGGGCTGCTGGCCGGATTGTTCCTGGTCGCGGCGTCCTTCCAGTTCGCGGCCAAGCGGGACCTCTATTTCAACAGTTCCCCGGACCAGGTTTCCCGGAAAATCTACGGACCCTTCGAGCCTTTTCCGGAAGCCCGCCGGGCGGCCCTGTTCATTCGCGACCACAGCCGCCCCGGCGACCTAGTGGCGGTGCTGGGCTCCGAGCCCCAGATTTACTTCTATTCGGAACGCCGCTCGGCGGTGGGGTACATGTATCACTACCCCTTGATCGAGAACCATGAATTCGCCCGGAGCATGGAAAGGGACCTGATCGCCCAGGTGGAAGCGGCTCGTCCGGAATACCTGGTCTTCGTCAATTTCCCGGACCTGTGGCCGCTGCCCCGGATGGCCGGGATGATGAAGTGGATGGAAGACTTCCTGGCCGCGGATTATGTTCGCGTGGGAGTCATCGACTCGCCCTGCCAAGACGCGGGCGCGGTCGAAGCGACTCCGGTCTGGGGCGGGAAGGCCCTTGGTTACGTCCCGAAGTCGAGTTGCTGGTTGATGGTGTACCGCAAAAGGGCCTGAGTTGACTCGCGGCCCGGGCGAACCCTCGCCCCCGGCCGAGGATGGAGGAACGTTAATGGAAAAATTCTTGGAGCTTGGTTTCTGATGGACGGCCTGGGCATTTCCCTGGAAAAGGTCACGAGGCGCCGAGGTTTCGATCCGATCCTGCCGGTGATACTGATCGTCGCCGTTTTTCTTTTATTTTTCCAACTCGACCAGCGACCCTTTTGGCAGGATGAAGCCGAAACGGCTTGCCTGGCCAAGAACGTTCTTAAATACGGCCTGCCGTACGCCTTTGACGGCAAGAACCTCATCTCCCAGGAAGAGGGCCGTGAGTTCGCCGACGGTGATTACCTGTGGCGGTGGTCTCCCTGGCTGCAAATTTACCTGCACGCCGCCTCGTATTATATTTTTGGACCAACCACCTTCGCCGGGCGTTTTCCCTTCGCCTTGTCCGGCCTGTTGACCATACTAATGACGTATGTCCTGATCCGGCGACGATTCGACGATGTGGCCTGGGCCAGGGCGTCCGCCTCCCTGTTGACCTTGTGGGTCCCTTTTCTGCTCTACGCCCGCCAGGGACGGTATTACGCGGTGGGCGCCCTGCTGACGGTCCTGAGTCTGTACGCCTTCAGGGGCAAATGGGGTTCCCGCGTCGGCCCGGCGCTGCTCCTGGTCTTTTCCCTGGCCCTGCTTTTCTATGCCAACTATCTACTCTTTCTAAGCTTTTGCGCCGCTATTTTTCTGGCGGCCCTGATCCTTTATTTCCGGGAACTTCGGCCGGCGCGCACCATGATCCTCGGGGCGTTGACCGCGGCCCTGGCGGTTCCCGGAGTGCTGGTTTCCCGGATGGGACAGCAAACCGGCATGATGGACCTGGGCAAGTTTTCGGACGGCCTCGAATCCTACCTGACCGATGTCGGAGTGTTCATGCTGCCCCTGCCCCTGGCTTTGTACCTGGCCCTGCGGTGGGGGAGCGCCCCCTTTCGCGGCCGCCTGGACCGGCGGGACCCGGGGGAACGGTTTGTCCTGTTCCTAGTGGTGATCCTGGCGATAAACATCCTGGTCCTGGCCTTGGTCCCCCAGGTTTTCAACCGCTACCTGGCCCATCTGTACCCGGTCGCGGCCATGATCTGCGGCTGGGTCGCGGTCAAGGCCTGGCGCTTTCAGAAGGCGACCGGGGCCCTGCTCTTTGTTCTGCTCGGATTCACCAATTATCTCCACGTGCTGCCCATGGACTGGCTGGGTTGGGTGAACCGTCCCTGGCACACGGCCTTTAACATGCTGAACTACCCCGATATTCCCCTGCGACTCCACCTGACGGAAACGACTTCGGACCTCGGGGACGTCAACCGTTGCGCCATCGATTTTTTCAGGGAAAACGCCGGGCGGGACGATGTCGTGTTCGCCAATTACGGGGACCTCCCCTTGATGTTTTATACGGATTTACAGGTGCTGGGCGGGTTGCAGGGCCGGGTCCCGCCCGACGACCATCCTCCGGACTGGGTCTTGAAAAGGCCCTTTCTAACCTTGTCCCGGGAACGGTTTTTCATGCGCGCCGACGAATACCTGTATAACAAGCTGGACCTCGAACAGGATTACGAGCCCATCGTGCTAGCCTGTCCGGCCGAAATGTGGGGGGCCCGGGCCGACCCCTACGCTCACCGGTTCCTGCCCGTCCAGGAGCCGTTCCGGCGCCTGACGGTCTACCGAAAAATCAAGCGGGAGGGCGGGAAATGAATTCCAGGGCGTGGCGGGTTATTTTACCGATCGGATTGTTTCTTCTTTTGGTCGTGGGGACCCTGGAAGCGCCCTTCGCGGCGCCCCGGCTTTTTCCGCGATTGTTCTGGGACGAGCACCTGGGGCGGGCCGAGCGGCGGCTCGTGCGGGCGGAACGGGAATTCAAGGAAGCCGACGAGGCCTACAACCGCTTGCGGGCGTCCGAGTCCAGCCAACCCGAACAGCGGGATGAATTGCGCCGGGCCGAGGCCCTGCGGCGATTCAAGCTGGAATTTCTTTTGATGATCAAGGAAAAAAGAGAACAGCTCGAGGGGGAGAGTCGGGCGGGCGGCTCGAGGGAATAAGTTCCAACGGAGTTTATTTCCAGGCCCGGAGCAGTTCGATCAGCCGGCCGTAGTCCTGGAAACGGTCGTTTCGGCCGCGGACCCGGGGGGCGAAAATCAGGCATCCCATGCCGGCGCTCCGCGCGGCGGCGCCGTCGAGGTCGTCGCGGTCGCCGATATAAAGACATTCCCTTGCGGGAATTCCCAGGCGCCGCGCGGTCAGGATCAAGCCCTTGGGGTCGGGCTTGAGACGGTCCACTTCGGGGTCCGTGGCCGCCAAAACCACGTCCGGATGCAGATCGAGGGCCTCGAGTTTTTCCCGGGCCGGATAGTCGGAAAAGACCCCGGTTTTTATCCCCCGCGCTTTCAACAACAGCATAAAATCCCGGACTCCCGGGCGGCGGCATGCTCCCAGATGCCGCAATGGGGCCCGGAACATCCATTTTTCGATTATATGCTCGACCTGTCGGGGGGCGATTCCCAGTTTCCGGGCGCAGGCCTGATACTGGGCCGCGGCGAGGTTTTGGACTTCACCGCCGGCCAGGCCGGCCCGGGTCCGGCGGAAGGTCCGGATAACCAGAAGCTCCTTCCAGCCCGACGGACGAAAGAGGCAGCTCCGGGCCAGGTCCAGGGCCATTTTTATCCTGAGGCGGCGCTGGTCGTACAGCGTGCCGTCGACATCGAAGATAACCGCCCTTGTTCCGGGCCAATCCGGTTCGGCCGAAGTCACGGCCCGACCGCGCCCCCGGGACCGAGGGCTTCGGCGGCGGGGCTCGCCCCGGGGGAGCGGCGGAAGACGTACTTCTTGTCCAGGTGGTATTTGGTGACGTACCCGATGACCAGGCCCAGGAACCCGCCCACGTACCGCATGGTCTTGTCCTGGAACAGGAAGTCGAACCCGATTTCAAATCCCCAGAAAATCAGGGTGGTGAACACGCCCATGAAGGAATAGAGGATGAACAGCAATCCGTCTTTCCCGAGCCCGTCGGCCTGGTAGTAGAAGATGAATTTTTTGTCCAGGACGTACTTAACGGCCAAGCCGGCTAGGGTGCCCGCGGCCAAGCTCAGGTACAGCTCGAACGGGCCGTCGTATACGGCGTCGGTCGCCCCCTGGGCGCTTAGGTTCACCGCGATGGATATGACGGCGAAGATCGCGTATTTAATGGCCAACCACAAGGTTTTTTCCTTTTGGAAGCCGGCCCGGGAAGTCGGGCCGACGGCGATGTTTTCGATGACAGGGAGCCTTTTCGGCGCCGAATAAGAATTATTCCGGATAATTTTTGAAAAAGGCGCCCCATTCGGTGTTGTTATGAATCGCGTCCATGACCGGTTCCCCGATTTTGGGCCACCAGTACCGGTCGTGATAGAAAAACGAGGCGAAAATGAACAGATTCACCAGGGGGGTGTGGAAAAACAGCTTTTGAAAAACCTTCAGCGGGCTGAACCAGAACGGGTCCCCGCCGTACTTGCTGGCGAAGTTGTCGCCCACCTTGAAACCGAAATTCATCTCGGAAATGTCCTCGCCCAGGACCTCGATTTCGTCGATGCGCCCCACTCCCAGCCCGTCCTCGTGGGCCAGGCGGATGTAGTTCAGGCTCATGGCGTCGAAGCCCATGATCTTGGCCGCCACCGCGTCAATGGCCACGGAATCGGCGCTCGCCAGGAAAAGGCCTTTTTGAACGGGGCTCATGGTCCGCGGGCCTGGGCCGTTGCCGCAGAAGGACCCGTCCATCACGGTGAAGAGACCGGAATGGATTTCCTGCTGAATGGCCAGAAGGTCCACCAGGGTCTCGTGGATGACGCTGTGGGTGTAGTGGCGCCTGGTGTTGAGCAGGCCGCCGAAGGCGTTCTTCATGGCCCCGGTGGTGGTGGTGTAGATGTGGCACTTGACCGTGGGCAGGTGCACGATGTTCTTGCCGTGGAAGAGGCTCGGCAGCTTGATCCCTTCCGGGAATATCTTGTTGAGGGCCCTCATGCGGGCCTTGGGCCGATATACTTCCCAGGTCACGTCCCTTGGCAGGAAGTTGTATTTTTCCGGGACGTTGTATTTGTGATAGACCTTGTCGAGCTTGTTGAGCCGGCCGCCCTTGTACGGGTCGGTCACGACGGTGTTGTTGTGCACGGCCATGAGGTCCGTCAGGCCGGCTTGATGCAGTCCCTTGATGGTCCCTTCCAACTGCCAGGGCGTGGTGTTGGCCGAGAGAAAGGGATAGTGCCAGGAAATATTGTCCTTGAGGATGGTGGTCGCCTTGGGGTCCAGGGCTTCCTTGACCCCGGCCGTTTCCATCAGCCGGGGGACGTCCTCGAGAATTTTTTCGGGAGTTGACCTGAATATGGCCACGATCGGTTTTTTCACTTAATTACCTCTATGCCTATACGGTGGTTGAAGTCCTTCTAGTAAGTCCGCGGCGGCGTTCAGTCAAGTCCGGCCCGACCGGTTTTCGCGTCCGGGCTTTTCATCCGGTTGGCCGCGACGGGGATTTTGATCCCCTTGGAAGTAGTGAGGACCCCGATGATACGGTCCTGGTCGTTCAATTGACCCTTGAACTGGTGGCCGCTGTGATGCAGGCCGATGATGTCCCGCCCCCGCAACAACCCGGCCCAATGATAAATGTTCTTGGAGCCCATGGGGCTGATGAGGTAGGCCACGCCGTCGAGCCGTTCCCCGTTTTGTTCCACCTCGAATTCGATGAGATCGGCCAGGACCCGGGCGGACCACCAACCGGTGATGTTCAAATCCTCCGACCCGGCCGGCGAGGCGGCCGGAAGAAAGATCAACGGGAGAACAAGGAAGAGAAGGGTGAAATATATTTTGAAGGCCAAAATGAATTTTTCCTTTCCGGCGCCGCGGCCGGGGCCCGATCCGAAGGCGCCTTTCGACCGGGACCCCATTTTTCTCATTTATACTAGGTTCCCCGTTTTTTTACCAGTCCAAGGCCCGGCTCCCCGGAAGTAAAAAAAAGAAGCCGGGAAACACTTGGCGGTTTGAATAATCCCGGCGCTTGGTTTATATTTATTCCGCCAAAGCTTTGGTTTGCGGGGAAAAATGACCAGAATAATTTACGGCGTTCACGGAACGGGGCACGGACACGCCATGAGAGCCCTGACCGTGGCCAGAAGATATCCCGAACACGAATTTATCTTCGTCACTCATAAGGACGGCAAGGGGGTGCTACGGAATGAATTTCCCATTTTTGAATGCTGCAACCCCGAAACCCCGGTGGACGGCCACAAGGTCTCGCCCTGGGCCGCGTTGATCAGCAACATTCCGGTTCAGATTCAAAAAAAACAAATCATGACGCGGATGGGGGAGTTGATCGAGGAATTCAAACCGGACGCGGCCATGGTGGATTACGAGTATTTCGTGCCCCGGATGAGCCGGAAGATGAACCTGCCCTGCCTGTCCCTGGACCACCAGCATATCATCACCCACGCCGTGCACCAGATACCCCGGGCCCAGTACCTCGATTACCTGGCCACGTACGTCGCGGCCGCGTCCATGTTCAGCCTGCCCCGGGACTACTTGATCATTTCCTTCTACCAACCGCCGGTCAAGCCCCGGAGCAGGGACCGGATCAAAATCCTGCCTCCCCTGCTGCGGGAAACCGTGATAAAGCGCCGGCCCAGTCGGGGCGAGCATGTCCTGGCCTACCACGGGTACACCACGAGCCCCGGGTTTTTCACCTTCCTGAAGGCGACCGGGCGTCGGGTCCTGGTGTACGGCTCCCATGTGGACCGCGAGGAAGACAACTTGGTGTTCAAGAAGAATTCGGAGGACGAATTCCTGGAAGATTTAGCGTCGTGCAAATACGTGATCTGCGGAGGCGGACACACCCTGATGTCCGAGGCCCTGTTCCTGGGCAAGCCGATCATGTCCGCTCCCATCAAGGGCGCGTTCGAGCAGTTCCTGAATATTCATTATTTAGAGAAACTTGGGTACGGCATCGCCATCGACGCCTTTAATCCCCGGGTGGAACTCATCCCCAAGTTCGAGGCCGACCTGTCCTTCTTCGAGGACAACATCGCCGGGGCCGTATTTTGCGGCAACGAGACGATCTACGACCATTTGGACCGCTTCTTTAAAACCGGCCGGCTGGAATAATTAGGTTTGCTTGAAAATGCCCTTCGGGCATTTTCATTGGTTGTTGTGACCGACATGACCCGCAGTCACGCGGGCCACCCATCCCGCCAAGATGTAACTCTCTGAAACAAAACGATTTGGCCCTGATGACGTCTTCTCCCGATCCTGTCGTTGCCGGCCGACTCAGGACAAAAGTCTCAGGGTCGCTTCCCGGGTCTCGTTGACCAGGTGCATTATATCTTCATCCGAATACTTGGTCGGGTCGATGGGCGGGCCGATGCGCATGGTCATTTTTCCCGTCTGGGGAAGCAGTTTGTGGGGAGGCCAGATATCCGCGGAGCCGGTTATGGCCACGGGATAGACCGGCCGTCCGGACGCTTGGGCCAGTAGAAAAGTCCCTTTTTTGAAGGGCAGGAGAAGATTGGAGCCGCGGTTGCGTGTTCCTTCCGGAAAAATGACCACCGAGGCGCCGTCCTTGATTTTTCTGACCCCATCCTCCAGAAGGCGGGCCGCGTTGCCTTTGGAACCGCGAGCCACCGGTATGTGAGCCCGGCTGAGGTGCCAACCGATAAAGGGAACCCTAAGGAGGGAGTCCTTGGTGACCCAGCAGACGTCCAGGGGCAGCCCCGCCAGGACCGCCGCTATATCGGCCGAAGAGCGATGATTGGAGGCGATTATGACGCCGCCTTGCGCTTTTTGAACCGACCTGGGAGGGATATTTTCCAGGCCTTCGACTTTTAGTTCGGCGCCGCTCACCACAAGGTTTGATTTCGCCCAGATCGAGGCGAACCACCGGGCGCCGCGTCCGGACCACAGACTAACCACCATGGAGCCCAGGCCGAGAACGGCCGTGCTGATCGCGAAAAAGGGAATGAAGTAAAGGTTCCTAATAAAAAGTTTTGTTTTCACTTTCTGTTTTCCCGCCTCAATTAACTTAGGAAGTGAGCTCCAAATATTGCACTTTTAAGGGACTCACGCAAGATTAAACAAAAAAATATTATCTTTTCAAGATGTTATATCAGGGGGACGGTTCCAGCGCCGGTCCCGTCAAGCACGGCCGCGGCTCGGAAAAAGGTTTAGGGTTGATTCCGGGAAAAAGAAAGTATAAACTAAAGCGCTTCTTAATATTGGGCCGGCGATGGGAAGATGGAAATGGAAACGGTGGACGAAAAACTGATTTACCGCCTCTGGTGGGAATACCTGAAGAGAAGCGATGATTACCGGGAATATTGCCTGTGGCATCGCCGGAGAAGGGAAGACCCTAGCCTCCCGATCCCGGAAAAATTCCAGGGACCCGGAGGCTATATGGAATCGCATGTATTTTATTATATTTTCGGGATATTCCTGGATGTCCACGCCGACAATTACCGTGGTCGGCCGTATTCCTTCGACGTCTGGTGGGACCGACAGAAGGGGATTTTGGACGCCCTGGCCAAGGCGCCCCGCACCCTGACCATCAACAATTACGGTGAAACCGTCCAGCGGCACCTGCAAACGGCGGTTGAGTTGCTCAAGCAGAACGAGGGCCGGGAGCCTTCCTTCAAGGACCTGGAAGGGTTTTTCGCCAAATTCATTAAACAGGCCGTGCCGCCCAAGCTCTTTTTGGAAATCGACCTGACGGTCAAGGAAACCGGCGTCCTGATCCGAAAAATAAACGAACGAATCCTTCAAGAAAAGCAGTCCCCCCGAATACAGCATTGGGAAAGGTTTTCCGACAAGACGAATTGGCCGGGGTCAAAATTGAAATTTTCGGAACTGCGAAGATTTCTCATAGTTTACGACCTGGAAAAAAAGGGCCTGAAAATGGCGCAGATCGTCCAGAAAGTGGGAACCCCTTCCCAAAAAGCCAATTATAACGACGAGGCGATTCACAGCGCCTACCGCGAGGACCTGGCCAAGGCCCGCAGGATTATCAAGAACGTGGAGGAAGGCTCTTTCCCCGGGTTTTACGGTATTTACAGCGCCTGATTTTTCGACGTTTTTAAAAAAAAAGTCCGTCGGGCCTCGCCTCGCGCGGCGTCGCCTCTGCCGCATGACGGGTCCAGCCCCTGGAGAGGGAAGGGCGACCGTAAGCTAACATAGCACAATTACGCCATTTTTCATAAAAATGACCGGCCTGGAAATTTTTTGAGGGCGATGCAAAAAAAATATCCCTTTTTTTCCGTCTCGTGCTATATAAGGTCGTTAATTCGAGATGGCCGCTTGCCGCGTCATAAACGCGATGTGTCTCCGCGCGGGGATTTGTTCGCGCCGCCTGACGCGAAGGCGGGGCGTCCAGGCGGTTTGGACCTTTTTAAAGGTCCAGCTATGTGAAAAAATTAATTTGCGAATCGTGAAGCATCTCCCCCTGGGGCGATGTTTGCGGCGTTGGTCCAAATGCGGATGTTTCCTGTTTCCATTTTTGCGGCGGGGCGGCCGTGGGAAATAGGGAGGCGTTGAGTCCGGGCGGGCGTTCGGATGCTATCCCATGCGGGGTATGGCGTGACACAGAAAAAAGAAGAAGTCCAGGCCTCACTTTTTACAACGACCAGACGACTTAAAGCCGCCTTCTCGCTAACCGGGGTCCTTTCACTCTTCTCGCCTTTCCAACTGAACACCTCGTCCGTGACGGTCGGATGCTCGCGTGAGCGACTTCAAGGCATCGAAGCGCGAACGACCATACTGAACTTGCACCCCGGGCGCGGGGGAGTCGGTTGGGCGTACTTCCTAGTTTTACACTGATTCGGGCGAACGCCGGGTTTGCCGGCGTGAATTAAATAGGTGCGCCTCGGCCGCGTCATCCGGTCAAGCGCGCAGACCGGGGTTGGGGACCCGCCTTCGCGGCGGGCCTCGATCCATTGGCTTTGTCGAGGATATGGCTTGGTTAAGCCGATCCCGGGACAAGGCCAAGCGTTGGTGAACCCTGATCCGCGATGATGATCGCCGGGTCTAATTTGTAATTCGAGGGAAACGAAAGCGGGATTATGGAAAACGGAAATTTGCAGGTTCTGATTGAGGTCCTGAAAAAGCAGGGTCTGGATAGCGGGGAGGAAGGCAAAAGCCGGATTCTGACCGCCGCCCAGGCCGAGGCCGAGGAAATTGTCCGGCGGGCGGAGGCCGAGGCCGTGGTCATCAAGGCCGAAGCCGACAAGGAAGCGGATCGCCGCCTGAAGCGGTTGAATTCCGCCCTGGAGATCGCCGCGTCCAAATTTGTCAACGAACTGAGGCGTTTTGTCGAGCAAAGCCTCTTGGCCGTCCCCTTGAAAAAGGAGATTGATGTCGCCCTGGCCGATCCCAAGGTCCTCCGGGGCCTGTTGTCCACCCTGGTGGCGTCCTTCGCGGCGGACCAGAGGAAAGACAGCATCAAGCTGCTTCTGCCGGCCGACTCCCAGGCCGACCTGAAGGAATACGCCCTGGACTTGATCCGTCGCGGTTTGACGGGAACAGGCGCTTCCGGCGACTTGGTGGTGGAAAGCAAAAGCGTCAAGGTTGGTTTTATCGTCGACAAAAAACAGGGGAACGTCCGTCTGGACTTTTCGGACGAAGCCTTCCTGTCCTTGTTCCTGGAGTTTTTGTCTCCGGAATTTCGTCAACTTTTCAATAACTTTAAGGCTGAACTTTAGGTCCGGTCATGAAATACTATTTTCTCGCGTCATATCTTCCGGAAATTCACTTGGAAGACCGCAGGATGAAGTATCCATCGGCGGAGTTGTTCCAGGAGCGGTTCCATATCGCTCCTCGGGACTGGCGGGAGGTGGACCTGGTCCTGTTGAGAGGCGACGTTTCCATCCTGGAAGCACTTTTGGCTGGAAAAACCCCGAAGGCGGCTTATTCCTTGTTCGACCCCAATTATTGGTCGGCCCAGTTAAAATCACCTTCGGAAGGCCCGGACTTTTTAGTGGAGTTTTTACGGGATAGAGGAATGGGACCAATGTCCGCCGCGGAGATCGGCGCCCTTTATTTGGCCTACCTTGAATACGTCCGGAAGAATTCCTCCAGAAAGTTTCTTAAGGACTACTTCCAGTTGGAGATGGACCTGCGAAACGTGGCCGCCGCGTTGCGGGCCAGGAAAAAAGGTTGGGACCCGGCGAATCACTTGGTCGGGGAAGGCGACTTGGTGGAATCCGCGGCTGTTTCCAAGGCCGATGACTTTGGGCTGACCCAGGATTACCCCTGGGTGGAAACCTTGTTGGCCGCCGGCAGTCCCCGGGAAATCCAGGAAGCCGTGGAGAAAATTCTCTGGGAAAGCCTGGAAAGCGCCCGCGGCGCCGATCCCTTCGATTTCGATAATATTCTGGCTTACTTACTTAAGGCGCAGATTTTGGAAAAGAGGTTGTCTTTAAATGAAGAACAAGGTCTGGAAATCGTCCAGGAATTGGAGGGGCGATAAACAATGACGGCCAAAGGAACCATAACTTCAGCCTACGGTAACATGGTTACCGTCCAGTTCGACGAGAGCGTTAGGCAGAACGAGGTGGCCTATCTCATGTTGGCGGACGGCAGCCGGCTCAAGAGCGAAGTGATTCGAGTCCGTGGGAATCAATGCAGTCTTCAGGTGTTCGAGGACACCCAGGGACTGAAGGTCGGCGACGAGGCCGAATTCAGCGGCGAGCTTTTATCGGCCGAACTGGGGCCGGGGCTACTGAAGCAGATTTACGACGGCCTGCAAAACCCCCTGCCCGAGCTGGCGGTCGCCTCCGGACTTTTTCTCAAGCGCGGCGTGTACATGAATTCCCTCGACCGAAACGTCACCTGGGCTTTTACGCCCCAGATGAAAAAAGGCGACAAGGTCGTGGCCGGCGATATTCTCGGTTGGGTCCCGGAAGGGAAGTTTCAGCACCAGATTTTCGTGCCCTTCAGCTTTGTCGGTCGGGCGGAAATCCGCAAAATGGCGCCGGCCGGTCAATATCATGTGGACGACACGGTCTGCGAGGTGGAGGACGAGGAAGGAGCGATCCATAACCTTTGCCTCTACCAACGCTGGCCCATCAAAATTCCCATAACCAACTACGAGGAGCGTCTTCTGCCCCAGGAACCCCTAGTCACGGGCTGCCGGGTGGTCGATTCCTTCTTCCCCGTGGCCAAGGGCGGAACGGCCTGCATCCCCGGTCCCTTCGGGTCGGGCAAGACCGTCTTGCAGCAGATCATTTCCCAGTACGCCGACGCGGACATCATCATCATGGCCGCCTGCGGCGAGCGCGCCGGCGAAGTGGTGGAAACCCTCCGCGAGTTTCCGCACTTGCAGGACCCCTACACCGGCCTGACCTTGATGGAACGGACGGTCATCATCTGCAACACTTCATCCATGCCCGTCGCGGCCCGCGAAGCTTCCATCTACACGGCCATAACCATCGGTGAATATTATCGCCAGATGGGCCTGGACGTGCTTCTGCTGGCCGACTCCACCAGCCGTTGGGCCCAGGCCCTGCGCGAAATGAGCGGTCGGTTGGAGGAAATTCCCGGCGACGAAGCTTTCCCGGCTTATCTCCAGTCCCGCATCGCCGAGTTTTACGAACGGGCCGGAACGGTCCGGCTGAAGGACGGCCGCAAGGGTTCGGTTTCGGTCATCGGCACGGTTTCCCCGGCCGGCGGCAACTTCGAGGAGCCGGTCACCCAGGGGACCCTGGCCGTGGTCGGCGCCTTTTTGGGACTGACCTGGGCCCGGTCGAACGCCCGGCGCTTCCCGGCTATCGACCCGCTTATTTCCTGGTCGAAATACCTGGACCAGATGAAGGAAAACCTGGACAAGACCTCGCCCAACTGGAACGAGCTGGTCAAGAAATGCCAGGGCGTGATCTTCGACGGCAGCGAGATCAAGAAGAGAATGGACGTCGTCGGCGAGGAAGGCGCTTCCATTTCCGACTTTCTCGTGTATCTGAAAGCGGAGTTCATGGACTCGGTCTTCCTGCAGCAGAACGCCTTTGACCCCGTCGACGCCGCTAACAATATGGAACGCCAGGCGCGGACGTTGAAAACAGTGGAACGGGTCCTTGATCACGATCTTAAGGTCAAGGACAAGGACCAGGCGCGGGAACTTTTCTTCCGCCTGACCGCGCTGTTTAAAAACTGGAACGCCTCGATCTTCCCGAGTGACAACTACACCCGGTACGAGACGGAAATCGGAGAATTCCTCAAGGGTTAAGCTATGAGAAAAATCAGAACCAAGATTGACGAAATCACCGGTAACATCGCCACGCTCAAGGCGGAGGGGGTGGGACTAGGGGAATTGGCCGTGGTTGAATCTCCCGGTCGAACCACCCTGGGACAGGTCATCCGGTTGAACAAGGAAAATGTCACCATCCAGGTCTTCGGCGGAACCAAGGGCGTGTCCACCAAGGATAAGGTCCGGTTCCTGGGACGACCCATGAACGTTAAATTCGGGGAGTCCCTCCTGGGCCGCATTTTCAGCGGCTCCGGCCGGCCCCTGGACGGCGGCCCCGAGCCGGTCGAGGAGGAAATCCCCATCGGCGGGCCTTCCTTCAACCCGGCCAACCGCATCATTCCCCGGCAGATGATTCCAACGAACATCCCCATGATCGACCTTTTCAACTCCCTGGTCGTCAGCCAGAAGCTGCCCATTTTTTCCGTGCCGGGCGAGCCCTATAACCAGTTGCTGGCCAGGGTCGGCATGCAGGCCGACGCGGACATTATCATCCTGGGAGGCATGGGTCTCAAGTTCGACGACTTTCATTTCTTCAAGCGGACCTTCGACGAAAGCGGGATCATGAACCGGGTGATCATGTTCATTCACCTGGCCTCCGACCCCGTGGTGGAATGCCTCCTGGCGCCGGACATGTCCCTGGCCGTGGCCGAACGCTTCGCCGTGGCCGGGAAGCGGGTCCTGGTCCTTTTGACCGACCTGACCAACTTCGCCGACTCCTTGAAGGAAATTTCCATTTCCATGGAACAGATTCCCTCCAACCGCGGCTACCCCGGAGACCTTTACTCCCAGTTGGCCTCCCGGTACGAAAAAGCCGTGGATATCGAGGGTCTGGGTTCCATCACCATCCTGGCGGTCACGACCATGCCCGGCGACGACGTCACCCACCCGGTTCCGGACAACACCGGATACATCACGGAAGGGCAGTTCTATCTCCGTCACGGCATGATCGACCCCTTCGGCTCCCTGTCCCGGCTCAAGCAGAACGTGGTCTCCAAGGTCACCCGCGAGGACCACAACGACATCATGAACACCATGATTCGACTGTACGCCGACTGCCGGGAATCCCGCAACAAACTGGCCATGGGCTTCAAAACCTCCAAATGGGACGACGTGCTGATGGCTTACGGGCAAAGTTTTGAAAGGGAGTTGATGGACCTAGGCGTCAATCTGCCTCTGGAAGCCGCCCTGAACAAGTGTTGGGAAATCCTGGCCCGCCATTTCCAACCGGTCCAGACTGGATTGAAGGAAGCCCTGATCTCCAAATTCTGGCCTGCCGCGGCTCAGAAGGAAAAGGCGGCCTAGCGCCATGGCGGAAAAAATCAAACTTAATAAAACGGCCCTTAAAAAACAAAGGGACGCTTTAGCCAAGTTCCAGAAATTTCTGCCCATATTGGTTTTGAAGAAAATGCAGCTCCAGTTGGTGCTGCGGCAACTCGAACCCGTGATCGACGCCAAGCGGTCCGAACTCGAAAAAACCATGGACGGGATTCGTCCGTGGGCGCACCTGTTGGCCGACCCGGACGTGGATATCCGCGACTACGTCCAGATGGATGAAATAATAACCAGGCAGGATAACGTGGCGGGCGTGGAAGTCCCGGAATTCGACAATGTCGTCTTCCAGGACGTTGAATATTCCCTGTTCGCCACCCCGACCTGGTTGGACGTTGCCGTGGATTCGCTGAAAACGATGGTCAGCCTCAAGGCGGAACTGACCGTGCTCCGGGATAGGGAAAGCCTATTGCGGGAAGAGTTGCGGCGGACCGCCCAGCGGGTGAACCTCTTTGAAAAACGGTTGATTCCCGACCTGAAGGAAGATATCCGCCGCATCAAGATCTTCCTCGGCGACGAGGAGACCGCCGCGGTGGGACGGGCCAAGCTGGCCAAGTCGAAACTATCGGCCCTGGAGGAGCTTAATCCATGATCGTCAAAATGAGAAAAGTGGTGTTCCTGGGCCTGGCCAGTGAAAAGGAGGCCTTCATCCGAAGGCTTCAGGAAGTGGGGTTGACCCATATCATCCTTCCGCCCGAACCGACCGAGCCGATGGAACTCATCCGCGACATCCAAAAGGTGGTGGAGACCAGGAAATTCCTGGCCCGCCAGGTTTCGGGCGAAAAATGGGCCGAGCCGGCCGAAGGCTACCAGGAATTGTGCAGCCGGCTCGAGAACTTGAAAAAACGGGAGAACGAACTGCAGTCCGAGTTGCTGGTCATGAAAAAGGAATTGACCGCCAGCGAGGCCTGGGGTGAATTCAACCCGCCCGAAATAGAAGCCCTGCGTTCCTCCGGGCTGAACGTCGGTTTTTTCCGGGCCTCCCGGCGGGTTTTCAGCGGTCTGGAGTTGAAGGGCGCCTTTATGCACATCACCCGGGAAACCGAGGGGGAAATCGCGTTCGTGGTTTTTTCCTTTGATCCGATCGATATCGGCCTCTACCCCGAAAAGGACCCGTCGGTTCCCTCTCGGCTCAGGGCCGCCATCGAAGCCAAGAAACGGGAACTCGAGGCCATTGGACAGGAATACCGGGACTTGGCCAAAAAAATCGGGGTGCTGGAACTGGCCGAGGACAAACTTCGCGACGACCTGGCTTACGGCCGGGTGTTGATGAACTCCGATTCGGCCCTGGACGACCGGCTTTTCGTACTGAGCTGCTGGTCGCCGGTGGTGGAAAAGGAACTGATCCAAAAGATCGGCCCCGGGTTTACCTTCACCCATCTGGCTTCCGACCCCGAGCCCGGGGACCGTACGCCGGTGTTGATGTCCAATCCGAGCCTTTGGGACGCCGGAGAGGACTTGGTCAAAGTATATTCCCATCCCAACTACACGGATTTCGATCCCAGTGGATTGGTTTTCATTTGGTTCGCCGTGTTTTTCGGAATGATTATCGGCGATGCCGGATACGGGCTGATACTCATGGCCCTGACCGCTTATTTGAAATACAAACAAAAAGGCGGCGGCTCGCCCCTGGGCCGGCGGATGGTGCGCCTGTCGTTTCTGTTGAGCCTGTCGGTGATAATTTTCGGCATCCTGGGCGGTTCGTACATGGGACTGCCCCTGGGGCCGGAGAACCCGCTCCGAAAGGCCTTGCTCCTGGACGTCAGCACTCCGGCCGGACAAAGTCGGGTGATGTTGGTCTCGGTAATGATGGGCATGGTCCACATCACCATCTCCCTGGCCATAAAAGTGCTCCGTTCCCGGGACTGGCCGTCGCTCGGCTGGATCATCGTCATCTGGTCGGGTTACGTCTTGATCGACAGCCAAATGATCAAGCACGTCGAAAACCCGATGGCGTTGTACATCATGATCGGCGGGTTGGCCCTGGTCCTGCTCTTTACTTCATCCTCCCGGAACCCGATTTTCAGATTGGCCGCCGGCTTGAACGGCGTTTTAGGAATAATTCAGTTATTTTCGGACGTTTTGTCCTATTTGCGCCTTTTCGCCCTTGGCTTGGCCACGGCGTACATGACCCAGACCTTCAACCTTCTGGCGGGCATGGCCATAAAATCCATACCCTATGTCGGCGTGGTCCTGGCGGTGGTTATCCTGGTCGGAGGGCATACCATCAATCTAACTCTCGGCGTCATGGGGGGTGTCATTCACGGTCTCAGGTTGAATTTTCTCGAGTGGTATCGCTGGTGTTTTGAAGGCGATGGTTTATCGTTCGTTCCCTTTGCCAAAAAAGCAAACAAAAATAGCTAGGATTGGAGATAATAAAATGGATATCGCAAACATGCTGGGTTATGTGGGTTGCGCTTTCGCTATCGGAATTCCGGCCATTGGCAGCGCGATTGGTTGTGGGACCGCCGGAGCGGCCTCTCATGGAGTCATGGCCAAGGTTGACGAGGGTCACGGAAAATTTATCGGTATTTCCGCCGCTCCCTCCAGCCAGACCATTTACGGTCTTATCCTGATGTTCGTCCTTCTGGGCAAGGTCCAGGCCAACGGCCCGGCCGTTCTGGGCATCGGGCTGTTCTGCGGCCTGGCCATCATGCTTTCGGCTATTTTCCAGGGCAAGGTCGCCGCCACCGGCATCCTGGCCACTTCCAAGAAACAGGAAATATTCGGTAAATGTTTCGCGGCCGTTGGTATTGTTGAAAGTTTCGCCCTGTTCGCCCTGGTTGCCGGCATCATCATGGCGGGCGGACTTTAAGATTAACCTCAGGGAATAGGGGCGCCAAATGGCCGTAGTGACGATCGCCCGGCAATATGGAGCGGGCGCGAGATTGGTTGGGGAGATGGTAGCCGAACGCCTCGGCTATGAACTGATCGACCAGGAAATGCTGGATCTGGTGGCCCACAAGGCGGGGGTCACGGTTAAGAAAATCCGGGAAATTGAGAAGTTGGCTGGCGACAGCCTGTTGACCTTGGTATCCGAAATCATCTCCACGGGTTCCATCACCCGCCATGTGCCGGGCATCGCCACCGAATTCGATGAAGACTCCTACAGGTTATTCCTGAAAAGAGTAATTACCGAATTGGCCGTCCGGGAAAAGGCGGTCATCATCGGTCGCGGGGGACAACTCATCCTGCGAGACCACCCCAAGGCCATCCGGGTCTATCTGATGGCCGATGAAAGCGACCGCGTCAAATACTTGATGGTTCGTTACGGCGTTTCCAGGGCCAGGGCGGAGATCGTGGCGCGCAAGGAAGAGAAGAAAAGGGTGAACTTTCTCCGCGGCTTCGAACTGGGCGACCCCGAGGACCTTCTCCTCTACCACGCCGTCATCAACATGAGCCGGGTGGATTACGACGTGGCCGCGGGCCTGATCGCCAAAATGGCCCAGGAAGTGGACGAACAGTTCCATGATTGAGCCCGGAAAGTCCCGAACAGGCTAAAAAATCGGGACCACTTCAGCCAGGCGGCCCCTGGCCCTCAAATCACCGGGGGCCAGGGGCCGCCTTTTTTATTCAACCTCCAGTAGAGCTTGGGAACCAACCTTACTCATTTTTATTTGGCCATTTTCCTCACATTTTCCGCCGGCTGCTGACCGCGAAAAAAATACTTTTCGCGACTTTCGTTTTTTCAACATTCACTGCTTTTGGAAAAACGTTGTTTTTTAATTTAAAAGTACGGCTTCTCCCGTTTTAAAATTGCTTTGCCTTGATAACTATTGGTAACTAAAGAATTATAATGAAAAAAAAGTATTCTTTTCCTATTAAAAAAATACTATTATCCCGGTCCGGTTCATCATTTTGCCCAAGCTGATTTTGTCCATGCGGGACTCGACCGGAGAACCTGGACCAGAGAAAATACTTGACCGGAAAGGGGGACGAACCTGCTCGGTTTCAGACCGAACGTTGTTGTAGGGGCGAAAGTTAACAATCCGTATAATTTGCTGGCAATGGATATGTAGGAATTTTTGTAGGAAAACCTGGAGAGAAAAATGACAATAAACGAGATTCTTGATTTACTTTTGGGAATCTACCACACCACCGGCATCGCCTCCCTGGACTGGAAACAACCCTTGATGTGGGGTATTGGCCTGCTCTTCCTTTATCTGGCGATAAAAAAGGACTTTGAGCCGCTGTTGCTTCTCCCCATCGGATTTGGGATATTCCTGGTGAATTTCCCCCTGGTGCCCTTAATGGGAGAATCCCAGGGCCACTTGGACCTGCTGCGGGTCTTTTATCATTACGGCTTGGAATGGGAAGTGATTCCCTGCCTGATCTTCCTCGGGTTGGGCGCCATGACCGATTTCGGACCCCTGATCGCCAACCCCAAAACCTTGCTAGTCGGCGCCGGAGCCCAGTTGGGCGTCTTCGTGACCTTCACCGGGACCATTATCGCGGGTTTCACCCTGAAGGAAGCGGCCTCGGTGAGCATCATCGGGGGAGCCGACGGGCCCACCACCATTTACCTGACCCAGGCCCTGGCCCCCCATCTATTGGGCGCCAACGCCCTGGCGGCCTATTCCTACATGGCCATGGTCCCGCTGATCCAGCCGCCGCTCATGCGGTTGCTGACCACTCCCGAGGAGCGACAGATCAAGATGAAACAGCTTCGGCCCGTCTCCAGGACCGAAAAAATCCTCTATCCCTTGATCTGCGTCTCGGTCATCGCCATTTTGGTTCCCTCGGTCATCCCCCTCATGGGCATGTTCATGTTCGGGAACCTGATGAAGGAAAGCGGCGTGGTGGCCCGACTGACGGACACGGCCCAGAATTCCCTGATGAATATCGTCACGATTCTGCTCGGCATATCCGTGGGCGCCACCATGGAGGCCGAAAAATTCCTTACCTGGAAGCCCATCCTGATTTTCTGCCTGGGCCTGGTCGATTTCGCCGTCTGCACCATGGGCGGCATTGTGACCGTCAAGATCATGAATTATTTCCTCAAGGATAAAATGAACCCCTTGATCGGTTCCGCCGGCGTCTCGGCCGTGCCCATGTCCGCCCGGGTCTCCCAGAAGATCGGCCAGGAATACGATAGGAAGAACCACCTGCTGATGCACGCCATGGGGCCGAACCTGGCCGGGGTCATCGGGACCGCCGCGGCCGCCGGCATGTTTATCGCCATGTTCAGTTAAATGGGTGCGATAATGAAAAAAATTATTTTTGTCGTGGCTGTGTTTCTTATGTCCCTGCCCGGCCTCGGGTCCGCCGCCGATTTCCGCGGCGCCCCGCTCATGGACCAGGGCCGGGTTACTTCCGAAAGCGAAACCGAAATTCAGGTGGCCTATCAACGCCCGGTGGCGGAACTGGTCGAGTATTACCGCGGGATTTTCCAGGCCCAACCCGGGAGCGTCAAGTTTCGCGACCGGGGCGGCGAGTCCCGGTTCGAGGATTACGAAGGCCGGGCCTGGCATAAAATAGTCATAACCGAGGGGCCGGATAATACCGCCGTGGTCACCGTGACCAAGGACAGTTGGACCTGGATTATAACCATGCTCGTTCTCCGGTTCATGGGCGTTTTCGTGGTGTTGTTGGTCCTGTTTATCGCCGTGAGCTTTTCCACCAAGATCGTGTCGCTGCTGCTAGCGAAAAAAGCCTGACCGAACCCGAAATAGAGACCTGCCCGAGGCCGCTCTTCACCAGGAAAGCGGCCTCGGCCGTCTAGGGAGCGCCTGGCCGACCGGGCCGCTGTTCAACCGGGCCGCCGGGTCCGGCGCGTCACCAACTCGCCGTTGAAATTCCCCGCGCCGGCGTCGTTCGGTAACCGTCCGGAAACAAAGTACCCTTACCATGGACCATCAAGTTGGGGCGCCGGAGAGGGTTCGCTTTGGGGCTCGTAAATCCGGCCGCCTCGCCGCTGTCCGCGGCAGGGGTAAAAACAGTGTCGAAAACCATACCGCTTCGTAGTCGGGCGAAAGTCGAAAAGTACCGGGCGGACGAATTTCTCGACCGCTTGGGCGTGGACCGGTCCACCCCGGACCGACTGACCGCCAGCCTCCCGTTTTCAAGCGCCGACGTCACCTGCGGCTCGGAAAACGAACTTCAAGCCGTGGTCCAGGGCGGGCGGGACAGCGTGGACCTGCCTCGGATAATCGGGGAGTCTAATTATTTTAAAAACATCATTCGCCGTCACCGGAGCGGAGAACTGTCGGCCCTGAAAGTCAGCGACCTGGAACGTTGGCTGGAGGGCGACGGCCGGGGCGTCTGGGAAAACAGTTGGGTTCGCTTCCCCGCCTGGAAGCTTGGCCCCGCCGCCAGCCGGGTTTTTCGGGAAGATTTACGACGCGACAAGGCCGACCCCGCTTCCGGCCTCCGGACCGACGCCGACCGTTTCAGTTGCGAGTCCGGTGGGGAATCCATGATCCGCGTCCCGGTAAGCTACCTCCTCAAACTCGCCTTGGTCGACGCCGTGGGCTCGGGCCGGGGCGGGGAAGTCGTCCGAAGTTCCGGCCTGGCCCTGGCCGAACATTTTCTCTCCGACAACACCTCGCCCGAGACGTTTTCCCTGTACCTGGCCGGACGCGACGGTCGGCCGGGCCTGGGGCGGGCCGCCGCCTCGGAAATGGCCGTGCGTTTCCTCCTGACCCAACTCCTGGTCCAATACGCCGGACGCAGGTTCGGCCTGCTCGATTCCAACCAGAAGGTCGTCGTTTATTCCGCGCCCCATCCCCCGGTCCGCCAGAAGGAACTGGCCGAGGCCATCAGCGATTCCTTCTACCGGGAGCTGTTCATGAACCCCTGCTTGTCCGGGTGGGATCGGGGCGAGGAAAAACATCGGTACATGCACCTTTGCCACGAAACCCTGTCCCGGGCCCAACTCAACGCCCTGGGGCGGCTGAAGGAAGCCGGCGTCATCGTCAACAACCTGGTGGTCCTGCCGTCCTCGTCCAACATCAGCCTGGTCAACAACGGCGTGCATGTCTCCTTGGGAAGCCGCCGGCTTTCCCAGGCCCTAGCCGGACCCAACCCCTCGATCAACCCCGCCCGCGAAAAATATTTCGGGGACTTGGTCATCAAGTTTGTGGAGCATTTCCTGCCACTTTTTGTCGGGACATACTCGGGGGCGCCTTATCGGCTGGATTTCAAGGATTTTCATCCGGAAAAGGTCCTTTCCTTCCTGCCCTACGAGCTGGATTACACCCATTTGCGCATGATCTGGCGGCGCTGGCGCAAGAAGGCCCGCCTCAAGTCCCGCCTGCTTGGGGTGCGCCTGACCCCGTTCGGCCCGCCTCTCCTGGATGCGTCCCTGGCCCGGTTGCTGGGACTGCGCGGGGATTTCCTGCCCGACTTCCGTCTATTGGATTACCTGGCCTCGGTCCTGAGCACCGACCAATGCCCGGCCCTGGACGGGACCTTGGGCAATCAGGAACGGCTCAAGAAGGACTTGGCCGAACTGGGGGTTTTCGATTCCCGCATGCCGGTTTACCTGCTGTACCGGCAACGTATTTTCGACCGGATGGGTTTTTCCGGTTTCGAGGGCCGGCACTACAGCCTGTTTCACCGCCTGTTCGACGATCTGGCGCCGGCCGTGGACCTGCAACACTTGGTCACCGGCCTGGCTTTCCAATTCATCGCCTCCGGTCTCTTCACTCACGAACACGTTCCGGACGAACCCACGATCGAAAGCGAGCGCCGGCAGATTTTTTTCGGCGCGGCCATCGGACTGCCCACGTTTTTCGTCCGCGTGGACACGGCCAACCTGTTCCTGCGGTCAATTGTCGAAAAGACCCCGGGAGTTCGTCTCAGTCGGCGCTACCCCGGGTACTGGAGGGTTCGGCGGCGGGACTACAACCGGGCCCTGTTGGACTTGCTTAAACATGACGCCGCCCCACTGGTCGAGGCCCTGGGTCTTTCCGAAACTCTTCTTGACTTGGAAGCCCGGCTGGCCGATCCCGAAGGCATTTCCGCCGTGGGCAAGCTCACCGGAGGGATTCTAGGCGGACGGAAGGCCAAACGCCCCCTGGACGTCGGCGCCGGGGAATTCAACCGCGCCGCCGAGGATTATTACCGGGTTTCCTTGCGCCTGGCCCACCTGACCGAGGCGTTCGACGCCCTCCAGGCCCAGGCGGCGGTCCTGGCCCGGTCCGGAGGCGGTCCCATCGGGCCGCGGGACCTGGAGTCTCTCGCCAGGGTCAAAAATAGCCTGCTCGATGAAACCGCCTCGCTGGAAGAGATCACGGCCGTAATTCATCTTATCGTCCGGGTCGCCGGGGAAAAGGATAGAACGTCAGCCGCGGACCGGGAAACCGGCCCCGGCGCTGGAAAGGTTGGACATGAATCCGATTACGCACCAATATATCGACAGGCGAACCCGTAAGGTCAAGAACGAAAAGCTTCTTGGGGACCGCTTAGTCAATTTGATATACAACGACGTCCGGGAAAGGACCCCCGCGGTTTTTCGGGCCCTGACCAGCGCCCGCTGCTCCCGTCTGCTCGGGTTCCTGAACTTCGACCTGGCCTTGGAAACCCGTTTTAGAGGCGGCGGCGATTTGTTGCGTCGCTGGGGCGTGGACGAGAGCGAATGCCTGGACGACCCGGCCGCGCTTGACACGCCCCGCAAGCTTTTCACCCGGAAGATAAAATATTGGACCTGTCGCCCCCTGCCGGAAGACCCTCGCGCCGTGGTCTCTCCGGCCGACTCCCGGGTCCTGCTCGGGTCGCTAAGCGATTCGAGCCTGCTTTTCATAAAAAACAAGTTCTTCCACTTCGAAGAGCTTCTCGGCCCCGGGAACACCGGCTGGCTGAAGGCGTTCGAAGGCGGAGATTTCGCCGTGTTTCGCCTGACTCCCGAAAAATACCACTACAACCACGTCCCGGTCGCCGGGCGGGTGCTCGATATTTTCGAGGTGGAGGGCGCTTATCACGCCTGCAACCCGGGCGCGGTGGTCAGACTGGCGACCCCCTTTTCCAAAAACAAGCGAGTGGTCTCCATCATCGACACCGACCGGCCCGGCGGGACGAAAGTCGGATTGGCGGCCATGATCGAGGTCGTGGCCCTGATGGTGGGCGAAATAGAACCGGCTTACAGCGTCGAGGGATACGACAACCCTCGTTCCATTTATCCCGAGGACTTCCTGGAAAAGGGGAGGCCCAAAAGCCTGTTTAAACCGGGTTCCAGCACGGTGGTCCTGCTGTTTCAACCCGGCCGCGTGGAGTTTGACCGGGATTTACTGGAAAATCAGTCGACTCCGGGAGTCGCTAGCCGTTTTTCACTGGGTTTCGGCCGGCCCTTGGTGGAGACCGAAGTCTGGGTTCGTTCAAGCATCGGTAGGGGCAGGTGAGGAGGTAACTCAAATGACGACCGGAATATTTGTGGGTTCTTTTGCCGTGGTCTATCTAGTGATCCTGCGCTGGGCCTGCCGGACCTTGCCCGGGGAACGCTGGCAGATTTTCGCCTCGATCCCGTTGCGCAAAAATGGGAGCGGGGACTGGCAAGGCCTGAATATCACCTTTTACGGCCTGATCGTGTCCGCGGGATACACCACCGGCTCGGCCATGGTCCTGGTGATGATGGGCGCGGCCGGGGTCCCTCCGGTCGAGGCCCTGTTCCTGCTGGCCCCGCTGTTCTCGTTGTGCGTGCCCGCCGCTAGCTGGGTGGCGCGGATCGTGGAACGGAAACCCCAGACCCTCACCGTGGGCGGGGCTTCGTTCGTGGGACTGCTGGCCATTCCCTGGCTGGCCCTGGCCGTGCGGGAAGCCCTGGGCGGAAGCCATAACACCGGCCCAGGTCTCCAGGTGATTCCAGCGGCCGCCGCCGCGGCGGTGGGTTATGCCGTAGGGGAGGGGCTCGGACGCCTGGCCTGCATCAGTTTCGGCTGTTGTTACGGCAAACCCCTGGACCAGTGCCGCCCCTTGCTTCAGCGGGTATTTTCCGGCCGCGGATTCATTTTCACCGGCCCGACCAAGAAAATATCCTACGAAAGCGGGCTGGAAGGCCGCCCCGTGGCGCCCATTCAGGCCGTCACCTCGGTTATCTGCGTGGGCGCCGGTCTTTTAGGATTCTATCTTTTTCTAATCGGAAAACCGACAGCATCATTTTTGACCACCTTGATCCTGACCCAGCTCTGGCGCGCCTGGTCGGAAGTCTTTCGCGCTGATTATCGAGGTGGGGGCAAGATATCGGTCTACCAATACCTAGCCCTGGCCGGGGTGGCGTATGGGACTGTTGTCGCCTTCGCCTTTCCGCTGGAGCCCGGTTTCGCCCCGAACCTGAACCTGGGCCTCGCGGCTTTGTGGTCGCCCTGGGTCCTGATCGGCCTTGAGGGCCTGTGGTTGGCCGTGGTCTACCATGTCGGCCGGAGCAAGGTCACCGGCGCGGTCATCAGGTTCCACGTGGTGAGTAGCGAAATCTGATTCAACCTTGGGGCTTCGCCGCCAGGCCGGTTCGGAGCGAAGCGCTAATGCCGTTGGGGGCGCCGGGGTCAAACCCGATGTCCCCAGAATAATATTTTTCGGCGCCCTCGAGCCAACCTGAACCCGCCGTTCTTCCGGGATGGTAATGTCTCCAAGGCACGTCACGCCGGGAGCCAAAGCGAAAACCCCTTGATCGGGGATCGGGTCCCCGGATATCGCCCGACCCAAGTAGTGAAACGCCTCATTTGCCGAAAATACAAGCTTGGTGTATGGAACCAATAGAGATTGAGCCGGCCGCCTTCTTCCGGGTCCGTTGCCGGCTGGCCCATGGCAGTCGAATATCCAAGAATCGAAAACAGGAGGCGACTATTAATATATTTACTTTAATTTCAGCAAATTGCGCCATATGGCCTTGACTCTGCCGGATGGCCTCTTTCAAATGATAATTTTTTATTGACAATACGTTTTCCCTTATGATACGAAAGAACAAACAATATGCGCAAAACATGAAGGTGAATTTTGATATTAGTCGATAAAATCAATATACGAGTATATAAATTAAAATAATTGTCTATGATTAGATTGTCGTCATTCCACACTGTCGGTGATCCAATACCAACTTAAATTTTTCTAAATGACTGGACAAGGTCATTGCGGTAGACTTTTGATTTATGGTTCGAGGGGCCGACCAAAAAAGAAAAATTGTAGACAATGGAGCCAGTTGCAACACACGGGTATTTGGCCTTCAAAAGCCTTGATTCAGGTCATGTTCTGCTTCGCCGAAAATGACCTGAATCAAGGAAGGCAAAATTTTAACCTGCGGACATATTGAAGTATTTCGATGAGTTACAAGTGAGTCTGACGACAAGTTGGGTCAAGGACCGAGGTTTTGTAATTGGCTGAATGATCTAATTAAATCTATAATTGTATATAGATTAGCTTTTGATGATTGTAGTGGTATAATGATGCCTCTTGGTATATTATACCTGGAAAAATTTGGGGGTGAATCAGAATGCTTGGTTTACAATGCGGACGGCTCATAACCCCAATAGCTAATTGATTAAGTAAGATTAAGTAATTAATATGAAAATGTAACTTAAGGGGCGGAGCTGTATACTAATTCTGGCAATGGTAATTATTGGCGTATTTTCGAGGTGTTGCAATAAGTATCAAACCATTTGACCGCGCCATGACTATGAGCGTGGGTTACATTGGAATGGTTCGAACTTTACCAAAGCTGACGCGCGGAGTGAACCATTAAAAGTTCGTCAATAAAGCAAAGGAAAAATAGTCAGGGCTTGATGGAAACCCTCAAAATACTGTTGGTAAAAGGGATACCCCATCCTAGCTCTTTGCCTCAAGGAAAATACGGTGACTTATTTGACTAGGATATCTAATACTACGAATTTTCGAAGTTTTGGAATATGTTGCCGCGTCATTGGTTGCCTGCTGCTCCTGCTGGCGTGCGGTTGCGCCGCTTTCCCAGTGGGGGAATTGTCCAGGGAAACGAAAATTGTCGAGCCGGACCCGCTTGACAGCCTTACGCGCCAGCTTGTCAATTTTCTCGCCAATGCCCGGGAAGGTGAGTCCTCGCCCTTTTCCAACACCGTTTTTGGACCGCTGGTAGTTGCCGGCGCCGGACCGTTTTATACCTCCGCCTTGGGTTACCACTGCCGAAAGGCCATGGTGGAATCCTCCCAGGGAAAGGAATTCGTAGCCATTTGCCAGGATGGTGAAAGCCAGAATGGTGAAAGATGGAACCTCGCACCACGCATCGGGGCGCCCAGCCGCAAAAATTATGATCAAGGTTACGACTTCTAGCGCT
>JAZDGM010000196.1:0-38141 GCA_043806915.1 Pseudomonadota bacterium | reverse complement strand
CCTCGAAACAGGACGTTTCGGGGCGTGAAACCGCCGCCAGGCGGGTTCTCCGGAAAAAGAGCCGGGGGTTGTCAGGGGCGCCGGCTCCGGCGCGCCCCTGACCCTGGGACGGGAAGGAGTCTCTCGAAGCCCAACGCTAGGTGCGCGGGGGGCGGAGCAGCCCCGCCGCAAGGCGCCGGCCAACGTCTCCAATTTACCGCGGCCAGGCCCGCAAAACAGTAAAAGATGGTGCGCGTTGCGCACCCTACTTACTCATTTTCATTTGGCCATTTTCCTTACATTTTCAACCGGCCGCTAACAGCGTCGCCATGCTTCCTTTTTTTCAATCCAGAAAAATCGTATATTTTCATCGGAATTAGGCCGGAAACGCTTTTGAGGAGTTGGGTTTGTATCGATCATTATTTATTTTGGATGTCCTTTAATGGAATGTTTTAAAATTGGATGTCCTTTTAAATATTGGATGTCCTATTATAAAAATTCGAGAAAAGCCGGGAGGGGTCCAGGCTGGTGCTCCCGGCTTAATGGTCCCGGCGTTTTTTTATTTCAACAAGCCCTGGTCGGCGAGCGCGGTCGCGATCTCGGGTAGTTCCAGGCTCTCCAGCCGGGCCTTGGTCGGCAGACCGGTATCCGGGTCCCAGCCGCGCAGCAGGTAATATTCCTCGCGCATCGTTTCGAACTCCAACCGATCCAGGACTTTTCCCTTGACCGAAACCGGCTCTTCCGTGGGCCCGGGCACGATCAGTTGGGGATTGAGCGGGTCGAACATCACCGGGTCGGTGAAATTGAAGTCGGCCGGAGCGTCGTCCGTCTTGGCCCGCCAGCCTTCGCGCAGCAGTATGGCTCGCTGCAGGTTAAAAATACGTTCTCCATAACGGTTGAGGGCGGCTTCGTCGGTTTCGACGCCCGTGACCGTCGCGAACAGCCTGTTTTCCAGAGTCGGGTCTCCGGTGTGATCCGCGGTGTTGAAGGAATCCATTATGGGCCAGCCGAAATCGCAGAGTCCGAGGCTGTCCTTGACATAAGTCCGGTTCTGGATATTCAGGGAAGTTTCGGCCTTGCCTTCGCAGGTGGTCATGTCCCAGGCCTTTTCGTTTTTCCAGAATTTCACGGTCGCCTGGCGAAACACCGCGGCGGTGGTGGGCGACAGGCTAGGCTTGATGAGGTGAAGAAGCCATCGGGCGATCAGATGGCTGACGTCGTGGAGTTGGGCGATGGGCTGTCGGGGTTCCAGCGCATAGAGCATGGCGTTGGCCGTATATTCCCGGGGCGTGTAGACGCCGTTCAACCCCACGGACTTGGTGTATTCGTTGAACAAAGCCTCGGCCCGGGGTCCCAGGCTCGCTCCGGCCCGGAGAATCCCCTCGGCCAGGACGTCGCCGAACCCCTGCCGGAGGGCGATCATGCCCGCCAGCTTTTCAATGAATTCGCGGGAGCCCAGGGTGGAAAAATCGAGCCCCATGTCTTGATCGGTCAGGACTCCGGCCTGCCGACAGGCGGAGAGCCAAAAGATAATATTTTGGACTTCCATGGTGCAGAGGGCATAATCGTTGCAAATTCTCGTGGCGTCAAGGGAAGTGTCGATGGACTCCCCGGGCCTCATTCCGGCGTACGGCATGTAGAGGGCCATGGCCTGGCATTTTCGGACTTCTTCCCGCCCCTCGGCGGTGCGGTAGAGACCCCGCCCGCATTCCAGTCCGCACTGGTGGCAGGACGCGGTCTTGACGAATTGCATCTGCTTTTTGGGGACCGGCATCCGCAGGGTCCCCCTCTCGCTGACCTGGACGATATGCCGATTCAGTTCGACCAATTCCTTTTTCCGGGCCGCGGCGGGAGCCTTGGAGCCCAGGACGCAGACGGCCTTGAGGTTCTTGGAACCCATGACCGCCCCGAACCCTCCGGTGGCGCTGCCTTCGTGGTCGGTTATGATGGTCGCGTTGCGGCACAGGTTTTCCCCGGAAACGCCGGTGGAGACGAACCGGGCTTTTTCGCCGTGCCTGTCCTTGAGAAGCCTTTGGACCTCATAGGTCCCGCGGCCCCAGATAAAAGCGGCGTCCAGAATTTCAGTCCGACCGTCATTGATCCAGATATAGCAGGGCGTTTCCGACCTTCCGTAAACCACCAGGCCGTCGTACCCCGCCCGCTTGAGGTACGACGGGAAAAAGCCGCCGAGGTTGCCGTAGCAGAACCCTTCCGGACTCACCATGGGCGACTTGGCCATGACCGTCATTCTGGTGGCGCCCTGGGCGCCGACCCCGGTCAGGGCCCCACTCATGAAAATCAAGCGGTTTGCCGGGTCGAAAGCCCCCACTTCCGGACCCACTTCGTTCCAGTAAAAACTCGTGGCCGCCCCCCGTCCTCCCAGGAACTTCCCGACGTATTCCCTGGAGTCAAGCTCCTCGACGCGGCGGTCGGAAAGATCGATCCTCAATATTTTTCCGGTCCAACCAGTGATTTCCGCGGTCATAATACTCTCCTCATATAATTTATTAGGGGCGTGAAAAAACGGCCCCAAAGCATTTGCACGGCGTTTATATCATACGGTCTATTGTATCGCGCAATTTTCTCGAAACGCCAGTAAACAGGGGCCTAAAAAATGGCTCTTGTCGATTTCTCGCCATTATTATATATTGCATCTAGGGGGTGGGAGCTTATTTCCTTCCAACCAAAAGGAGTTCGCGGTCATGAAAAAGGCGAGGTGGTGTTTTTTTTTCACGGTCTTGGCGGTAACCCTTATTTTGTCCTGGGGGACGGTCTCCCTGGCCGAGCACACGGTTTTTGTCGGAGGCAAGGATAAAATCTACGTTGACACCAACGGGGACGGAGTCATAACCGAGGGGGTGGACGGGTATTATTCAGCCTACCGGGCGTGCGTCTCGTTTCCGGATTGCGGCACGGCCACGGCCCGTTACGCTATTTTCGTCCAAGGGGCCAACGGTCTGGACTGCGCGGCCGGGACGGCCAGGCGCTACATTTTCCAAATCGGCGGCGAGCAGGTCGACGGGTCGTACATCCTGGACCAAAAGGCTTCCGCCTCATACATGGGGGACGACGGGATCACCCACAACATGACCGACCCTGTCGCCGCGGCGGATGGAGAAACCCAAATTAAACTGTCCAAGGCCGACTGGGCCTCGACCTACACCCGAGGGGATTGGTTCCGCGCCTCCGGCAAGACGGGATACGGAAAGATCATCTTGAACGACGGCGGGTTCTTCGATTCCATTTTCGTGCAAAAAAGCGACGGCTCAACCATTGAAGGCGGCATGGCCGCGGGCGGGTTGTCCTATGTCGGCCCCGCCGACGCGCCGACCCATATTAAAATCGCCGGCCTGAACATTCCCCTGGCTGACGGAACCACGGCGGCTGTTGACGTTTATCTTCCCCTGGCCCCCGATGGCTCCCTGAACATAACCGACAACACCGGCTCGGCCGCGTTTCCGACCATCGAAGTCACGACCAAGCCCGAACAGGGGCCGGTTCCCTTCATTCCCACCGGCGGGGGAGGAGGCGGCTCTTCCGGCAGCGGCGGCTGTTTCCTGCAAAGCCTCCTGGAACAGTGATCGCCCTGACTAAACCTCGCGGGACCGGAAAAAATGTTTTTTCCGGCCCGCCCGCCCCCAACCGCCTTCACGCCGGCTTGTGAGCGGGCATGTTCTGCCTAGGGAACCTCTTGCGCCGGAAAACAAGGTCCATCCTGACCCTGCTGGGGGTCGCGGTGGGGGTGTCTCTTTTTTCCGCCTCGGACGCGGTCATGACGGCTTTTCGGGACCAAACCCTGGGGTTGGTCAAAAACCGGGATGTCGATATGATTGTCCTGGCCAAAAACGCCTCCACTCCAATCCATTCCCGGGTCGAACGGTCGCTGGAGTCGAAATTGGCCGACCTTGTGTTCGTCGCCGGCGCCTACCCCATGATCATGGGGACCGTAAAAACTGATTGGAACCCCTATTTCGCCGTCTTCGGCCTGCCGTGGGCCGAAAGCCTTTCCGGTCGCCTGGCCATCCTGGACGGTGAACCATTTATTTCAGGGCGTAGGGAATTAATAATGGGCCGCTTAGCCTTCCAGCGCCTGGAAAAGGGCGTCGGGTCCAAACTGAAATTCCGTGAAGGCGAGGTCTTCCACGTCTCCGGAATTTATGCGTGCGGACACGGCTTGGTGGATGGCGCGGTGATCATGGACTTGACCGACGCCGGAAGGGTTCTGAACCGGCTAGGGGACGATTTCGTCAACGCCGTCCTGATCCAACTCCGGCCGGGGTTCGCCCCCGCCGCCGCGGCCGCGGAAATAAACCGCCTCTTCCCTCAACTCACGGCCGTCCGCGGAGCCGAATTGATGGATAAAATCCGACTGTCCTCGGTCATCGAGGCGGTGTGCCGCCTCATAATGTTCATCACCCTGGGGGCCTCCAGCCTAATCGTCATGAACACCCAGTTGATGGCCGTGTCGGAGCGCACGGCGGAAATCGGCATCCTGGCGGCCGTGGGTTGGCCCCCCCGGCGAATAATGGGCCTGATCATTCTGGAAGCGGTTATTTTGAGCGTGGTCGGCGCCGCCCTAGGCAACTTGATCGGGCTGGCCGAACTCCAGTGGTTCAGCCGCCTAGATTCCATCGGCTTCGGCTGGGTCCCCACCGGGCTTTCCGGCGGGACCGCGGCCGCGTCCCTGCTCCTGGCCCTGGCGGCTGGAATAGCCGGCTCGCTTTACCCGGCCTGGGTCGCCGTCAGGATGAACCCGGCCGAGGCCCTGAGGCGCGAATAATGCCCCGCCCGGCCGCAATAAAACTGATTGACGTGGTCAAGCACTTCGAAAAAGGCCTGGTCAAGGCGGTCAACGGAGTTAATCTCACTGTCGGCCCCGGCGCCATACTGGCCTTGACCGGCCCATCCGGCTGCGGCAAGACCACCCTGCTCAATCTCATCGGCGCCCTGGACCGACCCACCGGCGGCCGGATCGAAATCGACGGACGGGGCTTGGACGACCTAGGGCCCCTGCACGCCTACCGGGCCAAGCATATCGGGTTTGTTTTTCAAGCCCATCACCTTATTCCTTCCCTAACCCTGCTGGAAAACGTGGAAACGCCCCTGGTTCCGACAAAAATTTCCAAGACCGAACGACGGGAACGATCCGTTGCGCTCCTGCGGGAAATGGGGCTCGAACAGCGTATGTCTTTCCTGCCCGGCCGGGTGTCGGGAGGGGAAAGACAACGGGCCGCCATTGCCCGCGCCATGGTTAATTGGCCCAAAATACTGCTGTGCGACGAACCCACCGGCGGCGTGGACGCTCCCACCGGCCGTCGGGTCATGGATTATATTCTGTCGGTCGGTCGGGAAAAAGGAATCACCGTGATCCTGGCCACTCATAACCCGGAAATCGCCGCGCTGGCCGACGGAGTCATCCGCCTGGAAGACGGGCGGATTATGTCCGGAACTTCCGAGGCGAGCTAGAGGCGGCGATGAATTTTCGAAAAGAGGATTTCCTGTTCCTGCTTAACGCCCTGTTTCTTATTCTAATGATAATCTTCGTCTATTATCCCTATAACCGCGACCGCATCGCCCCTGAATTCGTGGTGATTTACGGCGTGCTGATCTCCCTGGGCCTGATTCTGGCCTGGAAATTCCTGGTGAAAAACTCTTCGCTTCCCTGGAACGTCCTGATCCTCCTGCAAGTGGGACTTCTGCTCCATTTTCTTGGGGGAATCAGAATCGACGGCCGGAGGGTCTACACCCTCACCCTGGTGGTGCGGTATGACAAGCTCGTTCATTTCTACAATTGCCTGGCCGCTTATTGGGGGCTGGGAGCCTTATTACGCCACTGGCGGATTCAAACCGGCAAATTCGAGCCGTTCATCCTGGTTTTAATGACGCTTGGTTGCGGGGCCATCGTGGAAATAATCGAATTTCTAGGGGTAAGAACCTTGACCCTGGATTATCCCCGATATTATCCGGAAAATCTGGAAAGCCTTTATGACAACAATATGGAAGACCTCGTCGCGGACTTCCTGGGGGCGCTTTTCGCCTGGGTCGGGACGTTGGCTCGGACAAGGCTCCCGCTAGGAACGGCGTCCTTGGAATAGCCCCGCGTCCATTCCGGGATTCGACCGATTTCCAACGGCTTTCTTGACAAGCACGGTCAAATTTGTCAAATTGGAGACTCACGGTCTTTAAATCCGAAAACGGTTCCCGCTCGCGGGAAGGTTTAAGGCCCCGGCCGGGAGCGAATCCCGTCATTTTTCCTGATTATCCACCGATCGACATGTAAAAGGCGAAAAAAGGGATAATATGTTCATGATGGCTTCGGGACCGTTGACCGGAATAACCGACGGACTCCCGGCCTCCACCGCCGGCTTCGATTCATGTGGAAGGCGACTCTTTTTTAATGGTTGAACGGGAAGACCAGCAGAAGCTTCTGGAAAGGTTCCGGCGCCTGATAACCGGGCGAATAGGCATAACCATCCCCGGCCGCCAGGATGCCCTTTTGACCGAGGTCCTGAAATCCAGGACCAGGATTCATCGGCTGCCAAGCCCCGGCGATTACCTTTTTTGCCTCGAAACCGGAATGCCTCCGGGAACGGGCGACGAATGGGCCGTCCTGTCGGAGGCCCTGACCATCGGTGAAAGTTATTTTTTTAGGGACAAGGGTCATTTCAGCGTTTTTAGGGAGAGCCTTTTTCCGGACCTGATCGAGCGACGAAGGTCGGACCGACGGCTCAACATCTGGAGCGCGGGTTGCGCCTCCGGAGAGGAGCCTTATTCCCTGGCCATTCTGTTGGACGCCCACTGGCCGGAGCTGAGGGACTGGGACGTCCGCATACTGGGGACCGATATCAACCCCAAGGCCCTGGCCGCGGCCGCAAGGGGCGAGTACGGCCCCTGGGCCTTCCGGGGATTCGAGGGCCGGCTGAGGGACGACTATTTCGACTATTGTAATGAAACCTGGCGGGTGGTTCCGGCCATCCGTGCCAGGGTGGAATTCCAGACCCTCAACCTGGTCGGCGCCTCGTCCCTCCCCTTGAATTTCACCTCCCCGGGGTTCGATCTGATCGTGTGCCGCAATGTATTCATCTATTTCGAGCCGGAAACGGTCGAACAGGCGGCCGGGAAATTGGCCGCCGCCCTGGCGCCGGGAGGGTACCTGGTCGCCGGGCATGGTGAAATACCCTTAATCAAATGCCAGGGGCTGGAAACGGTTCGTTACAGCGAGGCCATTGTTTTTCGCCGTCCGTCGCGCGACCGGGTCGAGGAAAACCCTCTCTTCCCGGGCCGACGCGCCGCCGGAGCGAGGCGTCCGGCCCAACAAGGCGAACTGGCCGGAACCAGGATTAACCTGACCTCGAAACATCCCCGCCCCCGGCCGGCGCCTCCCCGTGACGGGGCCGGCCGGCCCTCGCCGTTAACCGCTCGGCTGGGGGCGGCCGATGAAAACAGGCTGCGGGACTTGCTGCGGCAGGGTAAGAATAGGGAAATCGTCGACGCCGGAGAAAAGCTGCTGGCCGCCGCCGGCGGCGACGCTTCCGCGGACCTCTATCTGCTTTTGGCCGAAGCCCAGGCGAACCTGGGGAAACTCGACCTCGCGGAAGAGTTGTGCCGGTCGGCCATGGCCAGGGATGGTTTTGCCGCCGGCCCGCATTGGATACTGTCCCAGGCGGCCCTGGAGCGGGGACGGTTGGAGGAGGCCAAGGTCCACCTGAGAAAGGTGATTTACCTGGACCGGAAGCATGTGGCCGCCTTTTTGGAACTGGCCGGATTGTACGAGGAAGAAAAAAACCATGACAAGGCCCGAAAGATGAGGGAAGCGGCCCTGGCCCTCCTCGAGGCCCTGCCGCCGGCCGCTAGGGTCGAGCATTACGATGACTGGGATGGGGGGCTGTTGGCCGACAAGATCAGGCGGTTGATCAAATGAAATTTCCAGCGGCCGGTCGCGGTTGCCGCGAAAAAAATGGTGACGCCCATGCCGAAAATATTACTGGTTGAAGACAACCTACTCGTGGCCAAGCTCTTGGCCCGGAGGCTGGAAAACCTGCCCGACTTCCAGGTGATTCCGGCTCGGACCATGAAGCAGGCCGAGGAACTACTGCTTGACCACGGCGCGGAAACCTTTTTTCTGGCCCTGCTGGACCTGATTCTTCCGGACGCGCCCAACGGAGAGATAGTGGACCTGACGGCCCCGCTCGTCCCGGTGGTGGTCATCACCAATAAGCTGGACACGGACATTCAGGAATACCTGGAAACGAAAAACATTATCGATTATGTCATCAAAAGGGGCCCGACCTCCATGGATTACGTGGTCGAGCTGGTCGAGCGCCTTTACAAAAACCAGTTCATCAAGATAATGGTGGTCGACGATTCCTCCACGTCCAGGGCCCTGATCCGCGGCATCCTGCAATCGCACCGCTTCCAGGTGATTGAAGCGGAAAATGGGCGGCGGGCCATTGAACTCCTGGAAGCGAACCCGGAGGTCCGGTTGGTCATAACCGACTACATCATGCCGGAAATGGACGGGTTCGACCTGCTGAAATGGATAAGGGAAGACCATGGCCGGCCCCGCACCGAGTTGGCGGTCATCGGTTTGTCCGGCCACGTGGCCAACGCCTTTTCCGCCATGTTCATCAAGCACGGGGGCAACGATTTCATGACCAAGCCCTTCCTCAAGGAAGAGTTCATCTGCCGGGTGGTCCAGAATATAGAATACCTCGAACACGTTAAAACCATTCGTGAAATGGCCGACCGGGATTTCCTGACCGGGATTTACAACCGCCGCAGCCTGTTCGATCTGGGGCGCAAGTTTTTTTCCAACGCCAAAAGGGAAAATTTTACCCTGACCGTGGGTATGATCGACATCGATTTTTTCAAGACCGTCAACGACCGGTTCGGCCATGACGCCGGCGACCAGGTGCTCAAAAAAATTTCCGAGCTGATGGTTTCCTTTTTTCGGGAATCCGACGTCATCGCCCGCGTGGGGGGGGAGGAATTCTGCGTTTTGGCTCCCAACATGGACAAATACTCCGTTTTTTCCCTGTTCGACAAATTCCGGGAGTTGGTGGAAACAACCATGGTGCGATACAAGGGCGTGGACATCAAGGTCACCATCAGCATGGGCGTGACTTCCACCCTGGGCGAGTCCCTCGACGAAATGATAAGACATGCCGACGCCCTGCTTTACCAGGCCAAGGCGGGAGGCCGCAACCGGGTGGCGGTCGAGTGAGCCGGCCCTTGAAACGGCGGGATAGCCATGCTTGAACTGTCCGGAACGCTGGCGATATTCAAGGCCGCCGACAAACTATACGGCGCCCCGGCCGAATTGGTCCGGGAAGTCGTGCACCTCCCGGAAGTCTCCCCCCTGGAGGACGCGGCGGATTTCCTGATCGGCGTGGTCAATGTCCGGGGGCGGGTCGTCCCGGTCGTGGACCTTTGCCTGCGGCTCGGGCGGAAACCGGTCCGTTATTCCCCCACGGACTCGCTGGTTATACTGGAATTCAAGCGACGCCTTGTAGGCTTGATCGTCAATGAGCTAGTGGAAATTTCCCATTTTGAGCCAGGCCGGATCGATCTTATCGCGGACCTGGCCGAGACCGGGGCGGCCGGCGGGCTGGGAGAATCCCGCTGCCTGGCCGGAGTGGCCAAGGACGAAGACCGCTTGATACGGGTTTTGGATGTCGCGGCGCTTCTTGGCCAAGACGATTTGGAGCCCCCGCCTGGTCCAGGGAGCGATTCCGATCCGGCTCCCCAGCCCCGGGCCGCCGCGGAGGCTCGTTGTTTCCTGCCCGGCGCCGGTCCCGGGGAACTGGCTGTTTTCCGGGAAAGAGCCAACCGGCTGAGGCGTCCCTTGGGCGAGAAACAGGAAGAAGGACGCCTGGCCCTGGCGGTGGTCGGGTTGGGGGAAGAACTATTGGGCGTGGAGTTGGAAATCGTTCGGGGATTCGCGGCGGTTCGTCGATTGACCCCCATACCCGGCTGCCCCGGGCATGTCCTGGGCGATGTCAACCTCCGGGGCGAAATCCTGACCGTCCTGGACCTGGGCGTCGTCTTGAACCTCCAGGTCACGGCCGTTCCCGCCAACCCCAGACTGATGGTCGTTGAATGCCGCGGAATTCGCGTGGGCTTTCAAGTGGACGACGTGATTGATATAATCCACCTCGACCCGGACCGGATTTCGCCGTCGCCCCTCGCGGGCGCGGCCGCCCGGCGCGATTACTACAAGGGCGCGGCGGTTTTTCGCGACCGCGCCATCGGGATTCTCGACCTACCCCGCCTGCTGGCCGACGGCCGACTTGTGGTGGACCAGCAAATTTAAATACCGTTCCCAGGGGCGGCGCCAGGGACAGGGAGTAAGACATGAAAATGAAGTTATCGACCAAGCTGATCGGGTTGTTCGTGCTTATCGGGCTGGCCCCCTTTCTGATCGTCTGCTTTTACGGCTACCGCACCCTGGAGCAAAATCTCGAAAATGTCTCCCGGCAAAGGCTTTCCTCCGTCCAGGAAGGCAAGAAAATGGAGATTGAACGCTATGTTCGGACCATCGAAAACCAGGTCGTTACGTTTTCCCAAGACCGCATGATCGTCGACGCCCTGTCCGCTTTTTCGTCCAGCTATAATATGCTGGAAGACGAGGATCAGGCCGGGTTCGCCTCGGACAAGAATAAAAAGGAGGAGCAACTGCGGGCCAGGTATTACCACCAACAGGCCAACACCCTGGACGCTCCCGAGGAAGCGGCGGCCCTCTGGTGGCCGGACTCCTTGATCACCCAAATGCTCCAGCATTACTATATTTCGGCCAATCCCTTTCCCATCGGCGAAAAAGCCAAGCTGGACATGGCCGAGGACGGCAGCTCCTACAGCTACATCCACCAGACCTATCACCCGGCGATTCACAATTATTTGGCAAAATTCGGATATTACGACATATTCCTCATCGACCCGGATGGGAGCGTCGTTTACACCGTCTTCAAGGAGCTTGATTTCGCGACCAACCTCGTCACCGGACCCTACAATCAAACCGGACTGGCCAAGGTCTTTAAGTCGGCGGTGGACGGCAAAAACCGGGACAGGGTCTTTTTCGCCGACTTCGAGCCCTACGCCCCGTCCTATAATCTTCCGGCCGCCTTCATCGCTTCGCCGGTCTACAATGTCGACCGTTTGATGGGAGTCCTGGCTTTTCAAATTTCCATCGAAACGATCAACGACGTCATGACTTCCAACCAGCGTTGGAAGGAAGTGGGGATGGGGGACACCGGAGAAACTTTCATGGTCGGTCCGGATTTTCTGTTCAGAAGTCAAGCCCGTCCGCTGCTGGATAACCAGGCCGATTTCATCAAGAAACTCGATAAAAACACTATTTCCCAAGGGGAAATACGGCGGATCGAGGCCACGAAATCGGTTATCGGGGCGCTCAAGTTTAAAAGTCCCGCCGCCGCGGACGCCCTGGCCGGCCAAAGCGGCGTGGTCGAGACCAAGGACTACCTGGGGCGCGACGTGCTGTTGGCCTACGCCCCCCTCGAAATGCCTGGAACAACCTGGGGTTTGATATCCCTGTTCGAGAAAAAAGAGCTGTTCGCATCCTTGCTCGAGCTGAAGGAAATAATGCTGTTCATCGGCGTGGTCGGGGTGATCGCCGTGGTCGCCGCCGGTTTCTTTTTCGCCCGGACCATTTCCCGGCCTCTCAACCAGATTATCGGCGTCCTGTCCACGTCCTCCACGGAAATCGCGGCCACGGTGGAGCAACAGGAAAGAATCGCCCAGCAGCAGGCCGCCGCGGTTCAGGAAACCAACACCACCATGGAAGAATTGGGCGCGTCGTCCCGGGCCTCGGCGCAACAGGCCGAGGCGGCCGCGGAAAGCGCCCGCGACGTCCTGGACCTGTCGGACGAGGGTAGTAGGAAAATGGTGGAACTGGTGGAGGAACTGGCCGTATTCAAGGAAAACGTGGATCGAATCGCGGGGCAGATATTGAACCTGAGCCAGCAGACCGCTCAAATCGAGGACATTACCAAGCTGGTCACCGATTTCGCCCACGAAACTAAAATGTTGGCCATGAACGCCGCGGTGGAAGCGGTCCGGGCCGGCGAAAACGGCAAGGGTTTTTCCGTGTTATCGGTGGAAATCAGAAAGCTGGCCGACGAAAGCAAGCGTTCCGCCGAGCGAATCGGGGTCTTGGCGGCGGATATCCAGAAAGTCACCAACGCCACGGTCATGGCCACCGAGGAAGGCTCCAAGAACGCCGTTTTCGGCGCCGGCTTGGCCAAGGAAACCGAGGAAACCTTCATCCGGGTCAGTCGGGCCGTCGAGGACGCCTCTGAAAACAGCCAGCAGATTTCGCTCAACGTTCAGCAGCAGGCCATTGCCATCAAACAAGTACTGGAAGCCATGAACATCCTGAGCCTGGGCGCCCGGGAATCATCCACCGGAATCGGACAGGTCAAGATCGGCATCAAGACGCTTAATGAAGCGGCCCTTAAACTTAAAAGAATGGTCTAACCGGATGACGCGCGGGGCCAGCCAAGGATGATTGACGACCGGGAACTTAGTTCCCTATTCGAGGACGAATGCCGGGAACGCTTTCAGAACCTGGACGACGGGTTGCTCCTGCTGGAAAAAAACCAGGAGGATCAGCAAGTCCTGCAAGACCTTTTTCGGGAGGCCCATAGTCTTAAGGGCACGGCCCGCATGCTGGGGCTGTCGGGCCTGGAAAAGACGGCCCACGCCTTCGAGGACGTCCTCGGTTCGATTAAAAAAGGAGAAATCACCCTTACTCCCGAACTGAGCGACGTCATGTCCGTTGGTCTGGAAGATATGCGCAAGTTGGCTCGGGAAGCCGTGGAAGACGTCCCCGCCGGCGTCTCCCCGGACCAGGCCATTGAAAAAATGAGACAGCTCGCCGCTTCCGCCCGGACCGCGAACGCCGCGCCTCCGCCCCGGCCGGCGACGCCGGCGAATTTTTCCGACGCCGCCCTGACCCAGGAAAGAATGAGCCGTCCGCTTACTCCTCCACCCGCGCTTCCCGCCGGAGGTAACCGATTCAAGACCGAGGCGTCCCCCCTTCCTCGCTTTTCCGTCGAAAGACCGGACGCGGCGCTCCCTCCGGCGCCCTTTCATCCGGAAGACGGCCGTCATGTCGCCTCCATCAGGGTGGAGCCCCGAAAATTGGACCAGCTTTTGAACCAGGCCGGAGAACTGGCCGTGGTCAGGACCAGGCTCAATCAGCGCCTGGCCGAGGCGGAGGAGATCAAGGGCGTGGTGGATGACTGGCGCCGGGAAAGGAGAAAGACCGGGCCCCGCCAGGGTTCGGATTTCGACCAAACTTTTTTCGACCGGCTCGCGCCCTTGTTTCAAACAATGTATCAATTCCTGGTGGAGGATAATCAGGCCCTGGAAACCACCGCCAGGGACATCGAGGACGGCGTCAGGAATTTACGGCTGCTTCCCTTGGGCGTTCTTTTCAATCTGTTTCCCCGGGTGGTGCGGGACCTTTGCCGCGACCTCCACAAGTCGGCGGACCTGTCCATATCCGGCGAGGACGCCACCGTGGATAAATTCATCATCGAGGAATTGAAAAGCCCCCTGACTCATCTGTTGCGCAACGCGATCCACCACGGCCTGGAATCACCCGAGGAACGGCTGAAGCTCGGCAAGCCGGTCCAGGGTTCCATCAGGTTGTTCGGGCGCCGCGCCGTGTCCCACGTCCTGATTGAAGTGACGGATGACGGGCGGGGCGTGGATATCGAGGCTGTCAGGAAGGCGGCCCTCAAGGCCAGGCGTCACACCGAGGAGGAATTGAACGGTTTTTCCCGGGAACGTCTCACCCAACTGATCTTCAGCCCCGGCCTGTCCACCAGCCCCATGGTCACGGATGTTTCGGGCCGGGGAGTCGGGTTGGACGCGGTCAGGCAGAAGGTCATGGAATTGAAGGGCACGGTGGAAGTTCATTCCCGGCCCGGCCTGGGCTGTCGTTTTTCCATACGCCTGCCCATCAGCCTGACCACCTCCCAGGTCTTCATCGTGTCCGCCGGCGGCCGTCAATTCGCCTTGCCCCTGGATTTCACCACCGCCGTGTCGAAAATCCGGGAAAAGGACATTTTTCCGGTCGAGGGGCGGGAAACGATTCAATTTCAGGGCCGCCCCTTGTCCATAATCCATTTGGCCGACCTGTTGGGACTGCCCTCATCGGCGCCGTCCGCGTCCCCGGGCAAGTCCGGACCCCGGGAATTCCCGGCGGTGATTATTTCCAACGGCATGGAACGGCTGGGCCTTTTGGTGGATGACCTGCTGGATCAGGTCGAAATCGTGGTCAAGCCCCACGGGGCCATTTTAAAGAAGGTTCGTAATATCTCCGGCGCCTCCATCCTGGGCGCGGGGGAAGTCTGTCTGGTCCTGGACCCCCTGGACCTTATCGCTTCCGCCGCCGAATTGGGCGGGACCATGGGCCGGAAGTCGATCAGGGAAGCCCTGGCCGTGGAGCAAAAAACACCCGCCAGGATTCTCCTGGTCGAGGACTCCATCACCACCAGGACCCAGGAAAAAAGAATTCTCGAATCAGCGGGATATACCGTGGTCACGGCCGTGGACGGCCAAGACGCCCTCGACAAGCTTTCCGCCGACGAAAACTTCGCCGGCGTGGTTTCCGACGTGCAGATGCCCAACCTGGATGGGCTCGAATTGACCGAAAGAATCCGGGCCATTCCCGCCTTCAAGGAACTGCCCGTAATTCTTGTCACGTCCCTTGCCGCGGATGAAGATCGCCGCCGCGGCCTGGATGCGGGCGCGGACGCCTATATCGCCAAGCCGACCTTCGACCAGGATTTACTACTAGATACCCTAAGGAAATTGCTATGATTCGGGTCCTGTTGGTGGATGACTCCCCGGTTGTCCGCGCCGTTCTGAAAAAAATGCTGTGCGCAACGGGAGAAATAGAGGTTGTCGGCCAAGCCGGCGACGGACGGGAAGCGCTGGACTTGATTCCCCGAACCCGCCCCCAGGTCATATTGACGGACCTCCGGATGCCGGGCATGGACGGCCTGGCCCTGGTCAGGGAAGTGATGAACACTTCCCCGCTACCCATCCTGGTGGTCAGCGGGATGGTCGAAGCGGACCGCAATTCCCAAACCACTTTCGAGCTTCTGGAGGCCGGGGCCATCGATGTCTTTCCCAAGCCGGCCGGAGGGTTCAAGGACGCGGACCGGAAAATGGCCCGCCAACTGATCTCCAAGGTCAAAATACTCCGGGGCGTGATCCCCATCACTAGGCGAGGCGGTTCGAGCGCCGCTCCCGGTCCCGAATCATACCCGCCGCGACTCGCTTTCCCGGCCAATCGCGGTGAACCGAGAATCGCCGTGATCGGGGCGTCGACCGGAGGCCCGCAGGCCTTGGCCGCCATTCTAGCGTCCTTGCCGGCCGAGTTTCCCGTTCCCTTGGTCTGCGTTCAACACATCAGCCCGGGTTTTATCCAGGAAATGATCTCCTGGCTCAACCACCAGACGAGCCTGACGGTTAAGACGGCCCTGCCGGGAGAAGTCCCCCGGCCGGGCGGCGTGTATTTCCCTCCGGAAAGGCGCCATCTGGGTTTCGACCCGTCGGGCGCCTTCAAAATCCAGGACGGTCCGGAAGATGAACCCCACCGCCCCTCGGTGGATGTGACCTTCAATTCCACCGCCGCCTTTTTCGGCGACAAGGCCCTGGGGGTCCTCCTGACCGGCATGGGACGGGACGGCGCCGCGGGACTCTTGGCCATCCATCGGGCCGGAGGAATGACCATCGCCCAGGATGAAGGGACCAGCGTCGTCTTCGGCATGCCCCGCGAAGCCATCCAATTGGGGGCCGCGAAACTGGTCCTGCCCTTGCCGGAGATAGCCGGGACCCTGGTCAAGCTCACCCGGCCCGTTGGGGCGCCGGCGTTCTAGGTTTGCATCAAAATGCCCTTCGGGCCTTTTCATTGGTTGTCGTGACCGACATGCCCCGCGGTCATGTCGGTTTGGACAAGGTCCGAAGTTATGCAATTGGTTAAGGATGATGTGCAAACGGACTTCCGTGTTTTTTTCGGAAGACCGATTGTAAGAGGCGGCGGTCGCCTGGCGGCCCCCCTGGGCGATCAGGACGAATAACCCGGTTTCCGTGAGCAATTCACGCCTCTTGTCCTGGCGGTTTTGGATGTCCGAGGCTTTCGCTTTTGGTCTGGGCCGGGGCGCGCTCCCGGCGGCTAGAGCATGGCGACCGGTCGAACCCAGCCGGCGGAAGCTTTTTTAATCTTGATCGGGAAACAGGCCACCTTGAATCCGAACGGTCGCGGAATTTCCTTCAAATTAGCCAGTTTTTCCATGTGGCAATAACCGCGTTCGAGGCCCGCGAAGTGCGCTTCCCAGATAACCGACGGGTCGCCGGTTTCCTGGAATTCCTTGGCCAGAAAGGGCAGGGGCCGGTCCCAGGACCAGGCGTCCGTGCCGACGATTTTTATCCCCTGGTCCAGCAGGAACAAGGTGGACTCCCTGGTCATGCCCGGGCCCTTGACCAGGTATTCCGGCCGGCCCCAAAAGGCGTCGGCGCCGGTGCGGATCAGAACGATATCCAGCGGCTTGAGTTGGCGGCCGATTTCATCGAGCTTGTCTTGGACGTCCCTTGAGGTGATGCGCTCGCCGTCGGCCTTGTGACTGAAATCCAGCACCACCCCGTCCTGAAAACACCATTCCAGGGGGATTTCGTCGATGGTCAAGGCTTTTTCCCCCTTATCCATGGTCGGATGATAATGGAACGGAGCGTCGAGGTGAGTGCCGGAATGGGTGGTCATTTGGACAATTTCCAGGGCCCAGCCCAGTCCCTGGGGAGATGTTCCGGTTTGAGCCCGGGAAAAAAATCCTGCATCTGCCGGGCGCCCTCGAGGTGACTCACATACTCGATTTTTGGGATCATGGACGGCGGGTCGCTGGGCAGCCCCGCTTCGATGGTAACGGCCAGGTCAATGAAGCGTGTGAACATGCTTGGCTCCTTGGCGTGTTAGGATCGGCTTGTTTCAACCACCAGGCGCCGCCTGGCGCCGTTTGGTCCAAACCAAGATGGTTTGAGTTGATTGTCTTGTCAAGCCTAATAGTAAGGACATCCAAAATTCAACTGTCGATCAATTATATAATATAAATTTTTCAAAGGACATCCATTGAAACTGGTTGAATTCCGGCTGACTGGATTGTCGGGAAGGCCTTGGAAGAATGGAATGCTTGATTAAATTTGGATGCCATTATGTAAAGCCTGATCAAATTTGGATGTCCTTATTTAAAGCCTCCAAAATTCAACTGTCGATCAATTATATAATATAAATTTTTTAAAGGACATCCATTGAAACTGGTTGAATTCCGGCTGACTGGATTGTCGGGAAGGCCTTGGAAGAATGGAATGCTTGATTAAATTTCGATGCCATTATGTAAAGCCTGATTAAATTTGGATGTCCTTATTTAAAGCCTGGATGTTTTTAATTATCTTCCTTAATTATCATTAATTAGAAGACTCATATATATCTAATTCTTAGTGGGTCTCTTTTCCGTCTTCGGTTCCTGCAAAACCCGCAGCTTGTCATCTAGACGAAGCTTGTCCATCACCGAGATACCCTGCACCATCATTCCCTTTTTCAGGACATTTTTGGCTTTATCCCTTAAACCGCGACTGGAATACATTTCCGATAGCATGAGATACGCGGGTGAATGTTCGGGCCATTGCTTCAAGATCAATTTTAAGGTTTCTTCCGCACTTAAATAATCATTTTTAAAGACCAATAGCTGAGCAATGGCATAGGCGTACTTGGGGGACGGTGAGATTTTAAAAGCCTGCCGGCATAATTCCAGGCCTTCACTTGGTTTCTGGTTAAAAATAAGCAATCCCAAGTTGTACGCGGCCTGACTCATCTGGGGATCGTGTCTCAAAGCCAGCCTTAGATGCTTTTCAGCCCGATCTGGTTTTTTGAGTTCGGCCAGGAGAAGGCCAAGGTTAAAATGGGCCGGAGCGTTGTCAGGTTCAATTTCCAGGGCCTTTTCCAAAAGGATTTCGGCTTCCTCCTTATTATCAAGTTGGCTATGGACCAGGGCGGAATTGACCAGGCTATACACAGCCCGAGGATTCAAACGTAAGGAGGTGTTGTACGCCTCTAACGCCAGCTTTGGCCTGCCCAGGTCCATATAGTAATTGCCGAATGTTGCATGCGCGGACCAAATATCTGGTCGAGCCGCATAGGATTTGAGCATTTCCAATGTGGCCTGTTCCAGTTTATTCATGAATTCAGTATCTAGTAGCCGACGGTCATACCTGGACAGGGATTGGGCGGCCCGAATCCTAACCAGACGAATCGGATCTGATAAAGCCATCAACGAAGTAATGGATGCCTGTCTGGAAGGCATGACCTGAAACGACTCAAACGCCGCGGCTCGAACCAGCGGAGATGGTGAAGATGCGGCTGCGATGATCGAAGGCCATTTTGTTGAATCCGGACAGTTTCTGAGCAATCGTAAAAGGGATGCGGTAAACACCTCATCTTTATCCTTGCTGTTCAGATAGGCTAGCATGTCAGGCAGCCGGGACCAGTCCCGCTTTCGAGCAGCCTGAATCAGGCCGGCGCGAAAGAGCACCGGGGCCTGGTAATCATTTTCATGCCATTTTCTAACTTGGCGATCCGCCCAGGTCGCGTCCTTGTCCTTGTGACAGCCGTTGCAGGCATTGGGAGATTTGAATTTGACCGTGGCTGCCGGGGTAGGGGGAAGCATGGAATGGTCGCTGCGATTCATACGGGCGAAGCTGGTCATAGTCATATGGCAGCTTACGCAGGTAGGGGCTTTGGGGTCTGCTTTATGGCGGCTGTGGGAAACAATGGACTGAACCCTTTTGGCATGGCAGGACATGCAAGCACTGTTTGGGTCTTTATCCTGGCGGAACCGGCCGCTGGAGGTGTGACAATGAAGGCAGTTTAATTGGCCGGATTTCACGCAAGGACTCAGGAGCCATGACGTATAGGTGTAGTTCTCTCCTAAATCCCGTCCGTCAGGGTAATAGTCCGAGTGCTCCAGTGTAACCAGATCGTAGTGATCCCAGAATCGATCTCCCGGCTTGTAGCTTTGAGTTAAAGGAATGGCTTTGGCATGGCAGGATGAACAGGCGGCGTTGTTCTGGTCATGGGTAAAATCCTGGCCGCCTCGGAGAATTTTCAAGTCATCGGGCACTGCGCCCTTGGGCGCCTCCTCGCAAACCCTGATATGCGCTTCGCCCGGCCCATGGCAGGTCTCGCAATTGATTCCCGGTTCGGTCCAGGTAGTACGGTACTCATTTTTTTCAAGATTATAATTCACTGAAAACTGACTGACGTGGCATCCCCGACAAGTCGTATTAAAGGTGTAAGCTGAGTCCCTCCAATCCAACTGCCGGTCCCCGGCGTGGCGCAAACCACTGGCGGCCATATCGAACCAGATTTGTTGATGCACGTCATAGGCGACCGGCAGGGTCTGCAATTTTCCCCGGGCCATGGGTGTGAGGAAGTAGAAGACGTTCTTGCCGCCCAACACATACTTGATTGGGAGTTTCGTGGCTTCGGCCGGGCCCTCTTCTTCCACCCAGCCCTGGCCGGTCCCAGTGAAAGCCCGGTATTTGTTTGAAGCGATTGTAACGTCTGTTTTCTGGGGCGTCAGGTATTTGGCCGCGAAGTGGTCGCTGTAAGCCTGCATGGCCTGGCCATGATGAGAGGGCGACCACAGCTTGTAAAAATTTTCATGACAAGGCCGGCAACTTTGCGTCCCAGTATAATGGCCCGGCGCGTTTATTTCATCTTTTAATCCGGCGCCCCGCGCAGGCGCCGCAATCGTAATATTTAGAACAACAATACCCATCGTTAGCAACAATAGGATCAATCTAGCCGGCCATTCACCGGGTATTATAATCATAGCAAACTTGCCTTTTCTTTTGCATAAAATTCCAGAAATGTTGGTTTTCCATGGAAACAACATGATCGCAGCCTCTCGGGTACGGTTCAACCGGAATGCATCGCCATCTTACCAGATTTTTTAAAAGGCACTCAAAGCAGAAGACGCCATTTCCTTGATTAATGGTAGAAAAATAGAGAGCATCGTTTCTTTTACCCATCGGTGGTATTCATCGCTTTTGGGTGTCATTCCAACTAGTTCACTATTAAACTTGTCAGCACCCAGATAATTAACGACAAGTACATTGAAGCTGGTTAAAAAACTGTGGACTACATTTTTTGGTAATCCCTTGTAAGTATTTTCGAATTCCTCCTGAGTACTGGTCGCAAGATTTAAAAAATTACTATAGCCTGGAAGAGAAACCGGGTCATCATGGGATATGTTCTGGACAATGATTCTGAAAACCTCCGGTTGGTTCTTGCAAAATTCTATAAACCGGTCCAAATAATGCGCTAAGGCTTTCTCGGGAGAGAGTCTTGACACCTCTGAAACCCATTCTTTATTGGCCTGGATAAGATTCCGGCAGATTTCTTCAACAACGGTTTGAAAAAGTTCTGCTTTATTGGGGAAATGATAGCGGATAAGGCCATGATAAAATCCACCCTGCGCGGCGACCATACGTATACTAGCGGCGTTATATGGATTCTTGGCAAACACCTTGATTGCGGCATCAAGAATCATTCGGCGGGTTTCTTCTCCCCGGCCGCCATTGGCGCTATGGACCGGAGCAGTCTTTTTAGCAATATTTTTTGTCATTTTAATACCTTACAATAAAAACAAGATTTGTTAGACGATTGTGCAAATTTTTCTTGACAATCAACCTCTCTCGAGCAACAATACTTACACGATCGTGCAAAGTCAAGCCCTTTATGCACAGGGTCTGACGGACATAAACACTGGAAACGCCTTGCACAGTTAGGTCAATGACCATTTCCCTGCTGTTGCTGGAAACAATCAGAAAGGAGATTTTGGAAAATGAGTGAACTAGACGGCGGCGCCCTGGTCGGGAAAGCCTTAGCCAATGAGGGTATTGAAAAAGCCTTTGTTTTATGTGGCGGACATATCATGCCTATATTCTATGGTATGCGAGACGCGGGGATCGAAATTATCGACACGCGCAGCGAAGCTGCGGCCGTTTACGCAGCTATCGCCTACACCCGGTCATCGGGCAAGGCAGCCGTCGTGGTGACGACCGCCGGTCCGGGTGTCGGTAATACACCGGCCGGGATGATGGAGGCGGAATCAATGGGAATCCCTCTCCTTCACCTCGGGGGCGCAGTGTCCATGGACAAACGTGACGCGGGCGACCTGCAGGACATGGACACCTTGAAGCTGATGAGAGCCTGTTCCAAATGGGCCAAGCGTGTTACTTATGCCCATCGCATTCCGGAATACATTTCCATGGCCTTTCGCCAGGCCCATGACCATTTACCGGGGCCCGTCTACCTCGAGCTTCCGACTAACGTTCTCTGGCAAAAAACGGAAGAGAAGCGGGTTGTTTTTCCGGTAAACTACCGGACTGAAGCCATCCCCCGCGGCGATTCGGCCCTGATTGAAAAAGCGGCTGAACTCCTGGCCCAGGCCGAACGCCCGGCCGCCATTATCGATGATGGCGCCCGATTCAACATCGGTGGAGACGCCGGCGCCATTGCCGCGCTCTCCGATTACCTGAAGATGCCCCTGGGTGATTCCGGCGTTAACTGCAGAGGCTTGTTCGGTGATGAAACAGAAAACCCCCTTTTGGCCAAAAACGCATCGGGCCAGGCAGATGTCGTATTGGCCCTGGGCTGCCGTTTCGATTTCCGGCACGGATCCGGACTGTCCATCAAACCGGAGGCAAAAGTGATCCAGGTGCATGTTGATGGCAGGCAGATCGGATTCAATCTGCGGGCGGATATCGGCATCGTTGGCGGCGCCGGCCCGGTCTCCCGCCAACTGCTGGAGGCAGTTAAGAAAAAGCGCCCCAAACCCGCGGAAACCTGCTGGACTGGAGAACTCAGCCGGAACTGGCCGGCAGACCTCCCCGGTGTCTACCAATCCGAGGGCGTTCCCATGCATCCGGCTCGCTGCGCCGGTGAAGTCGTAAAATTTCTTGCCGAAGAAGGCCAGGACTGGAACCTGATCTGCGACGGCGGTGAAGCCCAGGTCTGGATGAGAATCGCCGCCAGGGCGGTTAGACCGGGCCAGATCCACGCCACCGGCCCAAACGGCACGGTGGGCATAGGTCCCTGTTCGGCCATCGGCGCCTGGATCGCCAATCAAAAACCGGTATTGTTGTACACCGGTGACGGCAGCTTCGGCTTCCATGCCATGGAGATGGACACCATGGAAAGGCTGGGTATCCCGTTTATCTGTGTCATCTCCAACGACTCGGCCTGGGGGCAGATCAGGCTGGTGGAAAGATTGGTTCGAGCCCAAGACGTCGAGCAAAAGGGGCAATGCCATACCGAACTCCGCCACATGAGAGCTTACGAGAGAATGGTTTCCATGTGGGAGGGATATGGAGAGATGGTTACCGATCCGGAGGAGATCGCGCCCGCCATCAAACGAGCGGTCGCCAACGGCAAACCGTCCATTATCAATGTCGAGGTTGACCAGGTCAGCCCGTCTCCCTTTATCGGGGGATATGCCGCCATGACCAAAACAGACAAGTAAGCGCCGCTAAAACAGGAGAAAAGCGCTATGAAAGCACTAAGGACGCCTGAAGAGCGATTTGTCAACTTAAGGGATTTCCCGTATGAACCCAATTATGTCGAAATCCAGGACGGCGATGGCGGAACCCTGAGGGTCCACTATGTGGATGAGGGCAGCCGTTCGACTGATCCGGTTCTTCTGTTGCACGGAGAACCCAGTTGGTCCTATTTGTATCGGAAAATGATCCCGATCATCGTGGCGGCCGGTTATCGCGCCGTGGCCCCGGACCTGGTCGGATTCGGCAGGTCGGACAAACCGGCCCGGGCTGAAGATTACACCTGTCAACGCCATGTGGATTGGATGCAGGCGTGGCTGGAACAAGTGGACCTAAGCAGGATCACCCTGGTCTGTCAGGACTGGGGAGGATTAATCGGATTGCGACTGGTGACGGCCAACCCTGATAGGTTTGCGCGAGTGGTGGCGGCCAACACCGGCCTCCCCACCGGTGATAAACCGATAACCGATGCCTTTTTGAATTGGCGCAAGTTCTCTATTGAAACCCCGGAGTTTGACGTGGGCGCCATCATGAGCATGGGTTGCCAGGTTCCACCCTCGCCGGAAGTCATTTCCGCTTACAATGCTCCCTTCCCGGACGACAGCTTTAAGCAGGGCACCCGGATTTTCCCGTCGCTCGTGCCCATTTCACCGGATGATCCAGCTTCCGAAGCCAATCGGGAAGCCTGGAAAATCCTCTCCAAGTTCGAAAAACCTTTCCTGACCGCCTTTAGTGATGGCGATCCGATCACCGGTGGCGGTGAAAAGATTTTTCAGGCCCAAGTCCCGGGGGCCAAGGGTCAGCCCCATACCACCATCAAGGGCGGCGGGCACTTTCTGCAGGAGGACTGCGGCGAGTATCTGGCTAAAGTGGTCGTCGATTTCATCAAACAAACGCCTTAGGACAGTTGATACAAACACCATGTATCATCTATCGTAAAAACGGAGACTTAGTCATGTTGCCGGCGGATGAAACTGATGCAGTGTTTGAAAAAAGTAAATCTGCCTCATAAATAACGCCGGCCCAAAAGCCGGACTTCATAGTCTATGGTGAACGCGCGATTTGGAGGGGCTTGCCATGAGAATGAAGAAATGGAAACTCGGTCTGATTCTGTTTCTGGTCGTCTTGTTGACCGGAGGCTGGCTGACCGTACGGTACATCAAAAAGCATCCTATGTACATCCATTTGATCACGGACCCCATAGGTCCTTATCAAACCGTGGACTGGGAGGATGGACCGAGCCAGGCGGACAAACCCGCGAACCAGCGGCCCCCGAATATCGTTGTCATTCTGGTGGATGATTTAGGCTACAACGACTTGAGTCACGGCGGCGGAGGCGTGGACGGCGGCGCCCTCAAGACGCCCCACATCGATTCCATCGCGGATAACGGCATCTGCTTTACCAACGCATATTCCGGTTGCGCTACCTGTGCGCCGTCCAGGGCCTCGCTGCTCACCGGACGGATCGCCACCCGTTTCGGTTTTGAATACACTCCCGCCCCCAAGGCGTTTTGGCGACTGGTTGCAGGATTTAAAAGCGACAGGCCGCCCGGATACCCCGAGTCGAAGTATTTTGAGGAGCGGGAAAAGTACGTACCGGACATAGAAATGCTGGGCATCCCCAAGGATGAGGTCACCCTGGCCGAACTGCTGAAGAAACACGGCTATCACACCACCATGGTCGGCAAATGGCACCTGGGTTACGAGCCAGGCATGCGTCCCACCGAGAAAGGATTTGATGAATTTGTAGGATTCCTGGGGAGCGCCTCCCTTTACTTCCCGATCGATGATCCGAACGTGGTCAATTCCAGGCAGGATTTTGATCCGTCGGATATCTTTATGTGGAACAACCTTCAATATTACGCCAGGCAGGACGACCAAGGCCGTTTCAAACCCGACAAATACCTCACGGACTACTTTACCGACCAGGCGGTCGGCATCATAAACAAGAATAAAAATCGCCCTTTTTTCCTGTACTTGGCTTATAACGCTCCCCACGGACCGCTGCAAGCCAAGAAAGAGGATTATGACGCTCTGGCCGGAATCAGCGACCACACCGAGCGAGTCTACGGCGCCATGATCCGGGCGGTTGACCGGGGCGTGGGACGCGTCCTCGAGACCCTCAAAACCAACGGATTGGAAAACAACACCCTGGTTTTTTTCACCACTGATAATGGGGGCGCCTATAATCTCGGGCTTCCGAATATCAACAAGCCTTTTCGCGGCTGGAAGTTAACCTTTTTTGAGGGCGGCATACATGTGCCGTTTTTCGTCAAATGGCCAGCGGGCCTGCCCAGGGGCGAGACTTACGGCAAGCCGGTGGCCCAGGTCGATATTTTTGCCACGGCAACGGCCGCCGCGGGCGCCCCGCTTCCCAAGGACCGGATTATCGATGGTGTGGACCTGACGCCGTTTGTGGCTGAGGACCGAGATGATCGGCCTCACGAACGGATGTTCTGGATATCCGGACACTACCGGGTCGTTATTGTCGGAGATTGGAAGCTGCAGATCACAGAACGGCCCCCAAAGACATGGCTGTTCAATCTGGCGCAAGATCCCACGGAACAGGTCAACCTGGCGGAATCCGAACCGGCAAAAGTAGAGGAACTCATGGACGCGCTGAACAATATGAACGGAGAGATGAAAGAACCCATCTGGCCGGCCTTGGTGGAAATACCGGTGCGGATCGATCATACCCTGAAGGAAAAAGATCCCGGGCTTGATACCGAGTACATATATTGGGCTAATTGATCGGTTGCCGCTCATCGCTTTACTAGGCGATATGACCGGGTGCGGATTGCGGGCTGGCGCCAACCGAATCGACATGGTAGATTAAAGGGAGAAAAAGCTGGAAGTATAATTACATGGCGGGGCCAAGTCCAGACGATGGCGTTCCTTATTTTTAAAAGATGGCTCTGAAAGGAGAATAGCCATGAATCTGGCGGAATTACCGAGCAAGGAACCACGCAAACACGAAAGCGCTAATACCTGAATTCAAACAGCATAATTTCATGATTAACTTTGATTAAAGCGGCCAGGTTGCAGCAATCGCCTAAAAATGGGGAGTGATTATGGATACCAGACTTATTGAAAACAAAGAAGGACAAAGCATTTCACGGAGAGGGTTTCTGAAATTGTCTGCTGCGGCATGTGCCGTGGCAGCGACCTCCCCAATGCTGGTTGGCTGTAGTAAAACTGTGACCTATCCATCAGATGATTGTCTTGCTGAATTTGGGAGCACATCGGCTGCTGTAGGAAAGAAAGTTTTTGAGACCGCTTACTTCGGCCCCATTAAAGTCAAGAATAGGCTGATCAGATCCGCAACATCCCTTATGGCCGCCGATGATTTTGGGCGTCCCACATCAAGACTGCTTGATCTATATTCCGAACTTGGTCAAGGAGGAGTTGGAACGATCATTACCGGCATGGAAGATGGCGGTCTGATGGTTGATAATACAATCTTTCGGGATGACGATATGGAGGCCTACCGGAAAGTTTCCCAGGTGATACATCAACACGGCGTCGCCGCCATTCAACAGATTTCTCATAAGGGAAGCCAGATAAAGGGTTCCAGCGATGAGAGCCTTTATTCGTTAAACAGATTAAGTGATCTCGAAATTGAACAATTGATCCAACAGTTTGTAAAAAACATTGACCGGTCCAGGCAAGCGGGTTTCGACGGTGTTCAACTTCATGGAGCACACGGTTACCTTTTATCCGAGTTTTTATCGCCGGCTCAAAACAGAAGAACGGATAAATGGGGGGGCAACACCGAAAACAGATTTAGAATCATTGGCGAAATTATAAAAAGATCAAAAGGAAAAAACAGTGATTTCCCGATTTTTATCAAGATAAACGGTTATGACTTTCAAGATAAGGGTATGCGTGAGACTGAAGCCGTAAAAATCGCCAAGCTGCTTGAAAAATCGGGATGTGATGGTCTGGAGGTATCATGCGGTGTGGGACGGGACGGATTTTCAATGGTGAGAACACCGGAACCGCCTATAGAAGCCATAACGGAACTTACACCTTACAGGGAAAGATCCTCGGTCGCGAAATTCTTCATTTCCACCGTCGCACGTTTTAAAATCACTTCATATAGGCCGCTCTATAATTACAATGTATGCGCCGCATCAAAAATAAAAAACACTGTCAACATACCGGTGATGGTAGTCGGCGGGATCCGCTCCCTTCGAGATATGCAAACCATCGTGGGAAACAATTTGGCGGACTTTGTCTCCATGGGGCGGCCTTTTATCATTGAACCGGGAATTGTAAACAGCTTGCAAAATAAAAAACAGACTGAGTCAGAATGCATCAACTGTGGTTACTGTCTTCTCGGCGCCACTATCAAAGATGTGAGATGCTATTATGGAGAGGTTTAATTGAAGCGGGAATTGATGCGACCAACGGAAAGTTACGGCTGAAATATATTTTGAGTTTTGTTATTTAAAGGAGTGGAAATTGCGGAACCTGTTACTTGTATTGGCGGCGGTGTTGATGTTGGTGCCGGTGATGGGCGCGACCGCGGACGCCGATGACGGAGGAGCGCTTCAGGGAACCTGGCTGGTGGATAAAAAGACCGCCAAAGTGAATATCTACAAATGCAATGACAAGTATTGCGGCCAGATCGTATGGCTTAAAGAACCAAATTTTCAAGACGGAAGGCCGAAAGTTGACAAGCTGAATCCTGATGATAAAAAGAAGAACCGCAAAATTGTTGGTATGACCATGCTCTGGAACTGTTCTTATGCAGGCGGTGGTGAATACTCCGGCGGCAAAATCTACAATGCTGAAAACGGCAAGGACTACAAGTGTAAGATGAAGCTTAATGGCAATTCGCTCGAGGTCCGCGTCTACGGGAGAACCCCCGCTCTGGGAAAAACCATAGTCTGGACCCGCTGATATCACTGGCGCTAAATCGCGAGTGCAATCATGCGAAGGTTGCTGATTGGCAAGTCTCACAAAAGCGAAGCAGGGACTGTGATGCGTAAATTTCTGACCATATCGATCACTATCCTTATGTTGGTCGTGATTTTCACTCTGCTTATCTTCTCGGAATCCATCCAAAACGCTCTGGTGGACCGGAGGATTTTACAGAACCTGCAGGGAGGAAACCAGGACCTTCTTCATGAGGACGGGTTGAATTTGGTAATGATTGGTTCAGGCGGGCCGATCGCGAACGATGACAGATATTCGCCATGCATGGCGGGGTTTTCCCCAAAGACGGGATTTCTGGTGGATGCAGGGCCCGGCGCCTGGAAAAATATCAGCCGCTTCAGGCTTCAGGCTGATTACATCTCATTTGTCCTGCTGACTCACTTCCACTCGGACCACATCGGAGACTTGGGCGAGGCGGCCATGCAGAACTGGGCGGCCGGTCGAAGTCTGCCTCCGAGGGTCTACGGCCCCCCGGGAGTGGAAAGCGTCGTCGCTGGATTTCGGGCGGCCTATGAACCGGATACCCGATACCGGGTTCTACATCACGGCGGGGCGACCATGCCCGAGGCCGCGGGACGCATCAAAGCCGAAGCATTTGAGCTAAAAGGCGACGCGTTAACAACGGTATTCGACCAAGACGGACTTAAAATAGCGGCCTTCCAAGTAGATCATCATCCAATCGAACCCGCTTGCGGTTACAGAATCTAATACCGGGGACGAGTTGTCGTGGTTAGCGGGGATACATCCAAAGACGACAATGTCCAGAGAGTTGCGGTGTATCCACTTTCCGCTGACTAATACAAACATTGAACCCGACTAAATTAAAACAAAGCAACATTCGTAACATGCGGAATCTCGAATCCAGGGAGTCATAAGAAATGAAAAAAAAGAAAATTGTGATCGTATTGATAGCCCTCATCGTGGTCGGGGTGTCAGTCAGGCTGGGACTGCCCTTTGTACTGAAAAGCATGGGTCTGCACACGGACTATGAAGGTCAGCGATACCTGTTGCCCGAGCGAAAGGCGCTGATTATCTCCACCAGCCATGACAGGCTGGGAGAAAACGGCGATGAAACCGGCGTAGCCGCATCTGAGCTGACCGCCCCGTACTATGAATTTCAGGACGGGCGCATGTCAGTGGAGGTAGCCAGCATCAAAGGCGGGAAAATACCCATTGATCCCATGACCCTCAAATGGTTTATCAGAAGTGAATATGATGATCGGTTTCTTGCGGATCCGGTATTGCAGGGCAAGGTCAAAAACTCATTACTGATTGACGACATCGACTTCACAAAATATGACATCATCTTTCTGTCCGGGGGGTGGGGAGCGGCTTATGATCTCGGTTTTTCCCAAGTGCTGGGCCGAAAAATAAGCGAAGCGTACGCGGCCGGCAGGGTCATCGGCGGCGTATGTCATGGTCCGCTCGGTTTACTGTTGGCCCATGATGAGAAGGGCCAGCCACTGGTCCGGGGGCGCCGCATCACGGCCGTCACGGATAAGCAGGTTGAGGAACTCGGTATTTCCATCACGCCCCAGCATCCGGAACGGGAACTGAGGGCGGCCGGGGCCAGTTTTGAAAGCGCCACTGCCTTTCGTGACTTTTTTGCCAATCATGTTGTGGTCGACGGGCGCATTGTCTCCGGACAAAACCAGAATGCCGGCGCTGAAGTGGCCAACATGATGATGAAAACAGCCGGAGGAACTCGGCGATGACGAACAAGCTTGGAATCGATCTTGTTGAATCAGTCCTGCGTGTTTTGTCGGGAGCAATCGGCTTCATATTTCTTATGCTGGGGCTAAGCTTTTTGATATGGCCGGAAATTGTTGCGACAACGCTATTCTTCGCTGACACCGCCCGCGCTGTTGGTATCAACTCCCTCAGAGGAGATTTCGGCGCCTTGTTCCTGGGCATGGGGTTTTTCTGTCTGCTGGGAGTATTCTCCGTACACCGATGGCTGTTGTTGGTTCCCATTGTTTTCCTGGGGTTGGTGATATTGGGAAGATTAACCAGCTTCGTCGTTGACGATCTACCGATGGTGATGGCCGGGGCGCTCGTGTCTGAACTGGTTTTTTTAACGGTTTTTACCCTCTCACTAGTTACCTATTCCTTTAGCTCAAGGGCGCGGAAGAGTCCGCCGGCGTGGAAAACGGTTTTCAACTTCCGATTACTATTGGTATTTACAATTGTGATTGTCATCGTTGCCGGAGCTTTCACAGCAAACCAACAGATCGGAATGCATTTATGGAACGGGCTCGCCAGCCGGTCAATGAAACAGAATATGATCGGGGAATTGCCGGATGGACTTCATGTCGGTCTGGCGGGCGCCGGTTCACCCCTGCCGGATAGAAAACGGAAAGGGGTATGCACTTTCGTGATGGCCGGCAAACATCTGTTTATTATCGATTCAGGTCCAGGAAGTACACTGAACCTGGAACTGATGCGGGTGCCGCTGGATAACATCCAGGCCATCCTGTTGACGCATTTACACTCCGATCATATCGGCGGGCTGGGTGAACTGATGCTCAAAGCCTGGGCTGGAGGCGCGAGAACATATCCCTTGAAAATAATTGGACCCGAGGGCGTCGACAGCGTGGTCCAAGGATTCAACCAAGCCTATTCTCTGGATGCAGGTTTCCGGTTTGCGCACCATGGACCGACAGTTGCAAATCCGGAAGGCGCTGGTGGCTCACCCGAAACAATCGAGGTGCTCGATGAAACCAAAGGAACAGTGTTTTTCCAGACCAGTGATTTGAAGGTGACGGCCTTTCTGGTCGATCATCGCCCGGTGGAACCGGCTTTCGGGTACCGTTTCGACTATAAGGGGCGATCGGTGGTTATCAGTGGAGACACCCTGCCGTGTGAATCATTGCGGCGCCAGGCCAAAGGGGTTGATCTACTGCTGCATGAAGCGTTGCAACCGGAAATGCTCCGGATAATCAGTCAGGCCAGCGACGCCAGAAGTAGAGTTGTCGCGCAAGTTGCCACGGACATACTGACGTATCACACCTTCCCCGAAGAAGCAGCGCGAATCGCCCGGGATGCAAACGTCAGGCGCCTGGTGTTGTTCCACATCATTCCGCCGACACCGATGGCTTTTTTCAATGCCACTTTTTTGGGCGATTCCGGAAAGTACTACGATGGGCCTATCACTGTGGGAGTGGACGGCTTGCTGTTCAGTATGCCTCCCAATTCAACAAAAATACTTAAGAAATGGATGCTACAATGAACCTGGAGCGAATTTTATTCCGCCGTCAATCTTCAATATTCGCTGGAAGGATCATGGAACCACTCGAATTTGACTTCTTCATTTTCTCTCACAGTGCGTCGTCTTATCATGCGGTGCAACGTATAAAAGAACGGCCCAGAGATTCCACGGCAAAGCCTTACTTGCGCAAGTTGACACTAGGACCGGTATAGGAGCAACAGGGCGGACATCAGTGCAATCAGGTTTATTGGTTGAGCATAGTAGGGAAACAGGAGATGATATGGGCAAACGCAAAAGAATGAAGGACGCTTACCGCCGGTTCTCGATGTTGACCGATATCATTATGAAGGACATCCATTTAAACTTGTTGAATCCCGGCTGACCAGGCGAGAGGGCTAAGCGGGCGAGGCCCCTTTATCAGCCTTCGCGCCGGGACGGCCGGCCGGGGGGAAATGGATTGTCGGGAAGGCCTTGGAAGAATGGAATGCCATATTAAATTTGGATGTCCTTTAATAGAAGCCATTTATATAACTCCGGCGTTTGATTATAAAATGGATGTCCTGGATACTTTTTTTAAATAGAATAGGGCGCTTGATTTCAAAATGGATGTCCGTATCAAAATTGGGAAAAAAAAGGCGGGCGGGGACCGACCCCGCCCGCCCACGCCTGTGGCAGCCGACGTTTAGCTGATGAGGAAAGCTTCCTCGGGCGCGTCCACGGCCGAGGTGTCTTCCTGCTGGAAGGCGAGGTGCCGGGAGAACACGTTGACCAGGATGTGGCGGCAGAAGAACTTAACGGTTTCGACTTTACCCTTGTAGAAAATAGCGTCGGAGCTGTCGGCGTCGACTTCGGCGAGTCTTTTGCGAGCGATCAGGCCCTGTTCGAGCATGAGTTGGCCGGCGGCCACTTCGGCGAAGCAGTTCAGGAAATCACAGGCGCTCAGGGGGATCAGGGACAAGCGGCCCTCGGAGAAATACTGCATGTACTTCATGGCGAAGTCGGCCACGGCCTGGGCGGCCTTGAAGAGCAGTTTGAAGTCCTTGCCGAAGTCCGCGTCGTCCTTGTTGGCGGAAGTGAAATCCATGACGTTCTTGATCCATTCCTGGAAGGGGCGACCGCCGTCCATGCCGAGTTTACGGCCGACCAAGTCCAGGGACTGGATGTAGTTTGTGCCTTCCCAGAGGGATACGATCTTGATGTCCCGGGCGTATTGCTCAACCGGGAACTCGGAGCAGAAACCCACGCCGCCCATGACCTGGATCGCGTCGCGAATCAGGTCGTAGCCGAGATCGGAGTTCCAGGCCTTGACCAGGGGGGTCAGGATTTCTTCCTGGGACTTGGCCCATTTACGGGCGTTTTCGTCCGGGTCGCGGTGGGCGACGTCCATCACGTAGAATATCTTGGCCATCAGGGCCCGCATGGCCTCGGTCCCGGCCTTGATCTTCATGAGCATCCGGCGGACGTCCTCGTGTTGAATGATCGGGACCCTTTCGGCGTTGCGGTTGGTGAACGGAGGACCCTGGTAACGTTCCTTGGCGTAAAAGCGGGCGGTGTCGTAGGCGGCGGCGGTCAATCCGAGGGCTTGCATGCCGCAGCCGACCCGGGCCTCGTTCATCATCTGGAACATCTTGGCCATGCCGCTGTTGGGTTCGCCCAGGAGGATGCCCCGGCACTGTCCATTTTCACCGAAGTTCAGGGTGCAGGTGGCCGAGCCATGGATGCCCATCTTGTGCTCGATGCCTTCGCAGAACATGTCGTTGGGCTGGTCGAGGGAGCCGTCGGGGTTGACCCAAATTTTGGGGACGATGAAGAGGCTGATGCCCTTGGTGCCGTGGGGAGCGCCTTCGATGCGGGCCAGGACCAAGTGAATGATGTTTTCGGTCAGGTCGTGCTCGCCGCTGGTGATGAAGCGCTTGACGCCCTGAATGCGGAACACGCGGGGGTCGCCGGATTCCGGATCGGGCGTGGCCTTGGTGCGCAGCCAGCCCACGTCGGAACCGGCGTCGGGTTCGGTCAGGCACATGGTGCCGCCCCAAACGCCGGTATACATCTTTTCGCAGAACAGGTTTTTGTCTTCCTCGGTCCCGAAATTCTCGATCAGGCGGCTATTGCCGACGGCCAGGCCGGGGAAGGTCATGAAGCCCATGTTGGCGCCGCAGAAAAACTCGCCGCAGATGCCGGCCAGGACCGCGGGCAGTCCCTGACCACCGTACCGGGGGTCGACGGACATGGATATCCAACCGTTTTCGCTCATGACTTTCCAGACTTCCTTGAAGGACTCCGGGGTGGTCACGGTCTTGTCCTTGTAAACGCAGCCCATCCGGTCGCCGTCCTGGTTGGTGGGTCCCATGACTTCGCGGCCGAGTTTGATGGCTTCATCAATGATCATATTGAAATCATCAGCCGAAAAGTCCTGGTAGGCTTCGTAGCCGAGTAATTTGTCCATGTCCAGCGCCTCGAAAAGCACGAACTTGGCGTCACGGTCATCCCGACGAAAATAGTTGATTCCCATTCTATCACCCCATGAAAAATTATGGATTTGAGTCAGTTGGACTCTTGCAGCCACGGCGGCGGCGGCCGATGGGCCAATAATGAATGATGATTCATTCAGGCATAGTTAAGCAAACCCGGCAAAACCTGTCAAGCACTTTCTTCACAAAAAACAACACCCCCCCGCAAACCCCGGGACCAAGCGTCCCACCGGGAAAGCCAACGTCTTTTTCAAAGGGCGAAAAAACGAGGCGTCTCGGGATAAATCAAAAAAGGATGTTAAAATGGATAAAATACCCGGCCAGCCGGATTAAACGAGAGCGAGGAGCCAAAGGAGAAGAACATGGAAATTATTCAGCAGCTTATCCCTAAGGTCAGTGAATGGGCGGCCCAGTATGGCTTTAAAATGTTGGGCGCCGCGGCGATCCTGTTTTTCGGGCTGATGGCGGCCAGGATTCTGACCAAGGGCGTCCAAAGGGCCATGCCCCGGGCCCGCGTGGAAGAAACCCTGGCTCATTTCCTGGCCCAGATCATTCATGTGACCCTGGCGGTCTTTGTCTTCATCGCCGCCCTCAATTCCCTGGGATTTCAAACCGCGTCCTTGATCGCCGTGGTCGGCGCCGCCGGCCTGGCCATCGGCCTGGCCTTGCAATCCCATTTGGCCAGTCTCGCCGCCAGGGTGCTCATTCTGTTTTTTCGTCCATTCAGAAAGGGCGACTTCGTGGAAGCGGCCGGGATCAGCGGTTCGGTGGAATCCATCACCATGCTCAAAACCCATTTGAAGGCCCCGGACGGGAAGGACATTTTGGTCCCCAACACGGCGATATTCAGTGATAAAATAATCAATTACAGTTCCACGCCCCACCGCCGGATCGACCTGGTTATCGGGGTCGGCGCCGGGGAGGAGCTAGCCCGGGCCAAGGATATTCTCAAGGAAGTCATGGCCGCCGACCCCCGGGTCCTGGCCGACCCTCCGGCCAGCGTGGAAGTGCTGGAAATTGTCGGCAACGGTTTCAATCTCGCGGTGCGGCCCTGGGTTAAAACCGCCGATTATTGGCCCGTCAAATGCGAACTGACGGAAAAAATCAAGTTTGGGCTGGATCGGATGAAAGCCTAAACGGCGTTTGAACCCCGCGGGACGGCCGTCCTGTTCACACGGGCCGGACGTCCCGGGCCGCCCGACCGGAAGCCGGGAACCCGCCCGCTTCCGGTCGGGCATTTTATTTTTTGCCGGAACCGGCGACTGGAACTCGGGGTTGCCGGGATTTCATGTTCAACAGTTCCACGGCCAGGGAAAAACCCATGGCGAAATAGATATAGCCGCGTTCGATGTGTCGGCCGAAACCCTCGGCCACCAGCATGACGCCTATCAGCAGCAGAAAGGACAAGGCCAACATCTTCAGGGTCGGATGCTTGTGGATGAAATCCCCGACCGCGCTGGCAAAGACCATCATCACCCCCACGGCGATCACAATGGCGGCGATCATGATCTCCACCCGGCGGGCCATGCCCACGGCGGTAATGACCGAATCCAGGGAAAAGATCATATCCAGGGCCATGATCTGAAAAATGGCCGAGGCGAAGGATGATGCGGTTTTGCGGCGTCCGGGCGGTTCTTCCGGGGCCTCGAGGCTATCGTGGATCTCGAAGGTGGATTTTCCGATCAGGAAAAGTCCGCCGCCCAGCAGGATCAGGTCCCGCCCCGAGACTTCATGCCCCAGGGCCGCGAACAGAGGGGCCGTCAGTTTCATGACCCAGGAAAGGCCCAGCAGCAGGCCGATTCGCATGAACATAGCCAGGAAAAGCCCAAGCCGGCGAGCCTTTTGCTGGACGGAGGGATTGAGTTTTCCGGTCAGGATCGAGATGAAGACGATATTGTCGATCCCCAGGACGATTTCCAGGACGGTCAGGGTCAGCAGGGCGATCAGGTTTTCCGGCGTCAACAGCTCAAGCATTTTAATGTCCTCCCATGGTTATACTTGTACAAAAAAGGCCCTGTTTCCGCAAGGTCTCCCGCCCGCCGCGCCTTCCAACCCTGAACCGACCTGTAAAATAACCCTCAAGCGGCGACCCGCGACAGCCGATAAATGAGTTGAGCAAAAAGCCAGTCTCCCATGGATGGGAGAGGAGGAGTGAAATGGAATTCACTACCGTAAGGGTCGCCGCGGTCAAACCCTCCGCGACCGGTTCCCCGGCCCCCCCCCTGAAACTACCCGAACTGCCGGGTCGCATTTTTGAAAATCGTTTCATCGCCATCAAGCAATGCAAGCACGGGATCATGTGCTTCAACAAAAACGACCTTTTCGTGGGCAAGGCCCTGGACCTGTATGGGGAATGGTGCGAGCGGGAGATCGAGTTGCTGGGGCGGTTCATTCGGCCCGGCTGGGTGGTGGTGGATGTGGGGGCGAATGTCGGCACCCATACCATCGCCTTCGCGGGCTTGGTCGGACCCGGCGGCAGCGTTTACGCCTTTGAACCGCAACGCATGATTTTTCAGCTTCTCTGTTCCAACGTGGCCCTCAACGCCTTGACCAACGTCATGTGCCTGCCGTTCGGCATCAGCAACGTCAATGGCGCGGCCTTGATTCCGGTGATAAATCCATATTCCCAATCGAATTTCGGCTGCCTGGGCATCGAGGGCCACCAGACCGGGGACGGCGTGCGGGTCACCACGCTGGATTCATTTAATTTCGGTCGTTGCGACATGATCAAGATCGACGCCGAGGGCCTGGAACGCAAGGTCCTGGTCGGGGCGGAGCATCTGATCCGCGACCGTCAGCCGGTTATTTTCGTGGAAAACAACAGCGAAAAGGAATCCCCGGCCATCATTGCCCTTTTGAAGAACTGGGGATATCGCTGCTGGTGGCACCTGGCGCCCTATTACAATCCCGATAATTTTTTTGGAAACCCGGAAAATGTTTTTCCCCGGGTCCGCAACGACGCCAGCATGCTCTGCCTGCCCCGGGAAGCCGAGGGACCGGTGGAACACCTGATTCCCGTGGAAGGAATGGACGACAGCCGGAAGAGGGTCTTGGCCCGTCTGCTGAAAACCGGGGGAGTGGGGTCGCGCAGTTGAAAAACGGCTGGTAAGTCTAGAAAGCGCGTCCGGACTAGGACCGGTTCACGACGAGATCATTCCGGGGGAGAGTGTTTCGTCGTGAACCGGTCGACTGGTTTCACGTCGGGCCGAGGCGCGGCGATCGGCCGGGCCCCGAGGCTTATTCCCTTTCCTTGATCACGACTTTCATGTCCTCGGACAGGGCCGCGGCGAAAGCCTTGGCGTCTTCGTCGGACCCCACGATCTTGCCGTAGTGCATGGGCACGGCGATTTTCGGCTTGATGGCCCTGGCCGCTTGAACCGCCTGGTCGGCGGTCATGACGTAGGTCCCGGAAACGGGAATAAGGGCGATATCCGCGGACGTTTTTTTCATTTCCGGGATAAAATCCGAGTCGCCGGTGTGGTAGATTGTAACCCCATCCAGCTCCACCACGAATCCCAGCCAGTTGTTTTCCTTGGGATGGAAATTTTTATCGGTGTTGTAGGCCGGCATGGCCGTGACCTTGACTCCGGCCGCTTCCAGGGTTTGGCCCGGCTTCATGATTCTGACGTCGCCCTTGAGTTTTTCAGCCGATTCCGGCTCGGTCAGGATAATTGTGCCGGCTTTTTTAATCTTCTCGACGTCATCCGGCGAGCAATGGTCGAAGTGCGCGTGGCTGATGAGAATCAGGTCGGCCTTGGGCTCTCCCTTGACGTCCCAGGGGTCGAAGTAAACGACCTTGGAACCGGCGATGTAAAAACTGTCATGTCCCAGCCAATGGATTTTGTCGATCATCTGGTCAGGCATTTTATTATTTCCCTCCCGTGTGCACGATCATTTCAATTTCCACCGGCGCGCCCAGGGGCAAGGCGCTGACGCCGACCGCGGCCCGGGCGTGACGGCCCCTATCTCCCAAGACATAAAGCAGGAACTGCGAGGCGCCGTTAACGACCTTGGGCTGGTCGAAAAAGTCACGGCCCGAGGCGACGAAGCCCGTGAGTTTGACCACCTGGAAATCCCCGTCCAGGTCGATCATGCTTCCCAGCACGGCCAGGCAGTTGAGGGCGGCTATTTTGGCGGCGTGCTGGGCGTCTTCCAGGGACACCCTGTCCCCGACCCGTCCCGGGTAGACCAGTTTTCCCTTGGCCAGGGGCAGTTGCCCGGAAATGAAAATGAAATCCCCGGCCTTGACGGCGGGAACGTAGGCGGCCACCGGGGCGGGCGGCTCGGGTAGCTCCATATCCAATTCCTTTAAACGTTCATTCACGGAAACCATTTTATTCTCCTCGCGGGTCAGGACGTTCGTTTGTTGCATTCGACGGTTTTTTTTCTGGGAAACAGTTTCTTGAATTCGGCGGCGAAGACATCGTATGCTTCCTGGCCGAAAAGGCAGAAGTAGACTTTTTTCAGGCTAGTGGGTTGCGCCAGGCTGTCCGCGGCGGTCCGGAGCATGATCCTGGCGGCCCGGTCCAGGGGAAAGCCGAAAATGCCGGTACTGACGGCCGGAAAGGCGATGGAGGCCATGTGGTATTCCACGGCCCGCGACAGGCTGTTCCGGACCGCGTCGGCCAGTTTCCGGTCTTCGTCTCCTTCGCCCAGCCGCGGCCCGACAGCGTGAACGACATATTTCGCCCGAAGGTCCCCACCACCGGTGACCACCGCCCCGCCGACGAACGTACCGCCGATTTGGTCGCATTCGGCCTGAATGGTCGGTCCGCCCTTCCGGCGGATCGCGCCCGCCACCCCGGACCCAAGAATGAGTTGAGCGTTGGCGGCGTTGACGACCCCATCCACCTCCATTTCGGTGACGTCGCCTTGGATTATTTCTAATTGAACGTCCC
>JAZDGM010000195.1:0-5162 GCA_043806915.1 Pseudomonadota bacterium | reverse complement strand
GGGCCCGAAAAATAGTACACGAGGGCCCGCGGCGCCCCCCCTACAACCTGCTTTTGGGGGGGTTTATTTCGGCGGTTTCCCAAGCTCTAGCTTGGGAACCTCGGCCAGGGAAGCTCCGGCTTCCTCACTCTAGAGATGTAGCGCCCCGCCCCCGCCCATAATCGACGGCCAGGGGATAGACCTTGCCCGGCGAGCCTTCAGACATGGGTTCAACGAGACGGATGAAATTTCAAACCGACTAATATCGATACCTTCACCGCCGCGCCAAGACTACGGAATGGAAACGCCGCGTTGATTCCCCTTGGTTGCTTTCCGGATAAAGTGGGGAAGCTAGATCTTCCCATTCACGGGTTCCCAAGCTAGAGCTTGGGAACCAGCGGATATTGGGGGTCTTTGGAAATCCATTCTGGGGGGGAGTGGGCGGGGTGTGGGGGGGCGAGGGGGGCTTTGATTTCCCGCCTAGCCCGTCCTCAACATTCCCAATGGATGTCCTCAATACGATCCTTCTCGGGCCGGCGGAAAGCGCAGGGCGCGGGCGAAGTCGCGGCTGAATTCCGGGTCGGCGGCCAGTTCCACGTGGCGCGCGCGGCGGGCGATGTCGGCGGCGCGGCTTCTTTCCTCCCTGGAAACCAAAGCCAGGGCGGCCCCCACCAGGGCCGCGTTACCGGCCGCCACGAACTCGGCCCGGGGCAGGCGGGGCAGCAGCCCTATGTTCACGGCGCTTTCCGGGTCAAGGAAGGAGCCGAAGGCGCCGGCGATATAGATACGCGCCACCTCGGCGGGGTTGGTCCCGGTTTTTTTGAGCAGGGCCTCGATCCCGGCTCGAATGGCGCCCTTGGCCAACTGTATTTGGGAGACATCCCGCTGGGTGATCTCTATGTCCCGGCCGGTCCCGGATTCGGCGGCCGGGGCGATGATGAAGGAATTCAAGCCCGCTTCCCGCCTGATGGCGGGGTGGTCCCCCCGGATGCGGCCGCGTTCGTCGATCGCGCCGATTTTCAGCATTTCCGAGACGGCGTCCAGAAGGCCGGACCCGCAGAGGCCGACGGGAGGTCCCCCGGCGATGGTGTCCAGCTCGATCCCCCGGTCGGTTATCCTGACCCTGGAAATCGCCCCGGACGCGGCCCGCATGCCGTCCTTCAGGTGGGCCCCCTCGAAGGCCGGGCCCGAGGCGCAGGACGCCGCGGCCAAAAAACCGTTTTCCCCGGGACCGGCCAGGACCACTTCCGTGTTGGTGCCGATGTCGATCCCCAGGGAGGGAACGGTCGCGCGGTCCAGCTCGCAAGCCAGGATCATGGCCGCGTGGTCCCCGCCGACAAACCCTCCCAGGCAAGGCAGGATGAAGGCCCGGGCGCCGGGCATGATCTCCAGGCCGATGTCCCGGGCCGGCAGTTCCAAGGGCGTGGAAAATCCGGCGATATAGGGGGCGTGGGCCAGGGGGGCGACCGGCAGCCCCAGGAGAAAGTGCGACATGGCGGTGTTGCCGCAGACCGCGGCTTCCGCGATATCCCGGCGGGACGCCCCGCTGTCCCGAATCAGCGTCGCGGTCAGTTCGCGCAAGGCGTCATGAAGCAGTTGCTTTAGGCGCGTCGCCCCGTTTTCTTGGTTGAGGGCGAAGTCGAGCCGGCTGATGATGTCCTCGCCGAACGGGATTTGCGGGTTGACCAGCCCGGCCGACAGGATTTCCCGGCCCGATTCCAGGTCCACCAGCCGTCCGGCGATCTTGCTGGACCCGAGGTCCACGGCCAAGCCCAGCGGGGCCGCGCCCCGGGCCGCGGCCCCGACCGGACTTCCGTGTCTCAGGAAGGCGGTCAGCCGCCAGTTCGAGGACCGCCCGATTTCTGAAACCGCGCCGGCCAGTTCCGGACCGACAATCAAGTCCCGGTTGTCCCCGCCGCCGGGCAGGGCTTCCAGAAACCTGGCCAGGTCCGAGCGCTGGTCCCGCAGGGTCGGGGCGGCGAGATCGATGTCCACCCGGCGCAGGACCATTTCTCCTTCCGGAAGCCGTTCCACGCCCGAGACCTGGAGCTTTTGGTCGAAGCGTCTCGAATCCAAGGGAATGTCGACCAGGGCGTCCCCCCGCAACAGGCAGCGGCAGGCCAGGCGCTCCCCGGGGGCCGCGCCGACCCGTTCCAGGACGTCCCGTTCTTCCTTTTCCGCCGGAGAGACGTTTCCGGACGGAATCGACACCCGGCACCGGCCGCAAATTCCCCGGCCGCCGCAGTCCGAGGCCAAGGCCGCGCCGCCGGAACGGGCCGCCGCGAAGACGGTTTCGCCCAAGGGGACCTCGACCCGTTTCCCGGTGGGTTGAAATTCGACCTTGACTATATTTTCCATGCGACCTCCCAGCGGCGTCCGGGGGCGGTGGGACCGCTCCCGCGGCCGAACGACTCAGTCCCGTCCGAAAAACATTTCAAAGGTTATTTCCCGACCGGCCGGGACAATCAAAAAATCATCGTCCCACGGCCCCCGGGTCATTTTTTCCATCAGCCGCCCCGACCCTTCCATTTCCTGGAGATCAAGCCCGAATTTCGTCGCCATTTCCCTGGCATAGTCAAGATACCGGCAATATTTTTCGTCGCGCCCCAAGCTCAGGAGCGCCAGGCGGCGATAGTGCCGGAGCATCCTTTGGGTGAGGGAATAGGCTTTTTCCCGGCCGAACCTCTTGACCGTGTATTCGAATTCGTTGAAAGGGGTCACGCCGGCCTCGATCCAGCCGCGACTGAGAAAGAAGGTCCCCGGCTCGGCGGCCAGGGCCGACAGGTGGGCCTGGCGCGAACCCAAAAAGATGCCGATGCAGTCGTCGACCCGGGGCAGGATCAGTCGGGCGCGGCTTGATTTCAAGCCTTCCACGGCCCGGGAGCAGAGCCCGTACCCCAGGATGATGGAATCGTATTTATCTTCTTCCTGGTTCACGGCTTCTTGCAGGGTTTTCCGGAGCAGGTCGGGTTGAAGGTGGAGGGCCGGGTCCAGCACCCGGCGGGGCAGGTCCGGAGGCAGGCCCCTTTCCATTTCCTTGAACACGACCTGGCAAGCGAGGAGCAGAAGGGGTTGGGTCACGCCGGCCTTCTTTCCGGGCGAGAACGGGGGGGCGGCGGGGGGGTGGTTTTCATGTCGGGGCTGATCCTTTTACCGGCGTTGGCCGACGAGGCGGCGGGGTTGCATCGGCCGGGTTTCTAGTATATTATATGGTTATATATATAAGCTGTCAATGGCTGTTCCCACCCGGAACGTCATTCCCGGCGCCTCCCCCGCCCCGGTCGGATTATTGGCCTTGACCCCGGCGGGCTCATGTATATATATAGGCACGCAGCCATATTTGGAAAAAGAAAAAAATGAGTCCGAAACCCTTAATCGACCGCACCTCCTACGAGCCCGCCTATTCGCAACTGGTGAATATCATCCGGCGTCAGATCGCCCAGGGCGAATTCCCGCCCGGGGGGCGGCTGCCCTCGGAGTCCCAGCTCTGCAAGCAGCACGGGGTCAGCCCCATGACCGTCCGCCGGGCGATCAACCTGCTGGTGGAACAAGGCGTCGTGGACACGGCCCAGGGCAAGGGCACTTTTGTCAAGCCCCTGGAATTGGGGATGTTTTCCTTTCAATTAAATGAACTCCAGGACATCTTTCGGGACCGGGAAAAGACCAGGGTCAAGCTGCTGGAAGTGCGCATCGTCACCGCGGACCAGGTCATCGCCCAGCGTCTTTCCGTTTCCGAGGGGGACCGGGTCATTTACATCGGCCGCTTGATATCCAGTTCGGACGAGCCGCTGTTGCACCACCAGCAATATTTGATCTACGATCCCAGCCTGCCCATCGTGGAATCGGAGATGGACGTCACGTCGCTGGGCGGGCTGCTTTCCGGTTCGGGAGAGACCAGTTTCAAGAAGGGCCTGCTTTCCATAGGCGTAACCTCCCTCGGCGCTAGGGAGGCGGCCTATCTGCGGGGCGAACCGGGTTCCCCCGCGTTTCGCCTGGAACACACCTTTTTTGATTTCAACGACCGCCGGGTCAGTTGGGGGTGGTTCACTTTTCGGGGGGACCGCTTCAACATCTCGACACGCGTGGGGCTGTGGTAGGACGGACAGGTGCTGGAAATGGATAATGAAATTTTCCCCGCTGGGGCCTTGCTCATGGAGTTGCTGATCGACCTCAGGGAAAACGAGGCCTTGGACGAAGTCCGCCGCCTCCTCCGGGAAGGGCTGGACCCCCTGAAAATCCTGTATTGCTCGCAGGAAGGCATCCGCCGGGTTGGGGAGCGCTACCAGCAGGGCCGGTATTTCATTTCCGGCCTGATCATGGCCGGGGAAATCCAGCGGCAGGTGGTGGACCTGATTCTGCCCCGGATCAGCGAGCGGATCAGGGAGTCCCATTCGGGCCGCATCCTGGTGGGGACCGTCCGGGGGGACATCCACGACATCGGCAAGAACCTGGTCTGCATGCTGCTACGCTGTCATGGGTTCGAGGTGCTGGACCTGGGGGTGGACGCGCCTCCGGAGGAATTTTTAGCCCAGGCCCTGGAATTCAAGCCCCGGGTCGTCGGGCTTTCGGCCCTGCTCACCACGTCCCACGAGGCGATCCTGGATACGGTCCGGCTGCTTAAGGCCGACCCGGAGATCATGGCCCGGGACGTCAGGATCATCATCGGGGGCGGGTTTATCGACGAAAAGGTCTGCCGCCTGGTGGGGGCCGATCACTGGGCCGCCGACGCCATGACCGGGGTCCGGTACTGCCGGGACGTGGCCGCGAAAAAGTAGCACGCGAGGCCGCCGATTTTCCCCGCGCCTATTTTCCGCATCTTCCCGACGAGTTGATAAAAGCCGGCCCCCGCAACGCCGCTGCTTCCGCCCGGCTGGACGCGGCCGGGATAACGTACGGGACATTTATTTTTAAGAACGTACGGGACATCCATTTTTTAAATTAGATAAGCCGGCCTGGTCGCCCGCCTCCAATCCACGGACTAATTCCATTATGTCAGCGGCCGGTTGAAAATGTCAGGAAAATGGCCAAATGAAAATGAGTAAGGCTGGTTCCCAAGCTCTAGCTTGGGAACCTCGGCCAGGGAAGCTCCAGCTTCCTCACTCTATAGATGTAGCGCCCCGCCCCCGCCCATAATCGCCGGCCAGGGGATAGGCCTTGCCCGGCGAGCCTTCAGGCATGGGTTC
>JAZDGM010000194.1:0-27354 GCA_043806915.1 Pseudomonadota bacterium | reverse complement strand
ACCCATCAATATTTTCGGAATTTCGTCTCTGGAGCGGAGGTCAAATTCAATTTTTTCTACGCCGTACTCACCCAATTTCATTTGGAGGTCTACTACTTTTCTCATAAGGCATTCCTGTCGAAGTTTTCGAATGAGTATGCCAGATTATTTAAATTTTGTCTATCTAATTTTGCTAATTTAAAAAATAAAAGTTTATTTTTTACGGCTCAAACAGGTTAGGCAACTTGTTTTCGGTATGGTTTCATTTCGATAAACCAATATAACTGTCTTATTTTTAGGGAAATTTGCTGTTATCGGTCAAACACTATTTACGCCGGGGCGTAAAGTGGAGCGGCGCGTCAAAAGGGTGGTCATCAAAAGTGTGGTCAAGGGAAAAATGGATGATAACGTTTTTGTGAGGGAAGCGGTGCTGCGCATCTGCGGAAGCCTGCAGATCGAGGATTCTTTGCGGCGCTGCCTGGAGTACATCAAGGATTTAATTCCCGCGGAGAGTATTGATCTGACCATTTTTGTCAGGGATATAAATGTGATGGAAGTCATCGCCTCGGCTTCCCTCGAGGGCTGGACCGGTCCGCCCAGGATTTTGCCCCTGCCGGACCTGGAGTTTGACGGCCATCCGGAAAACAGCCGGAACGTTGATTCGAATCTGCCGGTAAAAATACTCAACCGGCCCGACCTGGAGCCGTTCGCGCTGGAACTGGCCAAGATAGGCGGGGTTCCGCCTGATTTTTCCCTTATGGTTTTACGTCTGGAACTGGAAGGCTTCCGGGTGGGCAACCTGGCTTTGAAGGCCAAGGGGCATAACCGTTTCACCGAGGAACACGCCCGGCTCCTGCTCCTGTTGCGCGAACCCTTCGCCATCGCCATGTCCAACGCCTTGAAACACCAGGAAGTCCACAAGCTTAAGGACATGCTGGCCGACGACAATCTCTACCTTCAGCGGGAACTGCGGGAACTGTCGGGAGCGGATATTATCGGGGCGGATTTCGGTCTGCGGGAAATAATGGAGATGGTCCGGCAGGCCGCGCCCCTGGACAGCCCGGTTCTGCTCCTGGGTGAAACCGGAGTGGGCAAGGAGGTGTTGGCCAACTTTATTCACAACGCCTCCCCCCGCCGGGAAGGGCCCCTGATCAAAGTCAACTGCGGCGCCATTCCGGAATCCCTGGTCGACAGCGAGCTGTTCGGTCACGAAAGGGGCGCTTTCACCGGCGCGGTCAGGCAAAAAAGAGGGCGTTTCGAACGGGCCGACGGCGGGACCATTTTTCTGGACGAAGTCGGCGACCTGCCGTTTCCGGCCCAGGCCCGACTGCTGCGGGCGATTCAACACCGGGAGATCGAACGGGTGGGCGGAACCCAGCCCCTGACCGTGGACATCCGCATTATTTCAGCCACGCATCGAAACCTCCCGGAAATGATCGCCGCGGGGAAATTCCGGGAAGACCTCTGGTACCGGCTTAATGTCTTCCCGGTCATGATTCCGCCCCTGCGGCGGAGAAAAGGGGATATCCCGGCCTTGGTCCACCATTTCGTGGAAAAGAAGTCCCTGGACCTGAAAATTTACGATCGGCCCCGACTGGCCCCCAAAGCCATGGACCAGCTTCTCAATTACGACTGGCCGGGCAATGTCCGGGAACTGGAAAACGTGGTGGAACGGGCCTTGATCAGAAGGTCGGGGGAGTATCTCTCCTTCGCGGGGATTCTGGCCCCCCAGCGAACCGGGGACGCCGGGCCGGAGTCGGGCCTCCTGGACGACGGCGATTTTTCTTCCCTGGACGAAGTCAACGCCCGGCATATCCGGCGGGCCCTGGAAAAAGCCCGCGGCAAAATCAGCGGCCCGGGAAGCGCCGCCGAGTTGTTGGGGGTTCATCCCAACACCTTGCGAAAAAGGATGGATAAGCTGGGAATTACCTACGGCCGGCGGGGCTAGGGACAGACGCGCCTGGCCCTGAACCTTCCTTGAGCCGTGGAGCCCCTGGCGGAACCACGGTCGCCTTGGACCCCGGGGGGAGCGGTGGACAAGCGGATTCGGAAAATAGGGCGAAGGGGACTGGACCCTTCGCCCGGTTAAGCTGAAATCAGGCGGTGGGCTTGTAGGAGGAATAACCGCCGGCGAGATTCTTCGATTTGAAGCCGTTCTGGGTCAGCACCCGGTGTCCCAGGTACCCCCGGAGCCCGATGGCGCAGTAAAGGTAATAGTTCTTGGCCGGGTCAAGGTCCTTGAGTCGGCTCCTCAACTGTGGCAAGGGGATGTGCAGGGCGCCGTCGATCGGCGGAAATTCATCCAGTTCTTCCTTGAACCGGAGGTCCACCAGAACGTCCCGGGCCGGGTCGAGGCTCGGCACTTCCCGGGGCGGGAACATTTCCACGTCGCCCTTAAGAATATTGGCCGCCACATGGCCCGCCACGTTGACCGGGTCCTTGGCCGAGGAAAAGGGCGGCGCGTAGGCCAGGTCCAACTCTTCCAGGTCGAAGACGGTCAGCCCGCCGCGAATGGCCGTGGCGAGGACGTCGATCCGCTTGTCCACCCCCTCGCCGCCGATGATCTGGGCGCCCAGGACCCGGCCGCTGCCGGGGGAAAAGAGCAACTTCACGGCCATGTCCTCGCTTCCGGGATAATACGAGGCGTGGGAGCCGGAGTGGGTGTACCCGGTCAGGTAGGGAAAACGGTTGTCCCGCAGGAAACGCTCGCTGGGGCCGGTGGACCCGGCGACCAGGTCGAACACCTTGACCACGGCCGTCCCGGACGGCCCCCGGTAAATCGACCTCCGGCCCAGGGCGTTGTCCGCGGCCAGGCGGCCCTGTCGATTGGCCGGGCCGGCCAGGGCGACCGTCACCGGCAGTCCGGTGACGAAATCATTGACCTGGACGGAATCGCCCACCGCGAAAATGTTCGGGTCCGAGGTCCGGAGGACGCCGTCCACCACGATATGGCCCCTGGGAGTCAGCCGCAGGCCCGCTTCCCGGGCCAACTTGCTTTCGGGTCGAACGCCGATGGAAAGCAGGACCAGGTCGCATTCAATTCCCTGGCCCGTGGTTGTTTGGACCAGCAGCCGGTCGTTGGTTTTTTTTATGGCGGAAAGACCGTCGCCCAGGTTCAGGACCACCCCCTTGGACCGCAGGTGGTCGTGGAGCAAGACCGCCATTTCGTAGTCAAGGTTGAGAAGGACCTGATCCTGCATTTCGACGATGGTGACCGCCAGCCCCCGGTGGGCCAGGTTTTCGGCCATTTCCAGGCCGATAAAGCCGCCGCCGACCACCACGGCGGCCCGGGGGTCCCTCGTCGTGACAAAGTCGGCGATGGCCTCGGAATCGGGAATGCTCCGGAGGTTGAAAACGCCTTCCAGGTCCACGCCTTCCAGGGGCGGCCGCAAGGGTTCGGCCCCGGGCGACAGAATAAGCTTGTCGTAGGATTCGCGGTAAACCTCCCCGGTCTTGAGGTCCCGGATTTCCACCGAGCGTTGTTCGCGGTCGATGGACAGGGCCTCGGACCGCACCCGAACCTCGACGTTGTATTTACCCTTGAAGGTTTCAGGCGTGGCCACCAGCAGCGCGTCCCTGGTCTCGATCACGCCGCCGATGAAATATGGCAAACCGCAGTTGGCGAAGGAGACGTAATCCCCCCGCTCGATCACGATGATTTCCGCGTGCTCGTCCAACCTTCTGGCCCGGGCCGCCGCCGTCGCTCCGCCCGCTACTCCGCCAATTATCAACAGTTTCGTCATTGCAAATCTCCTCTAAAACAAATTGCGTCACTATATAAGCCCAAACGATCGTTCAGGCAACCACAATAATAGAAGAAAAAGGTAAACCCCCGACGGGGGGTTTTCAACTTGGCCAAACATTATTTCAAGACAAAAATGCCGGGAAAAGTCCGGCTGGCCCCGAACGGCTTCCCCGGCGGCGACCGCCTCGGACCAAGCCCGCCGAAGCCCCCGGGGGCGGCGGTCACGACATTTCCAATAAAACGCCTTTCAAGACCGCCTCGAGGCGTTGAACTTGTTGGTCCAGTAAAGGCAATAACCCTTGCACGGCCGTCTGGTCCCCGGACCGGCCGGCGGTTTCCAGTTTCCAGGCAACCTCGGCCAGGGCCGGGCAGGATATGTTCAGCGCCATGCCCTTGAGCGTATGAGCGTCCAGGTTGACGGCGCGAAAGTCGCCGGCGGCGGTGTGTTCGCGAAGGGCGGCTTGTTTCAATGGCACGGAATCAAGGAAGAGCCGCAGTATCTCCTGCTCAAGTTCCTCGTCGCCCATGAGCCGGGCCTCCAGATCGGCCTGGTCGAAGGCCGGGAGTTCCTGTTCCCGGTCCCGGCCGGGGGATGGTTGGCGAGCCGGGTCGCTGTCCCGCGCCGTAAAGGCGCAGGTCGCGCCGTCCGGTTTCTCCGCCTCGACGGGGGCGTTCAACCACTTTTTCAGCACCCGGCCCAGTTCAGCCGGGAGCAATGGCTTGGGCGTAAAGTCGTCCATGCCGACTTCGAAGCAGTTCTCGCGGTCCTGGTCCATGACTCCGGCGGTCATGGCGATGACGGGAATTCGGGAGCGGCCCCGCCCGCCCGGTCTTTCTTCCCCGGGCTCATCCGCCATTTTCCTGATCTCCCTGGTGGCGGTCAGGCCGTCCATTTCGGGCATATGCACATCCATGAGCACCAGGTCGTAGGGGGTTTCGCGCAGGGCCTCGAGGGCCTCGAGTCCATTGGCGGCGACCTGGGCGGCGAGCCCCATTTTGGCGAGCATGCCCAGGGCCACCTGTTGATTCACGGGGTTATCCTCGACCACGAGGACGCGCCCGGAAAGACGCGGCCAAGCTTCCTGACGCCGCCGGGCTTCCCGCGCCAGGCGGCGGGTGATGATGGGTTTGTTCGGCGACCGTTCCTCCTTGTCGGCCAGCACCATGACCAGGGCGTCAAACAGCTCCGACTGGCGCACGGGCTTGTTCAGATAGGCGGCGAAGCCCAGTTCGGCAAACCGTTTTGAGTCGCCGGGCCGGCCCAGGGAAGTGAGCATCACCAGGGGCAAGGACTGGAACCTGTCGTCGGCCTTGATTCGGCCGCCCAATTCCTCCCCATCCAAGCCCGGCATCTGTAAATCCAGGATGGCCAGGGCAAGGGAGCCGCCCGACTCCCAGCATTGTTGCAGGGCTTGCCAGGCCTCCTCCCCATCGGCGAACAGCCGGGGAAAGGCGCCCCAGGCCTCGAGTTGTCGGCCCAGGATTTCCAGGTTCGTGGCGTTGTCGTCCACCACCAGGACCTGTTGGCCGCGCAAGTCCCGCGGCGCGGCAAGTTCAGGCCTCCCCTCCGCCGGACAGGCGAACCTCGCGGTAAACCAAAATTCCGAACCCCGGCCCGGAGTGCTGGACACTCCGACCTCGCCTCCCATCAGGGCGGCCAACTGCTTGCATATGGCCAGCCCCAGTCCCGTGCCGCCGAACTTGCGGGTGGTGGAGGCGTCGACCTGGGAAAATTTGTCGAAAATATTGTCGATCTTGTCCGGAGAAATGCCGATCCCGGTGTCACGGACCGTAAAACGCATCCCGACGCCCTGGTCCGACCGCTCCACGAGTCCAGCCCGGATCACAATTTCGCCGGACTCGGTAAATTTCACGGCGTTGCCCACCAAGTTGTTCAGGATTTGGCGCAAACGGCCGGGGTCGCCGCGCAGGGCCGCGGGCGTCTCCGGGTCCGCGTGGCAGATCAGTTCCAGGCCCTTTTCCTGCGCCCGCATCGCCATGGTCCCGGCGATATCGTCCAGAAGATTGATCAAGTCGAAGTCCAGGGTTTCCAGGTCTAGTTTTCCGGCCTCGATCTTGGAGAAATCCAGGATGTCGTTGATGATGCCCAGCAAGATTTCGCCGCTGTGCTGAATTGTCGCGGCGAATCGGCGCTGCTCGGGCGTCAGTCCGGAGTCCAGCAGCAGGCCGGCCATGCCGATAACGCCGTTCATGGGCGTGCGAATTTCATGGCTCATATTGGCCACGAACTCGGATTTGGCCCGGTTCGCGGCTTCGGCCGCGTCCTTGACCCGGCGCAGGTCGGCCTCGGCGCGCTTGCGCGCGGAAATGTCCTGCGCCACAAGCATGGCGCAGTTCTCTTCATTGAGGACCACCGGAAGCACATTGAAACGAATCCAGAGGTCGCCCGCGGCGGCGCTTCGAGGGACCGCTTTTTCCTGGTCGTTGACGGCCTCGCCGCCGGACAGGACCTGCATTAACGCGGCGTTGAGCTCGCAGTCCCGGCAGTCGGGACCGCTTCCGCACCCGTCGGGGTGTTGCGTGCGGTACAGGCAGCGGATGTAGTCCCCGCAGCGTTGGGAATCCGGTTCAAAATCATTTTCGTTGAACAACCGCCGGGCCGCGGGGTTGTCGTCAATGACCCGGCCCGCCTGGTTGAAAACCACAATGCCCACCGGCACGGCGGACATGATGGAGGTGGTGCGTCCCAGGGCCTCCTCGAGCCGGCGGTTTGTTTCGTGAATGGTCTGTTCGGCCTGTTTACGCGCCGTGATTTCCGTGGCGATCTCCATGCGCACCATTCGCCCGTCGGTCCACTGAATGGCTTGGTCGCGACAGTCGTACCAACGGCCGTTGCCGGTGTTCCGGAACTCCCAGCGATGAATGCCCGCGGGCCGGCCGTCCGCGGTCAAGAGCTTGTCGTTGGTGCAGAAGGGACAGGGGCCGGTCTGCCCCACCTGGATGTTCTCCCAGCAGATTTTTCCGGCGATGTCACCGAAGACGTTGCGACCGTAGGCATTGACGAACAGCAACTCATGGGTCCGCATATCCGCGATGTACACAAAAGCGTCCACGGAGTCCATGACCGTCAACAAACGCTGATGGGATTCCCGCAGCTCCACTTCGGCTCGCTTGCGCCTGGTGATGTCCGAGGCCGAGCCGACATGGCGAATAACTTGGCCGCTCTCGTCATAAAGAGGATACCCGCGCGCCTGAATCCAGCGCAGGTCGCCATCGGGCCGCAGGATGCGGTATTCCAGGTCGAAATTTCCCGTGGCGGTATAACGCCGGAACTCGGCGAGAACGGATTCCAGGTCGGCCGGGTGGACCGCCGCCATGAAGTCTTGCGGGTCCTCATAGAGCCTGGCCCTTGATCTGCCCCAGATTTTTTCGTAGGAAGGGTTGACGTACAGCATGGAGGAATTATCGTGGGAGCGCAGCCAGACAACGTCGCTCATGCCCTCGGTGATCCGGCGAAATTTTTCCTCGCTCTCCCGCAACGCCTGTTCCGCCTGCTTGCGTTGGACGATTTTCCAGACGGCGTCCATCATCAAGTTCAACTGGCGGATGTCCGAGTCATCGTAGTCGCGCTGCTTGTTGGCCACGCCGATCACGGCGACGATCTGGTCCTGGCTGAAAACCGGGATGGTCAGGAATTTTTTCAGCGGCGCGTGTCCCAAAGGTATTCCCTTTTTGTGCGGATTCGGCGCCGCATAATCGTTGACCACAATGGGCCGCGCCTGTCGCACCGCCTCGCCCCAAATGCCGGTTTTCTCCAATTCATAGACTGTTTGCGATTCAGCCACCCGGCATTGCCGCATCACTTCCCTGGACCAAGTGTTCAGGGTAAACTCCCTCTTGGCTTCATCATAAAAATAGATATACCCAATGGCGCTGTGCGTGAGGGCGATCGCTTCCTTCAGGGCGTAATCAAGCAGTTCCTGGATATTCCGGGCCTGATGCTGGTTGATCCGAAACAGGCTTTCCAGACGGGCTTCGTTATGGTAAAGGCCTTGTTCCGCCAGCTTGCGGGCGGTGATATCGTGGCTGAAAAAAAGAAAGCGCTCGTCGGACAGCTTCACGCCGGACACGGACCACCAGCGCCGCTCGCCGCTTTTATGCCGGAAGGCTGCTTCAGCCCGCGCCTGGCCGGCCTGGACGACGGTCGGGAAAGGCTTGGTTCCGTCCTCCAGCCCGTCCTCGCACTCCAGGTCGGAGCTGCTCATGGTAAGTAATTCCGATTCGTCGTACCCGGTGATCCGGCCGGCGGCGGGATTGACCTGGATAAAGCGGCCCTTCTCGTCGCCGATAAAAACGCCGTACGGGGCATGGGTAATGTATTCACGGCGGCGGGCGTCGCTGTCCAGCAACTCCGCCTGCTGTCGACGAATAATGCGCGCGTCTCGCCACATCGACCAGGCGAACAAAAAGGCCGGAACGCTGAACAGGCTCAACCCCAGGGGTAGGGCGGCCCGGGGGGCCGTCCACCAGGCGGCCAAAACGCCGGCGCTCAGGATCGCGGCCAGCAGCAAGGCGGTTTTATAATTCACGCCAACAAGGCGGGTATTCGGTCGGTCGTCGGTCATGGCCCTAGACTCTCATGGGTTGTTGTTGACTAGGCTTGGTGTAGGTAATTAAACGAGGCGCCCGGCTCTTTTTCCGGCGGCCGCCCTAGCGCGGACGGGCTAGCCCAGTCCCTGGCAACGGTTATCCCGGTCGGCGGCGATGACGGCGGCATTGTTGGCAATAGTGAGCTTTCCTCTGTTTTTTCGGTGAGATAGTCGCTTCAGGCCGCGCCATGAAGAAAAAACACGCCGGGACAAAGCTTCCAGCGAGCGCGCTAATATGTTGAATTTAAGTTATTTATGAACTGAATTCAAGGGGGCGGGGCCGACGATATGGCCGCGTTTCCGCCTGGGAAAAAAATCTCGCCCCGGCGCGGGGCCGGCCGGACCATATGGCTTGACGGTGGTGATTATTCCGTGACAGCCTCGAGTTGCTCGAGCAGGGCGGGCAGGTCTTCGGCCGCGGTTTGCCAAGGAACGTCCCGGTCGACATCAAAATAGGCATGAATAAGGCGATTTCGCATGGCGACAATACTGGCCCAGGGAATGCGCGGGAGGGTTGTTCTGGTTTCCTCGGAGACGCGAGACGCGGCCTCGCCGATTATCTCCACCTCCTTGATCAACGCCAGGACCAGCATACGATCATCATCCAGGTTACGACGATTTTTACCGCCAACAAAGGACAAGGCTTCCAGCGCAGCGTCCCGCATATGCCGAAGACGAACGCTGTCCTCACGCCTCATACCTTACCTCGGCCTGGGCGAGGACGTCTTCGCGGAAGTAGCGGCTGAGTTCGGCCGGCGTGCGCAGGTCGACTTTGCGGCCCGCGATTTCGCCAAGCTCCAACTCCAGGCCGGACAGACGTATAAGCCCGGGAGTCCGGCCCGGTTCGAACTCGACGAGGATGTCCATATCGCTATCCGGACCGAGATTGCCTTTCACCGTCGACCCAAACAAGGATAGTTTACGGATGCCGTTTTTCCGGCAAAAATCCCGCAGCCATTCGACCGGTAGGTGCGTTTTTCGATTCATGAAATTATCATACCACAAGACGACTTTTTTCCAAGCTCGACCGCCGGGGCTTGACCCGGGTTGCCTTTTTTCCCGCGTCTTGACGAAACCCGGCTGGCCCCGGCGCGGGGCCGGCCGGGCGTCCAGGTTCTTTTTATCAGGTTTTCGGCTGTTCCATCGCCGGCAGATAAATCTTGAAAGTGGTCCCGCGGCCGACCTCGCTCTGGCAGTTGATGTAGCCGCCGTGGCTTTGGACGATGCCATATACGGAAGCCAAGCCGAGACCGGTCCCTTTCCCGATTTCCTTGGTCGTGAAGAAGGGGTCGAAAATGTGCTTGACTGTCTCCTTGTCCATGCCCTGACCGAAGTCGGATACGGTGAGCAGCACATAGTTGGCGGGTTTGACGCCCGGGTTGACCTTGGCGTGGGCCTCCCCCAGGGCCGCGTTTTTCGTCTCGATGAGGAGCTTGCCTCCCGCGGGCATGGCGTCGGCGGCGTTCGTTCCGAGGTTCAACAGGAGTTGCCCGATTTGGGCCGGATCGGCCAGGATAGTCCACAAGCCGCCGCCCGGTATAACCTCGATGTCGATCACCCCGGGCAGGTCCCGCTCAAGCATCTTTCGCGCGCGCTCGATTTCCTGGTTGAGGTTGACGGGGCGACGCCGGGCCTCGGCCTTGCGGGCGAATAACAGGAGTTGCCTGACCAGGACGGCGGCCCTTTCCCCCGCTTTTTGAATGGCATTCAGGCCGTGGCGATCCGGGTCGTTTTTCGGTTTATACATCAGCAACAATTGCGTGTACCCGGTGATGGCTTGGGGGTGGTTGTTGAATTCGTGGGCGATGCCGGCCGCGAGCGTTCCGACCGCCTCCATCTTGTGGGCGTGACGAAGTTGGGCCTGAAGTTGTTCCTTTTCTTCCTCGGCTCGTTTGCGCTCCGTGATATCTTGAAAGAAAACTTGGTGAATACCGGCGTTGGGTATAAAGGAAACCGAGACGTCAACCGGGATATACCGGCCGGAAGCGGTCCGAAACCTCCGTTCGATAGTGACGAGGGAACCATCGCGGACCTGTTGACGCGTAAATTCGACGGGAATGGCCTTCAGGTCATCGGGATGAATGAGGTCGACGGCATTGAGCCCGATAATTTCGGAGCTGGAATATTCCAACATTTTCAAGGCTTTTTGGTTAGCATTGACAATAGTGGCGTTCTGGTCGCTGAGCAGGATGCCTTCCCCCGCCTCCTCGAAAAGGCTCCGATACCGTTCCTCGCTCTTCCTCAGGGCCTCCTCGGTCCGTTTTCTCGCGGTAATGTCGTGAATCACGACGGTTGCGCCGGTTATCCGGTTTTCTTGCCGCATAAAATCCACGTTGAGTTGGACCCATCTGGTGCTTCCGTCTTTATTTTTGATGAAAAATTCAGGATTGACGGGGACGCTTTCGCCCTTGTTAATCTTATCCAGCCGCTCGAGGAAATGGATTTGGCTTTCCTCGGTGAGTATATTCAGAGCGCCCATGGTCAAGAGCTCTTCCTCGGAGTAGCCGGTATAATCGCAGATCAGCGAGTTGACTCTGGTAAAGCACCCGGTCGTGAAATCGACTTCCAATATTCCCGTGGGAGCATGGGTGAAAAGCAGGCGATATTTTTGTTCGGATTCACGCAGCTTTTCCTCGACGCCCTTTCTCTCCGCATCCACCCTGGCCGCGTACAGCGCCATCTCCGTGGTGATTTTCAAGTCCCGGTCTTGGAAGGGTTTGAGTAGGTATCCAAAGGGGTGAGTCAACCTAGCCCGTTCCAACCGGTCGGAGTCCGCATAAGCGGTGAGAAAAACCACGGGAATGCCCCAGTTGTCCCTGATAAGCCCGGCGGCCTCTATCCCGTCCATATCGCCTTGAAGGACAATGTCCATCATGACCAAGTCGGGCCGGCGCCGTTCGATCAGCTCAAGCGCCTCGTTACAATTCGAGGCCTTGCCGCAGACGGCGTAGCCCAGTTCCTGGAGACTGTTCTCCAGGTCGGCGGCGGTGATGACTTCATTTTCGACGATAAAAATCCGCGCCTTGGTTTTGTCGATCTCAGACGACATGGAACCTATTTCCTTTTTTCTTCGCGCTTGGGTGGGGAGGAGCAGCCCCCTGCTCCGCTAGGCAACCATCCCCAATAATGCATCCAAGGCCTTTTCCCGGTAAAGAAAAAACGGTCCTGGAAGTCCGGCGGATATCACCGGCGGACGCTTGTCGCCCCCCCTGGCGACAGTCCGGACCGGGAGCCGCCGAACCTCAAGCCCGCCCGTCTTTTTTGAACAACCCGCGGCTGCCGCCAAATCGCCCGCCCCTGGCTTGGGGTGATAATCAACCCGCCGCCTGGAGCAGGGTTTCGACGAAAAAGTCCGGGTTGACGAACAGGGTTTCGTGGCCGCCCGCGATTTCGATCAGGTCGAACTCGCCCAAGCCTTGGGCCATTCCCAGGTACGCGCCGGGAGGCAGGGAAGCGTCATCGCGGCAGAAGATGACGACTTGGGGAATTTTCAGGGCCTGGAAAGGCTTGGCGTCGATCTTCGTGGTGAAAAGGGCCAGGGGTTGAGGCGCGAGGCGGGCCAGGAGTGCTTTCCGGTCATCCTCGGGATCGCCGGCCATGAGCATGTCGCGGACAAAGGCTTCGTCCACCGGGACGCAGTTGTCGGGCGAGGCCGCGGCCGCGGCGGTCATGCCCCGCGCCACTTCCGGGGGGACCAGGTCGAACTGGGATGTTTGATCGGGCAGGATAAAGGCGTTGTTGAAGACCAGCCGTTCGATCTTGTCCGGAACCAAGGGCGCCGCCGCCTGGATCATGAATCCGGCGCTGGAATGCCCGACCAGCACGGCCGGTTCGGGACGGGAACGCAGGACCTCGGCTATTTTGTTCACATAATCCTGAAACGATATCCGGCTCCGGTCGTCAGTCGGACCATGGCCGGGCATGGTGGGGGCGTCCACGACATGACCCCGGGTTCGGAGTGATTCGGCCGCGCGGTCCCAGCACCAGCCGCCGTGCCAGGCGCCATGGATCAAAACGAATCTTTTTCCCATTTCTCGACTCCCTTGGCTTTGGATAGGTCCGAAGCTTAAAAAAAATATTTTTTTTTTTTTAGGCTTTGACTCGGGAAAATACGTTTTTCTTCCGGGCCTTGTCAAGGGCGGGGGGCCCGGAAGGGAACATCGCGGCCTTCCCGCCCGCGGCGGCAAGATTTGAGGGGACGGGCGCCGGCGGTCTTCCCGCCAAGCGTCGGGTCGACCGGGTTCGCGTGGGGGCCTTCAAGTCGCCGGCTCGGAATATTTTTCCTTAATTTCCTCAAGTTCCAGGCGGATATCAAAAAAGGCCTCGACCAGGTCCGGCCGGAACTGACTGCCGGCGCTTTCCCTGATGATCCGATAGGATTTTTCCAGACTGAAGGCTTTCTTGTAGGGGCGCTCGGAAGTGAGGGCGTCGAAGACGTCGGCCATGGATACTATCTGGCCCACCAGTGGAATTTCCTTGCCTTTCAATCCCCTGGGGTATCCGGCGCCGTCCCATTTTTCGTGGTGGGTGTGGGCGATCACCTCGGCCAGCCGCAGGAAACCGAAATCGCCGCCGGAAAGAATCTTGGCCCCGATGGTGGTGTGCTGCTTCATGAGATTCCATTCATCGGGGTCCAGGGGGCCGGGTTTCAGCAAAATCTTGTCTGGAATGCCGATCTTGCCCACGTCGTGCATGGGCGAGGCGTAGAGAACCCACTGGACGACTTTTTCCCCCAGGTCGAGTTTCCGGGCGAGGGCCGCGGCGTAATTGCTCATCCGCAGGATATGGGAGCCGGTGTCCTCGTCCTTGTATTCAGCGGCCAGGGACAGCCTGATAATAGTGTCGAGGGAGGCGGATTCAAGCTTGCTCAGGACGATTTTGAGCCGGTCCATGGCCTCGTGAAGTTCCTGGGTGCGCGCGTCCACCTCGCTCACAAGGCTGGCCTGGTACTGGCGCGCGTTGATCTCCAGTTCCCGCCGCCTCATGGCGCTGGCCACGTTGATGAGGATTTCATTGATCTCGAACGGCTTGATTAGGTACCCGTACACGCCCAGGTTGATGGCGTGCTGGGCCACGCGGTGATCCTCGACCGCGGTGACCATGATGACGGCGATGTCGGGATGATCGGCCCTGACTTTTTCCACCAGGCTCAGGCCTGATTCCCCCGGCATGTTGATGTCGCAAAGCATCAATTGGAAGGTCGAGCCGGCCAGGACTTCCCTGGCTTCCTTGGCGTTGGAAGCCGTGGCGCAGGAATACCCGCCTTTTTGCAGGATTCTCTTTAGTAGTCGGCAGACGGCGTCCTCGTCGTCCACAATCAGCACTTGATCTAATTCCGCCCCAATATCCCCCATTTAACCGCCTCATTCCGGAAAAAGGACGTTAAATATCAAAAGCGGTGGTTTTTCGGTTAAAGACGGACCGCTCTATTTTACCTACATTAAAAAATAAGACCAAAGCCCGGTACAGTCAATAAGGGCCGACGTTAAAAGTGGCCCGCGGTCGACCGTTTGGGGAAAAAACGGCCCCGGGGGGGTTGGGGCCGATCATCCGGGTCCCTAGAAACTAACCCAACCCTTGATCGAAAGATAGGGAATTATCACTCCTTCATCCCGCCCCTTCCTGATTCGGTCCGGCGCCGCGGCGACTCCCAGGCCCGGCGCAAAGGCCAAATACCGGAAAACGGTCATGGAAAAATTTACCTCGGCCCCGCAGGAATTGAGCCAACCCAGGTCGTCGCCCGCGCCGACGGGGTCATAAGTCCGGCCGCCCTCGTAAAAAAATTCGCCGAAAATCTGGTTGGCGTAAAAGGGAAAACCGCCTTCCCGGCCCCTCTGGAAGCCGAACAGGGGGAAGCGGTAGGCGGCCCCGGCCCGGACGATTTCCCGGCCGGTTTGGAAGTTTTCCCGATAACCGCGCAAGGTCAAGGTCCCGGGCGCGCCCGGAATCGAGTCCGCCAGGATTGACCCATTTCCGCCCAAACCGAAAAGACCTTGCGCGGTCCGGTCTCCGTTTCCGGACCCATAGGCGCCCGAAAGCTTGAGAACGTGGTTTTTCAACCAGGGCAGGGAAATGTATTCGTCCCATTCAGCCAGGATGCGGCCCCTGGTCACTCCGCCGGCGATGCTTTCGTCGGCGCCCTCGGCCGTGACGGAGACCCGGCGGCCGTCCTCCACGGAAAAACTCCGGCCGAAAGCGGTCCCGTCGCGGTAGACCAATCCGACGAAGCCCAGGCCTTCATCCTCGTCCGACGGATATTGAGCCAACCGCCTTTTCCGCCAGTCGTCGCGGTTTTGCCTGATATATCCAGTATCGACGAATTCCGCGCCCACCAGCAGGGACAAGCGCCAGTCCCGTTTAACCATGGGGATGTCCACGGCGCCGCCGTAACGGTTGGTTTCCAGTTCCAGGTCAAAGCGATCCCGCGTCGCGGTTTCGACCAGAAGCCGGTGGTAGGAATCCTGGGACCGGACGCCCCAGAGGTGGAACTCGGGATACAAACCGCGGTAAAAATAGTGCAGGGACCCCAGGCCGGTCCGATAGTAGGTTTCATATCCGGCCGAGACGTTGATTTCCTGGAAGCCGGAGGGGTCGGACAGGGAAGCCGCGGCGCCGCCCATCAAGCCCCGGCTGCTGGTTTGAATCCAGGGGGACCAGTAATCGAACCTTATGCCGGTCAGGGAATTGTAGGCCGTGGAAGCGGTTTGGTCGACCCGGGGCCGGGCCACGGGGTCTAGGCCGCCGGCCCGCAACCACGCCTGGATTTTGCCGCTCGGCCAATCCGGGCCCACGCCCGGGAGGGCCCGGCCCGCTAAAGCCTCGGGCCGGTAGGGGATTACGACCAGATGCGGCCCGAACCCGTCGACGCCCACGGCCGCCAGTTTGGTCCCGTCCGGGGAAAAACAAGGCTGGAACAGACCGCCGGTGACGTTGGTCAGGGCCCGAACCTCCCCCAGCGGCTCGGCCGCGACCTGGTGGAGGTTGAACACGCCGTTTTCGTCCGAGGCATAGACCAGGATGTTTTGGAGCGGATGCCAGGCCGGCCCCATTATTCGGGCCGCGCTTTCCCGGACCAGGGTCAGGGCCCCTGATTCGAGATCGTAAACCAGCAGCTTGTATTTGGCCCGGTCGGCCTGGACAAAGGCGATTCGTGCACCGTCCGGCGCAAAAGTCGGCCCGGCCAGGTCATCCTGCCAGGGGACTGCAAGAAGTTCCTGTTCCTTGACGATCCGGCCCCTTTCGTCGAGGTCCAGGATAAACAGGCCAGATTTCCCGGCTCGCTGACTCGCGGCGGCCAGGCGCCGTCCGTCCGGGGAGGCGGAGACGGCCCGGAAACGGCCCTGGTTGTCGACCAGGTCCTCCCGCCAAGTCTGAAGGTTCAATCTTTTAACTTCGTACCAATAGTTTTCCCCGTCCAGGACCTGAAGCTGGTTGTAAAAAAGGTATTTCCCGTTTTGAGCCGGAGACAGGCCGGCCGGGGCAAAAGAGCCTTGCCAGGGAAAAAGGCGCGCGGGTCGCGCGTCGTCCGCGGCGAGGACGTATAACCCGCTCCGCCGTTCCTCCTCCCGACCGCCGAAAAAAATCCGGTCCCCGATAAAGACCGGGGCCTGAACGTTCAACCCGCGCGGCGTCTCCCGAACCGCGGGGGTGACCGGGACGGTGCGCAGCCGCGCCAATTTCATTTTTTGCCGGGCAGTTTCCGCCGCGAGGGCGTCCGCGGCCAATTCGTCCACGTTGCGGCCGGTCAGGTCGTAAACCGCGGCGTTCAATCCGAAGGCGAACCGCCGGGCCGAATCCTGGGTCAGGCTGCCCACCGGGTTGGGTCCGGGGCCGGTCTGGTATAGCTGCTCGAAAAACTTCATGCCGTAAAGATAGGCGCACATTCCATAAGGCCACCTGGGCAGGGACAGGTCCCATTCGGAAAAGGGGATGAGGTTCCCGTCCCGGACCGCGGTTCGAAAAATCATGTCCACATAGGTTGAGCGCCCTCTCCCGGGGGGAGTGAACTCCGTCTCGCTCCAGATGGACAACCCCTCCAGAAACCAGCGGGGCGTGAACACAATGGGGGAATTGGAAAAAAAGGACAGGACCAGGCCGATGGCCCCGTATTCTCCGGCGCCCTTGCCGAAAATGGAGGAAAAAAAGGCGCTGTAGCCGTAACGCATGTCCATGGAAAGAACATGCGTCAGTTCATGGTAAATGGTCCGTCGTAAATAATCCCCGGTTTCGTAAATGCTGGACCAGGGCTCGGACCCGGCGGCGTAAAGCGAAATGACGTTATGGGGACTGGGCGTGGCCCAGCCGTTGTGCGTGTCATGGGCGTCGATATAGATGACCTTGGTTTTTTCCCGGGGCGCCCAACCGAGGACCGGAACCAGGACCCGGTACGCTTCCTCGCAGTATGCGGCGACGAGGGGCGCGGTTTCGGCCAGGGACTCCTGGTGGATCACAGTGAAATGGTCCGTTTCGATCCGGCCCAGGGGCTCGCTCGAGGGCGCCGGGGTTTCGGGGTAGGCCCAGGACACGCCGGCCAGAAGGAAAAAGAAAACAACTAGTCGCAGTGTTCCGAACATGGCGCCTCGGTCAGTTCCAGGGCCATGTATTCCAGGTCGGAATAATGGTCCCCTATTTTTTTGGCCTTTTTTTCCAGGCCGAAGGATTCGAAGCCGAAACGGCGGTAAAAATCACGGGCCGCGGCGCCGGCCGCGTAAACATTTATCCGCTCCAACCCGGGCACGCGGCGAACCGCTTCCAGGCAGGCGGTCATCACTTGCCGGCCCACGCCTTTTCCCCGGCCTTCCGGGTCCACGTACACGGCCCAGAGTTCGCCCTTATGCCGGAGGTTCATCTGCCCCAGCCGCCGGAAGCCGCAAGTGGCGAACAACCGGCCGTCCTCGAAGGCGCCGATGACGAACCGCCGCGTGGGCGGCTCATTCGAGGAGGTCATGAGTCCGAATTCCGGTTCGGATAGGAGTTCTTCCTCCTTGAGATTGCGCATGAACGAATTGGGGTCCTCGCGCAACGCCTTGAGTCTCAAGGCTCGGAACTTGGCGGCGTCCGCCGGTTCGAGCATTCTGATTTCCATGACGATTCTCCTTGGGGTCAAGCCTCGGTCGATCGCTTTATTTTAAAGCCTCCGCTTCGAATAAACAACATTCCGATCGGCTTGACCGGCCGGACCTCTTAGGAATAAAATCCGGGGCAAGAGGCGGGGAGGCGCTCGTCGGCGCGCCAAGACCTGGAAAGGCCCGGGACCGAAGGCCAAGCAACAAGGCGAACGAGGAACAACCCTCGGGAAAAAAGGTAGTTAATGGATTCCGAACGACTCAGGTTAAGGCTCTGCGTGGGAGTATTTTCGACGCTTCTCTTGGTGGGCGTCGTGGGCTTCATGATGTTGGAAAAATTATCCCTCGTCGATTCCATCTATTTTTCAATCGTGACCATGGCCACGGTGGGCTACGGCGACATCCATCCCCAAACAACCCCGGGGAAGATGTTGGCCCTGGCGCTTATTATCGGCGGCGTGGGGACCTTTTTAGGGGTGATCGCCAGCATCACCGACCTTTTTGTCAAGCGTCGGGAAGATGAAGCGCGGCAACGCAAGCTGAACCTGGTGGCGGGGTTGTTTTTCAGCGAAATGGGGACCGGGCTTTTAGGCCGGTTCGCGGGATTGGACCCCGAGATAAAGGAATTGCACGACATTCTCAAGGTCGCGAACGGATGGACGCGGAATGATTTCGGCCTAGCCGGAGAACGTTTGAAAAAACACTACTTTACCGTGTCATCCCGGCGCGGCGATCTGAACGAACTCCGGACTTTTCTTCAAGGCCGGGTGGACCTGCTGCTTCGTCTGCTGGAGAATCCCATTTTACAGGAACACGGGCCCTTCACCGAGCTTCTCCGGGCTGTTTTTCACCTCCGCGACGAATTGATAAACCGGCAAAACCTCGCCGCGTTGCCTGAAGCCGACCGGAAGCACCTGGAAGGCGACATAATTCGAATTTATCGCCTCCTGGCCTTTGAATGGCTCTCCTATATGCGCTACCTTCATGAATATTACGGCTATCTGCTTTCCTTGGCCATTAGGGTAAACCCGTTCGATCCCGAGGCCGACGCGGCCATCAAGGATTGACGCCCCGTCGGCTGCGCCAGCCCCGTCAACCCCGGTCAAGAACGCCGATGAAACATCCGCCTCCGTCCTTTCCACCGCTGGCGCCGCCCCACGGGAGCAGCGGGGGGGATTGCTCGACCGTGACGTTTTTTTGTTCCTTGTCCAAGGTCTGGGTCCAGTCCTGCCCCGAGGGGACTAGGATCGCGTCCCAAACAAACCCGGTTCCGGCGGGAGCGTCGTCAACCTCGATTTCCGCGTCGATTCGGCCCGAGCCCGGTTCCACGGTTATGGCGAAGCCCCCATGCCATTCGAAGTCGTTCTCGGTGTTCAACAGGTTGACGAGAATATCGCGCCGCTCCAGAGCCTGGTATTCTATTTCCAACAAATATTTTCCACCGGGAAAGACCGTGTCCGGCGCCTGAATAATTGCGACTCTTTCGAACTCGAGGATCGCCTTTTTAAAATATTCGTCGGACAGCGTTTGCCGATAAAACTCCAGTAGCGCGGGATTGGAATTCAACCTCCAGTCGATGTCGGCTGAAACCTCACTCTCGTATTTTTGTTGGTTGAACCAGCAGACGGCTTTGAGCATCGGAAAAGCCTGGTCAATCCGGGCGATGGCCGGGTCGGTCAAGTTATAGACTTCCTTGATCCACATGCTTTTAATGTTCCATTCCGAAGCTCCGCCGCCCAGGGAGTCGGTAGGGTCGTAAAGAGCCGATGTTTCGGCAATAATCATGGGTTTCCCTCGGCCTAGGGCGAACACGTCGTGAAAGTTGGGAATCCCCTGTCCCAGCCCGTTGGCTTGGGCCCATTTTTCGGGGTACGGGACCTCGTTGGCGCCCCTTTTTTGCGGGTCGTTGGACCAATGATAAAAACTGAACCCCACCCAATCTACATAGGCGTCTCCGGGATAATAGGGTCCGTAGGGGTCGTCCTCCTCCGTTAGGGTCCCGTCGTCGTTGGAATCCAGTAAGGCGAAGTCGGGGTCGCCGGGTTGGATTTCATGAGCCCCGCCGGGCCAGGGATACCCCCAGCCCTGATTGGGCGTCCAGACCAGGGCCGCATTGGAGGCCTGTTGGCGAATGATCTGGGCGAATTCCCGGAAGCGATTGATGTAAAGAGTCGGCTGTTGGCCCCAAGGATACCAACTGCCGTTCATTTCGTGGTTCCACCGCAGGAAAACGGGAATCTCCAGACCGCCGATCAACTCCGCGAAATCGGCTTCCTCCTGGACCGTGAAGGACGAAAGTCCGCCGAAGGTTTCCAGGGTGATTAGGGGCAAGGCGCCGGCTGAACGGCATTTTTCCACGAAATCGAGCAATTTTTGCTTTTCCTCCGCGGAGCCGCCCTGGCCTAGCACCTCGGGAAATTTGATGAATTCCCCATAGATGGCGTGCCTTATTCCCGTGAGACGATTGAATTCATATATCCGGGTCTGATCCTTAAAAAGATGGGCGCCCACGTATACTCCCGTTTCCGGAACGGGCGGCTTGTCGACGGACCAGGCTTCCGGGGCTTGGCGCAAGGCGGCGATCAGGAGCGTCGCCGCGAAAAGCCCCGCCATTCGCCCCGACCGGGCGTTCCAGGGCAGGTGCTTGGCGCGAGAAAGAAAACATGTAAAATAAGCTAAACTCATTACAATTCCTACTTCCTCCGGCTTGCGCCGCCGAATTCTTCCCGCCTTTTTTGGAACGCCCGGCCGTAAAGGGCATTATTCAAAAAGCGGGAGGCCAAAACAAACAATCTAGATTATTCCCATAAAATAACCCCCCTTGGTATTTTCGCAACCGGCCCGGCCTGGCAGCCTCCCCCCGGCCAGTCTATTTTTTTATCCCCGAGGCTGGGCGGCCCGGGACTTTTCCGGCTTTTATCCGCCCGCCGGGCATGTTTTGCATCCCGGTACTTGAAAAAAGAACGAGGATGTGTTGCTATGGGGCGAAATTTTTCCAGGGGGGAAGCCTCATGCCTAGATACGCCGGGAGAGTGTTTTTTCTTCTCATCCTGATTCTTTCCTCCTGGGGCTGCGCCCACCGCAACCGGCCCGAAAACCTGGGGCCCATGCCCGCAACCGGACTGCGGGACGGCGTTTATCGGGCCTCGGTCGCCCACTTCCCCGGACGGGCCGACGTCGAGGTGGAAATCAGGGACGGCCGCCTACTGGAAGTCCGGATGCTTCTCGACCGGGCTTTCCTGGGAACGGAAGCCGGTCGGGTCATGCCCGGCCGAATCGTCGCGGCCCAATCCACCGACGTGGACGCGGTTTCCGGGGCCACGGGGTCGAGTAATATTATCCTCGAAGCGGTGCAGGCGGCCCTGGACCAGGCTCGCGTCGGGCCATGACCCGCCCCCGGGGCGGGCCGCTTTAAAAAAACCACGGAGGATGGCGTGACCGAGAAATTTCCCGAAATAGAAGACCTGATACCGCACCGGCTGGGCATGAAGTTGATCGACCGCGTCCTGGCGACCGACAGCGAGGATGTGCTGACCGCCCAAGCGACCGTGCGGGACGACTGGCCCATGTGCGACCAGGGACGACTGGGCGCGACCCTGACCGTGGAACTGGCGGCCCAGGCCGTCGGCGCCCTCCATGGCATGCGCGCCCTGGGGAACAAGAAGGGCCGGCCGGTGGTGGGGCTTCTGGTCGGGGTGAAATCGGCGTTTTTTCATCGGACCTACCTACCGGTGGGCGCCGAACTGGAAATAGAGGTCAAAAGCCTTTACGGCGCCGGTGGATACGGGGCCTTCGACTGTCTCGTCAAGCACGAGGGACAGGTGGTCGGCGAATCTTCCCTGCAGGTCATGGAGCCCGAGGGCGACGTTCTGAACGGTCTCCTGTCCCGGGGAAATTGAGTGTCTATTGAAAGGAAGAATATAAATGACCGATAGAAAAACAGCCCTGGTAACCGGCGGTTCCAGGGGGATCGGCCGGGCTGTCGCGGTCGAATTCGGCCGCCGGGGCTACCATGTGGCGATAAATTACCAGTCCAACGAGGCGGCGGCCCTGGAAACCCTGGAAATGATCCGGACCGTCGGGGCCGACGGCGAGATAATCCGCTTTGACGTGGCCGACAAGTCCGCCGTGGACCAGGCCCTCGAGCCTTTTTTCGAACGGATTCCCTCCCTCGACGCGCTGGTCAACAACGCGGGCGTGACCGCGGATGGACTTTTCGCCATGATGCCTCCGGAAGACTGGCACAAGGTCCTCGACGTCTCCCTCGGAGGCTTCTACAACGTCACCAAGCCCGCCGTCATGAAGATGGCCCAGACCAAAAAGGGGTCCATTGTGATCATGTCCTCGGTATCGGCCTTGATCGCCAACCGGGGGCAGGCCAACTATTCGGCGGCCAAGGCGGGCCTCATCGGCGCCGGCCGGTCGTTGGCCTCGGAAGTGGCCCGGCTGGGCATCAGGGTCAACGTGGTGGCCCCGGGTATAATCGAAACTGAAATGACGCGGGCCTTCGACCGGAGCGTTATCCGCAAGCTGATCCCCATGGCCCGGATCGGACGGCCGGAGGAAGTGGCCAAGGTGGTCCTGTTCCTCTGTTCCGACGACGCTTCCTACGTGACCGGACAGGTGATTTCCGTCAACGGCGGCATGGTTTAATTGATGACCAACTCCCTTTTTGGAAAAATCGCCGCCCTGCTGATCTTGCCGGCCCTGGTGGGTTTAGGACGCCCGGGCCTCGCGGGCGCGGACGAGTGGGCCGACATCCGCGCGGCCGCGGCCAAGACCAGGACCGTCCGGGCCGAGTTCACCCAGTCCAAGCATCTGAGAATACTGTCCCGACCGCTTGTTTCCAAGGGACGGCTGGTTTTCCTGGCGCCCGACCGCATCCGGTGGGAATATCTCGAGCCCATCAGGAGCGTCATGCTCGCCAGGCCGGACGGGTCGGATATGTTTCTGTGGACCGACGGGGGTTGGACCGCCGATTCGGGTCAAGCGGTGGAAGTCCGGCGGATCGTCCTGGACGAAATAGGGGCTTGGTTCGCCGGGCGTTTCGAGCAAAGCGGGGTCTTTTCCGCGGAACTGGACCAGGGGCCGCCCTTGAAAATCATCTTGACGCCTCGGGCGGGCCTGCGGGATTTCGTCACCCGAATCGAATTGACCAGCGCCGACGCCCTGGGAGCGATTAAAAAAGTCGAGATTTTCGAAGGCCCCGATTCCAGGACGGTCATCGATTTCACCCGCGTCGAGTTAAACCCGGAACTAGTCCCGGAAATTTTCAGGCAGCCTTGAAGAAACTGCTCGCTCTTATTATTCTTCCGGTGGTCCTAGGCGGGCCTTGGGCCTGCGCGGCCCGAACCGATTTGCGGCCGCTCGCGGACCTCGCCGGCGGGGGGCCTCCGGCCTTTTGTCAAAAAAACGCGCCGGACCAGCCCTGGGCCGCCTCGTTCAAGATCGACGGCGTTTTCCTGGGCGGCCGCCGCGTCGTCCTGATCGGGGCGAATCGTTACGATCCCGTCCCGCGACGCCTCGAAAGCGTACTCCTGACCGTGGAAGGGCTGGTCGTTTTCGCGGGAACCGTCGAGCCGGGGCGGATTTTCGTCGAAAAAGCCCTGCCGCCCTTTGACGGTCCCGACTTGGCCCGGGGTCTCCTGGCGGACGTGGAATTAATGTTCCTAACCCCGACCGGCCCCCCCGACTATTTCGGGATTAACCCGGACGGCCGGCCCGCCTGTCGCTGGCGCAAACCCGACGGGAGCGTTATCGAGATCGGGCTGTCGCCGAACGGGGACAAAACGATTTTATTGTTCGACCCCTGGGGGCGCCTGACCCGCCGGGTCCTGGCGTCCGCCGTCGAGGAAAACGGCCCCCCCGGGCGGCTGCGGCTCCAAGCCCTGCGCGGCGGGGTGTATAATCTGACCGTCGAGCTTCTGGAAAAGGAACGGTGAAGGGGATGAGGTTGTTTTTTTCGGCGCTGATCGCGGTCTCGCTCTGCGTCGCGGTTTCGTCCTGCGGCCCCAAAAGGAACATGGTGGTCCTCGATTACGCCAGGTACGAGCCGGACTTGGGCGCGGCCCTGGACGATTACCGGGGGCGGTCCGTTTACCTGATGAACGTGGCTTCGGACTGGACGGACAAGGAATGGTCCCGCTATTACAGCCCCAACGGCCGGGTGACCTACCAGACCAACATGCTCAAGCCTTATTTCTGGTTCATGATCAGAAGGGCCCTGGTAAATTCGGGCCTGGGGGTTTCGGATATGGAAAACCCCGACCTCGCCGCCCCCGCGGTGAGATTTACCTTCAAATCCTTGAACGATCAGGATTTTCTTTTCGCCGTGGATATCTTTAAAAAGGATAAAAGCCTTTTTTCGCGGGATTTTAAAATTGTCGGGCCGCCCCTGCCGGGAGAAGAACCGGCGCCCGAGGAACTGGAAAAACGAGCCTTTGCCATGGTCACCCAAACGGTGCTGACGGTGTTCACCGATCCGGACTTCAAGAAGGCTTTCCTGGAACACTGATTCCGGCCCCGCGAAAAAAATGGAATCTTCATGGAACGAATGAAAAAAAACGGTTATGTTATGTATACGCTTGGTCGGAAAGCCCATGGGGGACGACCCGTCGCGACAAGGCCATGAAAGGGTTCTGGCTGAAGCTGCTGCACGTCTCCGCGAAATTCGGAGGCGCTTGGATCGTGAGGCTGACCTCGGCCCTTATCGCCGCCGGTTATTTCGTCTTCCGGCGTCGGCGGGTGGCCGCCGGATTGGACTTTTACTCAGCCCTGTTCCCGGGTCGGAGCCGGCTGTTTTATCTGTGGTGCGTCTGGCGGCAATTTCAGGATTTCGCGGCCGGGTATTCCGACCGGGTCAGTATTGACTTGGGCGGAAGGCTGATTTGCGTCTCCGAGGGATTCGAAAACCTGCGGCGCGCGGCCCAGACCGGAAAGGGGGGGATAATCCTGACCTCCCATGTGGGCAACTGGGAGATCGGGGCCGGGCTGGTGCGCCAGGAAGGGCTGAACATGACGATGCTGATGGGGGAAAGGGACCCTCGTGAACTGGCCCGACAACAAAAGAAACACCTACGGGAAGAAGGCCTGAACGTGAACGTGGCCGGGACCGACGCTTCCTCGCCCCTCGAAAGCCTGGAAATCCTGAAGGCCCTCCGGTCGGGCGCCCTCATTTCCATTGCCGGGGACCTCGCCTATACTCCGCAACGTTCCCGGATTCCGGTCAGGTTCCTGGGGCGGGAAGTCCATTTGCCGGCCGCGCCGCATCTGCTGGCCCTGCTGTCGGGCGCGCCCTTGCTGACCGTTTTTTCCTGCCGGGAAGGACGCAACACGCATCATTTTATCACTTCTCCGCCCCGATACGTCCAGGCGGCCGGTCGAAAAGACCGCCAGGACGCCCTCGCGCGGTCGGCCCAGGAATACGCGGACCAATTGGCCGAAATTCTGAAAAAAAATCCCTATCAATGGCATGTTTTCGAGCCTTTCCTGGGGCCGCCGCTGAAAAATACCGGCGCGGCCCCGGACCCGGCGGCCTGAAGGGTCCGCTCGATATTATTTTGGAAAAAAAGGATGGACCAGTGTCGGAAATAATCTCAAGAGCCATCGCCGCGGGCAGTGAAAGGGTCATGTCCTGGGCGGATGTTTTGGATAGGATAAATGTTTTTCCCGTGCCCGACGGAGATACCGGACGCAACCTGGTCATCAGCCTCGGCCCCTTGCGCCGGACGGAAAAGAGCCCCGAGGAATTGGCGCGGGAGTTGCTCCTTTCCGCCCGCGGCAATTCCGGAAATATCGCGGCCCGTTTTTTTTCGGAATTGGTCGCCTGCCCCGGGCTCCACGCCTTGCCCCTATTTTGCGAGCGCGGCCGGGACCGGGCCTACGGGGCCGTGCCCGACCCCAAGCCCGGGACCATGCTGACCTTGTTCGACGTTCTGGTCGAGGCCTTGAGAAAGCGGCCGCCGCGGCCCGAGGAAGCCTGGGCCAGGGAAGTGGTCGAAAGCCTGGAAGCCGCCGTGCGGGCCACCACCGAGCAGCTCCCGGAATTGAGGGAAGCCGGGGTGGTGGACGCCGGGGCCCTGGGCATGTTCATCTTCTTCGATTCCTGCCTGGCCGCCTTGATCGGGCGGGAAGGCATGTTCACCTCCGTGGCCGACAATTTCAAGGGGACCCTCAGCCTCTCGGAATCCTGGGAAAAACCGGTCGATAACGGTTTCTGCCTTGATGTGGTGCTGCGGGTGGAAAGGGAAACCGCGGCGGCCATGGCCGGAGTCTACGCCCTCGGCGAATCCGTGGTGGCCATGGCCGACGGCGACCTTTTGAAGGTGCACCTCCACGCCGAGGACCGGGAAGAAGCCCAGCGCCGCCTGGCGGCCCTGGGAAGCATCGTCTCCTTCGAAGCCGACGACCTGCGCGCCCAGACCAGGGCTTTCAGCGGGACCGGCTTGAACCGGGCCATTCACATCATGACCGACGCGGCCGGCTCCATCACCCGCGAGGACGCCCGGTCCCTGGGGCTGACCCTGCTCGACAGCTACGTCAATATCGGGACCCGCAGCCTCCCGGAAACATATCTTGAACCCGAAAAGCTTTTCGAGGCCATGCGCCGAGGAGAAAAAGTCTCAACTTCCCAGGCCTCGGAATGGGAACGTCGGCAGTGTTACCGCAAGGCCCTGGACCTGAACCGGAGCGTCCTCTATATCGCCGTGGGATCGGTCTATACCGGAAATTTTCGGGTGGCCTCGGATTGGAAGGAAGAAAACGACGCCGAGGACCGCCTAGTCATTCTCGATTCCGGGTCCGCCTCCGGTCGCCTGGGGTTGGCCGTGTTGGAAACGGCCCGCCTGGCCCAGCGTTCCGACGACCCCGACGAGGTGATCGCGTTCGCCCGAAAAACCGTTGACGCCTGCCGGGAATACATCTTCCTGGACAAGCTGCAATGGCTGGCGGCGGGGGGGCGCTTGTCCAAAACCAGCGCCTTTTTCGGGGATGTTCTCCATATGAAGCCGGTCATCAGCCCCCAGCCGGACGGCGCCCGCAAAATGGGGGTGGTCCGAAGCCGCAAGGACCAGGTGGAGTTCATGTTGAAAAAACTCAAGGAAGAACTCGACCCCAAGGTGGACGCGGTTATTATGCTGGAATATTCCGACAATCAGGAATGGCTGGAGGAAACGGTCCGCCCGGAAGTCGAGCGGCGTTATGCCCGGGCGGAAATTTTGCGGAGGCCCATGTCCCTGACCTCGGGCGCCCACATGGGGCCCGGAACCTGGGGCGTGGCGTTTTTGCCTCGAGCCTAAAAAGGGATTCGGCGCCTAAAAAAATGGAAATAATTATCAGATCGGCCAAGGGGGCGGGCATGTTCGCCATGTTCGTTCTTTTTGGTTCGGGAATTCTATTCACCCTGGTCTGCATCCTGCCGCCGGTCTGGACGCTTAATCGCGTTTTTGGGTACAAGCCGTCGAGGTACCAAAAAATCCAACGAGGCCTTTTCGGGGTCTGGCTGTGGCTGATGGGGGCCTTGGGGCTGCTGCGGTCCGCGCCGTCGTCGGGCCGCCCCTGTTCCGGCCCGGCCGTGGTGGTGGGCAACCATCCCGGGCTGTTTGACGTGTTGTTTCTGATCCGGGACATCCCCGACCTGACCGTGCTGGTCAAAAACGTCTTGGCCCGCCGGTTGCCCATCGGCCCCCTGCTGCGCGCGGCCGGGTTCGTGCTCTCGCCGGACATGGTCCACGTCAGCCCCTTGGAATCCTTGGGCAAAGCCATGGAAAACCTCCGGGCCGGGTATAAGTTCCAACTTTTTCCCGAGGGAACGAGATCGCCCCGGGGCGGTCTGCGGCCCTTCAACGCCGGCGCCTTTAAAATGGCGTCCCGGATCAAGGTCCCGCTTCAACCCGTCATCATCCGCAACGATCCGCCGTTTTTGCCTAAAGGGGCCAAATGGTTTTACCCGCCCCGG
>JAZDGM010000193.1:0-28123 GCA_043806915.1 Pseudomonadota bacterium | reverse complement strand
CGCTACATCTCTAGAGTGAGGAAGCTGGAGCTTCCCTGGCCGAGGGTCCCAAGCTAGAGCTTGGGAACCAGCCTTACTCATGTTCATTTGGCCATTTTTTCTACATTTTCAACCGGCCGCTGACATGAAAGACAACACCTTTTTCCAAACGGAGGCGGGCCGGGCCGCCCAATTTTCTCCCTCGCCCCCCGACGGGGGGAGAGGGCTGGGGTGAGGGGGGCTTGGCTCACCCGGGCCGGCGGGGCGAGCCAAGATGTTTGGTTTCGCCTAGGGCTCAACCCAATCGACGGATATCACATTATTTTTTGACCTGTAGAGGCGTACTCGGCCAAGCAATTCCAAACGCCCCGGACCTTTTCGGACGGGCATGGACGCCCGCCCTTTCCGCCCTCGAAACAGGACGTTTCGGGGCGTGAAGCCGCCGCCAGGCGGGTTCCCACGCCATAGGGGTGGTGAAGGATGGGGCCTAGGTGGTCGAAAAAGCCCCCCTCACCCCAGCCCTCTCCCCCCGTCGGGGGGCGAGGGAGATAATTGTCCGGCCCGGCCCTCGCCTCCGTTTGGAACAAGGTGTTGCCTTTCGGAATAAAAGGAACAATACATTTTCAGATGGCCAGGTTTTTGGCATTATCAGATGGCCGCTGACACCCGTGGGCGCCCTCTCCTTATATGGCAACGAAAGACCGGGTCTAATACGGGCTTCAAGATTTACCGCCACGGAGGCACAGAGAACACAGAAGGTGAAATGCGAAGAGAGGATTGTGCGGCATGAAAAACCCTCTCCCGCTGGGAGAGGGCAGGGTGAGGGTCTTGTGAAAACCGGAAACCCGACCAAGGCCCGGCCGAGACGTCACGTCCGGATTTTGGCCTGCCCGCCTGCCCTGCTTTCTCCGTGACCTCCGTTCTCCGTGGTGAACATAATCTTCGGCCGGGGTCAGGCCGGGTTTAATACGGGCGGGCGCGGGGACCCGCCCCTACAGCCGACGCCAACCCCAACGGCAAGCTCCAGGCGGGGGTGGTCGCAATTCGGGCGGGCGCGGGGACCAGCCCCCACAGCCGACGACAACCACAACGGCAAGCTCCAGGCGGGGCGGTCGCAATGCGGGCGGGCGCGGGGACCCGCCCCCACAGCCGACGACACCCCCAACCGCAAGCTCCAGGCGGGGCGGGCGCAAGTCAGGCGGGCGCGGGGACCCGCCCCTACAACCGACGACAACCCCAACGGCAGGGGCGGTCGCAATTCGGGCGGGCGCGGGGACCCGCCCCCACAGCCGACGACAACCCCAACCGCAAGCTCCAGGCGGGGCGGTTTCCGCGATTTCTTAGCGCCCCTCGCGTCTCCGCGACAAAAAAATTTCTCGGGCGGCCCCTCCTGTCCGCGCCTTTAACTTTCCCCTTTTATTAAACCGTTGTATATTGGCGGCGACCCACGAGGGCAGACCAAGGACCAGTCAGGATAGCCGCCTATGATTATTCTCCATTTGGCCGTCGTCGAGGACGGCATGTTTCTGTGGGGCGAGGCGCCGCCCGAGGACCGCAAGGAACAATCCCAGGCCGGACGGGGAACCCCGGACAACCCCCTTTATCCCTACGACGCCGGGCCGGCGGAGATGGCCTGGGCCCTCAAGGACCTGCCGGTCACCCTCACCCGGTTGGTGATGAATCAGAAGGAACTGACCGCCTGGCTGCCTTCCCGGGGCCAGACGCCGCTGCCTTCCAGCCCCATGATCGACGACCCGGTCGGGCTCAAGGGCAAGCCGCGCCTGAAACCCTGGACCATCCAGGGTTTCATGCTTTCCCCGCCGGACGCGGCGGCCTTGATCTCCCTGGCCGGGGGCCGCCGGGTCATCTCGGCGGGGATCGTCTGCGGCCCGGACCTGCTCCACTGGGGGGAAGTCCTCCGCCTGACGGGAGCCATGGTGGCCCGCCAACGGTATCTGCCGGACATCAAGAAGTCCGGCCCCGAATTTCACAGCTTCTGGCGGCCGGTCCTGGGCGACCCGGAACAAGCCCTGGCGGCCGACCTCGCCAACCGCATGCCGCCCGTCGCCCGGGCCGTCACGGTCAACGGCTCGGGCAAGCCGCCCCAGTTCCCGGCCCTGGGCGCGCTGAAATGGTTTATCAACCTGATGCTCGACTACCTGGTCCGCAAGTCCCTCAAGGTCCATCCCGGGGCCCACTTTCGACGCCGGTCCCACGCGATCAAGGGCTTCGACAGCCCCCACGACGCCTGGTTGGCGGCCCTGGCCGACGAGGACCCCGTAATCCGTGGCGCTTCCGCCGGACTGGCGGAACTGGCCGTCCGGGTCCGCCACTGGGCCCGGCCCCTGGCCGTGTCGGCCTCGTCGCCCTACCGTCTCTGTTTCCGCCTGGAGGAACCCGAGGAAGCCGACCCCGCCGCGCCGGACCCGCCCCCGGACGACGGCTGGCAAGTGCGGTACCTGCTCCAGCCCCGCAACGACCCCAGCTTGCAGATGCCCCTGGAAACCCTCTGGGACAAGAAAAAAAAGAAACAAATCCCCCAGGGGAACCGGACCGAGGGCGTCAAGGAATACGCCCTGACCGCCCTGGGACAGGCGGCCGGCCTCTGCCCCCGCATCGCCGACAGCCTGGGAACGGCCGCGCCGTCCGGGTACCGCCTCGACGACCGGGGCGCGTACGAGTTTCTGACCCAAAGGGCCTTGTCCCTGGAACAAGCCGGGTTCGGGGTCATGCTCCCGGCCTGGTGGGCCGGAAAACAGGCCCGCTTCCGGCCCAAGACCCGGGTCACGGTCAAGAGCCCGCCGTCATCCGGGTCCTCGGTCTTTTCCCTGTCCACGGTGGTCGAATTCGACTGGCGGGTGTCCCTGGGCGGCGAGGTCATGACCCAGGACGAACTCGAGGCCCTGGCCGCCCTCAAGTCGCCCCTGGTCAGGTTCCGGGGCCAATGGGTGGAAATGCGGGCCGAGGAGATCAAGACCGCCCTGGAAGCCTGGAAGAAAAACCGCGGCGGCCGCGCCACCGTGCGCGACGTGCTCCAGATGAGCCTGGGCGCCAAGTCCCCGGCCGCCGAATTCGAGGTGGAGGAACTCCGGGCCGACGGCCGCCTGGGGGAACTGCTCGAACGCCTGGAAGGCAAGATTTCCTTCAGGGAAGAACCAGCCCCGGTAGGGTTCAACGGGACCCTGCGGCCCTATCAGCAACGCGGCTATTCGTGGCTGGCCTTTCTCAAGGAATACGGCCTGGGCGCCTGCCTGGCCGACGACATGGGGCTGGGCAAGACCATCCAGGCCCTGGCCCTGGTGGAAAAGGAACGCGCGGCCGGGGAAACCAGGCCGACGCTGCTGATCTGCCCGACGTCCGTGGTCAACAACTGGTTCCGGGAAGCCCACCGGTTCACCCCCAACCTGTCGGTCATGGTGCATCACGGCGCCGACCGCCTCAAGGGCGGCCAGTTCAAGAAGGAAGCCGGACGCCACGCCCTGGTGGTTTCCACCTATGGACTGCTGCAACGGGAAGTCCGGACCCTTCAAACCGTCGAGTGGGCCGGCCTGGTCCTGGACGAGGCCCAGAACATCAAGAACCCGGAAACCAAGCAGGCCAAGGCCGCCCGGGCCCTAACGGCCGATTACCGCATCGCCCTGACCGGCACGCCGGTGGAAAACCACGTGGGCGACCTTTGGTCCATCATGGAATTCCTCAACTCCGGGTTCCTGGGCGCGCAAGCGGAATTCCGGACCAAGTTCCAGCTTCCCATCCAGACCGGCTCGAACCCCGACGCGGTGGACCTGCTCAAGAAAATCACCGGCCCCTTTGTGCTGCGCCGGACCAAGACCGACAAAAGCATCATCTCGGACCTGCCCGACAAGATCGACATGAAGACCTACTGCCACCTGACCAAGGAACAAGCCTCCCTCTACGCCTCGGTGGTCAGGGAAATCGAGCGGTCCGTGATGGAGTCCCTGGGCATTCAACGCAAGGGCCTTATTTTGGCCGCCCTGTCGAAGTTGAAGCAGGTCTGCAACCACCCGGCCCACTTTTTGGGAGACAATTCCGCCATTGCCGGCCGTTCCGGCAAGCTGGCCCGGACCATCGAAATCCTGGACGAAATCCAGGAACTGGGCGAGCATTCCCTGATCTTCACCCAGTTCCGGGAAATGGGGACCATTCTCAAGCGCCACCTTCAGGAAACCTACGGCCGGGAAGTCCTGTTTCTGCACGGCGGGACCCCCAAGGGCGCCCGGGACCGCATGGTCGATAGGTTCCAGAACGACGCCGACGCGCCCCCCATCTTCGTTTTGTCCCTGAAAGCCGGGGGCACGGGGTTGAACCTGACCCGGGCCAACCACGTCTTCCACTTCGACCGCTGGTGGAACCCGGCCGTGGAAAACCAGGCCACGGACCGCGTCTTTCGCATCGGGCAGCATAAAAACGTGCAGGTGCACAAGATGGTCTGCCTGGGGACCCTGGAAGAACGCATCGATGAAATGATCGAGGGGAAAAAGGAAGTGGCCGAGCGGGTCGTCGGCGCCGGCGAAAACTGGTTGACCGAATTTTCGAACGATGAACTCAGGGACCTGCTGGCCCTGAGGCAGGGAGCGATGGAGGTCTAGCATGGCCCGGTACTGGGATTTTTACGAACGTTCAGCCCCCCGCCAAGCCAACGGCGGCATCAAGGCCCAGACCAAGCGCGGCGCCTTCGCCAACAACTGGTGGGGCCGCAAGTGGGAGGAAGTCATCGAAAGCTTCCATATCGGCGAAAGGCTCGGGCGGGGCCGCGCCTACGCCCGCAAGGGGCAGGTGCTTTCCATCGTCATGGAAAAGGGCGGCATCGAGGCCCAGGTGCAGGGCTCCCGGGCCCGGCCCTACCGGGTCACGATCAAGGTCAAACCCATCCCCCCGTCCGGCTGGGCCCGGCTGGCCAAGACCCTGTCCCAAAAGGCGGTCTTCGCGGCCCGTCTCTTGGCCGGCGAAATGCCCGAGGAACTGGAACAGGTGGTTCAAGATGAAGGCTATTCCCTCTTTCCCCGCAAGTCGTCCGAATTGGGGACCCAATGTTCCTGTCCCGACTGGTCCAACCCCTGCAAGCACATCGCCGCGGTCTATTATCTCATTTCCGAGGAACTGGACCGGGACCCCTTTCTGCTCCTAAGGCTGAGGGGGATCGAGCGGGAAGACCTCCTGAAGGCCATGAACGTCTCCTCCAAGGCCCCGGCCGCCGAGTCCCTCGAGGAAGAAGAGGAAGTCTTCCCGCCGGAACCGCTCCCCACCGACCCCGTTCTGTTCTGGCAGGCCGGACCGGCCGGAAACGTCAAGCCCCTGGACGCGGCCCCGCCCGCCGTCCCCGCGGCCCTGGCCCGGCGGCTGGGGCCCTTTCCCTTCTGGCGGGGCGAGGACGATTTTCTGTCCCATCTGGAAGGCCTCTACGCCAAGGCTTCCCCGGGCGGGCTGGAAGCGTCCCTGCCGCCGTCGGACGAATAACCCCCTCCCGGGGCGGGCGTCACTTGGCCGCGCCGGCTTTTTCCAGGCATTGCCTGATAAGGACGGCCAGGGTCCGCATGTCCAGGGGCTTGAGCAGAAAACCGTCGGCGCCTTGCCGGGCGGCCAGGTCCCGGTTCACCTGGCGGCTGAACCCGGTGCAGATGATCACGGGGATATCCGGCCTGATTTTTTTGACCTCCTCCAACAACTCCAACCCGGTCAGCCCGGGCATGGTCTGGTCCGTCAGCACCAGGTCGAAGGCCGACGGGTCCGCCCGGAAGGCGGCCAAGGCCTCCGGACCGGAACTGAACCCCGCGACCTGGTACCCCAGGCGGCTCAACATTTCCCGGCCCAATTCCACCAGGGACGGTTCGTCGTCCACCGTGAGCACTCTTTCGGTCCCGGTGGGGATCGGCCCCGGCCGGACTTCGCTCTCCCCGCGTTCGGGCCGGTCCACCAGGGGCAGGAAAACGGAAAAGGAGGAGCCTTTTTCGGGTTCGCTGTACACCTTGACGACGCCCTGGTGGCCGGCGACGATCCCGTGGACCACGGCCAACCCCAGCCCGGTCCCTTCCCCGGCGCCCTTGGTGGTGAAATACGGCTCGAAAATCCGTTCCTTGACCTCCGGCGTCATGCCTTGTCCGGTGTCGCTGACTTCCAGCCGGAGATAGCGGCCGATTTCAAGCCCCATGGCCCGGGCTTCCCGGTCGGATTCCACCTCCACCGCACTCAACCGCACGAACAACTCCCCGCCCTGGCCGGCCATGGCCTGGGCCGCGTTGGCGCAGAGGTTCATGAAGACTTGGTGCATCTGGGTCGGGTCGGCCCTAACCAGGCCGATATCGTCTTCGATATCCTGGTCGATGGCGATGGTCGACGGCAGGGACGAGCGCAAAAACTTGAGGGTTTCCTTGATGATGGGCCTTAGGTCCACCGGTTCCCGGGTCTGCTCGTTCTTGCGCCCGAAGGTCAATATCTGGGTCACCAGGTCCCGGGCCCGCCGGGACGATTTGATTATCTGCCGGAGGTTCCGGTAATTGCCGTCCTCGGGGGGCAGGTTCCACAGCGACAATTCGGCGCAGCCCAGGATAACGCCCAGGATGTTATTGAAATCATGGGCGATGCCGCCGGCCAGGGTCCCGATGGCTTCCATTTTTTGGGATTGCAGGAGTTGGGCTTCCAGTTTTTTCCGTTCTTCCCCGCTTTTCTTCCCTGCCGTCACGTCCTTGAAGATGCAGGCGAATTGCCCGGGCGAAGTCCGGTAGGCCGTGACCTCGAAATAACGGTCCAGGTCCCGGCTGTTATATTCGAAATGGGCCGGCTCGCCGGATAAAACCACCCGCTCGTATATCCGCAGCCATTCCTCCTCGATGCCCGGCAGGACTTCCCGGGCCGTTTTCCCGATAATATCGGCGCTCCGGCGGCCGGTCAGCCCCTCGAAGGACGGATTGACGGCCAGGAACCGAAAATTTTCCGGCCGTAGGCCTTGGCCCGGGATTGCTTCCTGCAAGGTGAACCCGTCCAGCATCCGGGCGAAAAGCATCCGGTAATTTTCCTCGAATTTCCGGCTGTCCGTGATGTCCCGGGTGCTGAAGGCCACGGCCTCGACCAGGCCGTTTTCGTCGAATTCGGGCCAGGAACGGATATTTAAAATTCGAACCTCGCCGCGCGTCACGACCTCGAGTTCCTGTTCCAAGGGCTCGGCGGTCCGGATGACCGTCAAAAAGGCCTCTTCCGAGGAAGAAGCCAGTTCCGCGGGCAAGTCCAAATCCTTGAGGGGCCGTCCGATCAGGTCCCCGGGGTTGGCCTCGACCAGCTTGGAAATATTGGGGTTCACGTACGTGAGTTTCAAGTCCCGGTCCACCACGCCGATGATGTCCGCGGTGTTTTCGGTCAGAATGCGATATTTCGACTCGCTCTCGATCAAGGCTTCCTCGGCCTTTTTTCTCGAATCGAGCATGTCGTTGGCGGATTCGGCCAATTTTTCGAATTCGGTGTAATCCATGGCCCGGGAATCGATTTTGACCGATTCGACGGCGGCCTTCCGGAAAAATTCGGAAAAAAGCTCGTGATTGGCCCGGGTTTTACGGGCTATTCTCTTGGCGACCAGCACCGAAAGCACCAGGAGCAGGGCCATGACCACGCCGATCTTGGTAACGTTTTCGGCGGTCTTGTCCCCGATCAGCCGCTGGTGGGCCTGGACCGCCGCCTCGATCTCGTCGATATAGACGCCGGCGCCGACATACCATTCCCATTCCGGAATCCCGACCACATAGCTGATCTTTTCAGCCTGTCGCTTGCCGTTGATGGCCGGCATGACGTACTGCAGGAAACCGTTCCCGCCCTGGGCCAACCTGATCAATTCCCGGACTATTTTCAGACCGTTGGCGTCCGCGACCTCGCTCATGTTCCTGCCCCGGCCCGGCCCGGTCAAGGTGACGCCGTCCCAGCGGCTCACGAAAAAATAACCTTCCTGGCCGAAGGACAGGTTGTCGATCCTGGCGATTACTTCCCGCTGAATGTCCGTCTCGACATCGTCGAGGTATTCGCCGGTCCCGATCATCCAGTCAAAGGGAGCGAAATGCTTCACGAAGGCTATTTTGGGGAAATCGCGCCCGGCCAGGCGGGGCTTGGTCCACTCGTAGCGGTAATACCCCTCCCCCCCTTCCCGGACGATCCGAATCAGGGACCGGGCCGTCTTTTCGTTCCAGGGGTCCTTCATGGTCAACAGGTTCCGGCCTTCCATTTCCGGCCGGTCGGAAAAGAGTTCATTGGTCCCGTTCAAATTCAAGATGAAAAAATACCCGCGCCCCTGGTTGAACCGGATGGGCCGGAGGGCGTCGCGGATCATTTTTTTTATTTCGTCGTCCGGCCGGCGGTCCTTGTTTTCCTGGTAGATATTGAGGGCCGCGGCGTGGGCCTCGCCGACCCGGTCCCGAGCGGCCGTCTTCAGGCGTTCCTCGGTCCGGCCGCGCATGAACCGGATGTAGGAAACCACGTTCCCGACCTCGGTCCTCAGCCCCTCCTTTTTTTCGGCCAGCATGCGTTCCCGGATTTTTTGGGATTCCACCCGCAGGAGAGACCGTTCGCCATGAATCCACAATCCACCGATAAGCCCTAGGGATATGACGGCCATGATGGTCATGTTGGCGAATACCGCCCCACTGATGCTCGTTTTGCCCTTCATTCGACCCTTCCTCGCTCCGGGGCGGATAGGAGGCCGGCCCGTCATCCCAGGGAAGCGACATACCCGGCCAAGGCTTCCCGCCAAGGTCGCGGCCGCCGGCCCAGGACCCGGGACAACCTATCCACGCCTAGGACCGAAAACGCCGGGCGAACCGCCTTGACCGGGTATTGGCCGGTTTCGATGGGGACGACCCGGGCCTCGATTCCGGCCAGGCCGATAGCCGCGGCGGCCAGTTCATGCCACGTCGCCCGGCCGTCGTTGACGACGTGATAGACGCCCGGCGCGCCTAGTTGGACCAAATCCAGGGACAGGCGGGCCAAGTCCAGGGTGTGGGTCGGACTGCCCGTCTGATCCGCAACGACCCGGACTTCCCCTCTTTCCCGCGCGGCCGCGATTATTTTTGTCACGAAATTGGCCCGCCCCGGCCCGAACAGCCAGGCCGACCTGATCAACCAGGAATTGCCCGGGTTGGCCTCGAGCACGGCCCTTTCCCCGGCCAGCTTGGTCAGGCCGTAAAACGACAAGGGATTGGGAAGGTCAACGGGCTCGTACGGGGATTGTTTTTTTCCGTCAAAGACGTAATCGGTGGAATAATGCACCAGCCCGAACCCATGAATAAGGGACAAGCGGCCCAACGCGGCCGGCAGGTCGCGATTCAAGGCCATGGCCTGTTCCGGCTCGTCTTCCGCCTGGTCGACCTTGGTGTAGCCCACCGCGTTGAAAACAAAATCGGGGCCGGTCCCCGCCAGGCGGCCTTCCAGGGCCGACAAGTCCCCAACCTCCAACTCGTCCCGGCCCGGTGCGTCGATTTCCCAGCCGGCTGCCCGTAAAACCTCGGCCAGGGCCCGGCCCAGCAGCCCGGTTTTCCCGCCCAGAACGAGGCCCACGATACTTTTCTTCCCGGAGTTCATGACTGTTTCCCCCCAGGCCGCGGCCCCCGCGATCGTTCGGCCGGCCCGGTCGAATTCCCGATTTTCCAGCCAATTGCAAAACTTCAGCCCTAGACCCAACCTGCCGTCAGCCTCAAATTCAACTCATCGAAATACTTCAGTATGTCAGCCGGCTGAAATTTTTACCCTGCTTGCCTTGGGCCAAATATCCGTGGTTTGCAGTTGGCTCCTTCATCAATCATACCTTTCGAGGCGACGGCGGACCAGCCCGAAAAGAGGTATAATAAATAAAAATCCAAGGGAGGCCATGCACCACATGACCGAAAAAATCATCATCGGCGTCAGCGCCTGCCTGTTGGGGCAAAAAGTCCGCTATGACGGCGGCCATCAGCTCGACCGCTATATTCGGGACGATCTCGGCCTTTTTTTCGACTATCTCCCGGTCTGTCCGGAAGTCGAAGCCGGGCTTCCCGTCCCCCGGGAGCCCTTGCGGCTGGTCGATTCCGCCGCCGGGCCAAGGTTGGTCTTCCGGAAAAGCGGCGTCGACTTCACGGACCGGATGCGGGACTGGGCAAGGGAAAGGCTCGACCAGCTTGAAGCCGAAAGCCCGTGCGGCTTCATTTTCAAGAGCAAATCCCCCTCCAGCGGGCTGGAACGGGTCAAGGTCCATAACGACCGGGGCGTCCCGTCCGCGACCGGAACGGGCGTCTGGGCCGCCATGTTCAAGGAGCGGTTTCCTCTTTTGCCCGTGGAGGACGAAGGCCGCCTGCATGACCCCAAGCTCCGGGAGATGTTCATCGAGAAGGTTTTCGTCCTCAAGCGGTGGCGCGACCAATTCCGCGACGGCCGGTCCCTGGGCCGCCTGGTCGAATTCCATACCCGGCACAAACTCCTGATAATGGCTCACGACGAGGAAATATACCGGGAATTGGGCCGCCTGACCGCGGCGGGAAAAAAGCGCGACCTTAACGAACTGTTGTCGGTGTATCTGGAGCGGCTGGCCAAGGCCTTGTCCCTCAAGACCACGACTAAAAAAAACCTGAACGTCCTGCGTCATATCATGGGCTATTTCAAAAAAGTCCTGACCCCGGACGAGAAGCGGGAATTGCTGGAAGTCCTGGACGTATACGCCCGGGGCGACGCCCCCCTGATCGTCCCCGTCACCCTGCTCAACCATTATGTCCGGAAATTCGACCAGGCCTATCTCCGGGAACAATATTACCTGGCCCCGCACCCGGTGGAATTACGGCTCCGGAACCAGGCGTGAGCGGCGGGTTCACCGCCCCGGAACCGCTGGGTTGCATCCGGCGGGCCGAGTATGGTAGGTAGGGTCTTCCAAGAATTCGCCGCCGGCCAAAAGCGGCGTCGTGGAAAATAATCGTTCGAATGTGGCGCCATGGTCAGAATTCTGGGGCTCGATCTGGGGTCCAAAAGAGTAGGGGCGGCCTTGTCCGACCCGTTGGGTTTTTCCGCCGCCGGGTTGACCGTCCTGGAAAGGAAGCCCCACGCCGAATTCCTGGCCCGGGTCGCGGCCATCGTCCAGGAAAAGGAAGTAACCCTCATTGTCCTGGGCTTGCCCCGGAACATGGACGGCGGCCTGGGGCCGCAAGCCCAACGGGCCCTGTCCCTGGCCCACGAACTAAGGACCCGCCTCGGCGTCGAGGTGCAAACCTGGGATGAAAGGCTGACCACCGTGGAGGCCGAGGAACTTCTCATCGAAGCCAACCTGACCCGCGAACAGAGAAAAAAAGTCGTCGACAAGGTCGCCGCGGCCATCATCCTCCAGCGCTTCCTCGACGCCCGGGCCAAACAGGCAAAAACGGAATGATGTCATGAAGCGTCGCCTAATTTACGGACTGGCCGGGTTGATTGTTCTGTGCGCCGCGGCGGGAGGCGCCGGGCTGCAAATAAGGGCCGCCCTCGCCCCCGCGTCCGCCGCGCCCCGGGAAACCGCCATCGACATCCCGCCGGGGACGTCCCTCGCCGAAATAGGCCTGGCCCTCCAAAAAGCCGGGATCATTCGATCCGGCAAGGCCTTTCGCTACCTGGCGGCGTACAAAAAAGTCGGCGCCAAGATCAAGGCCGGGGAACACCTCCTCGATTCGAGCCTGTCAGCCGCGGACATACTCAACCGGCTGGTCCAGGGCAGCTATAAACTCTATCGCCTGACCATCCCCGAGGGCCTGAACCAGCGCGAAATAGCCGAACTGGCCGCCCGGGCCGGGCTGGCTTCCCGGCAAGAATTCCTGAATCTCTGCCATGACCGCGCGTTTATAGCCTCCCTGGGTCTGGATGACGAAACCCTGGAAGGATACCTCTTCCCGGAAACCTATTTTTTCACCAAGGGGACCCCCGCCCCCAAAATCATCCAGGCCATGGTCGACCGTTTCCACAAAATATGGGCCGGCTTCCAGGGCCAAACCGCCCCCCTGGGCCTCGACCGCAAGCAGGTCGTCACCCTGGCCTCCATTGTGGAAAAAGAGACCGGGGCCGCCGCCGAGCGTCCCCTGGTGGCGGCGGTTTTCCTCAACCGGCTCAAAAAAGGGATGCGCCTGGAAACAGACCCCGCCGTTATCTACGGAATCCCCGATTTTGACGGCAATCTGACCCGCAAACACCTCGAAACCCCGACCCCCTATAACACCTACGCCATCGCCGGGCTGCCTCCCGGCCCCATCGCCAACCCCGGCGAAGCCTCCATCCGGGCCGTTTTCGAGCCGGCCGACGTCGATTACCTCTTTTTTGTCTCCAAAAACGATGGCTCCCATTTTTTTTCCAAAAACCTCCACGACCACGTCAACGCGGTGAATCGCTATCAGCGCCAAGGCCGTTCCGGCCTGTAACGCGGGGTTTTCGAGGTCGCGGCCCCGCGTGGTCCGTCTTGTTCATGCCACTGGCTCCCACCGGACGCGCCACTATATCTTGCGTATGACATAGATTTCCATACAATATATTGATCCCCACTTTAGGGTTAACTAGCCTAAATGTCTCCATATTTTTAAGTTTTCCCTTGACAGGTCACATCCGATCCCATATAGTGGGTCCCAGTGGCAAAAAAGTGGGAAATTGTGGGATTTGGAGCGCCATTATTCCTACCGGATGGTTAGCTAAATGATCAGGTTCAGGGGGAGTTTCCTCCATACCATCGACAACAAGGGCAGGTTGTCGGTTCCCAACCGTTTTCGGGACGCCTTGAAGTCCAACGGGGATGATCGTCTTGTTCTGACCAAGGGTTCGAACGGCTGCCTGTCGGCCTATCCCATGGAACGCTGGCTGGAAATAGAAGAGGAAGTCGACCGCCTGCCGGCCGGCGAGGAAAAGGACCACTTTATCAGGCATTTCATCTCCCCGGCCCAGGACTGCAACGTCGACCGGATGGGCCGGGTGTTGGTGCCGCAGCAACTTCGCGAGGTCGCCGGACTGGACCGGGAGGTGATGATCGCGGGGGCGCTGTCGAAATTCGAAATTTGGGACCTTGGGCGTTGGGAAGCCTATATGAAGGCGAGCGAACCCAAGGCCCATGACTTGTTGAAAGTGGACAGCATCAGGCTGTAAGGCAAAATGGAAGCGATCCACGTCCCTGTCATGCTGGAAGAAGTCATGACCGCTCTCGCGCCGGCCAAGGGGGGCAGGTTTGTGGATTGCACCATCGGCGGCGGGGGGCATGCCGAAAGGCTTTTACGGCTGGTCGGACCGGAAGGAGCGGTTCTGGGCCTGGACCAAGACCCTGAACCGATCGGACGCCTGGAGGAAGTCCTGGCGCCGGCCTTCCCCAACCTGATTCTCCGGCGTTGCAATTTCTCCACCGTGGGGGAAGTGTTGGATGAGCTGGGCTGGAAAGAGGTCGACGGCATGATTCTGGACCTGGGCCTCGGGTCGCATCAACTGGAGGAATCGGGGCGGGGTTTTTCCTTCAAGCGCGACGAGCCGCTGGACATGCGTTTCGACCCCGGGCAGGGAGTCACGGCCTACGATTTGGTTAACCGCCTTCCGGAAAAAAAACTGGCCGATCTAATTTTTTTATACGGGGAGGAAAAGGCGTCCCGGAGGATCGCCCGGGGCCTGGTCTGGGCCAGGGATAAAAAGCCCATCGAGACATCCTGGGAATTGGCCAACCTGGTGAGGCGGTCCCTGCGCCGCCCCGGGCCGCCGCCCCGCATCGACCCGGCCACGCGGACCTTCCAGGCCTTGCGCCTGGCGGTCAACCGCGAACTCGAGCATCTGGAACAATTTTTGGCCGTCGCGCCCGCCCGGCTCCGACCCGGGGGTAGGTTGGCGGCCATCAGCTTTCATTCCCTGGAAGACCGCCTGGTCAAGCGAGCGCTGGCTCGGTCTTCCGTGGAAGGAGGACCAACATTAAGGGCTCTTTTCAAAAAACCTCTGTCGCCTTCCCTGGAAGAGGCGTCCGCCAATCCCCGCTCCCGCAGCGCCAAGCTTCGGGTGGGAGAAAGAATGTAAGGAAAAGAACCATGCCGGCAGCTAGAACCGAACAAGTCAAGGCCGATTTCATGACGGTGCGCAAGGGAAACCGGAAAATGACGGCGTCGTTTTTCGCCGCGGGCGACCGGTTGTTTTTCGCCTGTTCCACGGCCGCGATCCTGATGGTCTTCTCTCTTCTTTTCGTCTGGTCCAACTATCAGAGCATTCAGGCCGGGTATTCCATCACCGCCCTGATCAAGGAACAGGTCCGGCTCACGGACTTGAACCGCAAGTATAAAGTCGAGATGGCCAACCTGGCTTCCCTGGACCGCCTGGAACAGGTGGCCCGGGACCAACTGGGCCTCGTCCCTCCGGGACCGGAGCAGGTGCAGGTTATAGAATGAAGTCTCCCCAGGCCAAATGGACCAGATTCCGCCTGTGGGTGATTTTCATCCTGTTCGTGCTGGTCTTTGGGGTCGTTGTTTCCAGGGCTTTTCAACTTCAAGTGCTGGAACGGGAAAAGCTGGCCAAAATCGCCGAAAAGGAATCGAACCTGGCCATCAAGCTCACTCCGGTCCGGGGTGGGATGTTCGACCGGAACGGCGAAAAACTCGCCGTCAGTCTGGAAGTCGATTCGATTTTCGCGCAGCCCAACAAAATAAAAACCCCGGAAAAAACCGCCGGAGCCCTGGCGCCGCTCCTCAAGGCGGACCGGAAGGAACTCCGGAAAAAGCTGCAAACCCCCGGCTCCTTCGTTTGGCTAAAGCGCCAGGCCGATCCCGAAGTGGTGGAAGCCGTGCGCAAGCTGGGCTTGGACGGCGTCGATTTCGTCAAGGAAACCAAGCGTTTTTACCCGAACAAGTCCCTGGCCGCCCATCTTTTGGGGTTCGTGGGCGTGGACTCCCAAGGCCTGGAAGGCCTGGAACTGAGCTACAACGAATGGCTCCGGGGCGGGGATAACACCTGGCGGGTCCGGCGGGACGCCCTGGGCCGCATTTACCTCGACCAGGCCGAGGCCGCTCCGGAAAAGAACCGCGGCGCCGATATTATCCTGACCATCGACCGCCGGGTGCAATACATCGCCGAGCAGGCCCTGGACAAGGCCGTCAAGGAGTATGAAGCGCGCTACGGCGTCGCGGTCGTGATCCGGCCCAAAACCGGGGAAATTTTGGCCTCGGCCGTTTCCCCGGGCTTCAACCCGAACGTGTACGAAAAATACAGCCCGGCCGTCCGGCGGCACCGGGCCTTCACCGACGCCTTCGACCCTGGCTCGACCTTCAAGATATTCATTGTCTCCGCCGCCCTGGAAGAAGGGACCGTCAAGTCGTCCGAGCGCATATTCTGCGAAAACGGGCGCATGGTCGTGGAAAAAACCGCCATTCACGACCACGACCCCTACGGGTGGCTGACGGTCAACGAGGTCATCAAATATTCCTCCAATATCGGGACCGCGAAAATCGGCCGCAAGCTCGGTTCCGGAAAAATGTTCGACTACCTGGAACGGTTCGGCTTCGGCCAAAAAACCGACGTGGATTATCCCGGGGAAGTCGGGGGGGTCCTGCGGCCCTTTAAAAAATGGCGTTTGATCGACCAGGCCAACGTCGCCTTCGGCCAGGGAGTTTCCGTGACGGCCCTTCAAATGGCCATGGCCATCAGCGCCCTGGCTAACGACGGCCTGCTGATGAGACCCTACCTGGTTTCGGAAATCAGGGACGCCGAAGGGGCGACCATTAAAAAGTTCACGCCCCACGCGGTTCGCCAGGCGGTAGCCAGCCAAACGGCCCGTGAACTCACCGAAATGCTGCGCCTGGTGGTCACGGCGGGCGGCACCGGGACCAGGGCCGATCCCCTGGGATATCCGGCCGCCGGCAAGACGGGAACCGCCCAGAAGCTCGACCCCCAGACAGGACGCTATTCCGATGAAAAATACTTCAGTTCCTTTTTGGGGTTCGTGCCCCACGACGAACCGGAACTGACCATTTTCGTCGGGCTCGACGAGCCCGGCCCCCAAATCTACGGCGGGACCGTGGCCGCTCCGGTCTTCAAGGAAATAGCCCAAAACATCCTGCCCATGATGAACATTGCGCCGGTGCGCACCGCCCCGACCCCGGACGATTCGGATTCCCCGAGAGTCAAGGTCGCCGCCGCGGGCGGAGCCAAGCTCCAGACGACGGATGTCTCCAATTCCATTTCCGGGGAAATAAGAAAACCCTCCGCCGCCCGCGTTGTGAGCGCCTATCCGGGAGTCATGCCCGACCTGGAAGGCCTGTCCATGCGGCGGGTCTTGGATTTGATGTCCTCCTACAATGTTCAGGTAAATTTCACGGGAAGCGGGCACGCCGTATCCCAGGAGCCCGCCGCCGGCGCGAGAATTTCCGCCGGCGAGATTTGCCAAGTGAGGTTCGAACACCTGAAATGAAAATCAAGGACCTACAGGCGGCGCTGGCCGGCGCCACGCTTCAGGGCGACGGCGACATCGAGATCACCGGGGTCGAATACGATTCCCGGTCGACCTACCCCGGCGCCCTCTTCGCCGCCGTCAGGGGACTGGCCGCCGACGGCCGGAAATATATTCCCCAGGCCCTGGCTTCCGGGGCCGCGGCCGTCCTGGCCGACGCGCCCCTGGACCGGGAGTTCGACGTTCCGGTCATCATGGTTCCCGACGTCCGGGAAGCCATGGCCCTGGCCGCCGCCGCCGTTCATGGCCGGCCCGGAAAGTCCCTGACCTTGGTCGGAGTGACCGGCACCAACGGGAAAACCACCAACTGCTATCTGATCGAAGCCATTCTGACCAAGGCGGGCTTTTGCACCGGCGTCATCGGGACCGTGGAAGTCCGGCGGCCCGGATTCGCCCTGGCCGCCGACAGGACCACGCCCGAAGGCCCGGACCTGCAAAAATTCCTCGCGGACATGAAACGGGCCGGCGTCACCCACGTGGTCATGGAAGCCGCGTCCCATGGCTTGGTCCTGTCCCGACTGGCCGGACTTGAATTCGACGCCGCCGTCTTCACCAACCTCACCCAGGACCACCTCGACTTCCACCAGGACATGGAATCCTATTTCCAGGCCAAAAAAATCCTGTTCGAACGGCTCCTCAAGCCCTGGTCTCCCGGTTCGCCTCCCCGGGCCGCGGTCAACCTCGACGACCCCTTCGGCCGGCGCCTGGCCGGGGAATTGGGACCCGCGGCCCTGACTTACAGCCTCGCGGAAAAAGCCGACCTCTTCGCCCGGGAATTTCACACCGGCCGTTCCGGCGTCAAGGCGGTGTTCGACTTTCCCGGCGGGGAAATCGAGATCGACTCGCCCTTGATCGGCGAGCTGAATGTTTTCAACCTGATTTCCGCCTTCGGCGCGGGGCTCGCCCTGAACCTGCGGCCCGAAACAATCAAGGCCGGGCTCGAGTCCGCCGCGGGCGTCCCGGGACGCCTGGAAAGAATCGGCCGGCGCGACGACGCCCTGGTGCTGGTGGATTACGCCCACACCCCGGGCGCCTTGACCAGCGTTTTGACCGCCGTCCGCAACCTCCGCCCCCACAAACTGATCACCGTCTTCGGCTGCGGCGGCGACCGGGATAAAACCAAAAGACCTCTCATGGGGAAAGCCGTCGGCGAGCTTTCCGACGTCTGCATCGTCACCAGCGACAATCCGCGCACCGAGGACCCGCTGGCCATCATCGCCGATGTCGAGAAAGGCCTGGAATCGATGGGTTTGGTCCGTTCCTACCCCCTTGGGACTTCAAATTCGCTTGATTCCAGGTCCTTTCTCGTCTTTCCCGACCGCCGGGAAGCCATCAGGCAGGGCGTCCGGATGCTCGGCCCGCGGGATATCCTGGTTATCGCCGGCAAGGGACACGAGGACTACCAAGTGCTGGGACGGGAAAAAATCCATTTCGACGACCGGGAGGAAGCCCGGCTCGCCCTGGCCGCGGAGGGAAAGGCGTGACCGGTTTTCCCCTTAATCTTCCCGAGGCCGCCTCGGCCCTGGGCGCGGTTCTTCCGCCCGACCTTCCCGTCCGGACCTTGACCGGAATTTCCACGGATTCAAGGTCTACCAGGCCGGGGGAACTCTTTTTCGCCCTCAAGGGCGAAAAGTTCGACGGACACGACTACCTGGCCGCGGCCCTGGAAAAGGGCGCGGCGGCGGCGGTGGTTTCCGGGCCCGCGCCGGGCTTTCCCGGGGTCCGTCTCGAGGTCCCGGACACGCTGACCGCCTTGGGCGACCTGGCGGCCTGCCTGCGCGGGCGCTTTCCCATTCCCGCCGCGGCCGTGACCGGCTCCAACGGAAAAACCACCACCAAGGAGATGGTGGTGGAGATTCTCCAACGAAAAAGGAACGTGCTGTCCACCAAGGGCAATTTCAACAATTTGGTGGGCCTCCCCCTGACCCTCTTCGGCTTGCGGCCCGAGCACCAGGCCCTGGTCCTGGAAATGGGCATGAACCGGCCCGGCGAAATCGCCCGCCTCACGGAGATCGCCGCCCCCAACGTCGGCGTGGTCGTCAACGTGGGGCCGGCCCATATCGAGGGCCTGGGCAGCCTGGAAGGCGTGGCCCGGGCCAAGGGAGAGTTGTACGAGCGCCTGGGCCCCCGGGCGACGGCCGCGGTCAACCTGGACGACCCGCTGGTTCGCCGCATCGCCGAGGTTCATCATGGCCCCCGGCTGACCTTCGGCTTCGACCGCCGGGCCGACGTCAGGGGCCGCGGCTACCGCCTCGCTGGCTTCCGGGGGGCCGCCTTCGACCTGCTGACCCCCCAAGGCGACGCCCGGGTCCGCCTGCGCCTCCTGGGCCGCCGCAACGCCCAAAACGCCCTGGCCGCGGCGGCGACCGCCCTGGCCCTGGGCGCCTCCCTGGAAGACATAACCGCCGGGCTGGAAGCGTCCCGGCCCTTCCCCGGCCGCCTGGAACTCAAAACCTTGCCCGGCCCGGTCTACCTGATCAACGACGCCTACAACTCCAATCCCGTCTCCGTCCAGGCCGCGCTCGTGGTCCTCTCGCGGCTCCGGGGCAAGGGCCGGACCATCGCCGTCCTGGGGGACATGCTGGAACTCGGCGTCGTTTCCGGGGAAGAACACGCCCGGGTCGGGCGGACCGCCATCGAGCTGGGAATAAACATCCTGGCCGCCGTGGGGCCGCGATCCCGGGACGTGGTCGACGCGGCCGGCGGGGCCCAACCGGGGCGGACCAGGGTGGTTTGGTTCCAGGACGCCGAGGAAGCCGCCCCATGGCTGGCCGGGGAAATCAGGCCCTATGACCGGGTGCTGGTGAAAGGCTCCCGGGGCATGCGGATGGAACGGGTGGTCAGGCGCCTCGCCGGCCAGGGGGAGGTCGCCCGATGATTTACCACCTGCTGTTCCCCTTGCACCAGACGTACCCGATCTTCAACGTCTTCAGGTACATCACCTTCCGGACCATCTACGCCGTGGTCACGGCCATGCTGGTCAGCTTTATTCTCGGCCCCTGGTTTATCCGCAAGGTCAAGCAGTTCCAGGTCCGCCAGTACATCCGGCAAGAAGGCCCCGCTTCCCATCAAGCCAAAAGCGGCACTCCGACCATGGGGGGGTTGCTTATTCTTTTTTCCGCCCTGGGCTCGTCCCTGCTGTGGGCCGACCTGACCTCGCCCTTTGTCTGGGCCGTGCTCCTGACGGCCCTGGTCTACGGACTGATCGGATTCAGGGACGACTACCTCAAGGTCCGCAAAAAACACAACAAGGGCCTGTCGGCCAAGGGAAAGCTGTACCTGCAAACGGTCCCGGCCCTGTTTTTCGGGCTTTTCCTTTACCTCCACCCGGGGTACGACACCGTGCTCTTTCTCCCCTTTTTCAAGGAAGCGCATCTCGACCTTGGCCCGGGCTATATTCTGTTCGCCGCCGTCGTCATCGTCGCCTCGTCCAACGCGGTCAACCTGACCGACGGCCTGGACGGATTGGCCATCGGCCCGTTTCTCATCGCCATGGCCACGTACCTGATCCTGTCCTATCTGGCCGGCAATGTTAAAATAGCGAACTACCTGCAACTGCCCTACGTCCCCGGCGCCGGCGAGACGACCGTCATCTGCGGCGCCCTGGTTGGGGCCAGCATCGGTTTTTTATGGTTCAACTCCTACCCCGCCCAAATTTTCATGGGCGACGTGGGCTCCCTGTCCCTGGGCGCGGTCCTGGGCGCGGTGGCCCTCCTGACCAAGCACGAAATCCTGCTGATCCTCATCGGCGGGATTTTCGTCATGGAAGCCTTGTCGGTGATAATGCAGGTCGGTTTTTTCCGGGCCACGGGCGGCAAAAGGATTTTTCGGATGGCGCCCTTGCACCATCACTTCGAACTGAAGGGCTGGCCCGAGCCCAAGGTGATCGTCCGGTTCTGGATCATCGCCATGATTCTGAGTCTTCTGGCCCTGTCCACCTTGAAGTTGAGGTAGGCGAGATGAGCGTTTCGTCCCACAAGCCCGACCTGTCGGGGATGAAGGTGGTGGTGGTCGGCCTGGCCAAGACCGGCCAAGCCGCCGTCGAATTCCTGGTCCGCCGGGGCGCCCGGGTCATCGGGACGGACCTCCGCCCCTGGGAGGACCTGCCGGCGCAGGTCAAGGCCTTGACGGAACAAGGGGCGATCCTCGAGGTCGGCGGGCACAAGATCGAAACCTTCACCCAGGCCGACCTGATCGTGGTTTCCCCGGGCGTCCCGCCGACCATCGAGCCGCTCCAACGGGCCCGGGACCGCGGAACGCCCATTACCGGGGAATTGGAACTGGCCTCGAGGTTTGTGGACATTCCCCTGGTCGCCGTGACCGGGTCCAACGGAAAAACCACCACCACCAGCCTGATCGGGGAAATTTTCCGGGCCGCCGGCCGCAAGGTCTTTGTGGGCGGAAACATCGGCGCCCCCCTGATCGGGTTCGTTTCCTCCGGTGAACCCGCCGACGTGGCCGTGGTGGAAGTATCCAGCTTCCAACTGGAAACGACGGAAACCTTTTGTCCCGACACGGCCCTGCTGCTCAACGCGACGCCCGACCACCTCGACCGGCACGCCGGATTCGAGGAATACCTGCGGTTGAAGGCCCGCGTCTTCGAACGCCAGGGCCCGGAACACACGGCGATCCTCAACGCCGACGACCCCGCGGTCATGGGGCTGGAAGTCAAGGCCCGGCGGCTTCTTTTCAGCCGCAAAACCAAGCCTTGCCGCGGCGCCTGCGTGGAAAACGGCCGCTTGATGCTGCTGGACGACGGCCGGGAACTGGGCGGCCTGCCGGTCCGGGACCTGACCCTGGTCGGCGCCCATAACCAGGAAAACGTCATGGCCGCCGGCCTGGCCGCCTTGACCCTGGGAGTCAGCCCCGAAATCGTCCTCGGGACGGCGGCGAGGTTCAAGGGCCTGCCCCACCGGGTCGAACTCGTCGGTTCCTGGCGGGGAGTGTCGTATTACGACGACTCCAAGGGCACCAACGTCGGCGCGGTGATCAAGTCCCTGGAAGGCTTCGACGCGCCGGTGATCCTAATCGCCGGAGGCAAGGACAAGGCCGGGGATTTCGCCCCGCTGGGGCCGATCGCGCGGGAAAAAGTCAAACTCCTGATCCTGCTGGGGGAAGCCCGGGAAAAAATGGCCGCGGCCCTGTCCCGCCACGCCGAAACGGTCCTGGCGGCCACCATGGAAGACGCCCTGGTCCTGGCCCGGGATCGCGCCGTCGCCGGCGATGTGGTCCTGCTGTCGCCCGCGTGCGCCAGTTTCGATATGTTCGAGGATTACGCCCACCGCGGCCGGGTTTTCGCGCGCTGGGCCGAAAAGGTGAACGCCTGATGGCTGAAAGAACCAAAACCCCATCCTGGGATTACGCCTTGATACTGGTCTCCATGAGCCTGATCGGCCTGGGGTTGGTCATGGTTTTTTCTTCCAGTTCCGTCCTGGCCCAAAAAAGGTTCGGAGACCCCTTCTACTTTTTCCGGCCGCAGATAATCTACGCCTGCCTCGGCCTGATTCTCATGCTGATCGCTCGCAAACTGCCCTACCAGTGGCATTGCCGCCTGGCCTACCCCTATCTCCTGGGGATCATCATCCTGTTGATCCTGGTCATGATCCCCGGCGTCGGCCACCGGGCCGGAGGCGCGTCCCGCTGGCTGCGTTTCGCCGGAATATCCTTTCAACCCTCGGAATTCGCCAAGCTGGCCCTGGTCTTCTACCTGTCCTATTCCCTGGCGGCCAAGCGGGACAAGGTCAAGCGCTTCGAAGTGGGCCTGTTCCCCCACCTGGTGATCCTGGGCGTCCTGGTGGGACTGGTCGTGGCGGAGCCGGACCTGGGCGCGGCGGTCATCCTGACCTTCATCGCCCTGGTCTTGTTCTTCGTGGCCGGAGTTCCCCTCAGCCACCTTATTTCACTCGGCATGCTCTCCATACCGGTGGTCTGGCTGGCCATCATCAAATACCCCTACCGGATGCAAAGGATCACGGCCTTCATTTCCCCCTGGGAAGACCCCCTGGGTTCCGGGTACCACATCATTCATTCCTTCCTGGCCTTCGCCAGCGGCGGACTGTTCGGCGCCGGTCCGGGGGCCGGGACTCAAAAACTGTTCTTTCTGCCGGAATGCCACACCGACTTTATCTTCTCCGTGGTGGGAGAGGAATTCGGCTTTCTGGGCGTCATCACCGTGGCCTTCCTGTTCTTGGTCTTCGTGGCCCGCGGCGTGGCGGCGGCCCTCAACGCCCACGACCTGGAAGGGACCTACATGGCCATGGGCCTGACCCTGATCATCGGCCTGCAGGCGTTCATGAACATGGCCGTGGCCCTGGGCTTGATGCCGACCAAGGGCTTGATTCTCCCCTTTTTCAGCTACGGCGGCACGGCCATGGTGGTCAATTTCCTCTGCCTGGGGGTGTTGCTCAATATCGGCGCCCAGGGGAGGCTGGAAAAATGACGAACCGCGCCGAAAAAGGATTTCGGTTGCTGGTCGCCGGCGGCGGGACCGGCGGTCACCTTTTTCCGGGCGTGGCCGTGGCCGAGGAGTTCCGCCGGCGCGACCCCCGGGCCGAAATTATCTTCGTGGGGACCGGACGCCCCGTGGAAGCGGAAATCCTGTCCCAAAGAGGAATCAAGAACCGGACCATCACGGCCCTGGGACTGAAAGGCAAGGGCGCCTGGTCCCGCGTCAAGGCCCTGGCCGTACTGCCCGCGGGCCTGTTTCAATCCCTGTTGATCGTCCAGGGCTTCAAGCCCGACCTGGTTCTGGGAGTGGGCGGGTACGTCTCCGGCCCCGTGGTCCTGGCGGCCCGCCTGCTGGGCCGCCCCACCGCGATCCAGGAACAGAATTCCATTCCCGGGGCGACCAACCGCCTGCTGGGACATGTGGTCGATCTGGTCTTCATCGGCTTCGAGGCTTCCAGTGGGTTTTTTCCGGCCCGGAAAACCAGGCTGACCGGGAACCCCATTCGGGTGGAAATCCAGGCCGCGGCCCGGGAACAGAGGGACCGGGACAAGCCCTTCGTCCTGCTGGTCGCCGGAGGCAGCCTGGGCGCCCGCGCCCTCAACCAAGCCGCGGTCGAGGCGGTCCGGCTGCTGTCCGCCCAAGGCCTTCGGCCGGGCGTGATCCACCAGACCGGGACCGAGGACTTCGAAACAGTGAAAAAAGCCTACGACAACCTGGGCGTCGCGGCGGAAGTCAAACCCTTTTTCCAGGACATGGAACGGGCCTACCGGGAAGCGTCCCTGGTCCTATGCCGAGCCGGCGCCCTGACCGCGGCCGAGGTCTCCGCCATGGGCCTCCCGGCGATCTTCGTTCCCTTGCCCTGGGCCGCCGACAACCACCAGGAACATAACGCCCGTTTCCTGGCCGAGGCCGGCGCCGCGGAAATCCTGAGGCAAGGCGACCTGACGCCGGAATCCCTGGCCGATCTCATCCGGTCCCTGGCCCAAGACCAAAACCGGCTGGAAAAAATGGCCCGGGCGGCCCGCCGGGTCGCCCGGCCCGACGCCGCCAGGGAAATTTGCGATCTATGCGAGGCCCACGTTAAACGCCGTGGGAAAAAAGGCGAATAGACCATGTTCAGAAAACAAACACATATTCATTTCGTGGGCATCGGAGGCATCGGCATGAGCGGCATCGCCGAAGTGCTGCTCAACCTGGGACACCTGGTTTCCGGCTCCGACCTGAAGGAATCCGACGTCACCCGCCGCCTCGCCTCCCTGGGCGCCAGGGTCTTCGTCGGCCACAAGGCCGAGAACGTCGCCGCGGCCGACGTGGTGGTCATTTCCTCCGCCGTCCCCAAGGACAACCCCGAAATACTGGCCGCCCGCCGGGATTTCACTCCGGTCATCCCCCGGGCCGAAATGCTGGCGGAACTGATGCGCCTTAAATATTCCGTGGCCGTGGCCGGCTCCCACGGCAAAACCACCACCACCTCCCTGGTGGGAACGATCCTGGGGGAAGGCGCTCTCGACCCCACCATGGTCATCGGCGGCAAGCTCGACAGCATCGGGTCCAACGCCCGGTTGGGACAAGGCGAATTCCTGGTGGCCGAGGCCGACGAGAGCGACGGGTCCTTTCTCCTGCTTTCCCCCACCATCGCCGTGGTCACCAACATCGACCTGGAACACCTGGACTATTACCGGGACCTGGCCCACATCAAGGAAACCTTCCTGGCCTTTATCAACAAGGTCCCCTTCTACGGCACGGCGGTGGTCTGCCTGGACGATCCCAACGTCCAGGGCCTCATCCCGGAAATGAGGAAAAAATACCTGACCTACGGCCTCTCGACCCAGGCCGACATCCAGGCCGCGGAAATCGAAAACATCGGCTGGGGTCATAGCTACGAACTCGTGGTCAAGGGAGAAAAAAAGGGCCGGATTCAAATCAGCCTGCCCGGCCGGCACAACGTCCTCAATTCCCTGGCCGCCGTCGGGGTCGGGCTCGAGCTGAAAATCCCCATGGAAGCCATAGCCCGGGCCCTGGCCAAAATCGGCGGCATTCACCGGCGGTTCCACCTCAAGGGCGAGGCCGGCGGCGTGACCGTCATCGACGACTACGGCCACCATCCCACGGAGATCAAGGCCACCCTGGCGGCCATGAAGGAATGCTACCCCAACCGCCGGCTGGTGGTCCTGTTCCAACCCCACCGGTATTCCCGGACCGAGGCCCTGTTCGAGGACTTTTGTTCCGCCTTTAACCAGGCGGACAAGCTGATAACCACCGAAATTTACCCGGCCGGGGAAGCCCCCCGGCCCGGGATCGACGGGAAAAAGCTGGCCGACGCCATCAGCAGCCACGGTCACCACGATTCCGCTTTCGAACCGGACCTGGCCCTGATGGCCGAGCGCGTCGTTTTGCGCTTGAATCCCGACGACGTGGTCCTGACCCTGGGCGCCGGGAACATCTTTCGGGTGGGAGAAAAAATATTGGAGATAATGAAACATGGGGCCTGAGGCCGTCCAAGCCCTAGACTCGATCATGCCGGGACGCGTCCGGCGGGACCAGCCCCTGGCCGGGTTGACCACGTTTCGCCTGGGCGGACCGGCGGCGGCCTTCGTCGAGCCGGAAAACCGGGACGAGCTGGCCGCGGTGCTGCGACTGGCCCGCGAACTAGCGCTGCCCCTGTTCATCCTGGGCGGCGGCAGCAACGTCCTGTTCAGGGACGGGGGGTTTCCCGGGGTCGTTATCCGCCTGGGCCGCGGCCTGGCCGGCGTCGAGGCGGTCCCGGACCTGGACCGGCCCGGCGCGAGGGTCACGGTCGGCGCCGCCGAGCGCAACGCCCGGCTGGTCCGCTACTGTCTGGAAAAAGGCCTGTCCGGCTTGGAATTCCTGGCTGGAATTCCTGGCCGGGTGGGCGGCGCCCTGGCCATGAACGCCGGCGCCCACGGCGGTGAAATCGCCAACGCCCTGGCGGAACTGGAAATCATGACTCCGGACGGCCAAATCGCCGCCCTGGCCCGGTCGGAAATCAAGGCCCGGTACCGCGGCCTGGAACTGCCCGCCGGCGCGGTGATTCTTTCCGGGACCTTCCACCTGGCCCCGGCCGACCCCCGGGAAGTGAAAAGCGCCGTGGCCGGCCTGCTGGCCCGACGCCTGGCCGGGCAGCCCCGGGGGGTTCACAGCGCCGGGTGCGTCTTCCGGAACCCCGCCGGTCAATCGGCCGGTCGGTTGATCGACCAGGCCGGGCTGAAGGGATTGATGGTCGGCCGGGCCTTCGTGGCGCCCGAACACGCCAATTTCATCGTGCACCGGGGCGGCGCCGCCGCCTGGCAGGTCCTCGCGTTGATGGAAGCCGTCAAATCCGCGGTCAAGGCCCGGTTCGGCCTGGATTTGGAACCCGAAATAAAAATCGTCGGGGTGAACGGTCAATGAAAAGAACGGCCAATCAACAGATTCTGATCAGGTCCAAGGCATCGCGGGGCAACAGGTACAGCGGGAGCCGCTTCAACCTGAATCTCGGGGGAGGCTTCGGGGCCCTGTTCCGGGGTCTCTGGCGGGGCTTGAGGCTGTTATTTTCAGGGGTGTTCCTCTTCATCCTGCTGGGAGGGATTTCCCTGGCCCTGATCCTCGGGTACCAATGGGCCGTTAATTCGCCCTATTTCATGGTCAGAAAGGTCGTGTTAAGCGGTTTGACGCGCGTCGACCGGGATCAGGTCCTGGCCGCCGCGGGTCTCGACAAACCGGTCAACACCCTCAGCCTGCGGCTCAATCAAATGGCCGCCAAGCTTCAAGACCTGCCCTGGGTCCAGGAAGTCAACGTCAGCCGGAAGCTCCCGGACGCCATTGTCATCAAGGTCAAGGAACGTCGGCCGGAAACGCTCATCAGCCTGGGGGCCCTCTATTACCTGGACAAGGATGGTCGGCCCTTCAAGAAGGTCGACCCCAGCGAGAAGCCGGAACTGCCCATCATCACGGGATTCGATCGGGAAGACTTCATCAAGCCCGCGGACTCGGTCCGCCGGGACCTGGGCGAAATATTCTCGCTGCTCGACGCCTTGGCCGACCGGAACGACAGGTTCCGCCTGGAAAACATTTCCGAGGTCAATTTCGACCCGGACCGGGGCCTGACCCTGTTCACCCGGGAAGAAAGCGTGCAGTTGAAGATTGGTTGGGGAGACTACACGGCCAAGATGAAACGCCTGGGGCGGGTCTTGGCCTATTTGAAAATAAAAGGCGATTACGACGGGTTGTCCTACCTGAACCTGGAATGCAGCCCGCGGGTGATCGTTCGTCGCCGGGTCTGAAAAAAACAGGCCGCCGGCGCCGCGAATGAAACGAAAATAGGGAATTTTCGGTTGAATGGCGCCCAGCCCCTTGCAAGGCCCGTCATTTGACCAGAGGAGGGTGACCGTGGGAAATAAACTAGTCGTTGGCTTGGACATTGGCACCACCAAAATTTGCTGCGTCGTGGGGGAGGCGACCGGCGGCGGGGTGGATATTGTCGGGATCGGCATGCATCCCTCGGTCGGCCTCCGCAAGGGCGTCGTCGTCAACATCGACCGCACCGTCGAGTCGATCAAGCGGGCCGTGGAGGAAGCCGAATTGATGGCCGGATGCGAGATATCCAGCGTCTACGCGGGCATCGCCGGCGGACATATCAAGGGCTTCAACAGCCACGGCGTTATCGCCGTCAAAAACAGGGAAGTCGCCCAGGCGGATATCGAACGAGTGCTCGAAGCCGCCCGGGCCGTGGCCATTCCCATGGACCGGGAAGTCATTCACACCATCGCCCAGGAATTCATCGTCGACGACCAGGACGGAATCCAGGACCCCATGGGCATGGCCGGGGTCCGGCTGGAAGCCAAGGTCCACATCGTCACCGGCGCGGTCACGTCCGCCCAGAACATCATCCGCTGCGCCCACAGCGCCGGACTGGACGTCTGCGACATCGTCCTGGAATCGCTGGCTTCCTCGGAAGCGGTGCTCACCCAGGAAGAGAAAGACCTGGGCGTGGCCCTCATCGACTTCGGCGGCGGCACCACGGACCTGGCGATCTTCAGTCAGAACAGCATCAAGCACACGGCCGTGCTGGCCCTGGGGGGGACCAACCTGACCAACGACATCGCCATCGGCCTGCGGACACCCACCGAGCAGGCCGAGCGGATCAAGCGTCAGCACGGCTGCGCCATGCTGGCCCAGGTCAAGGACGACGAGATCATCGCGGTCAGCGGGGTGGCCGGCCGCGAGGAGCGCGACGTCTCGCGCCAGGTGCTGGTCCAGATCAT
>JAZDGM010000192.1:0-8705 GCA_043806915.1 Pseudomonadota bacterium | reverse complement strand
ACGGGGGTCATCGAAGGCGCGTGTCGTCATCTCGTCAAGGATCGCATGGACATGACCGGCGCCAAGTGGAGTCTTGCCGGAGCCGAGGCCGTCCTTCGCCTTCGCGCGCTCAAATCCAGCCACGACTTCGAGGCGTATTGGTCGTTCCATGAGGCTTGTGAATACGAGAGAAATCATAAGAGTCTCTACGCGGACGGAAAGGTTCCCGCCGTCATTCCTCCTGTGCAAAACAGGTCCGTGAAGCAAAACCGGCAACGCAGGCGCCTGAAAGTAATCAAATAAAAAATCATGAAAAAAGAAGCAAATACTACGCCAAAATGTTCAATTCAGTCGTTGCAAAAGAGCCGCACCCAAATCATTTTCATTTGGCCATTTTCCATACATTTTCAACCGGCTGCTGACAGAAGCCCATCTCTCGCGCGGCGCCCCGCGACGCTTCCGTTTTTCCGGCTGCCCGGTAGAACATCCCCCAAAACGATGATGCTTCTAAAAATGGATGTCCTTGGTAAAAAAATCATGGATGCCGCTATACAAAATCATTGAATTTGCGATAACGGTTGGTTTCGAACCAAGTTATTTGTACCTCATGGGAATAAGAATTCTAATGGCGGACGATGTTAAGGGTTTCAGGGCGGCTATAAGGGCGGTTTTGGCCCGGGACCCGGGTCTGGATATAGTCGGAGAGGCCGGAGATGGCGACGAGGCGGTCCGGATGACCGATATCCTTGAGCCGGACGTGGTCCTTCTGGATATCAACATGCCCGGAAAAAACGGGGTTCAGGCGGCCCAGGAAATTCTCTCCCGCCGGCCCGACCAGAAGATCGTTTTTGTGACAATGTATTCCAGCCGCTCGATCGAGGCCCATCTCTTTAAATTGGGCGGCAAGGGTCTGGTTCCGAAAGACCAAACCTTCCACAGCCTACCCGCCGCGCTAAGAACCGTTTTCCAGGGAGGGCTTTTTTTCTCTTCCGACCTCGACAAGGCCGCATCCTGATCGGGTTTTCCCGTCCGGCGACTCGCCCCGGAACAAGAAGCTGTCTCGGGCGTTCCAGCGGGCGAGCCGGTATTATTCCTCGGTGGGAAGCAACTTGCGCATTTTTTGGGCCAGGTCCTTAAACTTGCATGGCTTTTTTATAAATTCAATTTTTTTGGCGCCGGTAAAAAAACCGGCCAACTCGGTTTCGATGCCCTTGCCGCTGAAAATAAGCACCGGGGTGTCGGGTTTAATGGCCCTCATGATGCGAAACACTTCCTCCCCGCCCATATCCGGCATGGCCAAGTCAAGAAGGACAATGTCGATCCGCTCGCTTTCCCGGCGAAACATTTCAATGGCCTGCCGGCCGCTGGCGGAAGTCAGGACCTCCAACCCCATCATGCCCATCATTTGGGTGATGACCTCGAGGATTTCCAGGTCGTCGTCCACGAGCAAGGCCGTCGGGGTCCCGGCGAAGCCGGGCTTCAGGTCTTCCACCGTGGTCCCGCCGGCGAAGGTGGCGGATTCGAAAACGTCCCCGGCTTTTCTCATGATTTCCAGGACCGGTTCGGCGACGTCCGGGTAAAGTTTTTGAACGCATTGCGGGCAAAGGGAGTGCGTAAAGCTGGCGTCGGAGCGAATGGAAATATATTCCTCGACCTTTTGCCAGTAGCCATGGTCGTCTCGAATCTGCTTACAGTTGGCGCAGATGGGCAGAAGCCCGCTCAAGGCCTTGACCTTGCTATGCGCGCGCCGTAGCTGTTGAACCAGCCTGTTTCTTTCCATGGCGTATTTCAACGACCGCTCCAGGAACCAAGGGTCCAATCGAGCCTTGGGGAGGAAGTCCTGGGCGCCCAAGGACACCGTGGTCATGGCGGTCTCCTCGTCATCGTGGCCGATCATGATGACCACGGGAATTTCCGGGTAAAGCGAATGAATGGTCAGGAAGCCTTCAATTCCGTCGCCGTCCTGGAGCCCCAGGTCGAGAAGGATCATATCCACCCCGCCCTCGGCCAGTTTTTCGATGCCTTTTTCGATCCGATCGACCGGCTCGACCTCGAACTGGCGTCCCTTGGCCTGGGCTAGAATGTTCCTTAATAAAGAAACGTCTCCCGGGTTGTCTTCCAATAAAAGCAGCCTGATTTTTTCCATGGGGCGCCAATTTCCAGTCTCATGACTTTAAATTCAGTGTAATCGCGAAGGTTCGCCTAAAGTAAGGATAACACATGAACCAAGAAACCGCCCGAATAAGCCGGAAATGATCCCCCAGCCTTTCCAGGAAAAAAAACGCCGGACCTCAATCGGTTCCGGCGTGGGCCCATGGCTTTATTTTGGAACAAAGGCTCTCGCCCACGCCCCGGACCCGCTTTAAATCTTGCAGCGAGGAAAATGGGCCTCGCCGGGACCGGTCGGAAACGATGCGGGCGGACATGGCGGGCCCCACGCCGGGCAAAAATTGCAGTTCCTCCGCCGAGGCCAGGTTGAGGTCCATCTTGCGGCCCAGCGCCACCCAACCGGCTTGGGAGAGCTGGGCCGGAACCTTGGTCGCCGGGCCGGCCGAGGTTTGTTCCTCCAGCTCCGTCAAGACCAAGGCGCCGTCGGGAGCAACGACTTCCACCCAAGCGGCCGCGGGGTTGAAACAAGCCCCGGCTGGTCCGGGCTCGGCCCACCAGCGTCCCCACCATCCCCCGGCGATCAATAACCACGCCGCGAATAAAAGCACCCGGCCGGGCCAGACTCCGAATTTGGGAGCGGGAAAGTTCATTGACTCGCCTCTTCCCGGCGCCCGGCGTCAATCCGGACAGGCGCCGGCCCGGGAATCAATCGAGGTTTTTCTTCTTCTTGCCGTCGTTGTAAAGTTTATAGCTGATGCTGTCCACCAGGGCCTGCCAACTGGCCTCGATGATATCGTGCGACACCCCGACCGTGCCCCAGTTGTCATCCTTGTCTCCGGATTCGATTAAAACCCTGACCTTGGAACCGGTCCCCCGGACTCCGGCGGGCAGCACCCGAACCTTGTAGTCTTGCAGTCGCATTTCGGCCAGTTCGGGGTAGAATTTTTCCAGGGCCTTGCGAATGGCGTTGTCCAGGGCGTTGACCGGACCGTCTCCGACGGCCGCGGTATGTTCCACCTTGCCGCCGACCTTGACCATGATGGTGGCCTCGGCCGTGGGCGGTTCGTCTTCCCTCATTTTTTGATCGATGACCCGGAACCCCAACAGCTCGAAATATTTCCTATGCGCGCCCATGGCCCGGTTCATCAGCAATTCAAAGGACGCCTCCGCGCCTTCGAACTGGAACCCCTGGTTCTCGAGCGACTTGATTTCCTCGACTATTTGCAGCACCACCGGGTCTTTCGACTCGATGTCCAGGCCGAAGCTCTTGGCCTTGTTAAGAATCGTGCTCTTGCCCGACAGATCGGAAACAAGAATCCGTTGAACGTTCCCCACCGCCGCCGGGGGAATATGTTCGTACGTCTCGGGGGTCCGCTGGACCGCCGCGATATGGACCCCGCCCTTGTGGGCGAAGGCGCTGCGGCCCACGTAGGGCTGAAACTTATCCGGTTGCTTGTTGGCGAGTTCATTGACGAACCGGCTGATTTCATACAAGCGGCTCAAGCTGCCGTCATTCAGGCAAGTCCGTCCCATCTTCAGAATCAAGGCCGGGGCGATGGAACAAAGGTTGGCGTTGCCGCACCTTTCGCCCAGGCCGTTGATGGTCCCTTGAACATGGACGACCCCGGCCTCGACCGCGGCCAGGCTGTTGGCCACGGCCAGTTCGCCGTCATTGTGGACGTGGACGCCCAGCTTGGCCTCGGGGAAAGCCCGGCGCACTTCTCCAATAATAGCCGTGATCTCGCTGGTCAGGCTGCCGCCGTTGGTGTCGCACAGGACCAGTCGCTCGGCCCCGCCCTCCTCCGCGGCCCGGAGGGTCGCCAGGGCGTAGTCCCGGTTCCGCTTGAAACCGTCGAAAAAATGCTCGGCGTCGTAGAGCAGCGTTTCGACGTGGGGCCGAATATAGGCCAAGGTGTCGTGAATAATTTCCAGATTTCTTTCCAGGGTGGTCCGCAAGGCCTCGTGGACGTGGATATCCCATGATTTGCCGAACACGGCCGCCGCCGGGGTTTTGGCCTTGAGCAGGGCCTTGAGGTTGGCGTCGTTTTCCGGGGTGTTCCTGGGGTTGTGCGTGCTGCCGAAAGCCGCGATCCGGGCCCTTTTCAATGCGTACCCGCGAATTTCCCGGAAATAGGCCATGTCGCGGGGATTGGAGCCCGGCCAGCCCCCCTCGATAAAGTCCACGCCGAAATCATCCAGGCGCCGGGTTATGCGCACCTTGTCCTCGGAAGTGAAATTGACTCCCTCGGCCTGGGTCCCATCCCGGAGAGTGGTGTCGTATATCTCGACCCGGTTCATTTAGTTTTCCACGACTTCCTTTTCCAGTTCAAAGGCGTCATGGAGGGCCCGCACGGCCAGTTCGGTGTATTTTTCGGTGATCACGCACGAAATTTTAATTTCCGACGTGGAGATCATTCGGATGTTGATGCCTTCCTTGGCCAGGGCGTTGAACATCTTGGCCGCGACTCCGGCATGGCTGCGCATCCCGATGCCGATCAAGGAAACCTTGGCGATGTTTTCATCCCCCAGGACCCGCTCGGCCCCGATGGCCCGGGCTGTTTCCGTGACCAAGCCCATGGCCCGCTCAAAGTCCGGCTTGGGGACGGTGAAGGAAAAGTCGGTTTTCCCCTGGCCGCCGGCGCTGGTGTTCTGAATAATCATGTCCACCACGATCCCGGAATCGGAAATCGGGGTCAATATCCTGGCCGCCATGCCGGGCTCGTCGGGGACCTTGACAATGGTGATCCGGGCTTCGTTCTTGTTATAGGCCACGCCGGATACTATCCTGTTTTCCATGGACTCTTCCTCCTCGCAGATAATCGTCCCGGGTTCATCTAGTTGTGAATGGCGGACGTGGATGCGGACGCCGTATTTCTTGGCGAATTCAACGGAACGGGTTTCCATGACCTTGGCCCCGAGGCTGGACATTTCCAGCATCTCCTCGTAGGAAATCCTTGCCATTTTTCGGGCCTTGGGAACCACATGGGGGTCGGTGGTGTAGACGCCCTTGACATCGGTGAAAATTTCGCACACGTCCGCCTTCAGGGTCGCGGCCAGGGCCACGGCCGTGGTGTCCGACCCTCCCCGCCCCAGGGTGGTGATGTTTCCCTTATCATCCAGGCCCTGAAACCCGGCCACGGCCACGATCCGACCGCGGCTCAATTGATCGTTGATCCGGGTGCAGTCGATATCCATGATCTGGGCCTTGCCGTACAGATGATCGGTCAAAATTTGAGCTTGAAAGCCGAGAAGCGACCGGGCCTCGACTCCCTGGGCCTGGCAGGCCAGGCAAAAAAGAGCCACGGACACCTGTTCCCCGGTTGAAATCAGGACGTCGACCTCCCTGGGGTCGGGAAGCGGAGTCATTTCCCGGGCCATTCCCAGGAGACGGTCCGTCTGGCCGGCCATGGCCGAAAGCACCACGACCATGTCGTTCCCTTGATTCTTGAGTTGGATAACCTTGGCCGCCACCTTGCGAATCAGGTCGAGGTCGCCGACCGATGTTCCACCGTATTTTTGAACTATCAACGCCATATTCCACCTCTTAACCGGGGCCGGGCTGGCAGGCCCCTCGCGCGTGTACGGGCTAGCGCCCTTCGCTCCCCATTTACCGAAGTCGAGGGAAAATGAAAAGAACAATTTGTCAAAATGGGGCCCCCGCCGCAAAGTCCGGCGGTCGGCCTATTCATCCCCGGCGGGAACGCTCCGCTCGGCGCCGGCCGGACCAGCGCCGGACCGGAAATCATCCACCGCCAAACGGATCGACTCCTCGTGATCTCCATTGGGACTATCGATTTCCACCCGGCGTCCGCCGCCGGGAAGGACGGTCAAGGATATTTCCAAACGCGACGCGGGCAGGCGGCGGTCGATCTTTTCCGCCCATTCGATGACGGTCACGCCCGGCCGAAACCAATATTCATCCAACCCCGAATCGAAGAAATCGTCTTCCTCCAGGCGGTAAAGATCGAGGTGGTACAGCTCGATTCGGCCCTCGTATTCCAAAGCCAGGGAAAAGCTGGGGCTGACCACCGGGGTTTCCGGGGGAACGCCCAGCCCCTCGGCCAGACCCTGGGTCAGGGTGGTCTTGCCCGCGCCCAAGCCGCCCCGTAGGGCCGCGACGGTCCCCGACGACAGGCGTTTGCCCAAGGCCCGGCCCAACCGGATCGTCTCCCCGGGGCCGGATAGGAAAAGAGTAACCATTTTATTTTAAAAGGGACCTGACGATATCAAGTTTCCCGATCAGGCCCAAAAGCCGCCCCCCATCCACCACCGGAATGGTGTGCACATTTTTTTCGGCCATGATGGTGGCGATCTTTTCCAGGGACTCTTCCGGAGGCACGGTGATGACCGCCCGGGTCATGATATCGGCCACCTTGTTGCCGCCGATCTTGGCCATTTCCGCCTTGAGCCGCCCCATGCCCTCGAGGTAGATAACCCAGTCGAACAGGGTGACGGAGTTGGGAACATGCGGCAGTTTATTCAGGGCCACGAGGTCGCTCTGGGAGACGATCCCGACCAGGCTCCCTTCCTCGTCCAGCACGGGCAGGCCGCTGATCTTGTGAATGACCAACAGTTCGGCCAGTTCCCGCACCGACGTTTCGGGGCGGACGGTTATAAGTTGGGTGGACATCAGTTCCCTGGCGGTAATTGCCATTTATTATTCCTCCTCGAAAAAGGACTTGAATCGAATAACGACGAACATCTTCACGAGATAAACCGGGGCCAAAGCCCGGGCAACCGGGACAAGAGGTCGGAAGCCAGGAGTCCGGGCGCGCCCGGCGCGACCGCCGCCTCGTCGGCGGCCAGCCCGTGCGCGAAGACGCCCAGGCGGGCGGCTGAAAGGAGCGGGAGGCCCTGGGCGGCCAAGCCGGCCGCGATGCCGGTCAGGACGTCGCCCATGCCGCCGGAAGCCAGGTGCGGTCCGCCGGTGGTGTTTAAAAACAGGCGGCCATCCGGAGCGGCGATAATCGTGCGGTATCCCTTGAGGACCGTGATCGCGCCGCGGGCGGCGGCCAGGGCGGCGGCCGCCCCCAGCCGGTCGAGGGCGATGTCGTCGGTCGACCGGCCCAGCAACCGCCCCATTTCCCCGGGATGCGGAGTTATCAGGACTTCGCGCCGGGCCTTTTTCAATATATCCACGCACCCTTCCAGGGAGTTCAAGCCATCGGCGTCGATAATCAGGGGGACCTCGGCCTCCACGACCACCCGTCGGACCAACGCCCGGCATCCGGGCCTGGCGGAAAGCCCGGGGCCCAGGGCCAGGACCGCCTTACCGCGCGCTAGTTCCAGGACCCGCTCGGCCGCCGCGGCGGAAAGAAACCCGGGTTCATCCTCGTCCAGGGGCTCGGTCATGGCCTCGGTGACCTTGACTTCCAAAATGGGGTTCAGGGAGGCGGGGACCGCCAGGGTCACCAACCCGGCGCCGGCGCGAGCCGCGGCCAGGGCGGTCAGCGCCGCGGCGCCGGTCTTTCCGACGGACCCGGCCACGACCAGCACATGTCCATAGGCGCCCTTGTGCCCTTCGCGGGACCGTTTTTTCAAAATCCCCGCGAGAGTTTCCTCGAGCACCAGTTCCTTGCCGGGGTCGGCCTCGGCCAGGATATGAGGCGGAATGCCGATATCCACCACTTCCAGCTCCCCGGCCAGCTCCTCTCCGGGAAGAAGCAGCAGCCCGATTTTGGGAAGGCCGAAGGTGGCGGTCAAGTTCGCCCGCACGGCTGTTCCCAGGACCCGGCCCGAGTCCGAATCCACGCCCGAGGGGATGTCTACGGCGACCACAAAGGCTTTCGACGCGTTGATCCTGTCGATGGCCAACCGATAAACGCCGCGAACCTCGGAATTCAAGCCCGTGCCCAGGATGGCGTCCACGATCAGGTCGACGCCCCCGAGGTCCAGGCGCTCTTCCTGCTCCTCCCGGCTTATTTCCACGACTTCCAGGCCCATGTTAAGGATCACGTCGAGGTTCACCCTGGCGTCGCCCCCGACCTTTTCCTTTTCGCACAACAGGAACACCCTGACCAGGGCGCCCCAGCCGTGAAAAATCCTGGCCATGACGAAGCCGTCCCCGCCATTGTTACCGCGACCGCAGACCACCGCGGCCCGAAGTCCGGCCATTTTTCCCAGGCGCCGGGCGGTCAGGGCGGCGGCGGCCCGGCCGGCGTTTTCCATGAGGACCACGCCGGGCAATCCGCATTCCTTGATGGTCTTGTCATCCAGGCGCCTCATCTCGGCGGCGGTGCAAAACTTCATGGTTTTTCTCCTTGCCGTCCCGCCGGCTGGGGGTCGGCTTTCCGCGAGATCATGTTTCAACCACCACCAAGGCCTGGGCCAGTCCCTTCTCGTCGGTCAGGGACAGATGGACCCCGGTCAGCCCCAATTCCGCGGCGACCCGGGCCGCCGTGCCATGGAGCGACAGGGAAGGCTTGCCGCGCTCGTCGTGAACCACCTCGATATCCCGCCAGAGCAGTCGGGAGCCTCGCAGTCCCAGGCCCACCGCCTTGGAAAAGGCTTCCTTGGCGGCGAAGCGCATGGCCAGGCAGGCCGAGGGGTTAAATTTAGAGCGGCAGGATTCCATCTCCCGGACGGTGAAAATTTTTTCCTCGAAACGACGGCCCCAC
>JAZDGM010000191.1:0-77319 GCA_043806915.1 Pseudomonadota bacterium | reverse complement strand
ACCTGAAAAACGCCGACCTCGGCGGGGACCGCGACCCGGTCCCGGGCGGCGCGCCCTCATAAAACCCCAGGGCGCCGGCTGCCTGTAATCAAGGGGTTAGCCGCGGGCGTCGCCGGACCGGCCGAGGGCCGGCATCCTTTTTTTTTCTTGACCACGACCGGCTTCTTTTGCGAAATTGCACCAAGGGCCGCGGCGCGGCCGCTTCACGTTCATTTTTTAATCCTCGCCCGGCCGAGGCGCCGGGCGAAAAATTTGCGGCGGCTTACGGCCGCGGAGAAATAATACAAGATGAATAGCAAAAAATGGTTGATTACAGGGGGGCTGGGTTTTATCGGGTCCAATTTCGTCCGGCGAGTGCTGGCGATAAAACCCGAAGCCAGTTTACTGGACCTCGACGCCCTGACCTATGCCGGCAACCCCGCCAACATGGCGGGTCTCCCGGAACAACAAGCCGCCCGGCACATTCTGGTCCAGGGCGATATAACCGACGAAATACTGTTGAAAAAACTTTTTACCGCGCACAAGTTCGACGGCGTGGTTCACTTTGCCGCCGAATCCCATGTCGATCGGTCCATCCTGGGCCCCGAGGCCTTCGTGACCACCAATGTTTTCGGCACGTTCCGCCTGCTGGAGGCCGCCCGGCAATACTGGGAGGCCGAGGGTAGGCCCGAAAAATTCCGATTCCTGCATGTGTCCACGGACGAGGTGTACGGCAGCCTGGGCGCCGAGGGGTATTTCACGGAGAATACCCCCTACGATCCCTCCAGCCCTTATTCCGCCTCCAAGGCCGCGTCCGATCATTTCGCCCGGGCCTATTTCCGAACCTACGGGCTGCCGACCATCATCACCAACTGTTCCAACAACTACGGCCCCTATCAGTTTCCCGAGAAACTCATTCCCCTGATGATTCTCAACATCATCGAGGAAAAACCCTTGCCCGTGTACGGGGACGGTAAAAACGTCAGGGACTGGCTCTACGTGGAAGACCATTGCGACGCCATCATCAAGGCCGTGGAAGAAGGGCGACCGGGCGAGACTTACAACATCGGCGGCAATTCGGAAAAACAAAACATCGAGATAGTTCACCTGCTGTGCGATATTCTCGACCGCCGCCTGTGTAGGACCGGGGGGGCCGGCAGCCGGCGTCTCGTCACCCATGTTCCTGACCGGCCCGGACATGACCGTCGCTATGCCATCGACGCCTCGAAAATCTCGGGGGAACTCGGTTGGCGGCCCGCCCATCGCTTCGAGGAGGCCCTGGAAAAGACCGTGGACTGGTACCTGGCCAATCCCAAATGGATACAATTTGTCAGAAGCGGGGAATACCGTCATTGGATCGAGCGGCAATACGGCCGGGACAAAGGAGAACGATAATGAGTTCCAAGCACCATCATCCGGACCAGACCAACCAGCCGAACCTGACCTGGAAAGGGATAATCCTGGCGGGCGGGTCCGGCACCAGGCTCCACCCCATCACCCGGGTGGTCAGCAAGCAACTGCTGCCGATCTACGATAAACCCATGATTTACTACCCCCTGTCGGTCCTGATGCTGGCCGGAATCAGGGACGTGCTGATCATCTCCACCCCCCAGGACCTGCCCCGGTTCACCGAACTCTTCGAGGACGGGAGCCGGTGGGGGATGAAATTCACTTACGAGGAACAACCCAAGCCGGAAGGCCTGGCCCAGGCTTTCATCATCGGCGCCGATTTCATCGGAGACGATCATGTCTGCATGATCCTCGGGGACAACCTGTTTTACGGACATGGACTCACCGACAAGCTTCTCCGGGCTTCCAAGCTCGACAAGGGCGCCACGGTGTTCGGATATTGGGTCAAGGACCCCGAAAGATACGGGGTGGTCAACTTCGACGAACACAACCGGGCCCTGGATATCGAGGAAAAACCGGAAAACCCCAAAAGCAATTGGGCGGTGACGGGTTTGTATTTTTACGACAACCGTGTCAAGGAAATCGCCGCCGGCCTGAAACCTTCCCATCGCGGCGAATTGGAAATCACGGACGTCAACCAGGTTTACCTGGAAATGGGCGACCTGTTCGTGGAACGACTGGGCCGCGGCATCGCCTGGCTCGACACCGGCACCCACGAAAGCCTGATGCAGGCGGCGTCCTTCATTGAAGTTGTTCAGGAACGCCAAGGGCTGAAGGTTTCCTGCGTGGAGGAAATAGCGTATCGCCTGGGCTATATCAACGCCGAGCAGTTGGAGAATCTGGCCCGCCCCCTCATGAAGAACGGATACGGCCGGTATCTGATGAATATACTGATGAAAAAGGGAATATAGTGAACATTCAAACCTTTAAAACTGGACTGCCAGGAGTCCTGATTTTGGAACCGAAAGTTTTTGGGGATGAACGCGGCTTTTTTCAGGAAACCTATCACCGGGAAAAATACCTGGCCCTGGGAATCGACAGCCATTTTGTGCAGGATAATTTGTCCTTTTCCCGCCGGGGGACCCTCCGGGGCCTGCATTACCAGTGGCCTCGGCCTCAAGCCAAGCTGGTGCAGGCCGTTTTGGGGGATATCTACGATGTGGCCGTGGATATCAGAAAAAGCTCCCCCTTTTTCGGTAAATGGGTCGGCGTGATCTTGTCGGGAGAAAACAAGCGCCAGCTCTTCATTCCAGAAGGGTTCGCCCACGGGTTCTGCGTGTTGTCGGGAACAGCCTTTTTTTCCTATAAATGTGGTGACTTATACGCGCCGGAATGCGAAGGCGGCATTTTGTGGTCTGACCCCGTCCTGGCCGTGGACTGGCCGATCGAAAAGCCGGTGTTGTCCGTGAAGGACAACTTGTTCCCACTTCTTCGGGATATCCCGCCGGAACGCTTGCCGGATTGACCGGAGGAATAAGCTATGAAAGTCTTGGTGATTGGCGCGGGCGGGCAGTTGGGCTGGGAGTTGATGCAACAGGCCCCGCGGATGGGCCTCCAGGCCCTGGGGCTCGACCTGCCGGGCTTCGACCTGACCGACCCCGGCGCCGCCGGACGGACCCTGGCCGAGACCCGGCCCGAATTCGTGATCAACGCGTCCGCCTATACCGCGGTGGACAAGGCCGAATCCGACGCGGCCGCGGCTTTCGCCGTCAACGCCGAAGGTCCGGCCTACCTGGCCTCGGCCTGCCGCGCGGCCCGCGTCCCCCTGGTCCATGTGTCCACCGACTATGTCTTTGACGGCTCGAAAAAAGGCGCCTACCAGGAAACCGACCCGGTGGCCCCCCTGGGCGTCTACGGCCGCGGCAAGGCCCAGGGCGAGGCGGAGGTGCGAAACCGCCTGGAAGAACACCTGATAGTCAGGACTGCCTGGTTTTACGGCGTCCACGGCCATAACTTCGTGAAGACCATGCTCCGCCTGGGCCGGGAAAGGGAGGTCCTGGGCGTGGTCGACGACCAGGTGGGCAGCCCGACCTACGCCGCCGACCTGGCCGAGGCGCTTTTAACTCTAACCGCCAGGTTCGCGGAAAAGGGCCGCCTCCCCTGGGGAGTCTACCATTTTTGCGGAGAAGGCCGGGCCAGTTGGCACGATTTCGCGAAAGCCATTTTCCGGATCGCCGCGGATTATGAAGAATTAAAAGTTAAAAAGGTAAACCCCTTGACCACGGCCGAATATCCGACCCCGGCCCGGAGGCCGGCTAATTCCGTCCTCGATTGTTCCAAGTTCAAGGAAAATTTCAACTGGATAATTCCCCGCTGGGAGGAAAGCCTGACGCGCATGTTGACGGCCCTCTACGGGCCAGAAAAAAAAATTACCTCATAACAGATTGAAATTAAAGCGTTTATCATTTTTTTTAATTTTTTTTCCCACTTAACATTGCATTCTTATGGGGCCTTAGTTTATAGTTACGCCCATACGGTTAGGAACTTTAAGGTGTTTTTAAATGAGGCGCCGTAGGGTACGAACGCTGGAAATCCTGATTAACGCGGGTTAACGGTTAAAAAAGGTTGACAAGTTCAAGGTAAGTTTTGTAGATTGATTTAAACACTTGGAGAGCTATAGCTCAAGGGGGTAGAAATGCACAAAGCAAAATCTCGTTTCATGGCCATCGTCGTTGTCTTCATGATGATCCTTACTCCTGCCCTGGCTGGCGCCACCCAGTCCGACCAGACCGTGGCCGAAATGGCGGGCGGCGGCGCGGCGTTTGCCGGCGTAACTTTCATCGGCTGGGCGGCCCTTGGCACGGTGGCCATAATCAGCATCGGCGGCGTTACCTTCGCCTTCGCGGTCCCGCAGACCAGGGGCAGCACCAAAAACGTTCCGGCCCATCACTAGAACCTGGCCGACCGCTGATTTTTCTTGATAACGAGGGGCTTTGGCCCCTCGCTATTTGAAGACCGAACCCATCGTTCCAAGACCCAAGCCCCAAAAACCCCGGAACCGTTCGGAAAGCGAAAATTACAGTGAAAAAAAAGACTTTTGTAGTTTTCCTGCTCGTTTCCCTCACCCTCTTCTTCGTCACGGCTCCTCGGGCCGTCTATGCCGAAGGCGAAACCATGGCTGAATCCGTGGGTGGAGACGAAATTCTATTTGGGATGGACATGTGGGGATTGGGCGCGGCCACGGCGGCCCTAGCCCTGGTCGGAGCCGGCGCCATCGGACTCCTGACTTACAAAAAATCCAGTTCCAGCGCCACTCCAATCTATTACTGGCCGACGACCCACTAAATACCCGCAAGGTTATCATAGATTAATAAAAACGCCAGACCAAGGACCGGAGGCGTTTTCACCAACCCGCCCGAGACGTTCTTCCTTCCCGGAGGAACGCCTCGGCCGCCCAGGAAACCGATTCCTGAAAAATTGGCCGCGATTCCACCCCCCATCCAGCGTCCTCACGCCACCCCCAATGTCATTAAGTTAAGCATAATCATTGGTTTTTCATTTAGTAAATGATGGTGCGCGTTGCGCACCCTACAAACTTGGTATGTGGATGGATGTCTTGTAAAGGTTAGCGACCGGTTGAAAATGTAAGGAAAATGGCCAAATGAGTAAGGCTGGTTCCCAAGCTCTAGCTTGGGAATCAGCGAATAATGGATGTCTTTGCAAAAACTGACATGTAAGAGGGCGCCCACGGGGAGGCGCCCCTACCTTACGCCGCCAGCGGTGGTTGTTTATGGCTGGCAGGGGCGGGTCCCCGCGCACACCCTCCCAGGTGCGACCGGGATTGTCGCTTGGTATGTGGATGGATGTCGTGTAAGAGGGCGCCCACGGGGAGGCGCCCCTACGTTGCGCCGCCAGTGGTGGCCGTTTAAGGCTGGCAGGGGCGGGTCCTCGCGCACTCCCTGCTGGGGAGAGGGCGGGATGAGGGGGGCTTTTTAGACCTCCATTCCCCAGCCGCCGTCCCCACGTCCCCCTCCTCCGTTGGCCGCGAGGAGGTAGCCGAGTATATTAGCAATTTTTATTTATTTCTCCGGATAGCCCACCAGCCCTAAAAAACAACCGCGCCAGGCCAATCCCGCCCTCGCGGCGGTCCGAGCCCGGACCATTTTACTTCCCCCCATCCCGGCGCCGAGACGAGGCGCCCCTTTTATCAATCCGACGGCCGACTCTTTTGACTTTGTCGTTAAAATGGCGCACAATCGTGACGTTGAGGTAACGGTTTTTTTGACCGTCTTGCCTAGTCAAAGCGCTGGAAGGAACCAATGAACGGCAAATATCTCGGCCGGCTTTCCACCGAAGACCCGCTCCACCATCATCTCGGGGAATATATCGCGCCCCAATTCGGGTGTTTCGACCGCCAGGCGTCCTACCGGGTCTTTCAGGCCGACTGGGCCAAGGATGTCTATTATTACGAGGAAGAACGCGGCTGGTTCCGGGTGGTGGGAAAATTTTTCAAGCCCAGTCGAACCCGGAGCTGGGACCAAGCCCGGGGCGTTGGGGAGACTGAATATAATAATCTTTGTTATTTGAGGGACCTGGGCTTCTCGGGCGCCCCCTTTCATGTGGTTCGTCCCCTGGTTTTCCAGCCCGATATCAACAACCTCCTGGTCTTGGAATACCTGGAAGGAGAGCTGTTAAGCCAGGTGATCAATCAAGCCGTTTTTTTCGGCCGACGCCGCAAACTATTTCGCAAGCTGTCGGTCCTGGCCGGTTTTCTGGCCTCGCTGCACAACCGCACCGCCGGGGACTGGACCATTAATTTCAACGAAAGCCGCCAGTATCTGAGCACCCTCCTGGACCTGCTGATCCACAAGAGGGGCTTGGGCCGCGAACACGCGGGAGAGCTGCACTATCTTGGCGACATGTGGAGAGAGCGCGACTTCATGTGGGAAGACCGCTCCGTCCTGGTGCACGGCGACGCCACGCCGGCCAATTTCATGTTCGGTCCGGGTTCCAACGTCAGGGTGTTCGACCTGGAACGAATGAAGTGGGCCGACCGTGTTTTCGACGTCGGCCGCCTAGCCGGGGAATTGAAACATTTCTTTTTCAGGTCCACCGGCGACCCCTGGTCCGCGGAACCCTTCATCGGACATTTTCTCTGGGAATACGCCGGGCATTTCCCGGACCATGACCGGGCCTTCCGGTCCATCACCCGGCGGGTCCCCTTTTACCTGGGGCTGACCTTGCTCCGGATAGCCAAGAACCACTGGGTGGACTCGGACTACCGAAAGCGGTTGGTCGAGGAAGCCAAACAGGCGTTGCGAGCGAAAACATGAAGATAAGCGGTTTGATTTTCGATATCAACGGGACCCTGATCGACATCCTCACCGATGAGGGCGACGAGGAAATTTACCGGGCCATCAGCCATTTCCTGACCTACCGGGGCGTTTACACTCATCGCTGGGAACTCAAGGAAGAATATTTCCAAATACGACGCCAACAGGTTTCCACGGGCGAGGAAAAGTTTCCCGAATTCGACGCCCCGGCCGTCTGGCGGGAATATCTCCTGAGGCATTCCCCCCCGGAACAGGCCCCGAACGAAAAAGACCCCACGCCCCTGTTCCTGGCCGAGATGTACCGCGGAATATCCCGCGGCCGGTTGGAACTCTACCCGGGCGTTCGGGAACTGCTGGATGAACTCCGCCCCCGGTTCAAGATGGCTGTCCTTTCGGACGGTCAAAGCGCCTGGGCCCTGCCCGAGCTGCGGGCCATGGGAATCGTCGGCTTCTTCGACCCGATCATCGTTTCCGGGGATTTCGGATACCGGAAACCCGACCCCAGGCTCTTCGAGGCGGCCCTATCCGGACTGGGCCTCCCCCCCGAGGAAGTGCTTTTCGTCGGAAACGATATGTACCACGACGTCTTCGGCGCCAAAAGCCTGGGCCTTAAAACCGTTTTCTTTTCCTCCAACCAGGGCCGCAAACAGATGGACGGGGTCGAGCCGGACTATATCATCTACAACTTCTGGGAACTGCGGCAGGCCCTCTCCTTTTTCGAAAACCGCTGACGGGCGTTGCCTCGCCTTTCCTCAGCAGCAGGCCGCGCCCGCGCAAGAACCGGATTTTTTCCCTTTCAGCCAGGTCTGGATGATATAGGCCGCGCAGCCGACTCCCGGCGTGACCGTCAAGGCGCCGGTCGCGCAGTTCAAGGCGCAGGCCCCGCACTCGATACAGCCGTCCGCGTCCCGGACTCGGACTTTTCTTTCCTCCAGCGCCAAAACGCCGTGGGGACAGACCGCGGTGCATTCCCCGCAGCCCACGCAGGCCTCCCGGTCAAGCTTCAGCGTGGCAACCCCCTTGATATAACGAAATTTTTCCATTTAAAGGCTCCTTGGGGCCCCTAGCTCAGGAACCCGGAAGAAATCCAGAGAACCAACGCCGCGGCGCCGGAAACAACCTGAAGCGGAATGGCTCGGCGCATTTCCTTCTCCACTCCGGACGGGGAGGTGAAGGGCGTCGAACCGGTGAAGTTCATGGTCAAATAGGACCCGAGAACGGCGGCCAGAAGGACCAGGGCGGCCTTGTCCAGCCAACCGGACCCGTCCCAAAAATATCCCGCCGTCGCCAACCCCGCGACCAATCCGGCGAGGGCCCCCTTGAAGGAAAAGGCCGTCCCCGGGATCCAGGGCAATAGGATCGGGGCGACCACCGCGCCGGCCAGCACGCCTCCCAGGACCCCCCACATGGCCATGAGCCCGCGCCGCCAGGCCTCGCCCAGGGAAAAGACGTGGACCCCCAGGCCGGAAACGAGAAACAGGCCGGCGATCAGCAACAGGGCCGGTTTGATGAGATGGGATACTTCAATGGGAACCAAGACCGCCCGGTCCAGGGGGGAAAAGGAGACCAGGCGCATCCCGGGATCGGCCACGAGGCCGTTTTGCAGGAACTTCTTGACGTCCCTCGCCCGGATGGGGCCCCAGACCACCTCGAAGCCCGAGTCCTTCTTGACTTGCCGGGACGAAACCCCGGTCGCTCCCAGTTGGGGCAGGACCAGCTTGCGGTGGGCGACCACCCGGTCCAACCCGGTCAATGCGATGCGCCGGACCAATTCCTCGGTCCCGAACAGACCCTTGCCCGCCGCGCACCAGACGTTGACGCCCCGGGCGTCCAGAACCAGAAGCCAGGCGTTCAGCCCGTCCAGTTCCCGCCGCAGGGCGTCGAAGGTCAATTTGTAGTTGGAAGTGACGAGGACCGGGGATTCGTCCCCCGGCCGCCCCGCCGCGTACAGGCCCGGCGCTATTTTGTAGTCGCTTCTGGTTCCGCCGATCCTGGCGCCCAGGGCGCCCAGCCAATCCCGCTTGTCCAGCCTCGTTTTGACCCGGGGGACCGGGCCGACCGGCGCGTCCAGGAATTCGGCCACGAACGGCCGGATGCTGTAGCCCGGCTTTTCCAGGGCGCTGCTCGGCGGCGCCGGCGGCGGGCCGCAGCACGGGGCGTCGTCGGGCTGAAACATCGGCAGGGGCGCCATGACCGTCCGGCCGCCGCCGACCCCGTCCCTCGGCGCCTCGGTTCCGCAATCATTCATCTTCCTTCTCCCTTAGTCCCAATAATCTGACTTTATTAATGAATTTTTCCAGGGCGGCCCGGTCCACGCAGTAACAGACCGCCGGCCCCTCGACCATCCCCCCCACCAGGCCGGCCTGCTTGAGGCTCTTGAGGTGCTGGCTGACCGTGGACTGGGCCAGGGGCATGATCTCCACGATGCGGCCGCAAACGCAGCCGTCCACTTCCAACAGGTGCTTGAGGATTTTCACCCGGGCCGGATGCCCCAGGGCCTTGCACATGGCGGCGAAGGTTTCGTCCGCCATGATTTCCGGTTGGCCGTCGCTCTTTTTTCCGCTGCCGTTCATCTGCCCGCCTCGCTTTATCGTGAATCTACGATACACGATAAAGACCGCCCGGTCAAGCTCCCCAAGGCAATTTTCCCGCCCCAAAAACATCGCAAAACAATAGATATATACTAATATTTTACTACTATTTTATTAATATTGTCTCTTTCGAAAAACATGGCAAAATATAATCATCGGCAACGGACGAAACACCGGCGGAAAACCCGGACCCCACGCGCCGGAGACCGCCCCCAGGGAAAACAAACCGGGTCCGGACCCGCGCGGGCGAGGACGTCCCGTTCCCGGGCCAAGCCGCGGCGGATTTTATGGCAACGGACGGAAAGGAAAGGCGGATGAATCTAACTTCCGAGGAACAAGCCCTGTTGCGGGGCGAACTGGGTGAAGGGGCCAAGCTGGCCATGAAAATCCTGGTGGGCCTGGGCGAGGCCTTTGGGGCCGAAAAAATGGCGCCCATTTCCCGGGCTCACGTGGCCCTGAGCAACCAGGACGCCGATTTGTGGTTCGCGGAAAAATTGCTGGAAGCCGGCGCCCGCTGCCGCGTTCCCCCCACCATCAATCCCGGCTTTTGTCGCGATTTTTTCCGCTCGGCCGGCCTGGTCAGCGAGCCGGACCTGGCGCAAATGGACCGCACCCACCGGGCCTACCAGGCCCTGGGGGCCCGGCTGAGCTTCAGTTGCACGCCCTATTTGCTGGACAATATCCCCCGGTTCGGCGAGATAACCGCTTTTTCGGAATCGAGCGCCACGCCGTTCGTCAATTCGGTCTGGGGCGCCCGCACCAACCGGGAATCGTCCCAGAGCGCCCTGTGCGCCGCCGTGGCGGGACGGACCCCGGTGTACGGCTTTCTGTTGGACGAAAACAGGCTGGGCCAGGCCGTGGTGGAAGTTACCGCGGAAATGAGGGACGACTTTGATTACAGCCTGCTGGGCTGGTTGACGCCCAAGCTCGCGCCCGGCCTGGTCCCGGTTTTCACGGGCCTGCCCGCTTCCACCGGGCCGGAAGCGCTGACCAACCTGGGGGCCGAATTGAACACCGCCGGCGCGGTCCCCATGTTCCATATCCTCGGCCTGACTCCGGAAGCCCCGACCCTGGACCAGGCCCTGGGAGGCCGGCCGCCGCAAAAGACCGTGTCGGTCAGCCGCGCCGACCTGGAAGAGATGAAAAAAAACCTGTTCGAGCCGGCCGGCCCCATCGATTTCGTCATGTTCGGCTGCCCCCACCACACCCTGGACCAAGTCCGGCAAGCGGCGGAGCTGGTGGACGGCCGGACCCTCCGGGCCGAACTCTGGATACTCACTTCCTGTTACACCCTCGAAATGGCCGAAAGAATGGGGCTGGGGGAAAAAATCAGGCGGGCCAGGGGCCGGATCGTGCCCGACACCTGCGTGGACCAACCGGTCTGGAAACACCTCGAGGGCCGGAAAGGGGCCACGGATTCCCCGAAATGCGCTTATTACACCAAGCGGCGCGGCCTGCGCTTCGTCCTGGGCAGCCTGGAACAATGCGTTCGGGCCGCCTTGACGGGAGAAATGAAATGACCGATTACAAGCACTTCAAATGCCACAAAATTTCCGAGGGCCGGGCCCGGGGCGAAGTCCTGGCTTCCGCCGACGATATCTGCTTCTACCTGGTCGAACCCAAGACCGGGGTCATCATCGAGGAAGGCCACGCGGCCCAGGGGAAATCCGTGGCCGGAAAAATCCTGGTCTTCCCTTCCGGCAAGGGCAGCTCCGTGGTCCAGGCCGACGGGTTGTATCAACTGATGCAACACGGGATGGGCCCCAAGGCCATGATCATCAGGAGGCCGGATACGGTCCTCGTGGCCACGGCCATCATCCTGGAAGTGCCCCTGGTGGACCGGGTCGACGAGGAATTTTTCCGGGTAATTCAAAGCGGGGACCTGGTCGAGGTCGACGCCGAGGTGAACGACATCGCCCTGGCCGCCCGGGTGGCGTGAGGTCGGACGAGCCCGACGCGGCCGCGGGGCGCGTCGGCGGAAAGAATGTCCATGGTCCGGATTGACATCGACCGCGCAATTTGGCAACTTGGACCGGAAACCCCGGCGGTCGGCGCCGCGCCGCCCCCTCCAAGCCGGAAACCAGGAAAGGCTCGCCGCGCGCCCATGGCCCCCGCCAAAACCGTCAAACCTCCGACCCGGAAAAAAACCGGGACCTTGTCGACCGACCGGGACGACCTGACGCCCCTGCTCGAATCCGTGGCCAAGTACAAGGCCCTGGTCAACAACTCCCTGACCGGCATACTCATCATCACCGCCGCGGAAATTCGCTTCGCCAACAAGACCTTCGAGGAAATAACCGGGTACGGCCCGGACGACGTCGCGAGGATGGCCCCCTGGGACATGGTTCATCCCTCCCAGCGGGAAACGGTCCGCGAAATGGGGCTGGCCAGGCTCCGGTCCGGCGCCGCCAAGGATTATTACGAAACCCTGTGGGTCCGCAAGGACGGGACCCCCATTTGGGTGGAAGTCCGGGCCGCCGCCGCCTCGGACCGGGGCGAGCCGGCCGTCCTGGCCAACGTGGTCGACATCTCGGAAAGAAAACAAGCCCAGCTCAAGCTGCACCGCCGGATCGATATCGAAGCCCTGATCACCGCCGTCTCCACCACCTTCATCAACCTGGCCGCCAGTGAAATCGACGCGGGACTGACCCACGTGCTCGGCCGGATCGGGCGGTTCCGCGGCGTGGAAATGGCCTTTCTGGCCCATGTCGACGTGAACGGCGACTGGTCCGTCACCCACGGTTGGACCGAGGAGGGCGAGTCCTTTCCGGCCGGCCTGATGCTCACCCGCCGCCCCTGGCTGCTCGACGCCCTGAGACAAAACCAGGTCGTCGCCTTCGCCGATCCCGTTGACCTTCCGGCCGAGGCCTTTCGGGAAAGGGAAGCCTTCGCCGCCGCCGGAATCAAGTCCCTGGCGGCCGTGCCCATCAGCCCGGGCGGCCGGCCCGAGGGCTTTCTCGGCTTCTGTCGGCTCAAGGAACACCAGGACTGGACGGACGAGGACCTGACCACCTTCGGCATGGCGGGCCAGGTTTTCATCAACGCCCTGGAAAAGAAAAGGTCCGAGGAAGCCCTGCGCCGCCGGGAGGAAGAGTTGGCCTTTCAGGCCCGCAACCTGGAGGAAGCCAATATCGCGCTCAAGGTGCTGCTCAAGAGACGGGAAGAGGACCAGTTGGAAATGGAGGAAAAAGTCCTGACCAACGTCAAGGAGCTGGCCGCGCCCTTCATCGCCCAGCTTCGGGAAACGAGCCTGGATTCCCGCCAAAAGGCGTACCTGGACGTTATCGAATCGACCCTCAACCATATCACGTCGCCCTTTTCCAGAAGCCTGTCCGCCCAGTTTTCCAAGCTGACCCCCAAGGAAATCCAGATCGCCAACCTGATCAAGCTGGGCAAGACGAGCAAGGAAATAGCGGGCATGATCGGCGTGACCGCGGCCGCCGTGGATTTTCACCGGAACAATATCCGGCAAAAACTTAGCCTGAACAAAAAAAAGGCCAACCTGCGCTCATTCTTGCTGGGCTTGAAATAAACGCCGGCGCGTTTGGGGCCGACGCCTCCGGAGCCGGGCGGGGCGCAAAAAAAATAATAGGAAAAGGCTGACATTTACCTCGGGAATAATTAATATTGACTGTTATGTTTCTCTTCCCCTAAGTTGTGGGTTAATCAGGAGGGATATTTAATGAGTGAAGCCGTCGTGAGCTTTATCGATCTTTCGCGGGTCGCCCGTCAAGAACGGGAGGCCCTGATGACCAGGACCGAAAGCGATTTGTCCGACTTCGTGGCCAAGGTCAGGCCCATTATCGAACAGGTCCGGACCGAGGGCGACCAGGCCCTGGCCCGCTTCGCCCGGGAATTCGACCAGGCCCCGGTGGAAGCGGACGCCCTGAAATGCACGGAGGATGATTTCGATCGGGCCTTCGTCGGCTTCGACCCCAAGGTGCTGGAAGCCATTGAATTCGCGGCCGGCAACATTCGCGTCTTCCACGAGCGCCAGATGCCGGAATCCATGCGCATGACCGAGGTCCGGCCCGGCGTGTTCGCCGGGGAGCGGTACGTCCCCATTCCGTCGGCGGCTTGCTACGTTCCCCGCGGGAAAGGGTCCTTTCCCAGCGTGCTCCTGATGACCGTCGTGCCCGCGGTGGTCGCCAAAACCCCGAAAATCATCATCCTGACTCCTCCCGGCCCCGACGGCCGGGTCGACGCGGCCACCCTGGTCGCGGCCCGCCTGGCCGGGGCGACCGAGGTCTTCAAATGCGGCGGCGCCCAGGCCGTGGCCGCCGCCGCCTATGGTACCGCCACCATTCCCAGGGTGGATAAGATAGTCGGTCCCGGCAGCCCCTGGGTGGCGGCCGCGAAACGGCTTTTAACCGGCGTCATCGATCCGGGCCCACCGGCCGGCCCCAGCGAGTCCATCGTGTTGGCCGACGAAACCGCCGACGGCCGCCTGGCCGCCTTGGACCTGATTATCGAGTCCGAGCATGGACCGGACTCCTCGGCCTTTCTGGTCACTTGCAGTCCCCAGGTCGCCGAGGCGGCCCGCCGGGCCATTCCGGAATACTGGGCCCTCCTGGGGGAAACCCGGCGGTCCTTTTCCCAAGCCGTCCTGGGAGGCGCCAAGGGCGGGGTGGTCCTGGCCCCGAGCATGGACGAGGCCATCGCCTTCGTCAACGACTACGCGCCGGAACACCTGATGATTCACAGCCGGGAGCCGTTCCGTCACCTGGGGCGGATCGTCAACGCCGGGGAAGTCCTGCTGGGGGAAAACACGCCCATATCCCTGGGCAATTACGTTCTCGGCCCCAACGCGGTCCTGCCCACTTCCGGGGCGGCCCGCACCTATTCGCCCTTGTCGGTCTTCGACTTTCTCAAAATGATTTCCTTTGGCTACGTAACTTCTTCCGCTTACCCGGAATTGGCCAGGCACACCCACGCCCTGGCCGTTTACGAGGGTTTCGACGGTCACGCCCTGGCTGTCTCGGACCTTCGGGAAAAAATCAGGCCAGGCTGCTGACCGGCCGGGAGGACCGACATGGAACCCAAACTGACTTATCCTAATTTTTCCCTGGACGGCCGCCGGGCCCTGGTCACGGGCGCTTCCCGCGGCATCGGCCGGGCCCTGGCCCTGGGCCTGGCCCAGGCCGGGGCCGACGTGGCGGTCCTGGGCCGCGAGGAAGGAACGCTGGAAGCCGTCGCCGCCGAGATCGTCGCCCTGGGTCGCAAGGCGGTAATCCGGACCCTGGACGTGCGCGACCTCGCGGCCGTCGAACCGGCCTTCAAGGCCTGCGCGCGGGACCTGGGGGGCCTGGACATACTGGTGAACAACGCCGGGACGGAAAAGGTCTGTTCCTCGTTGGAAGTCGACGAGGACCTGTGGGACCTGATTTTGGATTCCAACCTCAAGAGCGCCTTTTTCTGCTCCCAGGCCGCCGGCCGCCTGATGACCCAGGGCGGCGGCGGGGCGATAATCAACATCTGTTCCCTGACTTCCAGCGTCGGGGTCCCCACCGCCGCGCCCTACACCAGCAGCAAGACCGGGCTGCTGGGGCTGACGAGGGCCTTGTCCGCCGAGTGGGCGGCTTATAAAATCCGAGTCAACGCCATTGCTCCGGGGTATTTTCGGACCGCCCTGACCGAGGTCTTTTTCCAGGACGAAGCCTGGCGGCAAGGCATGGAGAAAAAAATACCCTGGGGCCGGTTCGGCCGTCTCGAGGACCTCATCGGTGCCGCGGTATTCCTGGCCGGAGACGCCTCGAGCTACATCACCGGCCAAATGCTCACCATAGACGGCGGATATCTGGCCGCTATCTAGCCTCCGACCGCAAGCTGAAACCCGCGCGGTTGTTCGCCGGGAAGAATAAACTGGAGGGAATGAAATGAAGGCGATGAAGATTTTTCTTGTTGTGGCGATCGTTCTGATGCTGGCCGGGCCGGCCGCGTCGGTCCAGGCCAAGGACTTGGTTTTCGGCCTGACCGGCCGGGACATGACCCCGCCGTACGCCCGGGCCATGGAGTTCGGCGCCGACCGCAAAGCCAAGGAGTTGGGAATCAAATTGATGGCCAAGGACTCCCAGAACGACATCCTTAAACAACTTTCCCACATGGACAGCTTTCTGGTCATGGGCGTCAGCGGCCTCCTCTTCGAAGGCACCATCGACACCGCCGCCGTCATACCGGGCATCAAGAAATTCAACGACAAGAACATCCCCATCGTGGCCCTGGACAACAGTCCCGAGGGCGGCCGCGTGGACTACTGGGTTTCCTTCGACATCACCGAGGCCTCCAGGAAAGCCGGGGAATATTTCATCAAGGGCGTCAAGGAAAACCATGGCGGCCAGGTCCCCGAGGGCGTGGTCATCGAGATCACCGGCGCCCTGGGCGACGCCTTCACCAATGAATGCACCGCCGGGTTCCACTCCGTGGTCGACCAGTACAAGCAGCTCACCGTGGTTCAGGGCGAGGGCAAATGGGACAACATCAACTCCTTCGCCCGGACCAGCGACCTGTTGACCCGCCACCGGGGCAAGGTGGTCGGCATCTACGTTCACACTCCGGACATCATGGGGCCCGGCGTGGTCCAGGCCGTGGAAAAATCGGGCCTCGATCCGGCCAAGTTCTCCATCAGCGGCATCTGCATGGGTCCCGAGGGCCGCGACCTGATCAAGGAAGGCAAGATTTACTGCATCGTCCAGCAGCCGGCCCTGGCCGCCGCGGAGTTGGGCGTCAAACTGCTGCACGACATCATCATCAAGGCCCCCAACCTGCCCAAGGAAGGGGACGTGATCCAGGTCGAGGGGGGCGCCCATTGGGCCCCCGCGCCGGTTATCAAGAACCCGCGCTGCGAAGGATTGATGATCAAGTTGAACGCGCCGGCCGTGCCCTTCGAGGCCAAGGCCGACGACCCCCGCTTGTGGGAAAATATTCTGACCAAATAAACGGGAAACCCGGACCGGGCGCGCCCCAGGGCGGCCCGGTCGGACCCTCGCCTGTTCGGCGCTTCACGCCGATAAGCCTCGACCGACCCAAAACCGACCGACGGCCGCCCGCCCGGCCGCGACGGGGATAATACGGCCGAGGCCGAAAGGGAGAAAAAAATGCCCCCCCACAACGGCGCGCCCGGGGAAACGCTCCTGAGGCTAAGCGACATTTCCATGCTTTATCCCGGCGTCGTGGCCCTCAACAAAGTCAGCCTCGAGGTCAGGGCCGGAGAATGTCACGGCGTCATAGGCAAGAACGGCGCCGGTAAAACCACCCTGATGAAGATCATTTCCGGGATCATCAAGCAATCCGAGGGTCGAATCTTCATCGGGAACCAGGAAATAAAATCCCTTTCCCGCCGCAAATCCCGGGAACACGGCATTTCCATCGTCACCCAGGAACCGCAGATCATTCCCGACTTCACCGTGGCCGAAAACCTCTTCTATCCGGACTACCTCGGGAAAAAAGGCGGCCTGATCGACTGGAACAAAATTTTCGAGCGCGCGGAACAAACCGCGGCCCAGGCCCAATTTCGAATCAACGTCCAGGCCAAGGCCGGGGACCTGAGCATCAGCGAGCAGCAACTCCTGCTGGTCTTCAAGGCCTTCTTCGTCGACGACGACCAGGTGGTGATACTCGACGAAGTAACCGCGGCCCTGACCCGAAAGGACCAGGAATTCCTTTTCGACCTGATCGACCGGCAGACCAAGCGCGGCAAGGCCATCCTCTTCATCAGCCATCGCCTGGGAGAAATCGTGCGGGTCTGTTCCAGGGTCACGGTGCTGCGCGACGGAAAAAAAATAGCCACGGAGGAAGTCAAGGACCTCGACGAGGAAAAGCTCTCCCGGCTTATTGTCGGGGAAGAGTTCCAGACGGCGTCCGTCCGCGAACCGCGCCCGGACGCCTCCCGCGACGCCCGACCGCTTGAAGTCCTGGCCGTGCAAGGCCTGACCAACGCCCCCCTCTTCCAGGACGTTTCCTTTTCCCTGAAAAAAGGGGAAATCCTCGGCCTGGCCGGGCTCCGGGGCAGCGGCCGGACCGAGCTGCTGAAGACCCTGGCCGGCGTGTACCGGCCGGACGAGGGCCGGATATGGCTGAAGGGCCGGGAAGTCAGGTTTTCCAGTCCGGCCCAGGCCCTCGAACAGGGAGTCGTTTATCTCCCCGAGGACCGCGACGCCGAGGGCCTGATTGAAATCCTGGGCGTGGGGTTCAACCTGAGCCTGTCCTCGCTCCGAAAAATCACCAAAAACCTGCTGCTGCAAAAAAGGCTGGAAGAAGAGACCTCCGCGGGGCTGATTCGTCTCCTGGCCATCAGGACCGCCGGCCTGGAACAGGAAGTCAAGTCCCTGAGCGGCGGCAACCGTCAGAAAGTCGTCGTGGGCCGGCTCATGTCCGCGGGTCCGGAAGTCTACCTCCTGGATGAACCGACCAAGGGCGTGGATATCGGGGCCAAGAAAAATATCCTGGAAATTATTCGGGATCAACTGACCCGCCACGCCGGGGTAATTTTGACTTCACCCAGCCTGGAAGACCTGGCCGAGGTCTGCGACCGGATGCTGGTCCTCTACGAAGGCCGGATCGCGCGGGAATTTTCCAGGGACGACTTCAACCAGGGTTTGATATACCAGGCCATGCAGGGCGTGGAAATCCGTCGGGAAGGTCAAGCCCCCGGGTTGAACCCAACGACAAACCAAGGGGATTAACTTATGTCCAAGGCGATGCGGTTGCAACTACTGGCCCTCGACAACCTTATCTGGGCCATTCTCATACTGTTTTTTCTGATCAACGCCGCGTTTACTCCGAACTTCCTGGTTTACGACAACCTGATCAACATCTTTTACCATTCGGCCATTCTCAGCATGCTGGTCCTCGGCCAGGGCTTGATCCTGTTGACCGGAAACCTGGACCTGTCCATTGAATCCACGCTGGCCTTCGCCCCGGCCATCGCCATGCTCTGCCTGACCAAATATGTCCCCGGCATGGGGCCTTATTCGGCCTTGCTCCTCACCCTGGCCATCGGGGCCCTCATCGGCGGCTTCAACGGCTTCGTCGTGGCCCGGGGCGGCATCCATTCCTTCATCCATTCCTTGTCCATGCTGATCATCCTGCGGGGGTTGACGCTGTTCCTGGTCCCCTTCGCCATCTTCAAGCTCGACCCGGTCTACACTTTCCTGGGCAGCGCCCGGGTCCCGGGCAACATTCCCGTCGCGGTCATGCTCACCATCGGCATCTTTCTCGTGATGCACTTTCTTCTAAAAAACACCCCCTTCGGCCGGAAACTCCTGGCCACCGGCGGCAACCCCAGGGCCAGCTTCATCGCCGGGGTCAATACCGGCCGCATGATCATTTACGCCTTCATGATCGCCGGGACCCTGGCGGCCGTGGCCGGGATACTGGCCGCCGGCCGGCAGGACGCCATCAATAACACCATGGGAAAAGACATGGTGCTGCTGTCCTTCGCCGGGGCCATCCTGGGCGGGGCCAGCATGTCCGGCGGCCGGGGCGCGCCCCTGGGCATGCTCGGCGGGGCCCTGCTGCTGGGCATGATCGACAACTCCCTGACCCTGATCGGGATCAATGTCTTTATTCTGTACGCCTGCTACGGCCTGCTGATTTTTTTCGCGGTGGTCCTGGACCGGCTGAAGGCGTCCTGGCGGGAACACCTTTTCCACAAGGAAAGCCTGCGGCGGCTGCACGAAGCCCAGTCCGCCGGCCTCGACCCGGCCGGGACCTAAGCAAGGTTCCCGGCCCACCTTCCAGCAAGGAGGATCGAACATGCCCGGCCTCATGAAAGCCATCCGTTTTCACGGTCCGCGGGACCTGCGTTTCGAACGGGTCCCTCGTCCCGGGACCCCGGAAGAAGATGAAGTCCTGATCCAGGTGAAGGCCGCCGGAATATGCGGGTCGGACCTGCATGTTTCCCAGACCGGCGCCTACGTCACCCTGATCCCCGTGGTCATGGGACACGAATTTTCCGGGACCGTCCTGGAAACCGGGTCCAAGGCCCTCGGTTTTTCCCGGGGCGACCACGTGGTCGGGGATTCCCGGGTCTTCTGCGGCCAGTGCGATTCCTGCGAAAAAGGCCGCCCCAACCTCTGCCGCCGCCTCGGGTTCATCGGCGAAGTCAAAAACGGCGCCTTTGGGGAAGAGATCGTCCTGCCGGCCTCTTCCCTAGTGAAGGTTGAAAAACCGGCGCCCTTTCACCTGACCGCCCTGGCCGAACCCCTGGCCGTGGCCCTCCACGCCTTCCGCCAGGCCCGGGTCCAGGGTCGGCCCCGGACCCTGATTCTCGGGGCCGGCCCCATCGGCGCCCTGATTCACCAGGTCGCCCTGCTGGAAGGCCTGTCCGATATCAGCATTACCGACGCCTCGGCCTTTCGGCGACAAGCCCTGGAAACGGCCCGGCCCGGATCGGTGGGCGAACCTTCCGGGCGGTATGAGTTGGTCTTCGAAACCACCGGGTCCGCCGCCGTGCTCAAAAACGTCATCCCGGAAGTCGTGGAAAAAAAGGGGACCCTGGTCACGGTCGGGCTGTTTCACCAGCCGGTGGAATTCGATTTCAACCTGATCGTGGAAAACGAGTGGAGTGTTTTTGGCTGCGCCGCCTTTAACGATGAACTACCCGCCGCCGTCCGCCTGCTCGAACAGCATCATTTTCAATTCGAGCACGTGGTCAGCCGCCGGCTCCCCTTGCGGGAATTCGGGACCGCTTTCGCGACGCTGCTCAGTCCCGAAAAAAAAGACATGAAGGTCATTTTCGAACCGGAACTGGAATGAACCTTCCCGCGCCAAGGCCCGCCCTGGCGGCGACAGGGCGCCCGCAAGGGGCGCCCGGCGCGGTCCAGGCGGCCCGCCCCCCGGCCGGTCGCGCGGCAAACCGTCCCGCTATCTCAATATCAGTAAATTATGATGCGCCTTGTCGTAAAGCTCCTTGATGGTCCCGCTGACATTTTCCAGGTCGCCGCTGACCACGCCCAGGTCATGGGCTTCGAATATCCGGATCAACTTTTCCATGACCTCGCTCGAAATCTTCTTCCGGCCCCGGGGAGCGGGCAGCCGGTACACGGCCGAAGGCGCCTGGAAGATAGTGGCCATCTGGTGGAACATTTCCCGGGCGGTCTGGCCTAGGGCCGGGTTTTCCACTCCCACGAGAATGCTTTCCACTGGAAAATCTTCCCGGATGATCAGGGTGGAACAATAAGACGACATGGCGGCGCGGAGGGGTGTTTGGTCGGGGTCTTCTGTTTTCTCGGCGCCCAGGATGACCAGATCGACTCCTTCCTCGATGGCTTCCGCGGCGATTTCCGCGGCCGGGTCGCCGAACCGAAGCCGCGGTTTCAGGTCTTTCTGGCCCGCGACAATAATTGGTTGAATCTCAAGAAGCGTCGGTTTCAACTGAACGATTTCCTCGACCATCCGCGGTTGGGAATAGGGTGCGTCGGGGCCGCAAAGTTCGAGAAAATCCCGACGGGCCTGGTTCAACAGGGCCTCGGCCGCTGAAACAACCGGGCCGTCCGCCACCCTTCCCGGCGCCGCGGTCAGCAGGTTCACATGGGCCCAGAGGTTGACGGCGAGTTTGGCGCCCACGCCAAGGGCCAACCGGGACCGCGGCTGGTCTTCCACCACGATTAAAATCCGCATTACCGACCTCCCGCGGTCATTTCGCCGCTTGCAAGGCTTCAATCGCCTTTTGTATGGTAGCTCTTATCTCGGCCAGCTTGAAAGGCTTGGCGATAAAATCGAAAGCGCCCTTGGTCAAGGATTCCCTGGCCGCCTCGAGCGTGGCGTATCCGGTGATCATGATGACCTTGGTTTTTTTCCATCGCGAGGTCACTTCCTCCAGAATCCTGATTCCATCAATCTCGCCCATGCGGATATCGGTGACCACGATGTCGAATTCCTTTTCCCGAATTCTTTCGAGGGCCGCCGCCGGGTCGACGAAAACCTCGACCAGGCATCCTTCCTTTTCCAGAGCGGGCTTCAGGCGCTCGCCCACTATGGGTTCGTCATCCAGAATAAGCAGTTGACGCTTCCCGTTCATTTTTTTGACCCTCCTTGGGCTCGGCGCCGCGGGAAATCCCGCCCGGGGCGCCGGAAATTGTGTCAGGCCGCCTGGGATTCGGCTTTCAAACCGGAAGGCGTTCTTACCAATTGCAGGGTCTTCTGGATTCTTCTTCTTTGTCGATAAGCCCTGACCACGTGGTAAAGTATGAGCAGGCACCCGGCGATCCCACTGGCGAACAGAAAAAACTTACTGGCGGAATTGAAATACACGTCCCAACCGGGGTCTAGGCCGACCAAGCCGAGCTGGCGCAGATACATCGGAATGGCTATTCCCCGGCTAAACACGCACAGAATGATGATCAGGCTGGTCACCATGCGGATGTATCTTTCCTGGACCACCTTCACTCCGTACACGCCCAGGTAGATTCCAAGCAGGGAACCCAGGTATAGGAGCAAGGTCATCCGGATATCCACGAACCCCTGGTAGGCGTAGCTCACGGCCCCGTAAGCCCCCATGAAGACCGCGAGATAGAGTTCCGTTCCCGCGGCCACGGCCGTGGGGACCCCGAAGACATAGATCATGGCCGGAACGCCGATGAAGCCGCCCACGCCGATGGTCCCGGCCAGGTATCCGGTGGCTATTCCCACCGCCATCAAAACCCAGAGGCTGATATGGGCGTCGGCCACGGGGAAATATATCACCGGCGGCAGGTTGAATCTCGACAGCATCTCCGCGATTTTCCTGGACGGACCGGAACCGCCGTCATCGCCGCTTCCCCCGGACTTCATGGCGTCCCGAAGCATGGACAAGGCCACGAAACTGAGGATGCAGACGAAAACCAGGCTGATGTACAAATCGGCCCCCGCGCCCCCCCCGGCGCCATGGCCGTCCCCGCCCTGGCCCTTGAATAACAGGCTGTTGATCCAAACGGCGAATTGAATACCCATCACCGCGGTTATCAACAAAAAGGCCGCCAATTTTTTATCCACGTTCCCGGCTTCTCCATGCTTTCGGGAACCGATCATGGCCTTGCCGAACTTGTGGGTGATATTGCTGGCCACGGCGATGACGCCGGGGATTCCCAGGTTCATCATGCCCGGGGTCATGAAAAAGGCCCCGCCGCTGCCGATGAACCCGCTCAGGACGCCGCCGATGAACCCCAGCAGGATAACCTGAAACGCCACGGCCAGGTTTATGTCGATGAAGTGGCCCGCGATTAGATGACTCATGCCCGCCTCCCTTATCAATCCATGTTTATCAGTTTGAGAAGAAGCCCGGTGACCGCGCCGTAAACATAGGCGACCAGGGGAACGAAAATGACCACGCCCAGGGAGGTCAACCACGCCATCTTGGCATGCAGCTCCCCGCCCAGGAAATCCAGGATCGGACCTTGCCAGGAAAAAACCGCCGCGTAGATCATGATGGTCAGGGCGAGAAACACGACCAGCTTCACTCCCTGTTTAGGGCCGAAAAGAAAACGGGTTTCCAGTTCATCGGCCGTGATGACCGGCGCCTTGAGTCGGTCCCGGATGGCCAAGGCCAATTCCCGGGTCTGCCTGGTCCGGGCGGAATGTCCCTTGGATAAAAACATGTCCCCGATGACGACCAGGGAATAGGACCCGTTCTCCTTGGCTGTTTCCAGGATTTTCTCGGCCCCGCCGCAAACACCGCGACTCCCGGCCGAGCGGCCGAGCGTCACAAGTTCCTCCTCGGTCCGGACCAAGCCTTCGTCCTCCTCGGGCGACCCCGGTCCATCGTCCTCGATTCCGCCGTCATAGGCCCCCCCGGTCCGGCAGGCCAGGGTCGTTTGATCCCGCCGGGATGAAAGCCCATCCTCCGCTTCCCCCTCGCCGGGAGGTATAAGGCGCAACAACTCCACGGCGGCGCCCCATCTTTGGGAAAGCTGAATAATGTGTTTGAAATTTTCCGAATCGGGGCTGAAGGCTTCCTGCACCCACAAAATGCTGGTTTCGGCCATGGTGCAGTGGACCTGGCTGCAACCTTCCAGATCGGCCAGCACCCGGGGTATATCTCCGGCCGCGTCTTCCTGCCGGGGCAGGTAGGTCACCGTGACCACGCCGTCATCGGCCCGGACCCCCAGGTCCAGCTCGGCGGTCCGCGGGTCGAAGGCCAGTCGCAGCTTGGCCTGGGCCCCCAGGTTCAGGTCGCTCATGAGTTTGAGGCCGACCGGGGTCGGACGAAAATCCGGAAGCTCGGCCATGTCGCAGAGCACGACCGCCGCGTTTTCCGCCGCCACATTTTGCAGATTAAGAAATAAATCGTACTGACCTATCTCGCGACCATCCACCCGATGCACGAAACGAATCCATTTTTCAATGTCCCGGTCGACCTGGTCGAGGTAGGCGGCCGCCTTGTCCGGACCGAGCTTCAAGGCCTTGGCCGCCTTCTTGATCCGAAACTCCCGCGGCGCGGTCAAGCCGACCCGCAGCCGGTGAGTCACCCCGGGCAGCAGCAGGTGGCCCGCTCGTCCATGATATATAAGGTTTCCTTCCCGAGCGCGTTCGCAGAGCGAGGAGGTCAGCAAGGCCAGGTAAAGGTCCTTTTCCCGGGCCAGTTTTTCCGAAAGCCCGGGCGTCTTGATGATGGACACCTCCAGTCGCCCCGTCTTGATTCCCCGCTCCCGCGCCAGATCGACCAACTCATCCCGGCTCAAGACCGGCCAACCCGTCTTCGGGGCCAGGCTAGCGGCCAATTCTTCCCGCCCGCAATAAGGCGGGCCGGAAATCATGATAATAGCCATAAACTCAACCTTCTTTCTAAAGGTAGGAGGCGTCGTTCTTTTCCTTCGCCCCAATCAAGCGGCCGGGAACCCGGTCCGGCAACCTCGCCGTCCACCGCTCCAGGCAGGAACCGTCCGCGTCGAAAATCAAAAAATCGCTCCCCTTTTCCGCCATCAACCCGATGATCCCGTCCCCGAGGGACGGCCGCCGGGCCGTCAGCCTTTCCGCCAGGGCCAGGGCGTAATGAACCGGCCTTGAAGCCAGGTCCTCAAACTAAAATACATTTGGCCTGGCCCCAGCCGATCCTTCCGAGACGCCTTGGCCGCCTGGCCCTTAACTTGGGAAAACCCAATTTTCCCCCTTAATAATCAACTTACGGGCCATCTGTTATTTATTCTATTATTTCAGCGTGATATGGATGGGAGCGGATAGAGGGGAAGCGCGACGACGTTTCCATGTGAAACATCATCTTTATGGGGTCAGGGCGACTCTAGCCAAAAAACAAATATTTTCGGGGTATTAACAATACGTTTAAGATCGGAACGGGAAGTGGTTCATTCCAGGCCGAGGCGCTTCATCTTGCGCCAGAGGGTGGTGCGGGGCAGCCCCAGGATGTCGGCGGTTTCATTTTTCCGGAAACCAGTCTTGACCAGGACTCGTTGAATGTAGTCCTTTTCCTTTTCTTCCAGGGTGGGCCATTCATCCGCCTCGGGGTGGCCGACGGTTAATTGTTGCATATCCGCGGGTAGGTCCCGGGCGCGAAGAAGGGACCCGTCAGCCAGGGCCACGGCCCGCTCGATAATATTTTCCAGCTCCCGGACGTTGCCGGGGTAAGGGTAATCCATGAGTATATCCATGGCTTTAGCAGAAATTTCGGCGACTTTTTTATCAAAGGATCGGTTGAATTTCGCCAGGAAATGCCGCGCCAGGAGTGGTATGTCGTCTTTTCTGGCCCGGAGCGGCGGGATATGAATCCGCACCACGTTGAGGCGGTAAAAGAGGTCTTCCCGAAATTTGCGTTCCCGGACCATCTCCCTGAGGTCCACGTTTCCCGCCGCGATCAATCTGACGTCAACCTCCACGGGCTTGACTCCGCCGACGCGCAGCAAGGTCCTTTCCTCGACGAAGCGCAGCAGCTTGACCTGCATGCTCCAGGGCATTTCCGAAATTTCGTCGAGAAAAATGGCGCCGGTATGGGCGGCCTCGAGCAGTCCAATCTTTGTTTCCCTGGCGCCGGTGAAGGCTCCCCGTTCATGTCCGAAAAGTTCGTTGGCGATAAGCTCCTCGGCGAACCCCCCGCAGTTGAAGGACACGAAAGGCTTGTCCCGCCTGGGACCCTGCCGGTGCAAGGCCCGGGCCACGAGTTCCTTGCCGGAACCGCTTTCGCCCTGGACAAGAACGTTGCAATTCAGGAGCGAAACCTTTGCTATCAGGTCAAAGACCTCCCGCATGGCCGGGCTGGACCCGATCATTTCGCCGCGACCCTGGGAAAACAAGGCGGCCTTGAGGGCTTTTTTTTCCTTGACCAGTCGGACCTTTTCCAGGGCCCGGTTGGCGAGGGCCCGTATTTCCGCCACCCGTATCGGCTTGGTCACGTAATGAAACGCCCCGTTGCGGACGGCTTCCATGGCTGTTTCCAGGGAAGCGTGGGCCGTGATGATAATGACTTCCACATTGGGCCGTAGTTCCTTCACGGTCCTCAGGACGTCCATCCCCCCTAGGCCGGGCAGCACCAGGTCGCACAAGATCAAGTCGAACGGAGCGACGGCCAGGCGTTCCAGGACGGATTCGCCGTCGGAAAAGGTTTCCACCATCAGGTCGTCCTTTTCCAGCCCCCGCTTGATTTCCCGGCAGACAATGGGTTCGTCGTCTATGACTCCCACCAGGGGCCGGCCGGTTTTCCTAAGCCTGGGCATCGGTTTTCCCAACCGGAAGGTAAATCGAAAAACAGGCGCCCTGGCCGGGCGCGCTTTCCACTTCCAACCGCCCGCCGTTCATTTTGACGATATTGTAGCTGACCGACAGCCCCAGCCCGACTCCCTGGCCGGTTTTTTTGGTGGTGAAAAAGGGGTCGAAAACCCGGTCCAGGTTTTCCTTGGGAATCCCCGGGCCATTGTCCCTGACATCCAACCGTGCCTCATTGATGTTGGGCGACGGCCGGATAGCGACCTGGAGCTCCCCGCCGTCTCCCATGGCCTGGATGCTGTTCAAAAAAAGATTGACCAAGACCTGCTGTAGGCCGCTTTTATCGACGGTGAGTTTGGGAAACCGGGCCAGGACCTCCTTGGTGAACTTGATGTGATGCAGCTTTAATTCGTTTGAAACCAGCCGCACGGTTTTATCCACCAAGTCCTCCAGGGATATTTCCTCGACCTTGGGATGGCTGGCCCGGGAAAATTCCAGAAGGTTCTTGACGATGTCGCTGGCCCGGTCCGCCTGGTCCAAGGCTTCCTGGTACAGGCCCCGGCGCTCGCCGGCCGCCATTTCCTCCCCGTCTTCCACCAGGGATTCCAGGATAAGGGAGATGTTATTGATCGGATTGTTGATTTCATGCGCGATGCCGGAGGTCAGGGTCCCGATGGAAGCAATCTTGCGGGATTGAATGAGCTGCTCCTGGCGGTGCTCCAGCTCGCCGACCATCCTATTGATGGCCGTAACCAAATGCTGTATCTCGTTTTCCGTGCCGCCGAAGGGAGTTATCCTCTCGAAAGCCCCCTTGGCCACGGCTTCGGACTCCCTGGTGATCCGGGCCAGGGGTCGGACCACTCTTTCGCCGATAAAAAAGATGATGAAACCCAGAAGCGCCACCAGCACGACCAGGCTTATCAGGGGCAAGGGAATCATCTGTTGGAGCCTTCGGTTGATCGCCCGTCGCTCCGTGGTCACGGACTGATCGGCGAACAGGATGAGATTCTGACCTACTTCCCTGATCCTGGCTTGGGTCGCCACGGACTCGTCCGACCCGCGATTCGTCCGCCGCAGCTTCTCCATCAACCGGGCGTATTCGTTGACGTAACCTTGGAATCGATCGTAATTCCGCGCGCCGATGGCGTCTATCAGCCCAGTCCTCTCCCGGCTCAGAAGCATGGCCAGCCGATTGGTATAGGTCAGATTTTCCTCGAAATTATATTCCTGCTGGTACAGGAAGTAATTTTTCTCGTACCTCCGCATTTCGAGAATGGTGCTGTTCAGCTCCTCGGCTACCTCGAAAAACTGCATGGACCCGGCCAGTCGATGAAAATTGGCGTAGTTGACCGCGATGATGACGCCCATGAACAGAAAACAGACGGAAAAAGCGGCCATGATCTGCGACCGGATGGTTTTTGGAAATAGACGCATGGGCCCATTATACTGTTTTTGGGGTTAGGGTGAATAGTGTTTTATAAGCGCTTCCCTGGCCGGCCCGGGGGAGTTTTTATCCGACTGATTGACTTTTTGACGATGGTCCGGGGTCGGAGCCCCCGCCGGAGGCATCCGTTTCAGGGGCCGCGGCCCGCGGGAGCGAGGAGATGGTCTGGCTTTTACGGATTCGCTGTTATTACGGCTGCTGGATTCCCGTAAGGTTCCCCGCGGCAAGCCGCGGGGAACCTTACGCCTGTAAGAAAGTTGTCACTTTTTGTATATTGCGCGCCAAGCGCGTCCAGGCGGTTAGGGACAGCGGAAGTTTATCCGCCGTCCCCGGCGGGCTCGGTCGACGGGCCGCTAGAATTCAAGAACAAGGTCTTCCTCGCAAAAATTGAACTTGACCGGTTCCGATTCGGAGCCGTCCTTGAACACGGCCTTGAAAAACTGCTCGCACTCTTCGTTGTTGGTGCTTTCGTCCCAGACTAACTCGACGGTGGCGCCATCTTTGATACCGGCGCCGATATCGAAATTTCCCCATTCTTTTCCGTCCTGGGAGACGAGGACCCGAGTGATCAGGCTGCCGCTGTTGTTGTTGACCTTGAATGAATAATCCTCGGCAAGGGCCAGGGAAGAGAGCAGCAGGATTAAGCCAAGGGAGACGACGAACGCTTTTGCCGCGGTTTTAAAATTAGAGGTTCTTTTCATGTGTTTTCCTCGCTGAAAAATGGGTTTCCGTTACCACGCAAAAATACATTTTCGCGGGACTGCCGGCGCAACAATTTACAACGAAATCATGGAGCACGGGCCGCGACTTCCTTATGTCGAGTCTCTCAAACCCGTTTCTTTCCTTTAAAAAGGCCTTGACGGGGCTAAAAGACTCGGGTTTCGCTTGCTACGGATTCTTTAGGGCAGAATTGCCGGGAATTCCAACTTGGCGGGCAAGATAATTCACCTATTGTCGCCCTGTCAAGGGAAATCAACCCGTCGATCATGGTCAGGCGCGACCCGACAGGGATGGCCCGCCCGGGAATATTTCAGCTCGGGACGGTACGCCTCCCCAAACCTTGCGTGCCGGGAATCCCGGACGCCGGCCCTTGTCGATCAGTTTATTCCAGATAAGCGGCCAGGATCCCGGCCACTTCGCGAAAGACCCGTTCCTCGTCGATATCTTCCCGGTAAAGCACTTGATACTGCACGATTTCCCTGACCAGACGGTGGGCCGTGAAGGAGACGAGCTCGGTCTTGTCCCGGCCGATGCGATCATGGAATTTTCGATAAAACAGGTCCACGATGGCCCGGCCGTTGGCCCGCTCCCGAGCGACATGGTCCCGGCGATGCTCCTCGTCGGTCAGGGTCAGAATCAGGTTTTCCCTGTGCAACATCGCGTAGCGGCTGAAAAATTCACGCAGCGTGACCATGACGGCGTAAATTCCGTCCTCGACCTCGTCCGCGCCGTCCAGTTCTTCCTCGATGAGCTTCAAAAAACGCTGGTACATCTCGTCCCGGTACAGGTCCCGCACGGCGGAATTTTTTCTGCCGCCCGGGGACAATCGCCACATGGAAACATTTCGCCGGAGCGCGTCCGACTTCGAGCAGGGTTTGAAGGAACTTGCAATTAAACATGACGTCTGGCGCGTTCCCTATGAAAACAAGGAGTTAAAGGCGATTTACTACCCAGCGGGCGAGGGCCTGGCCGCCGGGCCGTTGTTGGTGGTCCATGGCGGGTACGATTCGACCCAGGAAGAGCTTTTCTTTTTCGTGGTCGCGGCGGCCCGGGAAAGGGGCTATTCCTGCCTGACCTTCGCCGGTCCGGGCCAGGGGGACGCGCTTCGGGAATACGGCCTCCTTTTTACTCCGGAATGGGAAAAGCCGACCGGCGCCGTGCTCGATCTTTTCACCGAAAAATACGGCCGTCCCCCTAAAATCGTATTGATAGGACTAAGCCTGGGCGGGTATCTGGCCCCGCGCGCGGCGGCCTTCGATCATCGGATCGACGGCGTGGTCGCCCATAACGTCTGCTTCGATTTCCGGGAAGCGGCCTTGAGGCAGATGCCGGGCTGGGTCAAGGGGCTGTATGAACACGGCTATATCGGAACAGTGAATATGTTGATGAACCTCAAGATGAAAATCGACCCGGGCTTGCGCTGGGGGGTCCAAAACGCGGCCTGGACCATGGGGGCGAATAGCCCCGGGGAGGTCCCGGCCCTGTTCGACCAGTACAATCTCAGGGACGAAGCGGATAAAATTACCGGCGACGTGCTGATCACCGCCGGCGAACAGGACCACTTTTTTCCGGTGGAACAAGTCGCCGAGTTCGAACAGGCCCTGGTCAACGCCCGGAGCGTGTCCGCCCGCGTGTTCACGGAAGATGAAGGCGGGCATGAACATTGCCAGACAGGGGCACTGATACTTTTCCACGCCGTCCGCCTGCTCGAACAACATCATTGCCAATTCGAGCACGTGGTCAGCCGCCGGCTCGCCCTGCGGGAATTCGGGACCGCTTTCGACACTCTGCTCAGCCCAGCGAAGGAAGCCATGAAAATTGTTTTCGAACCGGGCCTGGACTAGGGGGGGCGGTCATTTTGAATTTGCCGGGCAGGTGCGCCTCGCGTATGTAATTCCGGGGGCGCAATACTCAATTGTAAATCAAGTATTGTGTCCCCGGAACTCCAAAAAAAGGCGCTTGGGACCGCGGGCCCGGCCCGCATTAGTACAGGCTTTTCGTGAAACAGCCCAATTTGGATCCCACGCCGCTGTCTTTTTCGCCGGTCGCGGGCGGGCCCGGATTAGGGCTTAGCATCTGGTCGATGGCCGCGGCGGCGTCCAGAAGCCCGGCGCCGGTGATGGTCGGGCCGCCGCCAGGGATCGGGGTCGCGCTGCCTTTCATGAATTTTTCGACATCGGCCTGGGTCAGGTCGGGCCGACCTTCCCGGCGGTTTTTTTCCACCATCAAGGCGGCGACGGCGGCGGCGTGGGGAGCGGCGGCTGAAGTGCCAAAGAACCTCCAGACGCCATTGTCATCGTGCCCGAAGAAGGTGTTGGCGACTCCGTCCGAGGCGGCCAGGTCCGGTTTGTGTCGGACTTGCGGTTCGGGTAGTACCTCCGCCGGGGTCGAGTCGGAAACAGGCCCCAGGTAGACCGTAAAATCGCCGTGGGCGGTGAAGGGTTCCGGGGCGTCGGGATTATTATAGGGAACGGCGGCGATGCTCAGGGCGTCGGCGGAGCCGGCGTGACCGGAGATGGAAGGTCCGAAAATATCCGTGGAATTGGCGGCTGAGAACAAGGCGGCGACGATTTTGCCCGACAGATCGATGATATATTTTAACCGGGGCCGGTCCGCGCCAACCCATCTGGTTATGTAAATCCGGACCGTTTGGCGGGTCCCGGTGGTGTTTATATGGAACAGGTTTTCATAGGGCTTTTGCGTTCCGGAGGACCCGGTGTTCCTCGCCGCGCCAAACGCCATTATATTGTGGGACGTATCGGTGAGGTACACGTCTAAGTCCGTGCTCACGCCATACCACGGTTCAGCCCAGTCAAGAACCAGGTTCACCAGGCTTTGGTCTTCCAAAACCAATTCCTGATAGGGCGTGTCGCCCGCGGGGTCGAAGTTATGGCAGTCCGCGCCCATGTCCGTGTTCGCTTCCCCCTGGTAATAAAGGGTTGGGCAGGCGGTCGGCCGATAGGCCGGAGCTTCGTGGGACGAGACATTCTCGCCATTTTCCGCGACGTTGTTGTCATTGCCGGCGGAGGTGAAGAAAGGGGCGCCGTCAGCGACGACATCCTTGATGGCGACGGCAGCAGGTCCATCCTGAAAAAAGGGTTCGTCCGGATAACAGATGTCGTCGACAATTATGTCGGCCTTCGCCTCGTTTCTAAGTCGCCTGATATTGTCCGCGAATTGAAAGATGCCAGGCAGGGCCGTGGCGAAGGCGAGTTTCGCTCCGGGCGCCAGGTCGTGGACGATCTGGGCCATGGCCCGGCCTTCGTCCTGATTGGATAGATAATCGTCCTGGACGATCGTGATCGGGTCGGCTCGACCGCAGGGATTGCCGGCGCCAGGCAGGTCCCCGGTCCCAATGTCGTCATCCAGTCCGGCGGGATCGGTTGTTACGGCGAAACTATCGGACAACACGCCCACAATCACGCCCGAACCGTCCACGCCATGCCTGGCGCGAGCCGCGTCGGCTTTTAACTGGGAGTCGCCCTCGGAGGTTGTGGCGCCGACGCAGTCGATCTGGCGGCGCCATGGCCTGACGACCTCGTCGATGCGACGCACGAAGGACAGGTTTGACAGGCTTTTCAGGTCGGTCGCCGCCACAAGGGCGGTAATGGTTTTATATCGGGTTGAGACGTGGGTTACCGCGGCGCCGGCTTTTTTCAGCGCCGCAATGTGGTCCGCGCCGGCGTCGTCCACCCGGATGTAGACGAGAATTCGGTTGTCGGCGTCGAGAATCAGAGCGTCCGGCCTGTAGGATAAGCGGTCCCTGCTTTTCGACAATTTTATTTCATCGGCCAGCGCGTTCGGATTCGCCGCCAGTTTTTCCAGCTTAAACGATAAGGGGCCCTTGGGCTTTAGCGTCCACGCCGCCTCGGCCGGACCGACTCCGATCAGGCAAGACGCCAGGACGATCATCAGATAGACCACGAAAATTTTTCTTGAACACAATGCCGGCATGGTTCTTTCCCTTGTTCGGAATTCCGGGGAAGCAATGCTTAATTGTAGTAACTTAAGGGCTTGCCTGGCAAGGTTATGCCACGCCAGTACTGATTCTTATGATGCCCTTAACGTTTTAGTCTAAATCAAACCATCAAATTTGAAGAAGATACTGAAAAACCTTGACAGATATTTTGATTAGCCGTATGGAATATATTTAGGAACGAGGTCGGGGTCAGGCGTTTATAAATTGTCCGGGCGGTTCGTCAATAATAGATCGATATTCCGGTAATTATTTAAAATCGTTTAAAAAATTCCTAAATGAATTGCCGGCCGCTTCTAAGGTTTCCAATTGTCAATGACGTTGCGGGGAAGGTTGATTCCGGATGAACATTTTTAGGGGGAAAGCCGCATTCTCCCACTTATTTTCAGGAGGTGATCGGAACTTAAATACTCTTCTTTGGCAGAAATAAAATCAGGTAAATTCAAAACTTCTCCTGAGCATCTTTCATCAATGCGAAAGGGGCATGAGAAAATGAAAAATTATCGAATTGGACTATCGTTCCTGATGGCGGCTGCGACTTTTTTGTTCTCGCTTTCCGCCTCGCGTCAAGTGTCGGCCGATGTCAGTCGCGAATTTCACTCTTTCGGAGAGACCTACGTTGAATGGTGCAGCTCCAATACTTTGGAAGACCCTTGGTTTGAAATTTTTTCCGGAACGGGCAAGAATACAATTGTCGTTCAAATGACCCGTCTTGTAATTCAGTTGCGCGACTACCCATACGACGATTCTCGCGATCATGAGATCGTAGTTACCGTTGGCGGCGAAACCGTATTCCGTGACGACTTAAAGTTTGAATACATCACAGATGATTATGGTGAGTATAGATTACACGACTACAAAGTCTTTTTGATGGAACCAGGGAAAAAAATTTCGGTAAAAATGAAGGGGCTTTGTTATACAGGCTCTTCCTCATTGCAATTTTATGATAGCAAGGATCTCCCCAAGACTCTCTATGTCGATTCGGTTTCCCCGGCGCCGGATGCACAGTCGGTTTCCACAAACACCGTGGTTCTAATCAAATTTGATCAGACAATAAGTACCTTTTATCTCTCAAAAGACTACTTCTCGATATACAACATGACCAAGGGCGGAATTCTCGTGGACGGCAAATACCAAATATATGATGATACTGCCAGGAGCACCGTGAAGATTACTCCTTCCTCGAATTTGGAACCTAATACCGTTTACCAGGTTGTTGTCAAGGCCGAGGTCAGGAACTATGGCGGTTATCCCATGAACTATGATTATGTTTGGGTGTTTACAACTGGTGACGACACGGATCAAGTTCCACCCACGGTGACTTCCACCACCCCGGCGGACGGGGAAAAGGACGTGCCTATAAATCAACATTTTTTTGTGGAATATTCCAAGTCGCTTGATCCAACGACCATCAACGAGCAGAACGCCAAGGTCATGAATGCCACGACGGAGGCCCTCCAGCAGATCGACATAGCCCTGGGCGGAAAAATAGGCCTGGCCGATTCAGTTCTGGAAATTACTCCGGAAACCAAGTTGGACCCCTCGACGACCTACCAGGTGATTGTATCCGATGAGGTGACCGACGTTAGCGGCAATAACGCTCCCTTGGTCAGTCTAAACTACGAAACCGGTGCGACCGAGATCAAGGACCCACTGGAGGTCGATTCGAGTGATCCGGCCGACGGAGCGACCAATGTCGCGCCGAACGCCGCGGTTTCCGTAAAGTTTTCCAGAAAATTGAATTCAACGACCGTACAAGAATCCAATATTTATGTGGTTGACGCGGCCGCCCAGACCAGGGTGGGCGGTGAGCTTACCTATTCCAGCACCGACCAGACGGTGACTTTTCAGCCCAATAGCGCCTTTGAAGACCAAAAGACCTACCAGGTTGTCTTGACCACGGATATTCGCGACGCCTACGGCAAGACCCTTTCCCAGGAAACCAAAATCTCTTTTGGCGTCCAGGCAGTCAAGACAAACTCGGGGTCGTCTTCCAGCGGATCCGGATTCTCGGGAGGCTGCTTCCTATCTCCTGGACCCTAACCAGTGCTTGAACAGGGGGGCGTCTGGCCCCCCCGAGCGAATTCCGGGGACACTATACTTAATTGCCCCGACTTTAAAATTAAGTATTGTGTCCCCGGAACTTGTCCCCGGGCGGTTCATTTCAGATACCCGGCCATGACCCGGGCCACTTCGCGGAAAACAATCGCCTCGTCCATCTCTTCCCGGTATAACGCCAGATACTGCACGATCTCCCTGATCAGGTGATGCGCCACAAAGGTTACGAGATCGGTCTTGTCCCGACCGATGCGGTCTTGAAATTTCCGATAGAACAGGTCCACGATGGCCCGGCCGTTGGCCCGCTCCCGGGCCACGTGATCCCGGCGATGCTCCTCGTCGGTCAGGGTGAGAATCAGGTTTTCCTTGTGCAACATCGCGTGGCGGCTGAAAAATTCACGCAGCGTGACCATGACGGCGTAAATTCCGTCCTCGACCTCGTCCGCGCCGTCCAGTTCCTCCTCGATGAGCTTCAAAAAACGCTGGTACATCTCGTCCCGGTAATGGTCCCGAACCGCGATGAAAATCTCTTTCTTGTCGCCGAAATAGGAATAAATGGTCCCGATGGACACGTCGGCTTCGGCGGCGATCGTCCTGATGCTCACTTCCTGGTAACTTTTCCGGTCAAAAAGATCGAACGCCGCCCGGACGATCCGCTTCTTTTTCTCGATGGAACGCGCCTGGGAAGGCTCCCGCGTCCCCCGGCCATCCTGCTTATCAAAGCTCATAACCTCACGCCTGCCAGCCCGTTTTTTCGCCCCGCCGCGATTTTCGACATTATACCTCGCGAGGGGAAAATAACAAGAACACTGTTCGAATTAGCTTGACGCCGGTCCGGGTCCCATAATAAACATGAACGATGTTCTTATTAAGGAGGTCAATCATGCGAAAAAAACTGTGGCTGGCCGCGGCCGTGTTGTCGGCGACGGTCCTGGCGGCGTACTGGCTCTGGCCTCGCGGAGCCGAAACGCGTTGGTTCAAGAATCAGGCCTACAATTATCAGACTTTACGCACCCTGGGGGAAGGCGTCCATGGCGGGTCGGACCCGGGGGAGGTCCTGGCCGCGATCCGGGACATTCGCCAGGGCGACGACGAATCCTGGTTCCGGGGCTGGTCAGGCCTGGCGAAACAGGTGGAAGACGGCGCCGAAAACTGGCGGGACCCGGTCAGCCGGGGGCAGGCCCGGCTCAGGGCGGCCAACTATTACCGGACGGCGGAATTTTTCCTGCCGCCCACGGACAGCCGCCGGGCGGAAGTATTCAATCGCGGGGTCGCCAACTTTGAGCAAAGCTTGAAGGAACTTGGGATAAAAAATGACGTTTCGAGCATTCCTTATGAAAACGGCATGTTACGATCGACTTATTACCCCGGCGGAAAGGACTTTGCCGCCCGGCCGCTCCTACTGGTGCATGGAGGATTTGATTCCACCGAGGAGGAACTCTACTTTTTGGTTGTTGCGGCGGCTCTGGAAAGAGGTTTTTCCTGCCTGACCTTCACCGGACCGGGCCAGGGGTCGGCCCTGAGGGAGCACGGTCTCCGCTTCACGCCGGAATGGGAAAAGCCGACCGGCGCGATTCTGGACGATTTTATCGCCAAGCACGGCCGGCCGGAAAAAATCGTTCTGATCGGAATAAGCCTGGGCGGATATCTGGCGCCTCGCGCGGCGGCCTTCGACAGCCGGATCGACGGAGTGGTCGCCCATAACGTCTGCTTCGACTTCCGGGAATCGGCGTTGAAACAGATGCCGGGCTGGGTGAGAAGCCTTTATGAGAACGGCTTCACCGGGCTAGTCAACAATTTGATGAAATTGAAGATGAAGATCGACCCGGGCCTGCGGTGGGGCGTGCGAAACGCCGAATGGACCATGGGGGCGAAATCCCCGGCCGAGGTTCCAGCCTTGTTCGACCAGTACAACCTTGCGGACGAGGCGGCAAAAATCACCGGCGACGTGCTGATCACCGCCGGCGAAAAGGACCACTTTTTTCCGGTGGAACAGGTGGCGGAATTCCAAAAGGCCCTGGTCAACGCCCGGAGCGTGACCAGCCGCGTGTTCACCGAACAGGAAGGCGGGCATGAACATTGCCAGACCGGCGCCCTGAAACTTTTCCACGCCGTCCTGTTCGACTGGATTGAAGCCAAATTCGGGGACGCGAGGTAAATGGAATCGCCGGACCCAAATTCCGGGGACACTTTACTTAATTGTCGCGACTTTGTCCCCGGTCCCCCCTGTGCCCCGTAACTCCCGGTAATTTTCCTGGCCGGGCGGGCCCGATTGAGCTATATTCCGTCTCATCGAAAAGAATGAACTCCCGCCCGTCGATGGCCGCCATTGGAATCGCGGAAAGCCGGCTGATCGGGAGGGGCGGGAGCAAGGGGCGGACCATGAATCTAGCGGCGATACTGGAAGCGTCGGCGAGGGTTTTCCCGGAGCGCGCGGCCGTCGTTTCCCAGGGGAAGGAATACAGCTACGCCTATCTCAACCACCGGGCGGACTTGGCTGCGGCCGCGCTGACCAAGCTGGGCCTGCGTCCGGGAGAACGGGTCGGGCTCTGCCTGCCCGCCTCGGTGGACTGGCCGGCCTTGTATTTCGGAATCATGAAGGCCGGCGGGACGGCGTTGACCCTATTCCACAACCTGACGGCCCGGGAACTGGCTCAACTGGTCGCTGACGGGACGCCTTCCTTTCTGTTCCTGGAAGGTGGACGGCTTTCCGACCTGGGGGACCGCTCCAGCCGCCCCTATCTCCGGACCGTCGTCGCCGGGGACGGCGATCTCGACTGGAAGGGCTTTTGGGGAATGAACGTCTCCGGCCGGGTAATGGTGGATAGGGAACGGGACGACCCGGCGGCGATCCTGTACACGGGCGGGTCCACCGGAGCGCCCAAGGGGGTGATTCTCAGCCACGCCAATATTCTTTCGTCGGCCCACAACGTGGCCTGGGCCGAGAGGTCCACCGAGAGGGACCGGGCCCTCTGTTTTCTGCCGTTGAATCATGTTTTCGGCCAGATACATATCATGGCCTCCACCATTCTGACCGCCGGCGCCCTGGTCCTTCTCCCCGGTTTCGACCTGGACCGGGTTCTGGGCAGCCTGGCCGATTTCGGCGTCACCAAGTTTTACGCCGTGCCCACGGTCTACGTCCGCCTGCTGGAACTGGGGGACCTGGGAAAGAAGCTGGCCGGCGTGTCCTACACCTTCAGCGCCGCGGCCAGCATGGCCCGGGAAGTGGTCAACGAATGGAAGACCCGGACCGGGCTATCCATTCACGAAGCCTATGGCATGACCGAAACCGCGTCCATGGTCACCTACAATCATTTTCATCGCCATGTGGTCGGGTCCGTGGGGACCCCGGCGGGGACCGTGGAAGTCGCGATCATGGACCCCGAGGGTCGCAAGGTGGAAATTGGACAGGAAGGGGAAATATGCGTCCGGGGCCCCAACGTCATGACGGGCTACCTGAATAAACCCGGGGAAACCAGGGCCGCGTTCCGGGCCGGGTGGCTTCGTTCCGGCGACGTGGGTCTGCTGGACGAAAAAAATTACCTGTTTATCGTGGACCGCCTCAAGGACATGATCATCACCGGCGGCGAGAACGTCTATCCCCGGGAAATAGAGGAAATCCTCCACGAACAGCCTGAAATTCTGGAGTGTTCGGTCGTGGGGGTCCCGGACCGGGAATACGGCGAGAAGGTGACCGCCGTGGTCGTCCTCAAGCCCGGCGCGACCCTCGACCCGGCCAGGCTGAAGGCCGTGCTGCGCGGCCGGTTGTCGCCCTACAAGACCCCCAGGGAGTTCATCGTGGTCGACGAGTTGCCCAAAAGCCCGACGGGAAAAATCCTGAAGCGGGAAATACGACAGGACCTCGCCGCCGGGAAAAAATAAAACGAAGGCCCGGGACGAGACCAAGGGCCGCCGGAATATTGATCCCTTTCGCCGCCGTTTTCCCGCCCCGCTCGGCCTTGCCCGCGGTCGCGGCCCCTATTTTCCCTCGGACCGTTCCGGGGGCCAACCGTTATCGAAGTTGTAATAAAACGTTTGCCGGGGCAAGCGGAAATCTTCCACATCCCGGCGCGCGTCCTCGGGCTTTTCGCCCTGCACCAGCACCCGCTCGATAAAGCCGGCGATAATATCCATATCCGCTTCCCCGAGGCCCAAACGCGTGATTTCGATGGTCCCGATCCGCAGGCCGCCGGGACGGTCCCAATCCTCGGGCTTGTCCCCGGGTATCAAATTCTTGTTGGTTATGATGTTGGCCCGGGCCAGCTTTTCCGCCGCGGCCAAGCCGCCGCCGAATTCCCTGACGTCCGCGATAACCTGATGGGTCCGGGTGTAGCCCCGCGACGCGCCCAGGACCGGAATGCCCCGCCGGTCGAGGGCCCGGGCCAGGGCCTGGGAATTCTTGACGATCCGGTCCATGTAAACGGACCCGAATTCCAGCATCTCGGCCGCGGAAACGGCCAGGGCCGCCACGCGGTTAACCTGGTGGGTGGCGGCCAGGACCGGAAAAACAGCCTCGGTCAGGGGCTTGGTCAATTCCGGATCGTTCCACATCATCATCCCGCTTTGGGGGCCGCTGAAGGTTTTTCCGGCCGACCCGGTCAGGACCGCCGCGCCCTCGTTCAAGGGGTCCTGGAATCGCCCTCCGGCGATAAGACCGGCCTGGTGGGCGCCGTCATAATAAAAGGCGCCGTTCCATTCCGAAACGATCTCGCTCATTTCCCGCACCGGCAGGGGAAACAGGGTCATGGACATGCCCAGGACGACCAGCTTGGGCCGCCGCGCCCGGGCGACCTTGGCAAAGGCTTCCAGGTCGACTTCCAGTTCTTCCCGGTCAAAGGGAATGTCCACAATTTCCAGCCCCCGAAAACCCGCCGGGCCGTCCGGGCGGTTGCTGGAATGGCCGCCGAAGGGTTGGGGCGCGGACATGATCACATCCCCGGGCTTGGTCAGGGCGTAGTATACCGCCATGTTGCCCAGCATGCTCCCCATCAGGCGATGGTCCGCGTACCGGCAGCGGAAAGCCTTTTTCAAAAGCTCCACGCACAGGGCTTCCACCTCGTCGATATACTTGGTCCCGGCGAACCAGCGGTTAACCCGCCCGATGGCCCCTTCCGCGGCCCTGGTCCCGATCTCGGCCGCGAGCAGGCGGCGCACCGTGGGGCTGGTGGGCGCTTCCGGCGCCAGCAGGTTGAGGCACCGCCGCCCCCGCCAGTCCTCGTTTCTTTCCACCGCCGCCACAACCGCCTCGGCCATGCCTTGGGGCGACCCGGCCATTTCCAAAACGGCCCGGGCCTCGCCCAGGATTTCCCGGTCGTGAACTTCCACGCCCGCCAAATTCTTTTCGTCCGACATTATTTTCCTCCAGTTTCTTCCCCGGTCTCGGCCGGAGTTAGAAAGGTCATCAAGCGCCGGGACGCCCGGCTCAAATGGGCCTCGAGTTCCCGCGCCGCCGCGGCCAGGTCCCCGGCCCGGCAGGCCGCCAGGATGCGGCGATGCTCGGCTTGGGAAACGTCCTGGGCGGACAGGCGGTCCAGGTAAATGACCAGGCCCCTGGCCGCGTTGTTGTGCAGCGCCTCGATGGCGGACAGCAAGCGCGGCATGCCGGCGGCCTGGTACATGGTCCGGTGAAATTCCCAATTCAGCTCGCTCCACTTGGCCCGGTCTTCCTCGGCTTCAATAATGGCGAGCACGGCTTCGGCGCGGATGAAATCGGCCGGACGCAGCTTGGGGACGGACCGTTCCAGGGCCTTGACTTCCAGGGCGGACCGCATGGTGAAGACTTCGTCCACTTCCGCCGGAGACAATCCCGAAACCACCGCGCCGCGGTTGGGCAGGAACTCCACCAGGCCCTCGGCCCGCAACTGCACCAGGGCCTCCCGCAGGGGGATTTTGCTGACCCCCAGCTCGGCGGCGATAATGTCCTGCCGCAAGGGCTGCTTGGCCCGGTATTCGCCCCGCACGATGGCCTGGCGGATGGTTCGGGCGATGAGCTCGGGAGTGGGTTGGTGGTTATGGCTTGGGAGGGGCGGCGGCTTCATGTCAAAATCGTATAATGGTATACGATTTTATTGTCAAGCCGTTTTTCACTCCCCCGCCATAAATTTTCCCTGGCCCGCCGGGCCTCCATGAGGTAACTTTCATCAAGACCGGCGCCGGTGAACCAATGACGTTCGGGCCGGCGCGGCCCCGAAAGGCGGCGCTAGTGACCGAGGAAAAAAACAAGGGCCTGGGGCCCGAACTTGAAGACGCGTTGGCGAGCCGGGCCCGCTTGCTGGGGGCGGGAGCGGCCCGGGAGGTCCCCCTCGCTGAAATCCCCGTCGAGGACCGCCTGGCGGCCCTGTGCCTCCAGCCGCGCTGCCCCAATTACGGGTTGGCGGCCAGTTGCCCGCCCAACGTGGGCGGCCCGCCCGAGCTGCGGCGCCTGCTGGCCCGGGCGAAGGGCGCCCTGGCGGTTGGCTTGGACGTCCCCACGGAAGTCCTGCTCTCGGAACAAAGCCGGGAAGTCTTCGCCTTGCTCCATGAAATAGTCGCCGGGGTGGAACAAGAGGCGAGGAAAAGGGGATTCCCGGATTCTCTCGCCCTGGCCGGAGGTTCCTGTAAAAAGATTTTCTGTTCCGATCAGCCCGACTGCCAAGTCGTCGTCCGCGGCGGCCCGTGTCGCTTCCCCGACCTGGCCCGGCCGTCCCTGTCCGGTTTTGGGGTGAATGTGGACCGGATGTCGCGCGCGGCGGGCCTGGAAATGGCCTGGGTGACGCACGGCTCGCCGGCGGAGGGTTCGAAGCTGTCGAGCGTTCGGGGCTTGATCGTCGTGGCGCCGGACGCCGACGCCGCCTTTCGGGGCGGTCATAACCGGTGAAGACGGATTACTAAATGCGGCCGGCGCGGCCGGAGGCTACACCAATGGATAAATCCCGGTTCTGGGGGCTGATTTCAGAGCTGACGGCCATCGCCAACGCGGGCCGGCCCAAATTCGCCTTTTTCAAGCAACTCCAGGAAGCTGTTTTTGCCTTTTTCCCGGAACATTCGGTCAAGTTCACCCTCTTGGACGAAGCCCCGTCGAAAACCGGGGGACCGGCCGGGTCGCCGGAAATTATCGCCAAAATCCTCCAGGCCCTGGCCGATGATGCTCCCTCCCCCGATCCGCCGCCCCACTTTTTACTGGAACAAGGCCGGGCTCCGCAAAGCCATCCTCCGGGCCTACTCTCCCCGGAAGAGTTCGAGGCCCTTGGCCGCTTGGCCGGGTTGGACCTTGGAACGGAAACGGAAACCAACCTGGCCTTGCTGCCGATTGCGTACCATTCTCCGGAGCGGCAATTGTTGTTGCTGCGGGTCGCGGCCCCCCAACCCTTCACCCCGGCCTCCCCGGCCCTGGAATCGATTTTCGACCTGGCCAGGTCCACGGCGGCGGCCATCGCCATCTGGCAGCGTTCCTGGGCCCTCAACGAACGGATCAAGGAACAGACCTGCCTGTATCAAATGGCCCATCTTCTGGAAAGAAAAGATAATTCCCTGGAAGACGTTTTCCTGGGAGTGACCGGGATTATCCCTCCGGCCTGGCTGTACGCCAATTCCGCGGCGGCCCGGGTGGTGCTGGACGGCGTGGAGTACGCCAAGCCGGGCTATCCCGCGGGCAGGCAATGTCAATCCGCGGACATAATAATCCAAGGGACTAGGCGTGGTTTCGTGGAGGTGTGCTACCTCAAGGAAAAACCGTTGCAGGATGAAGGCCCGTTTCTGAAGGAGGAGCGCAACCTTCTGGAAATAGTCGCCCGGGAATTATCGCTCATCGCCGAGGGCAAGCTCAAGGAAAAGGAAATGGCGGATTTGAAGGAGCAGCTTCAACACGCCAACCGCTTGACCATGACCGGCCAGGTGGCCGCGGCCGTGGCGCATGAATTGAACGAGCCCTTGACCAATATCATCGGCTTCGCCCAGTTGGCGGCCAAGACCCCGAGGCTGCCCGCCGCGGCCCGCAAGGACCTGGAAAAAATCGTGGCCACGTCCCTGCACGCCCGGGAAATAGTCAGGCGCCTGTTGATGTTTTCCAAAAAAATGCCTTCGCAACTGGAAAAAATAGATATCAACGCCGTGGTGGAGGATTCCCTGGCCTTTCTTGATCAGCGCAGCCTGAACCTGGGCGTTTCCCTGGAATTCGAGCCGAGCCCGACCCCCCTGCCGCTGCTGGGCGACGCCAACCAATTGAAGCAGGTGGTGTTCAACCTGGTGCTCAACGCCCTGCAGGCCACCCCGCGGGGCGGCCGGGTGATCGTTTCCACCGCCTCGGACGGGGCCGCGGTCCGCCTCCTGGTCAAGGACACGGGCCAAGGCATGACGCGGGATATTTTGGACCGGATATTCATCCCCTTTTTCAGCACCAAGCCGCCGGGCCAGGGAACGGGGCTGGGGCTGTCGGTGGTCAAGGAGATCATCGATTCCTATCGGGGGACGATTCGCTTCGAAAGCCGGCCGGGAAAAGGGACCACGGTCGCGGCGGTTTTCCCTTCCGCCCCGGAAGGCCGGTGAGAGACAGGGAAGATGAAAAACAAGACCTTTGTCCTGATCGTCGACGACTCCGCCGAAACCAGGGAAATCCTGGGACGCCATTTGGCCGGTTGGGGGTTTAACACCCGGGCCGCCGCCAATGTGTCCCAGGCCGTTCAACTGATTCAGAACCACAGGTTCGACATGGTCATCACGGATGTGGTCATGCCCGAACAGGACGGGTTCCAACTGCTGCGTCACGTGCACGAAAACCACAAGGACCTGGAAGTGCTGGTCATCACCGGCTTTCCGCATATCGAGGACGCCGTGCGGGCGATCAAGCAGGGCGCCGAGGAATATCTCATCAAGCCCTTCACCGAGGACGAGTTATCGGCCGCGGTCAACCGGACCGTGCAAAAAATCCACTCCCGCCGCCATCTGGAACCGACGCCGGCCCTGGAAACCGCCAAGGGCCTCACCGGAGAATCTCCCGCCATGCGGGAAGTCATCCGCGCCGTCCAAAAAGCCGCCAAATCCAACGCCACCGTTCTCTTGCAGGGCGAAAGCGGGACCGGAAAGGAAGTGGTGGCCAGGGCCATCCACTACAGCAGTAAAAACGCCTCCGCGCCCTTTATCCCGGTGAACTGCGGGGCCATCCCCGAGCAACTGGTGGAAAGCGAACTCTTCGGGCATGTTCGCGGCGCCTTCACGGGCGCCATCGGCGCCCGGGCCGGCCTGTTCCAGGCGGCCGACCGGGGAACGATCCTGATGGACGAAATAAGCGAGGCCGGGCCGGCCATGCAGATCAAGCTGTTGCGGGTCATCCAGGAAAAGGAAATCGTCATGCTCGGCTCGAACCGGCCCCAGAAAATAAACGTTCGGCTCATCGCCGCCACCAACAAGGACTTGCACGAACTGGTTGGAAAAGGGCTATTTCGCGAAGACCTTTATTACCGCCTCAACGTCATCTCCATCAATATCCCGCCCCTTAGGGAACGGGGGGACGACCTGCTCCTGCTCATCAAGCATTTTTTGGCCAAGGCTTCCCGGGAACTGGGCCGTCCCATTCCCGAATTCTCGGGAGACGCCCTGGCCGCCTTGAGAAATTACAACTGGCCGGGCAACGTCAGGGAACTGGAAAACGTCATTCTGCGCCTGGCCGCCATGACCGAGGGCGACCGCCTCGACGTCCCCGACCTGCCCAAGCTCATGAGGTTTTCCGCGCTCAACCGCCAGGGCCCCTTCCAAACCCTGGCCGCCGTGGAATCGGAGTATATCAGGACCGTCCTGGAGCATGTCGGAGGCAACAAGACCACGGCCGCCGGAATTCTGGGGATCGACCGCAAAACCCTTCGGGAAAAACTTAAAAGGACCGTCGAACCGGCGGAATGAAAACCGGGGCGTTTCGCCCCGCCGGTCCTTTTCCACCCAGTAAAAGGACCGTCCCGGGAAAGGCCCGACCGAGGTAAGGCCATGCCATAACTGAATAATAACTTCCGGCACGACTTTTGTTCCTATCCTCCCCAAGATCGGAATAAAACCGGGTTAAGGGAGGTAACGCCATGAACGTTAAACAAGAAAACCCCAACCAGCCCAGCCGGGGTCCGGGCGGCGCCGCCGGGGCCGGGACCAAGCGCGGCCTTGAGTCAAGGAGTTCCGGCCCGGTGGAGAACAGCGAGGACCATTGCGCCGGGTTATGCCTCAACTGCCTGCACCGGACGGAATGCAACCTGCCCAAAAACGAGGGCGGGGTCTGGTATTGCGAGGAATACGAATAATTCCAACCCATTAAAAAAGGAAAGACCAATGATCGACGTGATTAATAAAGTATTGGAAAGAGACCCCTTGGAAAAAGAGTTCCATCAGGCCGTGCGGGAAGTCTTGGAATCCGTGGCGAAAGTTTGGGAAAGAAACCCGCAGTACCGCAAGGAAAAAATTATCGAACGGCTGGTCGAGCCGGAACGGGTCATAATATTCCGGGTCCCCTGGACGGACGACCAGGGTGAAGTTCAAGTCAACAGGGGTTTCCGCATCCAAATGAACAGCGCCATTGGTCCGTACAAAGGTGGGTTGCGGTTCCATCCGTCGGTGAACTTGGGTATTTTCAAGTTCCTGGCCTTTGAGCAGACCTTTAAAAACGCCCTGACGACCCTGCCCATGGGTGGAGGCAAGGGCGGCTCGGATTTTCAGCCGCGGGGCCGGTCCGACGGCGAGGTGATGCGTTTTTGCCAAAGCTTCATGACCGAGCTTTTCCGCCATGTCGGCGCCAACGTGGATGTTCCGGCCGGGGATGTGGGGGTCGGCGCCCGGGAGATCGGGTTCCTGTTCGGGCAATATAAAAGGCTGACCAATGAATTCACCGGCGTTCTGACCGGAAAGGGCCTGAATTACGGCGGCAGCCTGATTCGGACCGAGGCCACGGGTTACGGCGTGGTCTATTTCCTGGAAGAGATGCTGGCGGCCAACAAGATGAGCCTGGCCGGCAAAACCGTGAGCATTTCGGGGTATGGAAACGTCGGCGCCTATGTGGTCCAGAAGGTGAACGAACTCGGTGGCAAGGTGGTCACCCTGGCCGATGAGTTCGGTTATGTCTACGACCCGGACGGCATCACGGGCGATAAATGGAAGTTCATGTCCGAACTATGGTGCGTGCGGAGGAGGCCGGCCCGGGACTACGCGGAAAAATTCGGCTGCCAATGGTTCCCGGAGGGCCGGCCCTGGGAAGCGCCCTGCGACTTCGCCGTGCCCACGGCCATGGAAAACGAGTTGGACCTGGCGTCGGCCCAGGCCTTGACGGCCAACGGCTGCCGGGCCGTGGTCGAGGGCGCCAACATGCCGTGCACGCCCGAGGCGGTGCGGCATTTCCAGGAAAACGGCGTCCTGTTCGCTCCGGGCAAGGCCGCCAACGCCGGGGGCGTGTCGGTTTCCGGCCTGGAAATGACCCAGAACAGCATGCGCCTGTCCTGGACCAGGGAGGAAGTTGACGCCCGGCTCAAGATCATCATGAAAACCATCCATGAAAAATGCCTCGACGCCGCGGCGGAAGTGGGAAAACCCGGCAATTACGTGGTCGGCGCCAATGTCGCCGGCTTTGCCAAGGTGGTCGACGCCATGCTGGCGCAAGGCTTGGTTTAATCCAAGCGCGCCCCGAAACAGGGGGGTTCGGGGCGCTAAAAAACAAAAAATCGACTCTCGTCCAAGTGGAGTATTTTTTCATGAAGAAAAAAAGCTTGGTCATAGATTATCACTTTCACCTGATAACCCACGATTTTCACCCGGACTCGGCCTCGTTCCACCAGGCGCTCTCCGGCCTGGGCGACCTCGGACCGACCGTGACCTGCCTGGAAAACGCCTGGCTGCTCTGCTCGGACCTGACCTGCCGGGAAGTCTGGGAAAAATTGAGTTCCTGGGTCCGTCCCGCCGACCAGGTCCTCATTGTCGAACTCCAGGGGGACTGGGCCTGCTTCGGCCTGGACGAGGACTGCATCGGACGACTCAACGCCCTGATGCCCCCCTTGTCCTGAAAACATAATTCGTCGCCGCCTCGCGCATCCTGTAACGAAGCCGGCGCCGCGGCCCCGGGTTGACGTTCGCGCCCGGAGGCGATAAGATGGTCCCCCAACGGTCTATAAAGACGAATGGGGGACCGCGACGTGCAGTATTACGATTTGTTTCTCTGTTCCCAAGGACCCCAGGCCGGGCTCGGCGCCAACTGGGACTGGGCCTTGAACGCCAGCTTCCAACTCGACTCCGACGCCCAGGAACTCTTTCCCTATCTCAACGCCGCGGCGGAAAAACCCGAGTTGTTCGATAACCCGCCGTTCATCAGGTTCACCTTCGAACAAAAGCAATGCACCCTGTATCCCCGGTACGGCTTGGCCCTGCCTTTTTTCGACCAGGCCCAGGCCCTTTCCTTTGTCGAAAAACTGATGGAATATCTCAACCGCCTCTCCGCCAGGACCGCGGAAATCAAGCCCAACTCCAAATTATTCCGCAAATCGTCGGTGCTGGATATCCTGAGGATATTGCCCCGAACCAACTGCCGGGAATGCGGCTTCCCGACCTGCCTGTCCTTCGCGGCCATGGTCGGCCGCCGGGAAACTCCGCTCGACCGATGCCCCCATGTCCCGCCGCCGATCAGCGAAAAGCTCGAATACCAGGTCTTCGATCGGGACGGCCGTCCCGTCTCCACCGTGGCCATTGAAGTCGACAAGTCCCGAACCGGTCCTCCCCCCGCCGCGCCCGCGCCGCCCGGCCCCTTGCCCGCCGGCCTGACCCGCCGGGAACTGGAAGTCCTCCGGCTGGTCTCCCAGGGCGCGGCCAACCCCGAAATTTCCCGGCAGTTGAACATCAGCCCCCATACCGTGAAAAGCCACCTGCTCCATATCTTCAACAAGACCGGCCTCAACGACCGGACCCAGGCCGCCGTCTGGGCCGCGCGGAACAATCTGGTCTAAAAACAAGAAAAAAACGGGGCATCACCCGATTGGGGGATTCTATTTTTCCCGCCGGCCTATAAATAATCTCCGGAGCCGATGGCAAAACACGGATTTCCGGCTAAACCAAGAAGGGCGACAAATTTAACCCGCCGGCAGGCCGAAGGATTCCGATGAATTATAATCGAGCCTGACGACAAATTGGGTCAAGGACCGAGGTTTTGCAATCGGCTAACCAGGCGATAAACAACATCCCGGAGAAAGGAGCCCATGACCATGACCATCCTAAAAACTCCCATGGACGTACTGCGCCTAGTGGAACGGTCCAACTGCCGGCTGTGCGGACAACCAACCTGCCTGGCCTTTGCCGCCGCGGTAATCAAGGGGCAAAAACAACTGGCCGAATGCCCCAAGGTCGACCCGGAAACGGCCGGTCTGACCGCCGCTCCCGCCCCGCGCTCATCCGAGCCGGACAACGATATTGAAAAAGCCCTTAAAACCCTGCGGGCCCGGGCCAGGCAAATCGATATCCCGACCAGGGCCGCCCGGCTGGGCCTGCCGATCGTCAGGAATCGGCTGGCCATCCCGGTCCTGGGCAAGAAAGTCTACCTGGACGAAAAAGGCGAGCTTTCCGCCGACATTCACCTCCACGCCTGGCTGTCCTTGCCGATTTACAAGTTTGTCCTGGACTCCACCGGGGTCCCGGTCACGAACAAGTGGGTGTCCCTTCGGGAATTGAAAAAGGGGCCAAGCTGGCTCGGCCTTTTCCAGCGCCGGTGCGAAGAGCCCCTGAAGGCCCTGATTGAAAAAGACCCGGACCTGTTCGCCGACATGATCTCCATTTTCAACGGCCGGCCCTCGGGCGGGGACTCGGACGCCGATTACGCCGTTATCCTGGACCCCCTGCCCCGGACCCCGCTGATGCTCGCCTACTGGAAGCCCGAGGACGGGATCGAGTCGAACCTGAAAATCCTGTTCGATTCCACCGTGGAGGAAAACCTTGACATTGAATCGATCTACGCCGTGGCGGCCGGACTGACGCACATGTTCGAGAAGATACTTCCCAAGCATTTCGGGGTGTTATAAAAAAAGAGGATGAAACCGGCCGGGGGGGCCGCGACAAAATAAACCGCCGCTCTCACCCGCCCCGGGCGACCCGGTTCAGGTCGTCCGGGGAAACAAGGAGGGCCTGGCCCCGGACCAGGCCCCGGCCCTGGTCGCACAGGAAATCGCCCCGCCCGAAGAGGGTCTCCCCGCCGGTCTGGTCCAGAATAATCTTGGAATTGGCCCCCGAAGTCACCCGCAGGCAGATTTTCAAGGGCAGGTTGGCCTTGATCAAGGGCGTGACCACTTCCCGGTCCGGCCGCTGGGTCGACAGGACCAGGTGAACGCCGGCGGCCCGGCCCTTGGCCGCCAACCTTTTCGCCAGTCTTTCGAACTCCTTTTTTTCTTCCTTCCCGGCCAGGACCAAGTCGGAAAACTCGTCGAAAATAATAACCAGAAAAGGTACATCCGCGCGCCCGGAAGCGAAGCGGGCGGAAAGGTTTTCGAAGCCCTCCCGGTCCAACTGCTTGTACCGGCGGTCCATTTCCACGACGGCGCTTTTAAGGCGGTTGACGGCCTCGCCGACCTCGGTGATCACCGGCCCGGAAAGAAACGGAGAGCCGTTCAGGGCCGCGAAAGTGAGTATCTTGGGGTCCACAATGGTCAGGACCAGTTCCCCGACCCGGTTGCGGGAAACCAGGGAAGCGACCAGGGCCTTTAGAAGCTCGCTCTTGCCGCTGCCGGACGTCCCGCCGATCAGGGCGTGACACATGTTGGCGTCGGCGAGGTCGGCCATGATCACTTCATTGCTCAGGCCCACGCCCAAGGGAAAAGCCAAGGGACCGGGACGGCCCATCACTTCCGGTCGCTTAATCACGTCCGCCCACCACGCCGGGTCGGGCCGGTCCTTGGGGAGGTCGATGGCACGGCGCCCTTGACCGGTTCGATCAAGGGCGGTTGGGCCAGGGCCAGGCTCACCATGAGGTCCTCGGCCCGACCGGCCAGGGAGGCCACCTTGACCCCTTCCGCCGGCTTGACCAAATACCGTACTAGTTGGGGGGCTTCCACCTGGCCGATGACCTTGACTTCCAGCTTGAAGGACCGATAAGTGCGCTCGATGGCTTCCGACAAGTCCGGGCCGGCGGCGAGGGGCTCTCGAGTTGGGTCCGGTTTTCCGCTCGGCCTAGCTGACCCGCTTTTCCCGGCCCCGGCCAATTTTTCCAGGACCGGCGGGACCATCTCGTCGAACAGCGAACTCAATTCACCGAACGTCAACACGGTTTCGTGCAGTTCGGGCTCGTAATACTCGAGCGAGCCCTGGGGGGTCAGGCCCGGTTTTTTCAAGGCCAGCAGCCGGGCGTAAATCGCCAGTTGCAGGAAGTCGCGCTTGGCTTCGGCGCCATGGCTCAGTTTATAATCCACCACTTCCAGGCCGGCCGCGGGATGGGTCCGCGCCGCGTCCACCCGGCCGGACACGAGGATGCCCCGCCCGCCGAAATCGAACCGGACGTCCGGAATCGAAAATTCATTCACCAGGAAAACGTCCGGCCAGCTTTTGAATTGGGGGGTCCTTGCTCTTAATTCCACCAGGCGGTCGCAGAAGGTTCGCAGGCATTTCACCACATGATAAACCGATTCGAGGGAATTCCCGGCGGCGATGAGTTCATTGGCCCGGTCTTCCGCCAGCCGCTCGTACAGGAGATGCCACAGGCCTTCCCCGGAGGCTCGGCGGGCCGTCTTCGCGACTTGTTTATCCACGGTCAAAAGGTTGACGAACTCCTCGGCCGCCTGGTGGAAGACCCGGCCGTGAACGGGTTCGCCCCGAAGGTCGAAAGAGATGGTCGGCGGTTTTTCCCCGCGCAGCCATTTGGCCCGCCAGGACGGGTCGAGGCAGGCGCACTTGAGTTCAGTGACGGTTATCCTTGTGACTGCCACTGCAAATACACCATTTTTGGAGAAACATGGACCCGGATTTCCGGCACGCAGGCCCGGGCTTTCCGCACTAGGTTCTCGTCGGTTTTGGGGGGCAGGCGCTTCATCAACTCGTCGAAGCTCAATAATTTTTCGCGGAAAACAACGTCCCGCACCCGACGGATCAACTCATCCGAGGGTTGGTCGTTCGCTTCATCGGTCTCGGGCGCCGGCGGGGTCGCCTTGTTCGGCTCGACCCGGAAAAGCCGCTGAAACAGGGGTTTCAACCTCGTCCGGATAAACGCCATGGCCTCTTCCGGGGAATAATCAATATTGCCGCTCATGGCGTCCAAAAAAATTTGGTGGGCCGCGTGGATTTCCACCATGTCGTCCAGCGGCAAAACGAGCACGGTTAACAGCCCGTCCCGGGCCAGTTCCAGCCAGGTCCGAACCTCCCCGGCCCGCCCCTGCTTCCAGTTGGCATTCGGGACCGGGGGCAGGTCCACGGTCCTGATGACCATGGTCCGGGCGGCCGGGTCGCCTTTTTGCAACCGCGTCGCCTCGTTAAGGATGCCTTCCCAGCGTTTCCAGTTGGACCCGCCCTCGAAGCCGAGCCACAATTTCCCCTTTTTCGACCGCCAGCTTAAAACGTAATAGCCGTTGGCGCTCCGTTCTTCCGTTATTTCGAGCCCGGAAAACCCCTTGGCCGCGTCCCGAAAGACCCACAGCAAGGGATCGTAGCGAAACACCACTTGCTTCGGGTCAGACTTGATTTCGCCGATTTTTTTTAAAAAAAGCTCTTCCAGGGACAACCGGGTCTCGACCCCGCCGGCCGCGCCCGCCCAACGTTCACTGCACAGCCGGAGAAAGGCCCGCACTCCGATCTGGGGCGTTAGGGAAAAAGTATCCTCCAACCAGGCGGCGGGGAAAAGACCGTCTCTTTTTTCCGGAGGAATGCCGAACAGGCTCAACCGCAGGTTGACCAGTTCCTCGGCCTGCGACCGGTTTATCCCCTGCAATTCGAGGGGCGGCCGGAGCAACCGGTCCTGATGGGCCCACTCCCAATGCTTGGCCACCGAGTCGGTCCAGGGTTTGAAGTTGCCGGTCACGATTACCACGTTGTTCTGGCCTTCCCGCCACAAGGTTTCGATCACTCGGCCCAGTTCCATGGCCAACTCGTGGTTTTTTCCGTAATTTTCCGTCTGGTCGAAACAGAAGAGAAAGGGCCGGTAAAAACCCGCCAGTTTGCAGAGGTCCAGCAGGCGATTGCGGCAAATCATGTTGGAATCGTCGCGGGTCGCCTGGGGGTCGGGGTTGTCGCTTGGCCGGAGGCCGATTTCCCGCGCCTCGACTTGATCGATGGCGCCGCCCTTCAACCAATCCAGGCAGGCGTCCCGGTACTGCCTTCGCTGGGGGCTATAGGCGGCGAAAAAGAAAAAATTCAGCCACGACGACCCGGCCAGGCAGAGCGGTTCGCAGAAACACCGCAGCGTCTCTTCCAGGGCGGCCCGCTTTCCTTGAAGCAGGCCCACCTTCCCGGGATTTTTTCGAAAAAGCGCGATGGGCAAGGCCCGCAGGAAAGCCAGGGCCTTGGCCAAGGCGCCGGCGGCCTTGGCGCGCAGCAGGCCTTTTTCCACGGCCAGGGCGGTCAACCCCACCAGGACGCCATGAGCCAAGGCCTCCAGTTGGGTCGGTTCGTCCCCCCGGGCGTATTCGACCTCGATCTTGTCGGGAAAGCTGAGTTCATTGACCAAGCTGAGCTGAACCGACTTCCAGGACGAGCGGGGGTCCTCGAAGGGGCTGACGTAAACCAGGTTGGCCCGTCGGCTCAACTTGTGGAACAGCCGGCCCAGGAGATGCGATTTTCCGTACCCGGGCTCGGGGGAAATCACCAACTGGACCTTGTCCAACCTCCGGCGACGGCGGGGGAAGGGCCCCTCGAGCTTTTCGAATTCGCCGATCAAGACGTCCAGGGCGTGATCGTTCAACCCGGTCACCGCTGTTTCCACGCCCCGGACCTTGGAGACGATGTCGTGGCCGAAAGGGTTGAGGACCGGCGGGGTCACGTCCCTAGTCCTTCCCTATAAATCTGACCATGAGGTTGGGCCGGCCGTGCAGTTCGATGGCCCCGGTCCGGACCTCCTCCGAGGACAAGGACCAATCACCCTGGCTCGGCACGGCCAGGCCCCGGCGGCCCATCATCAGGATAAAGGCCTTCAGCTCGTCCATGGGAACGCCGGCGGCCTGCTGCAAGTGGTATATTTCCACGTCGGAATAGCCGTCGCGGTCTTTCAGGGCCTGGTACGCCCGCAGCACCTGGTCGGAAATATCCGCCGGGGCTTTGTCCTCCGCCGGCGCCGGGCCGGCCTTCTCCGCTTCCGGCAGAAAGGGCGGGACCACCGCGGCGTGGAGGTAGTAGACGCTCCGGCCGCACTTGACCGCCAGAAGCATCCGTTCCTTGACCAGCCGCTCCACGGCTTCGTCCGCTATCCTCTTGGGGGAGACGGCGATCTTGTCGACCAGTTGCTTGCGGGTGAAGCCCTTCAAGGTCCCGGGCTTGGCCTTGGCCAGGATGAGGTCGCGGGCGATTTCCCGGGGGGGCCGGAAAAATTCCGGGGTCACGTAACGCGGCTTGGTTTTAGACCCCTGGTTGACCATCCGTCCGGCCGCCAGCAGCTTTTCAAAAGCGGCTTTCCTGGCCTTGGGAGACAGTTCGAGTTGTTTTTTATTCAGGCCCTTGGGTCCGGCCTGGGCCAGGCGGTGAAGGATGTCCTTTTCCGCGGCCTCCAAATTCAAGTCGGGCATCGGGTCCTCCAGGCAAGGGAAGGTTGGTGGGAAAGGCGCGAGGGGAATATCCGGCGACGCTCCCCCCGACCCCCGGATACTCACAAAACCCGGGGCGTTTGTCAATTTTTTTGAAAGCGCGTTTAGCCCCGTTTGTTCTTCATCAGCAGGGAGTAGGCGGAAACCGAGGCCGCGACGACGAGGCCGTGGACGAACCTGGTCCGGAACCCGGACAAGCCGGCGCTAGGGAGCAACCGGCCCGGAAGGGCCAATTACCGGCTCTATTGACTCAACGCCGGTTATTCGCCCTTGCTTTTCGGTCGGGAATTGGACAATATCGCGGTAACCGACGGTTTCGACGTCGACCTGGAAACCCGGGTTTCCGAAATCGAGGCGGCCGCGGCCCGGGAAAATTGCGGCGGTTGGAAACCCTTGCCGCCCCTGGTGGACGAATAAAAAGACCCCTTGACGGCGTTGGCCGAAAAATATTTGCGGACTCCCCGCCCGCGCCTCGGCCCCAATCGCGGACGGACGGAACTGATCGGCCGCCTGGCCGGGGATTTCCGGATCGAGGGCGTGGTGGACCTGACGTGGGAGTCGTGTCAACTGTTCGAAGTGGAAAGCCCGAGGGAAAAGCGGCGACCATGACGGAATTTGTTTTTGCCAGGCCCAGGAAATACGCCCGAACGAGTTTTTTCCGGTTTATCGGAGCACAAGAACGCCGCCTGGTCCTGCCCTGGTTCGGCGCCCTGGGCCTGGGTCTTTCGGGGCGCAAGCTGTACGATATCTATCTTTCCCCGGAGCTGCAACTCGAAACCGCCTTGGCCCTCGACCGCCGCTTTCAAGCCGATTTCGTCAACATCATGGACGACGGCATAATTTGCAGCGAAACGCTGGGCGCCCGGCTGATCAGGCCTGATTACGATTTCCCTTCCGTCCTGGAACCGCTGCTCGCTTCCCCCCGGGACTTGGCGTCGCTCCGGGTCCCCGATCCCGGCCGGGACGGCCGCATGCCCCTTAACCTCAAAGCGCTGAAGATGCTGGCCGAGGCCTCGGAAAAACCCGTGGTCGTCAGCGTGGTAGGCCCCTTCACCCTGGCCGGGCAGCTCCTGGGCGTCCAGGACCTGGCCCGCCATATCATCCGCGACCCGGCCTTTGTCAGGGACTTGTTGGATTTCACCGCCGCCGCGGTCGGCGCGTACGCCCGGGCCGCGGTCGCCGCCGGGGCGGACCTGGTTTCCCTCGCCGAACCGACCGCGGTCGTTCTGCCCCCCGGCCGGTTCGAGGAACTGGCCTTGGAAAACCTGCAAAAAATTTTTTCGACGCTGGACTGCTGGAAAGCCCTCCATATTTGCGGCAATACCAGTCCCCTGCTCTACGCCATGGTTCAAGCCGGGGCCGACGCGCTAAGCCTGGACCAGGTCATGGACCTGCCCGCCCTGGCGCCGTTCGTGCCGGAAACCATGGTCCTGTTCGGCAATATCGCGCCCATCGAGGTCATGGTGGACCTGGGCCCCGCGGAAGTGCGGGACCGCGTGCTCCAACTTTTGCGGGCCGCGGCCGATTTTCCAAATTTTATCCTGTCCACCGGTTGCGACCTGACCAGGGACACGCCCCTGGAAAACATGGCGGCCTTCATGGAAGCCGGCCGGACGCCCCTGGCCGGGTTGAAAAAAACCGGCGTCCGGACAAGGCGCCCAGGCCCGCCCCTATTCGACCCGGACGACCCGGAAAGGGAGCACGAACCGGCCTGTCCGGGTCTGCCCGCGGAACAGGACGAAATCCTGGCGCGCCTTAGCGAGGCCACGCTGGAATTCGACGTGGACGCGGCGGCCCGCTGGTGCCGCCGGGCCGTTCAAGCCGGGATCGAGGCCGAAACAATTATCAGCCGGGGGTTGGCCCGGGGGATGAAGCGCGCCGGGGACTTGTTTGAGCGGCGGATTTATTTCCTGCCCGAAATAATCCTGGCCGCCGACGCCCTCGCCGCCGGCATGGAAGTAGTCAAACCCTACTTAAAGCCGGTCGAATCGAAAACCTCGGGCCTCCTGATGCTGGGGGTGATTGAAGGCGATATCCATGATATCGGGAAAAACCTGGTGGCGACCATGTTCCAGGCCTCGGGCTGGAAAACGGCCGACCTGGGAGTCAACGTCGACCTGAAACGCTTTTTGGAGGGCCTCGAGTCCATCCGGCCCGACCTGCTGGGAATGTCCACGCTCATCAGCACCACCATGCGCCTCATGCCGGAATATATCCGAAAGATCAAGGCCGCGTTTCCCAACCTCCCCATAATCCTCGGCGGGGCCCCCCTCACCGCCCGCAAGGCCCGGGAATTCGGCGCCGACGGATACGCTCCCGACGCCTTTCAGGCGGTCCGGGAAGGAGACCGCCTGCTGGGTAAACCAAGACCGCGGTAGATAATTCGGCCCCGCGCCTTTTCCCTGAAGTCCCCCGACCGCTATTTACCAAAAATATTGACATAATCCCTCGACCTTGGTATGCCGACTTCCTTGCGATGAAAACCGGCCGGAATTTTTTCGGTCAGGCCAGGGAAGGAGACCAGGAATGAGCGCGCCCATTGGGAAGCGGATCGCCGCTTACAGAACAAAAAACAAATTAAGCCTGGAGGAACTGTCGGAAAGGTCCGGCCTCGACCTCAAATTTTTAACCGCGGTCGAGGAAGAGGATGTCTACCCCTCCTTGGGGCCGTTGATTAAAATCGCCCGGGCCCTGGGCCTGAGGCTGGGGACCCTGCTCGACGACAAGATGAGCGTCGACCCCCTGATCGTCAAGTTGGCAGAACGGGAACGCCAGATCACCACCCACCGCGGGTCCGAGGCGCCGGCGGAAGTGGTGTTCTATTCCCTGGGCCAGGGCAAGACCGACCGGCACATGGAGCCCTTTTTCGTGGAACTGATGCCGGAATCGGGCCGGGACCGCAAATTGTCGTCCCACGAGGGCGAGGAATTCGTGGTGGTGATCTCCGGCCAGGTCGAACTTGTCTACGGCCGGGAAACCAGGGAGTTGTCGGCCGGGGACAGCGCCTATTACAATTCGGTGGTCCCCCATCACCTGGGGTGCCGCGGCGACCGGAAGGCGGAAATATACGCCGTCCTCTACATTCCGGAGTAAGAGTCATGCACGGATATCCGGAACTTATGAACATGACCCTGGGCGGCATATTGGACCAGGCCATCGCGGCCCACCCGGATACGGAAGCGATCGTGTACGTGGACCGCGATTTCAGGCTGACTTATCGGGAACTGGGGGATGTGGTCGACCGGTTGGCCAAGGGGTTGATGGCCCTGGGGGTCAAGCGCGGGGAAAAAGTAGCGATATGGGCCAACAACGTCCCCCATTGGGTGGCCCTACAGTTCGCCACCGCCAAAATCGGCGCCATTCTGGTCACGGTCAACACCCATTACCGCAAGGCCGAACTCGAATATTTACTGCAACAATCGGAATCGGAAAACCTGTTCCTCATCGAGGGGTTCCGCGACGCCGACTATCTAGGGACCGTTTACGACCTGATCCCCGAACTCAGGACCCAGCCCCGGGAATACCTGAACAGCGCCCGCTTTCCCCACCTGAAAAGAGTGTTCTTCCTGGACCAGGAAAAGCACCGCGGGCTATATTCCCTGCCCGAGGTCATGGCTCTGGGCCGGATGGTCGTCGACGAGGACTATATAAAACGCCAGGCCGAACAACAACCGGACGAGGTGGTCAACATGCAGTACACGTCCGGGACCACGGGGTTTCCCAAGGGCGTGATGCTGACCCATAACGGTATCGGCAACAACGGTTTTTACATCGGGGAAAACATGCGGCTTGGCCCCGCCGACCGCATCTGCCTTCCCGTGCCCCTGTTCCACTGTTTCGGCTGCGTGCTGGGCGTCATGGCCGCCGTCACCCACGCCGCCGGGCTGGTCATTCTAGAGGATTTCGATCCCATCCAGGTCATGTCCTCGGTGGAACAGGAAAAGTGCACCGCCCTGTACGGGGTCCCGACCATGTTCATCGCCGTGCTGGAACACAAGCTCTTTTCCAAGTTCGATTTTTCCAGCCTGCGCACCGGGATCATGGCCGGCTCCCCCTGCCCGGTGAAAACCATGAACGAAGTCATTCAAAAAATGAACATGACCGAGGTGACCATCTGCTACGGCCTCACGGAAGCGTCCCCGGTCATGACCCAGACCCTGCCCGGGGACGATATTCGCAAGAGGACCGAAACCGTCGGACGCCCCATGCCGGCCATCGAGATCAAGCTTATCGACCCGGAAACCGGGGAGGACCTTCCCCGGGGGGTCCAGGGGGAAGTCTGCTGTCGCGGGTACAACGTGATGAAAGGCTACTACAACATGCCCGAGGCCACGGCCAGGGCCATTGACGCCGCCGGCTGGCTCCGGTCCGGGGACCTGGGCGTCATGGACGAGGATGGCTACCTCTCCATCACCGGTCGTAGCAAGGACATGATCATCCGCGGCGGGGAAAACGTCTACCCCCGGGAAATAGAGGAATACCTGCTGCGCCTGGAAGGAGTCAAGGACATCCAAGTGGTCGGCGTTCCCAGCAAGAAATACGGCGAGGAAGTCGGCGCCTTCATTCAACTGAAGGACGGCGCGGCCCTCGGCCCGGAAGACGTCAAGGATTTTTGCCGCGGCATGATCTCCAAGTACAAAATCCCGAGATACATCGCCTTCGTGGACCAATACCCCATGACGGCCAGCGGCAAGATTCAAAAATACAAGCTCCGGGAAGATTCCGCCACAACCTGGCCGGACGCCTGACCACTGCCCATCGAACCGGTTTCGACCCCAGGCCAAGCCCGGGGTCGAAGCCGCCGGTCCCACTCGTTTCAGACGCCTCTTCGCTATTTCATGTAGGTAATTTGAGCGCCCAAGGCGTAGCCCAGGATTGGGAAGAGAGGGCCGCGTTATGGCGTAAGCATCCGAAGACATCCATAATTAAAGAAATTGACAGCCGCGCCGCGAACCCTAATCTTAATGACATTGGGCCGGCAGGAAATATGGATGTCCTCTCGTATCCCATAGTCAAGCTCGATTTTAACTCCTCGAAATACTACAGTATTCCTGCGGGTTAAAATAATCGCCTTCCTTGATTTGGGGCAAATCCCTGTGTTTTGCAATTGGCTCTCTACACATTAAATTCCACGAAATGTTTCCGAATTTTATCCTGACCCACTAGCCGAGTCAGAAGGCGATAGTTGTTCTGCTCAAAGCGAATTCGACCGGCAATAATGGCCGGGGCCACCTCAATCTCGTCGGCCAGGGCGCGCACCAAGCTTTCATTGGACTCCCGACTTACAAGGCTCTGCGCCCAGGCCTCGGGTGGAATCAAAGCGTCTTCGGCCCAACGATCCGCTTCCTCTTCTTGCCCGTTCCCCGATTCCTGTTTTCTAAGGCTGTGGTCGTCCACAAAGACCTCTTTCTCCCCATCGAAATGGCGCCCGATATGCGACAGTTCGTGTAGCAAGGAAAACCAAAAATTGTCCACGCGGTCATATCGAAGCGTTAAGCCGACAACCGGAGTATGGCCCATCAAAAGCATTGCCGCGCCATCAAGATATGTTTTAGGCAAGTGGAGCAATACAATAAGGTGGATACCATGTCTGGCGAGCAATTCTTTTACCATTTCAGGGCCTTTTGAGAAATAACTACACCTCGCCACACGTCGGAGAAACTCTTGATTGACCGTTCCGGGCTGGTATTGGACGCTCAACTCTGTTTCCTGGGCGAGTTGGAGAACCCGTAGGCACCAAGCACAGAGTGCGTATCGGTCATTTTTAGAATTCAAGCGTCCCCTTGCCCCCTGGCGTAGGAGAGGGACGGCAGATGTGTCTGGAACCCGCGCAATGAAACCACGCATTACCTCCTCGGCGCGAGAAGTCAAGTCCCTTGCTTTTTCAATCCAGCCTCGTTTAGCCATCTCTTTCAACGGGAATGAAGCCCAGTCGATCCCCTGGGGCTGATCCGGAAAACTGGTTTCAGGTTCAGACAGCAGAATATCCGCAGGTATTCCAAGATGCTTATTCAAAGCCCGCATCATTGATAAGGAGAGTTTCCGCTTTCCGGCGAGAATCTCTGAAACCTTCCCCCGGCTTCCAATGTAAGGGACCAGGTCTTTCGGGGTGAGGTCATTCTGCTCCATCACAAACTTAATTGCGTCAATCGGGTCGGACATGCCAATGGGGTAATGTTGATTCTCATAAAGTTCAACGAGCGTGACCAGAAGATCAAGCATGTCACCCTCTTTCGAGCCGGGCTCCGCCCCCATCAATTGGTCGATGCGAACGAGAGCGCTTTCATAGTCGGCCGCGGTCTTTATCAGCCGATTCATATCAAACCTCCTCCGCATTTATTTTGTCGTATTGCTCATGCGTCCCGATGAAGCGAATCAGTATAATCTCAAACACATAATCAATCCGCACCACCAGACGGTACTTGTTGCCGGCAATGTTGAAGACCATTCGTCCGTTCTTCAGCACGCTAGCGCTTCCGAGCTGGGATTTCACATCAGTAGGCGATCTCCAATGGGCGCGCGCGGCCAAATTATACCAAGCGATTAGGGGCGTCTTCGCGTCCTCGTATTTCTTTTGCTCCCAGAACTCACGGAGCGTTCTCCTTGAGATCACCCTCATAATGAAAGTATATATGGTCCCTCATCGCATGTCAACACATATGATCCCGAATTGGTATCTTTTGCTGACGTAGCAATAATTGCCTCGAGCTTAAGTATTGTAATGCGCAGACGTGGAGTCGTGGCCTGGCGCACCGGACATCCAGTTTTAATCATGGCTTTTCTTGCCATTCACTAATACTGGTGGACCGGCGCCCGGTTGCGGCCGGGGCCGGCGGCGGCGCCTTTTCATAACATCTAGATAATTTTCGATTTTTTAAAAATATAAAAGGCGGGGCTTTTGTTTGATTGACTTTCCCTCCCCTTTTTTATTAGTTGAAAGAGCCTGGCGCAAAACACGGCTATCCGGCCCAAATCGAGGAAGGCGAAAATTTTAACCAGAAAATATACTGAAGTATTTCGAGGCGTTAAAAGTGAGTCTGACGACTAGTTGGGTCAAGGACCGAGGTTCTGCCGCCGGCTCGAAAGTCGATAGTATCCCAGGGGGAACAACAGGAGACAGGGAGATGGAATCCAGACCGGTCGCCGTCCGTCGCAGGGAATTTTTACGCTTGGCCGCGTTGGGCCTGGGGGTGGGCGCGGCCCTGCCCCTGGCCCGGGCCTTCGCCGGTCTCGCCCGAGCGGACGAGGTGGGACTTGATCAAATCCGAGAGGCGGCGAGGGGGATCGCGGGTCATGTTTTTCGAACCCCCTGCCTCCAGGCCGGCCGGCTTTCGACCAAGACCAAGACCAAGCTTTTTCTCAAGCTGGAGAACCTGCAGTACACCGGGGCGTTCAAGGAACGCGGCGCCCTCAACAAAATGCTTTCCCTGACCGCCGCCGCCAGGGAAAATGGGGTTATCGCGGCCAGCGCGGGCAACCATTCCCAAGGGGTCGCCTACCATGCCGGCCGCCTGGGCATAAGGTCGTTTATCATCATGCCCCACGGAACTCCAAGCAATAAAATAGAAAAAACCAAGGCCCTGGGGGCCGAGGTAACCATCGAGGGCGACAGCTTCGACCAGGCGTTGGCCTTTGCCCTGGACAAAGGCCATAGGGAAGGGCTGACCTTTATCCACCCCTTTGACGATCCCCTGGTCATAGCCGGGCAAGGAACGGTCGGCCTGGAAATGCTGGAGGACGTCCCGGATTTGGACGTTCTGCTGATCCCCATCGGCGGGGGAGGGCTTATCTCCGGTTGCGCGGCGGCCGCCAAGGCCCTCAAGCCGGGAATAAAGGTTTTTGGAGTCGAATCCAAGCGATACGCCGCCATGCGGCAAAGACTCCGGGGGCAACCAGTGGAAGTCGGCGGGGACACCATCGCCGAGGGCCTGGCGGTTCACAATGTGGGGGAATTGCCGTTCGCCATGACGCGGTTCCTGGTCGATGACGTCCTTTTGGTGGAGGAAGAGACCATCGAGAAAGCCATCGCGCTCCTGTTTGATCAAGAAAAAATCGTGGCCGAGGGGGCCGGGGCGGCGGGCGTGGCCGCTCTTCTGGAACACGGGGCCCTGTTCGAGGGACGACGGATCGGAATTCCGATCACCGGAGGCAACATCGACCAGCGGGTTTATTCGAACCTGCTCCTGCGGGGGCTGGCCCGGGATGGTCGACTGGTCCGGATAAGCGCGGCCCCTCCCGGCGGGGGCGACTCTTTCCCTAAAATCGCCGATTTGATTTCCAAGGCCGAAGGCGTCGTGATCGAGGTTTCCCACGATTACTCCCTCAAGGCCCCGTCCCTCAAGACCCCCGCGTACAACCTGCTGGTCCAGACCCGGGACCGCGCCCATGCCGACCGGCTGGTCGAAATATTGATTGAGGAAGGCTTTTCCGCCGCCATAACCGACTAGGCCAGGGGTCGTTGGGCCGGGAAAGCGCGTGGGCTGACCGGGAGGAAGCGATTGGCGCCTGAAACACGTCCCCTTGGTCAGGCCGTGTCGGCCGGCCCGGGGACGGCCCCGTCGTCAAGGGTCAACCGGACGTGCCTGAGCATATCGGATTGGCGATAGGGTTTGGCGACAAAACCCTTCGCTCCGGCGGCCAATATTTCCCGCACCCGCGCCTCGTCGGGGTAACCGCTGACCATGAGGACCTTGGCCTCGGGAGACAGCGCCAGCATTTCCACCAGGCAGCGCCGCCCCCCCATGCCCGGCATGGTCATGTCCATGACCACCAGGTCGATCTCATTTAGGCGGGCCTCGAAAATTTTCAGGGCGTCCTCTCCATCCGCGGCGGTCAAGACGATATAACCGGCTCCGGTCAGGATTTCGGCCCCCACTTCGCGCAAGCTTCTTTCGTCATCCACAAATAGAATGGTTTCCCGGCCATGCAGGTCAACCAGGGAATCACTGGAGGCCTTGGTCCTTTCCACCATCACGCCGGCCCGGGCCGGAAGGAGAATGTTGAAGACGGTCCCCCGCCCCGGCTCGCTGTAGCAGGAAATAGCGCCGCCATGGGCGCCGAGAATGCCGTAGACGATGGACAAACCCAGGCCGGTCCCTTGCCCCATGGGCTTGGTGGAAAAAAACGGTTCAAAAATGTGTTCCTTGGTCTCCTCGTCCATGCCGGAGCCGGTGTCGGACATCCTCAAGAATACATACTCGCCCGGCGAAAGGTTGGGGTGGGAACGAATGGAATCGTCGTCCAAGGTTTTATTGCAAGTCTCGATCCTCAGCTTGCCGCCCTCGGGCATGGCGTCGCGGGCGTTGGCCGCCAGGTTGATCACGACTTGCTCGATCTGATTCGGATCGGCCAGGATGGCGAGTAGGTCCGGCGCCAAGCGGGACTCGATCTCGATCATTTTAGGCAAGGTCGGTTCCAGGAGCGCCAGGGTGGTCCTGACCACCTCGTTAAGGTCGATCGGCTTCGGCTCCAGTGGGGTTTTCCGGCTGAAGGTCAGAATCCGCAGAACCAGACTCCGGGCCCGCTCGCAGGCGTCAAGTATTTCCAACAACTCCCGGCGGGTGTGGCGGCCTTCCCCCTGGGCGGCCAGGGCCATTTCCGCATACCCGATGATCGCCCCCAAAATATTATTGAAATCATGGGCCACGCCCCCGGCCAGGGAACCCACGGCCTCCATCTTTTTGACTTGGCGAAGCTGATCTTCCAGCTTCCGCCTTTCCCGCTCCGCTTCCTTGCGTCCACCGATGTCCCGGGCGGAAATAATGACCGCGTTGACGACGCCTTCCTGATCCAACTCGGGCGCCAGCAGCCAATCGTACCACCGGCCGTTGGTCAACGGCACTTCCAACCTATCGGACCGGCCGGCGCTGAAAACCAACGACGCCGAGGCTTGCAAACAGTCGGCCCAGTCAGGGACGAAGCCCGGCGCCCGCGGCGTCTTGACCAGGAAATCGCCTCGACCGATCCCGATCTGCCGCTCGGCGGTGGGGTTGGCGTACAGGCAACGTCCCTGGGAATCGAGTCTCATGATAATATCGAGAGAGTATTCAGCCAGGGCGCGAAACATGGCCTCCTTGGCCCGCAATTCCCGGGCCGCCAGCACCCGTTCGGTGATATCGCGGCCCTCGGGAACGAGAATCGACACGGCGCCGGATTCATCCTTCACCGGTTTTATGGAAAAATCGATGTACCTAAGGCTTCCCGAGGCGTCCAGGTGAGTGGCCTCGAACTGGACGAATTCGCCCCGGGCCGCGTCCCGCACCGCCCTCTTTAAGCGTTCCCTCAGATCCTCCGAGTGGGTCCACCAGGGCGTATCCCAAAAATACTTGCCCAACACGGCGTCTTCCGGCAGGCCGACCATGGACAAGGCCACGCTGTTGCCCTTGATCAACACCCCCTCGACGGACATTATTCCAACCAAATGAAACGACTGGTCGAACACGGCCCGGAAAAGTCCCTCGCTTTTCTTTAATTCCTCCTCGGCCTTTTTACGAAGGGTAATGTCCGTGAGCATGCCGAAGGAGCCGTAATGAAGTCCTTGACCGTCATGCAGGGGGGAAGAGGAGACCAGGGTCCAGACCGGGCGGCCGCTCCTGGACAGAAAACGCAGTTCATACTCCTCCCTTACGGCCTGCCCGCGCTCGCCGGCCCGCAGGTCGTGATCTTTTCTATCATCGGGATGGATGAAATCACGAACCGGCCGAGTGGTCATCTCTTCCTTGGAATACCCCAGCATCTCCGCCAGCTTGTCGTTGACGAAAATCACCCGCCACTCCCGGTCCAGCATCCAGACGCCTTCGTTGGCGGTTTCGACGACCTGGCGATACCGTTCCCGGCTCTCTTGTAAAACCTGTTCCTGGCGCTTGAGGTCGGTTATGTCGTTGTGCATCACCACCATCCCGGCGGCCCGCCCCTCGGCGTCCTTGAATATGGCGGCGCTGATGATCACTTCCACCAGCCGCGAGGCCCCCTTGACCCGCCGGCGGGACACAAAGGAAACAGGATGTCCGTCGGCGGCGTAAGCCTCCTTGATGACCTTCAAGGAAACCTCCGCCTGGTCCTCCGGCACGAAGTCGATTTTCCGGCCGAGAACTTCCTCGGGACTCCAACCGAAAACCCTGGTAAAAGCAGGATTTACGTACGCTGTTTTGCCCTCCGGATTATAAAGGGCCACGGGGTTGGGAGAGGCTTGCAACACGGCCCGATACTTTTCGTTCGCCTCCAGCAAGGCCTTCTCGGCCGCTTCCTTGACCAAGTCCCGGCGATAATCCCGCCAGGCGATGTAAGTGGATAAAAGCACCACGGCCAGAAAAACCGCCAGGCCGATTCCGCTTAGGAAACGGCTCATCCGGGCGACTTCGTGCTTAACGTCGTCCAGATAGATGCTGCTCCCGATCACCCACCCCCAGGGTTGGAACATTTTGACGTAGGCCATTTTGGGCTTGGGGCGTTTCAAGTCGCCGTCGACTATCCAGTAGTACTCGACCACCCCCTCGCCCTGGTCCCGAGGGACGCCGACCAGGTCGTACAGCATTTTTTTATTGGGAAAATCAGGGAGATCGGCGAACGTCCGCCCCGTCATCCCGGGTTGATCGGGATGCATGAGAATGGTGTGGGACAAATCCATGATGAAGTAATAATTCTTATTGTTTTCTCCATAGCGAAGGCTCTGAAGGCGGTATTTCGCCCGACGGCGGGCCTCTTCCCCGGAAAACTCCCCCCGTTCCTCCTGGACCCGGTACTCGCTCAAAAGGTTCCAGGCCATGGACGTCAGGTCCCGCAAGCCTTCCTTCTTTTTTTCCATCATGTTTTTTTCGGTGTAGGGCAGGATCAGGACAAAAACGGTAATTCCAAAAAGGGCCACGCTCAATAATCCCGGGAGTATGGCGCTGTAATATTTTTTCATCTAATTCTCCGGAAAAGACCCAATGGATCCAAGCCGCGAGAAGACTTCAAGCCACGCGCCCTCGCGGACCGCGCGGACCGCGCGCGCAAGGCACGGCGGCTTCTCTTGGTTTGGTATATATGTCCCTCTTCGACAAGCCCAACAACCCGGCCGAAAACCATCGCCGCCGACGGGCCTGAAAGCCCCCCTGCCGTCGGAAGGGCGTTCACCCCGACCGGCCGGCGTTTTCGAGGTGAACACGATTCCGTCCTTCTTGCTTGGCCCGGTACAAAGCGGCGTCCGCCTTGCCGTAACCGCGGCTGAAGGCGTCCGACGAGCCGGAAGACCCGGTCAGTCGGGCGACGCCAAAACTACCGGTGGCGGTTATTTCGCGTCCGTCGATGGCGAACGGTCTCGCGGCGATGACCCGCCTCAATTTCTCGGCCACTACCCCGCCCTGCTCCAGTGACGTCTCGGGCAAGAGGACGATAAACTCTTCTCCGCCCAAACGGGCGATCACGTCGGTTTCCCGGATATTCTCCCGGAAGGTTTTCGAGATTTCCTCCAGGAGTTTGTCGCCGACCGGGTGCCCGTGGCGGTCGTTGACTCTCTTGAAATTGTCAAGGTCGACCAGAACCAGGCAGGCTTCCCGGCTCGAGCGTTTCATCCGGGCGATTTCAGCCTCGACCGCCGCCTGGAACCTACGGCGGTTGAACAGCCCGGTCAGGGGATCGTAATCAGCCAGGAACGCCAGGCGCCGGTTCTTTTCCGCAAGCTCGGAGTTTTTCGCTTCTATCAGTTTTTGGTGCGAAATATCCCGCGAAATGTTCCGCCACATCATCAGGGACAAAAAAATGGCGATGCCCACGGCGGAAAGACCCTGGACGCGTTCCGACAGCAGGGTATCCGGATTGAACTGGGTCCACTGGAGCGCCTGAAAAAAAAACAAGTAAATGGAGGGGAATATAATCATGGACAAAAAAGGTCTGATAAAAAAAACCAAGCCGACGCCCAGGGTGCAAGTCAAAAAGGCGGTAATTCCCGTGGTCGCCCATTGGTCCAATATGGTCAGAACAGTCCCGAGGAGAAGATAAACGCAACTGACCGCCACTGGCGCGGCCCTGGTCAAAAACCCGGCCTCGGCTTTTTTCCGGAGAAAAAAGGCCAGGACCCCGGCCAGGGACATGATCAACAGCGCGACGCAATGAGAAATAATGACCCCGAGCCTCCACTTGACGGCGTTCTCCGTCGGCGTCGGTTGGCTCAGGCCAAACAGGATAACATGGGCCAGGTGGATCGGCGCGGCGGTCAGGGCCGCATAGTAGGCCCGCCGGATGTTTATCAAGGCGATTTCATCCCGTATTGAAACATCGGCGCGGAATTTATGCAGAAACGACGCCTTCATGGCCTGACTTTCACATTTCCGGAAGGGTTCCTTGGCGGCATTCCGCGGGGAAAAACCTTGACCCGCCGGCGTCGCCGTCCGGGCCCGCGGGCCGGGTAAAAGGAACTATAAAACAGTTGGAGGGCTTGGTCAATCACCCGTTCCGCTGGGGGCCGCCTTAAAAAAAATATTACAGGTCCGAAAACGGCGAGTATTTTTCCCGGCAAGAGGTAATATACGGGCATGAAACTCGACCCGAAAACATGCTATCAGGCCTTGCTGGACCGATCCCCGCGTTTTGACGGTTTTTTCTTCGTCGGCGTTTCGACCACCGGCATTTACTGCCGCCCGATCTGCCCGGCCAAAACCCCGCGTCAATCCAATTGCCTGTTCTTCCCGAGCCCCGCCGCGGCCGAGGCGGCGGGGTATCGCCCGTGCCTCCGTTGCCGACCGGAACTTGCGCCGGGCGCTTCCAGCCTCGAGGCCGGCGCCCGGCTCGCCGAAACGGCCGCCGCCCTGATCGAGGACGGGGCCCTGACCCAGGGGGGCATAGGGGCCTTGGCCGAGCGCTTGGGGGTTTCCGCCAGGCATCTCCGGCGGGTGTTCCAGGCGGAGTTCGGGGCCTCCCCCATTCAATACGCCCAAACCCAGCGGCTTCTTTCCGCCAAGAGACTTCTGGCCGAATCTTCCCTTCCGGTCACGGAAATAGCCTTTTGCAGCGGCTTTTCCAGCTTGAGGCGGTTTAATGCGGTTTTCCGCGAAAAATACCGCCTCAGCCCGTCGGGCTTGCGGAAGAAGGCGGCCGGGAAAAAAGCGGACGCCCCCGTTTTCCAGCTAGGCTACCGGCCGCCCCTGGATTGGGAAGGCCTACTCGGGTTTCTGGGGCAAAGGGCCATCGCGGGGGTCGAGGAAACGGAAGGAAAAACCTACCGTAGAATCATCAGGTTGAAAAGGAAGGAAGAGGAAAGGACGGGCTGGATCGAAGTCGGGCCCGCGGCCGAGGGAAACGCCCTGGCGGTGAAAATCGACCCGCGGCTGGCTTCCCTGGCCCCAGCGGTGCTGTTACGGGTGAAACGTCTTTTCGACCTGTCCTGCGACCCGCACCGCGTTAACGCGATCCTGGGTGAATTGGCCGTCGCCAATCCCGGCTTGCGGCCGCCCGGCGCCATGGATGGCTTCGAACTGGCCGTTCGGGCGGTCCTGGGGCAACAGGTTTCGGTCAAATCAGCCCGAACCCTGGCCGCCAGATTCGCCGCGACCTTCGGGACCCCCGTGGACTCGCCCTTTCCGGGGATAAACATCGCCTTTCCCGGTCCCGAGACCACGGCCCGACTCGCCCGGGATGACATCGGCCGGCTCGGAATCATTTCCCGACGGGCCCTCACCATTATCGCCCTGGCCAAAAGGATGCAATCGGGCGCTCTCCGGCTGGAACCGGGGGGCGACGCCTTGCGGGACATCCAAGCACTTTTGGACATACCGGGAATCGGCCCCTGGACCGCCCAATATATCGCCATGCGGGCCCTGTCCTGGCCCGACGCCTTCCCCGACTCCGATTACGGGGTGCTCAAGGCCCTAAACGAAACAAAACCGGCCCAAGCGCGAAAAACCGCCGAAAAATGGCGGCCCTGGCGTTCCTACGCCGTGATGCACCTGTGGGCTTCGCTGAAAGGATAGGCCAATGAACCTGTACGGTTGGACCGCCGGCCCCCTGGGGCCGATCCTGCTGACTTCCGACGGACCGAGCCTGACCGGTCTCTATTTCCAGGGACAAAAATACGAGCCGCGGACCGGGCCAGGGGCAGGGCCAGGGGCGCGGCGAGACGACGATCACGCGGTCTTCCGGGAAACGGCCGGTCAACTAGCCCGGTATTTCGCGGGGCGGGAAAGATGCTTCCAGGTCCGGCTCTCGTTTTCCGGCTCGCCCTTTCAGAACGAGGTCTGGCGGGCCCTGATCGAAATCCCTTACGGAACAACCACCACTTACGGCGAGCTGGCCGAAAGGCTGGGCCGGCCCGCCGCCGCCCGGGCCGTGGGGGCGGCCGTGGGACGAAACCCGCTGTCCATTATCATCCCCTGCCACCGGGTGCTCGGCCGGAACGGGTCCTTGACCGGGTACGCCGGAGGCCTCGACCGAAAAAAAGCCCTGCTCGAGCTCGAAGCCCGGGGCCTAGGCCGAACCGTCCAACCGACATGACCGGGGGTCATGTCGATCACAACAACCGGTGGAAATGCCCGGAAGGCATTTTCATGCCGGCCTAGCGCGGGCTTTTCTCATAAATAAAACCCTCCAGGTTAATATCCGGAGGAATCATTTTCATTTTCGCGTACGCGTCCGTAATGCTCCGCCAACGTTCCGGACTCATGGCGCCGAGCCCGTCTCCGCCGGGGATGATGAGCATCCGGGAAGTGTCGGCCTCGTATTTCAAGTGTTCCCGACTGTGACGCCGGCTGTACTTGGACAAGATCAGCTCTATTATTTCGTCCGGGCGCTCCAGGGCGTAACGCCAGCCCTCCAGGGAAGCGGCCAGGAAGGCTTCCACCAATTCGGGCTTCCGCTCCACCATCTCCCTGGTGGTGAACAGGCAGTCGCCGTAAAAATCGACGCCGTCCTCCCGGGGGGAAAAGAAGACGTAGTCCAACCCTTTTTCGTGGAGCAGATACGGTTCGTCGGTCCAATAGGCCGACATGGCGTCCACGTCCCCCCCCGCCAACTTGGCGACGTCGGGCGAATAGGGGACGACGGTCAGGTCGGCCCGGGACACCCCTTCCCGGGCCAGGTAGGTCTCCAGGTCCGCGGAATCGGGTTCGAACATGATTCTCTTGCCCGCGAGGTCGCGAATCGATTCTATTCCCGATTTCTTCAGGGCCAGGACCCCCAGGGGCGAAGGCTTGTCAATAGCCGCCAGGACCACCACGGGCAGGCCGCGGCCCTTCAGGAGCGCCAAGTCCGACATGGCCACGCCGAAGTCCGCTTCCCCCCTAAAGACCTTGTCGGTCGTGAACTCCCCGTCTCCGGCCTCGACGATTTCCACCTCCAGCCCCGCCTGCCGGTAATACCCCTTTTCCAGGGCCGCGTAATAGCCGGCGAACTGGAACTGGTGCTTCCACTTGAGTTGCAGAACGGTTTTGACCGGCGCCGAGGGCGTCCCTACCGCTCCCTTTATTTCTCCGGCCTCCCCCGGGGACATGACCCCGCTCGCGGCCGCGACCACGCCGCACACGGCGGCGAAAATTAAAAAAACACGAGCCCGCCAGTTGGATTTCATGACCTTTCCCCCTCGACGTCGGCCGCCCCCACCGGAGAAGCCGACGAATACTTCCGTTCGTCGACTTTAACATATATCGGGGGTGGAAAACCAGCCGCCCTGGGTTCCGGGCGGGAATATCAATTTTTTATAAAAAAACTCACAATATGTTGCGATCTGGTTTCAACATATAAGCGCCCGCCGGCGGGGAGCGGCCCGCCCCGGACTGATTCCCCTGCCTTTTCAAGTTATTCCGACGCCCGGACCGTTGGCGCCGTCATTGCATAATTCGCCTGAATCAGAAACATTGACCGGCCAGCGGCCGGCTCGGCCGCCGCCCCGCCGTGTTTTTTAACCTGGAGGCAAAATAATGGGATTGATGACCGCTGAAAAATACCTGGAAAGCCTGAACGACGGCCGGGTCGTTTATTACAAGGGCGAAAAAATCGAGAACGTGGCCGCGCATCCGCACCTGGGCGCCTGCGCCCGGACCATGGCCGTGGATTTCGACTTGGCCGAGGACCCGAAGTATCACGACCTGGCCACGGTGGAAGACCCGGAGCTCGGCCAGAGGGTCAGCCGCTACTATTATAAACCCAAAACCGCCGAGGACCTGCTCAAGGCCGCCGACCTGATCGTCACGTCCACCGCCCTGGCCGACGGCATGATCCCCCTGGCCCACGATATCGGCGCCGACGCCCTCAACGCCTTCAGCATCACCGCCGCGGCGGCGGGAAACCGGGATTATATCGACCGGGTGGAAAATTTCAGGACCTATTTGAAGAAAAACGACCTGACGACCTGCGCCGCCGTGACCGACGTCAAGGGCGACCGCATGCTCCGGCCGTCCGACCCCCGGCAATCCCATCCCGATTATTATCTGCGCGTGGTGGAAAAAAACTCCAAGGGGATAGTGGTGCGGGGCGCCAAGATGCATATCACCGGCGCGGCCTATTGTCACGAAATACTGGCTGTGCCCTGCCGGGCCATGTCCGAGGCGGACGCGGACTACGCCGTGGCCTTCGCCGTGCCGGCCAACGCCAAGGGTCTGACCCAGATTTGCCGGCCGTTCAAGTCCGGATACAGCGGCCTGGAATTCCCCTGCGACCGGCCGTGGTACATCCATACCGACTCCCTGATCATTTTCGACGACGTCCTGGTGCCCTGGGACCGGGTCTTTTTATGCGGGGAATGGAAGCTCGCCGCCCCCATGGTTTACAACTTCGCCCTGATGCACCGCCGCACCGGAGTGGCGTACCGCATTCCCATGAGCGAGCAACTGGTCGGCCTGGCGGCCGCCATCGCCGACTACCACGGCGTCTCCGACGCCCCGCACGTCCGGGAAAAATTGACGGACGCGGTCATTTACCTCGAAACCCTGCGTTCCCTGTCCAAGTCGGCCTGCCTGGATTTCGTCACCCACGCCGACATGGCCGTGCCCAATCCGATGACGACCAATATCGCCAAATACCACTTCGCGCACGGGTACCACGACATGGTCAAGATTATCGAGGACCTGGCCGGAGGGGCCCTGGTCACTTCCCCGACCTACAAGGATTATCAATTACCCGAACTGAAGGGCTACATCGACAAATACATGGGCGCCAAGGCCGACGTCTCGGCCGAAAACCGGATGCGGATGCTCGACCTGATCCGGCGGCTCATTCCGGCGGAAAGGGAAACCATCTGCCTGCACGGAGAAGGCTCCCCCATGGCCGAGCGGATGACCATTTTCATGGAGGGGCGGCGCACCCTCGCCGAATGCCGGAAGCTGGTCGAAAAACTGGCCGGGATCAAGTAGGGCCGGTGAAATCCCCCAGGGAAAAACGGGCCGGACCTCCGGCCCGGACCAAGGAATAAGTCGGCGATGACGGGTCCGACGCTCGGACCCGTCCGGTAATATCCACAACCGGCTTTGAATCGTACACAAACCCAGTTATGAGGGCGAGCCGCCTTCGGACCCAAGAAAGGAGAGACGCCATGATCCTTAGCCCCGAGGCCCAGATTCAGGAATTCACCCCCCCGGGATGGTGGGGCCGGGAAACCCTGATCGACATACTCTACGCCCGGGCCCGATCGAATCCGGACCAGGAAGCGTTGGTGGACCCTCTCAACAAGAAGGACCTGCTCGGCTTGGAACCGTCGCGGTTGACCTATGGGCGGTTGATCGGGGCCATCGACCGGCTGGCGGCCAAATTCCTCGAACTGGGGATACAAAAAGACGATGTCGTCATGGTGCAGCTCCCCAACACCATGGAGCTGACCGCGGCTATTTTCGCGGCCGCCCGGGTCGGGGCGATCATCAGCCCCATCCCGGCGCAATGGCGTTCCCATGAAATCAGGCACGCCGCGGTGTTGACCGCGGCCAAGATATTCATCTGCACCCACAACGCCCAGGGGCTGGACCACGTGGGTCTGCTGCGCAAGGCCCTGGACGGGACCGGGCTGGACCCCAAAGTCATTACCGTGTCCGCGGAAAAAGCCCCCGGAACGGTCCATATGTCGGAAATCCTGTCCGGCCCGGCCGTGGACCCGGCCCTACTGGAAGGCAAGCAGTCCGGCCCCAACGAGGTTTTCACCCTCTGCTGGACTTCCGGGACCGAGGCCGCGCCCAAGGCCGTTCCCAGAAGCCACAACCACTGGCTCCATATCAGCCGGGTCGTGGCCGAATCCTTTCTTCCGGATCGGGATTGCGTTTACCTGTCGCTCTTTCCGACCATCAACATGGCGGGCTTCGCGGGAGTCATGATCCCCTGGGTCATCACCGGCGGGAAGCTGGTCCTGCACCACCCCTTCGACCTGGGCGGGTTCCTCAAGCAACTGATCATGGAAAAGGTCTTTTACACCCTGGCCCCGCCGGCCCTGCTCGACAGCCTGGCCAAGTCCCCCCAGTGGGCGGCCATGGACAAGGGCGCCTTGAAGGTTATCGGGTCCGGGTCCGCGCCGTTGTCCGCCTGGATGGTCAAGACCTTTCAAGAAGAGTTCGGGATCGGCATCGTGAATTTTTTCGGGTCCAACGAAGGGGTGGCCCTGTACAGCAGCCCCGCTGATTTTCCCAACCCCGAGGACCGGGCCAAATTCTTTCCCCGTTTCGGAGTCCCGGGTTTCACCTGGCATTCCGAGGCGGTCAAGGGGCTGCGCACCCGGTTGGTCAACCCCGCCACGGAGGAAGAGATCACCGAACCCGGGATGGTGGGGGAATTGCGCATCGCCGGCCCCTCCGTCTTCCCCGGGTATTACAAGGCGCCCGAACTGACCGCCAAGGCCTTTGACGACCATGGCTATTTCCGCACCGGGGACCTCTTTTCCATCGCCGGCGAAAACCTGGATAAATACGCCTTCCAGGGGCGGTACAAGGACCTCATTATTCGCGGCGGCATGAACATCAGCCCCGAGGAAATTGAAACCCTGGTGATCGGACATCCCAAAATCGCCGAGGCCGCCGCCGTGGGCTATCCGGACGAACGATTGGGGGAAAGAATCTGCGTCGTGGTCGTCCCGGTTAAAGACCAAGCCATCACCTTGGAAGAGGTCAACGAATACCTGAGGGAAAAGGATATCGCCAAATACAAATACCCGGAAGTGCTAAAAATTGTCGACGCCCTGCCGCGAAGCCCGGTGGGCAAGGTCCTCAAGCGCCAACTTCGGGAAGACTTTCAGCGGGAAACCGGCCGTTAATCAGCCCCAACCGGGGCGGGAAACCGCCCTGGTCCAATATAATACCAAAAGCGCCGCCGTTTGAATCGGCGACTCTGCTTGAAGAAGGGAAATCCCTCGGCTCTTCCCGCGGGAAGAGCCTTGTTCCCGAGGGCGGCGCCAAACCGCCCTCGGCGAAGGCGATGGAAACGAAAATCCGGACAAGGAGGAATGGACATGATAAGCGCGGGTGTGGATATCGGAGCAAAAACAATAAAAATTGTGATACTGCAAGACGGCCGCATCGTGGCCCAGGGCATTGCGCCGGCCGGCTATGAAGTCAAGGAATCCCTGGAAAAGGCCTGGGCGGAAGTGGAAGCGTCTTCCGGCTTGAAGGTCAAGGACATCCAAAATATTATCGCCACCGGCGCCGGTCGCAAGGACGCCGTTTTCGCCCGGGACAACGTCACGGAAGTCCGGGCCGCCGCGGTCGGCGCCAACGCCCTGGACCCCTCGGTCCGGACGGTCATCGATGTTGGGGCCGAGGAAGGCCGGGCCATAAAAATCGATCACACCGGCCGGGTCCTGGACGTGGCCATCAACGAAAAATGCGCCGCCGGGGCCGGGGCCTTCACCGAGGCCATGGCCCGGGCCCTGGAAGTCCCCCTGGTGGAAATGGGCGCCCTCTCCCTGCAGTCCACCAACAAAGTGGCCATGAACGCCCAGTGCGCCGTGTTCGCCGAATCGGAACTGGTGACCCTGATTCACGCCCAGACCCCGAAATCGGACATGGCCCGGGCCATCCACGACGCCATCGCCGACCGCATCGCTTCCATGGTCCGCCGGGTCGGTCTGGAAGAGAAAGTGATGCTTATCGGCGGCGTGGCCAAAAACATCGGCTTTGTCGCCTCCCTGAATAGAGAACTCGAAACCGAAATAATCATTCCCGCCGATCCCGAATTCATCGGCGCTTTCGGCGCGGCGGTCATCGCCGCCGGCAATTAAAAGGAGGCCCTCCATGGCTGATGAATTTTGGAGATGGAAGGAATCGCGCTGGACCAACCCCGACCTCTCCTGGAAAAACGGCAAGACAATTTCCGCCGGAGTGGACGTGGGCTCGGTCAGCTCCCAGGCCGTGATCTTGGTTGACGGCGACATCTACGCCTACGCCAGCACTCGAACCGGCTCCAACAGCCCCGACTCCGCCAACAAGGTCATGAACTGGGCCCTCGAGGACGCCGCGGGACTGACCCTGGATAAAATCCAATACACGGTCGGCACCGGGTACGGCCGGGTCAATGTTCCTTTCGCCCAGCGGGCCATTACGGAAATCGCCTGTCACGCCCGCGGGGCCAATTTCATGTACGGCCCCACCGTGCGCACCGTGCTCGACATGGGCGGGCAGGATTGCAAGGCCATTCACTGCGACGCCAAGGGCAAGGTGACCAACTTCCTGATGAACGATAAATGCGCCGCCGGCACCGGTCGGGGCATGGAAGTCTTCGCCGACCTGCTGGGAGTTTCAATCAACGACGTGGGCGAATTGTCGCTCCGGGTGGACGAGGAACCGCCCATGGTCTCCTCCACCTGCGTGGTGTTCGCCAAATCCGAAGCCGCGGGCCTGCTCCGGGAAGGCTGGCCCAAGGAAAAAGTCCTGGCCGCCTACTCGGCCGCCATGGCTCACCGCGTCGTCTCGCTCCTGGAACGCATCGTCATGGAACAGGACTTCGCCATTACCGGCGGCATCGCCAAAAACAAGGGCGTCGTCGTTCGACTCGAAAAGGAACTGGGCGTCAAGGCCCTGGAACCGAAATACGACACCCAGATCGCCGGCGCCCTGGGCGCGGCCCTCTTCGCCAAGGCCCTCGTCGAAAAAGGCAAATAACTCCACCTCCCCGCGGCCGGCCCGCGGGGAGCTTCCCTCCCCTCTAATACTAATATTACGGCGTGGAGGGCGTTTATCCTTGCCTTTCCAGATGCGTCCGCCGGGCCTTCCTGTGTGGAAACGATCCCTACACGGGACGGTCCCTTGAACACAGAAAAGATTGGGTCCAAGCGCGCCTGGAGTTTCTGGCCGGATCGTTCGCCCTGGAAATATGCGCTTTCGCCGTCATGTCCAACCACTTGCATGTTGTGGCGAGGACCCGCCCGGACTTGGCGGAAGCCTGGTCGGACGAGGAAACGGCCAGGCGGTGGTTGAGGGTGTTCCCGAAAAAAAGAAATGAAAACCACGCCCCCGCGTCCCCTTCGCCCCTGGAAATAAAAAATTTGCGCGACAGCGGCGTCGGACTGGAAGCGCTCCGCCAACGCTTATCGAGCATCAGTTGGTTTATGCGGAGCCTAAATGAGAACATCGCTCGCCGGGCCAACCGGGAAGACGGCTGTAAGGGCAGGTTCTGGGAAGGGCGGTTTAAATGCCAAGTAATTCTCGACGATTCAGCCCTCCTGGCCTGCATGGCCTACGTGGACCTCAACCCGGTTCGGGCCGGAGCGGCCGCCTGCCCAGAAACCAGCAGTTATACCAGCGCCTTCCTGCGCCTTGAAGCGCGCCAGGCCCGGGAAAGAACGGCGAAAATCCAGGAAAAAACCCATCCCCCCTATTCGCCGGAACGGCAACTTTCCCTGGACCGGCAAAAAGTCCGGTCAAAACCGGATCACTGGCTGTGTCCACTCCCAAGCGAAGGGGAATCATCCCGGCCGGGGCTGCTCGATCTCACCCTGGACCAATACCTGACCCTTCTTGACTGGACGGGCCGTCAATTACGGGCCGACAGAAAAAAATCATGTCCCTGGACTTAAGCCCCATCTTCGAAAGGCTCCGGGTGGATTCCGACCAGTGGCTGGACACCGTGGAACATTATGGACGCGTTTTCCATCGAGCCTCGGGCCGGGCGGGCCTTGGGTCGGCGCTGGTTGAGGGGCCTTAACGCCGGCCGGCGAGCTTTTTTATAGGTCTTGGCCCGGTCTTCATCAAATATTGTCATTCTTGAGGCCGCTTCATATTAGTGGAAGGGATATCCTAGCCAATTTCCAGCCTAACAACGCCTTCTTATCTTATTTTGTCCTTCCCCTTTCAATTTGTTCGGCTAAACGCCGCGCTTTAAGGTTCCCTTCGACGCGCAAGCTTCGAGTAATTGCCAAGACATCTTGAGGGCTTGGATTTTGCAGTTCGCGCACGTTCCAGAGCGCCCGGCAACCATGTTCCCGAAACGCGCGACGATAGAGGCTTAATAAATCCTCGGGTTGTTTTGTTTCTTCGGTCATTTTATTACCATATCACACTCAGGGAAACTCAAAACATTCTTAAATGCCGGCTCGGGTTAAGGTTGGCCGGGCAACAGGAAAAAGAATGTTCTTCGTTGCATGCAACGCGCCCGTTGCCGCTATCTGTCTTCCCGGCCGTGCCAAGGCTTGATGATGATAATCTCATTGTCCGTCACGACATAGCGCATCCAGTAGCCGCCTTGACCGTAAGAAATAAACAAATCACGGAATTCCGGCGTGTCGATGTCCGTTACAGGACGACCGACAAAGGGGAGATTGAGTAACCGTTGCGCCGCCTCACGAATTCGCTTTGCCGAACGCATGGCGGCGTCAGGGTTATGGACGCGGATAAATTCTCTGAGGCGGACAAGGTCCGTGAGAGCTTCGGGAAGCCATTTCAAGGAACGGGGCATGTGTCTTCTCGCTCCGTTCCCCATGTTTCAAGCCACGCGTCAATAACCTCATGGCTAACCGTCTCGCGTGTTGCCTCGTAGCGTTGCCAGCGCTCCAAGGCGTCTTGCCGGACATGTTCGGCTTCCTCTTCGCGGTCAAGAAATTGGTGAATGGCCTCTTTCATCAGCCAATGCGGCGAACGCTTGCGGGCCTTACCCAAGGCCTTCAACCGGTCATAGGTTTTGTCATCCAGTTTTACGGCTTTGTTTCCCATCATGGACGCCTCGCATAAATAGTAGTAAAAAGTACTACCTTTTTATACCTTTTGACCGTCAAATTCAAGGCCGCTGTTGTGGCATTCAACTTTTTCTGTCAGCGGCCATCTGATAATGCCAAAAACCTGGCCATCTGAAAATGTATTGTTCCTTTTATTCCGAAAGACAACACCTTGTTCTAAACGGAGGCGAGGGCCGGGCCGACGGGGCTGGCCAAGATGTTGGGTTTCGCCAGCGGCTCAACCCAACCTACGGAGATCACATTATTTTTAGGCCAGCGGCGGCGCGCCGGGCCAAGCAATTCCAGACGCCCCGGACTTCTTCGGGCGGGCATGGACGCCCGCCCTTTCCGCCCTCGAAACAGGACGTTTCGGGGCGTGAAACCGCCGCCAGGCGGGTTCTCCGGAAAAAGAGCCAGGGGTTGTCAGGGGCGCCGGCTCCGGCGCGCCCCTGACCCTGG
>JAZDGM010000190.1:0-51408 GCA_043806915.1 Pseudomonadota bacterium | reverse complement strand
GCGGACGCATCTCGAGACGCAGTGATACCAGCCTTCAACCCCTTCCACCACTATTTCGCTCCTGGTCGAGGCCATTTTGATCCTCCTATTTCAATTTTTTCCAGACTATGACGATATGGCGGCCAAGTCAAGCCAAAATGGAGCCAAAATGGGCGCCATATTAAAAAGATTGTTGGGTCATATCCACAATGGGTGTCATATATAAAAGATTGGTTGGGGGATTGTTTTAGTTGGGGAGTCGGTTTAGAGGTTGGAGGAAGACCGGGAGTTCGATTTCGCCCTCGGCCAGGGACGGGGGATAGACGATGCGGCGGCGGCCGTCCGCGGTCCATTGCATCAGGCAGGCCAGGGCTTCCTGTTGGGGGTCGTCGCCGAAAATGGCTTGATGGCCCTTGTGGAACCTGACCCGGCCCATGGCCCCGACCCGGTCCGTTTTTTCCAATTCGGCCACGATCAGGTCGGGGTCCAGGGACCCGGCCCTGGTTATGGCCTCGGCCAGGATATAGACCGCTTCGTAGGATGGCGCCGGGCCGTGGCCGGCTTCAATTTCACGGCCGAACCGTCGGCGGTAGGCGTCGTAAAAGTCGGCGGCCGGCGGGTATTTCCGGGAGGGAATATTGCCTAGCTCGAAAATCACGTTCACCGTGCCGGATATCCGGCCGTCAAAGGCCCGCCAGGCGCCCGGGCCGGTCATGGGGGAAATGAAGCCCGACAGGAAGGCGGGTATTTCCATCCGCCGCCATTGCCGCACCAACCCGCCGCTTTGGGGGGCGTCGAATATGCACAAGATCACCTGGGCGCCCAGGGCCTTGGCTTTTTCCAGGCCGGCGGCGAAGTCCGCGGCTTCGCCGGGGTAGTTGACCTGCCCGAGCACGTTCCAGCCTTTTTTGTAAAGATATAGCTTCATGATAAGGGAGGCGGACGACCTGGCCCAGGCCACGTCCTGGTTCAGGATGAACACCCGGGAAAACCCGAATTTTTCGCGCAGGAATTTCATGTTGTGGATCAGGCGGTCAACCAGGTACTTGGCGTCAAGGCCGACCCGGAAAATGTATTTGTAGCGCGGATTTTTCAAGACCAAGGCCTCGGTGGCCGGAGTCATGGCGATGGTCCCCAGCAAGGGGAGGCGCCGCCGGCAGATGGCGTCCATGCCGCCCAGCAGGACCTCGGACCGGAATGGTCCGACCACGATGGCGTTCAGGCTTTTTTCGTCAAGGAATTTTTCGAGGGTCGCGAGGGCGTCCGCGACCTTGACCCCCGTTTCGGCGTCCCGCAAATCCAACGGTTCGATCCGGATCGGCAGGCGGGCCCGGCCCACCTGGACGCCGCCCCCGGCGTTGATCTCTTCCACGGCTAGCTTGACGGCGTTGAGGCTTTCGGCCCCTTCCAGCAGGGTTAGGGTGGTGGGCACGCCGATGACAATCCGGTCCGCCGGGGCCGCTCCGGCCGCGAGGCCGAGCAGGCTTAAAAGCGCGGCCGCGAGGACCACTCCCGCCCGACGCCTCACTTTTCCTCCAGGGCGGAATATTCTTCCGGACTGGCGGCGCGGAACCTTTCCATTTTTTGGTACAAGGCTTTTCTGGAAATTCCCAGCAGCTTGGCGGCCATGGTTTTATTGCCCCGGCATTTTTCCAGGGTCCGCCGGAGCAGTTCCAGTTCCATGTCTTGCAGTTTCAGGCCCTGGTCCGGGATATCCCTGAATATGTCCGCCGCTCCGGCCGGCGCCCGGGTCTTGGAGGCGCCCCTGATCTTTTCGGGCAGGTCCGCCGGCCCGATTTTTTCGTCCTTGGAAAAAATGACGGCGCGGGCCAGGCAGTTTTCCATTTCCCTGATGTTGCCCGGCCAGTCGTGGTCCAGGAGGGTCTTCAAGGCTTCCGGTCGCAGGCCCAGGGCCGGTTTGTTGTACTGCCGGGCGTACCGACGGATGAAATGTTCCGCCAAAAGGGGGATGTCCTCGAGACGTTCCCGCAACGGCGGCAGGTTGATGGTGATGACGTCGAGGCGGTAAAGGAGGTCGCTCAGGAAGCGGCCGTTTTTGATTTCCTTCTGGATGTCGAGGTTGGTGGCGGCGATGAGGCGGACGTCCACCTTGCGGGAAAAATGCCCGCCCACCGGATCGAAGGTCCGGTCCTGGAGGAAGCGAAGCAGCTTGGCCTGGAGACCCATGCTCATGTGCCCTATTTCATCGAGGAAGAGGGCGCCCTTGTCCGCCGCTTCGAGGCGGCCTTTTTTGTCGGTCATGGCGCCGGTGAAGGCGCCCTTGACATACCCGAACAGTTCGGCTTCCAGAAGGCTTTCGGTGAGGGCCGCGCAGTTGATGCACACGAGGGGATCGTTCTGACGAGGGCTTTCCGCGTGGAGGGCCCGGGCCAGAAGTTCCTTGCCCGTGCCGGTTTCGCCGCGCAGCAGGACCGAGGCGTCGGTGGGGCCGACCGTGCGGGCCATTTCGAAGATTTCCTTCATGACCGGGCTGACGCCGATCATGCCGTGGAAAGACCCTTCCCGACTGACGCCTTGCCGCCAGGCGGCCAGTTCCCGGCGCATGTCCCGTTCCCTGATGGCCTTGTCCAGGATGATGGCCAGTTCGTCGTAATCGATGGGCTTGATGAGGTAATCGAAAATCCCTTCCTTCAGGGCCTCCACGGCCGAGCGGACGGTCCCGTAGGCGGTCATGATCACAAACGGCGGGGCCTGGCCCACCCGGTTCATGGCCCGGAAGAGTTCCAGCCCGTCGAGGCCCGGCATCTTGAGGTCGGCCAGGACGATGTCGATGTCGCCTTGGGCTTGGAAGATTTTCAAGGCCTCGGCCCCGCCGGGGGCTTGGACCACCTCGTAGCCCTCGTCCGCTAGGATGGCCGCCAGCCCCTTCAGGGAGTTTATCCGGTCGTCGACGAGTAACAGTCTTTTTTTATGCGCGTGCTCGGTCATTAGGCGCCCTTTATCGGCAGTTCCACCTGGACCGCGGCCCCCCCGCCCAGGCGGCCGGTAATGTTGATGTTTCCTCCATGGCTTTCCACGATGCCCAGGCTCAGGGTCAGGCCGAGGCCGGTCCCGGTCTCCTTGGTGGTGAAGAACGGGTCGAAAAGGTTGGACAGGTGTTCAGCCCTGACTCCTGTCCCGGAATCGTGAATGGTCAACCTGACCGTTTCATCGCCGGAAGAAGCCCCGGCCCCGCCGGTCAGGCGGACCGTGGAAACGGTGATGGGACCGCCCTCGGGCATGGCTTCCAGGGCGTTGTTGAAAAGATTGATCAGGACCTGCTCGATTTGATGGGGGTCCAGCTCCACCGGGGGCAGGTCCGGGTCGAGGTGGTTGAGGAAATAGGCTCCCGTGGAGCGGGCCTGCTCTTCCAGCAGGCTTTCGACTGTTTGGACCAACCGGTTCAGGTCCGTGGGGGACGTCCGGGGAGGAGCTTGCTTGGCGAAATAGAGAAATTCCGTCACGAAGCGGTTGAGGCGGTCTATTTCCTCGGAGACCAGCCCGGTGTATTCCACGATCAAGGGGTCGTCGCTCCTCCGGCGGCGCAGGAACACCACCGCGGCTTTCATGGCGTTGAGCGGGTTCCTGATTTCATGAGCCACCCCGGCGGAAAGCCGTCCCAGGGAAATGAGTTTTTCCGAGCGGACCAGTTCGTTTTGAATGCGCGAAAGGTTTTTGACCATATTGTTGAAGGACGCGGTCAGTTCCCCCAGTTCGTCCCGGGACTTGACCGGTATTTCATGGGACAGGTCGCCCTGGGCGATGCGGTGGGTGGCGTTGACCAGGCGACGGACCGGCCCTAGAAGATGATAGGACAGGACGCTGACGGCGGTCACGGTCAGGACCAGGGCCAGGGCCGCGGCCTGGATGACGTTGGTCCGGATGGCCCGGGCCTCGCGCCGCAGCTCCTCGCTGGGAATGGTCACGGCCAGGGACCAGTTCAGGGCCGGAATAGGGGCGTAGGCCGCGACTTTTTCCTGTTCCTCGAAGACATAGGTGTCCCAGCCGGTCCCGCCCTCGGTCATGGCCTGGACCATTCTCACCAAGCTGGGGTCGCTGATGTTGTCGCGGTTCAATTCGTAGGGCTGGTACCGGGGATGAACGATGACCCGGCCGTCCTTGTCGACCAGAAAGGCGTACCCGCTTTCGCCGACCTTGATGCTGTTGACTTGCTGGATAATCCTGTCCAGGTCGAGGTCAATGACCACGAACCCGGCCACTTCCTTGAAGCCGCTGAAAAAGGGGCCGGCGGCCTGGATAATGAACCCGTCGCGGCCCGGGGAAAATAGGGCCTCGGAAAAATACAGGCCGACGCGACCGGCGGCGTCGTGGGGGCCGCGGATGAATTCGTCCAGGCCCGGGGATGAAAACTTGGCCGGCTCTTCCCGCGCGCCCACGTCGACCAGGGGCCGGGCTTCGCGATCGAGGCAGGATATGAGATGGTAGTAGGGCGTTCGGTTCATGAAATCGGTGAAGATGCGGACGATGTTGTCCCGGTTGAATTCCTCTTCCGCTTCCAGGCGGAAGGACTTGGCCAGGTAGTAGTCTTCCAGGACTGGCAGGCTCGCCAGGGTTTCCAGGTCGCTCCGGAAATTATAAAAGACGTCGTTGATTTTTTTGGCGGCGGCCTCGAGCTTGAGCATCTGTTCTTGCCGGGCCAGGCGGTTGACCCGGTCTTCGGCCGCCCGAACGGACAGATAACCGACCACGATGATGGGCACGCTGACCAGCGGCAGTATAACCACCAGTATTTTCATGAAAATGGATGGACCTGTCTTCATGCCCCGGCCTGAAGCCCCCAAACCTCGACTTTATGCGCGACCGCAAACGAGATTCCCTGGGGCGCCTGTTGTGGATTAGTGGGGGGATCATGTCAAGTTCCACGACCAAAGGCAAGCTCAAACTTAAGCTAGACACCCACTTTTGAGTTGAATTGTCCGCGGAGGCCTGCTATCATGTCGAAATACAGGAGGGAACCATGGCGACGGCTCGTGGCGAAACGGTGGTGGAAGGGGTCGAGGGGTATTATCATTGCGTGTCCAGGTGCGTGCGGCGGGCCTTTTTATGCGGGTGCGATCCCTACACGGGCCGATCGTTCGAACATCGCAAGGCCTGGGTTCAGGCGCGGCTGGAGCTGCTGGCCGCGGTTTTCGCTCTTGAGATTTCGGCCTTCGCCGTCATGTCCAACCATGTGCATGTGGTCGTCCGGACCCGTCCGGACCTGGCCGCGGGCTGGAGTCGCGAGGACGCGGCCCGGCGTTGGCTGGTCCTTTCTTCCCGGCGCGGGGATGGCGACGGCCGACCCTCGCCGCCAGCCGGGGCCGAGATTTCGGCCTTGGCCGGAGCGGAGGAAAGGATCGAGGAGATCAGGCGTCGCCTGGGGAGCGTCAGTTGGTTCATGCGCTGCCTGAACGAACCAATCGCCAGGCGGGCCAACAAGGAAGACGGGTGCAAGGGGAGGTTTTGGGAAGGACGTTTTTACTGCCAGGCCTTGCGGGACGAATCGGCGGTCCTGGCCTGCATGGTCTACGTGGACTTGAACCCGGTCCGGGCCGGGGCGGCGGAATCTCCGGAGGCGAGTTTTTTTACCGGCGCGTACCTCCGTCTAGCGGCGGAGCGGGCGCGGGAGCGGCTCAAGGTTTTGGACGAGGGAAGGGACCGCTTGACTCCGGCCCGGCAACGGGCCATCGCGTGGGACGAGGAAAAAGCCAGTGGCGACGAATGGTTGAGCCCCCTGGGGCCCGGCGGCCCGGGGGACGGCCAGGGCGGCTTGGACCTTTCGTTGCGGGAATACCTGGCGCTGTTGGATTGGACCGGCCGGCGGCTTAGGGAAGGCGGTCCGTCGGTCCCGCCGGACGGTATCGCCCCGATAATGGCGAGATTTTACCTTGACCGGGATCATTGGCTTCTGTTGACAAGGAATTACGGCGACATGTTTCATCGGGCGGCCGGCCGGGCCGAGACCTTGCGGGAGGAGGCCAGGCGGTCGGGGCTGAGGTGGCTTCATGGCCTAGTGGCGGGCCGGAAGGTTTTCCTTTCAGCCTGAACAGCCGGTTATCGACGGAAAAGCTAAATTGAAGGGCGGGGAAAAGCAATGACGGAATTAAACAGCATTCCGGTTTTGACGCGTCGGGAGATTGAAGCCTTGATGGCGGCGCCTTTGATCGAATCCTTCATCGAGGAGTTGGGGCGGGAAAAGGCCTGGGAGGCCGCCGGTCGGGTGATCGGTAAAATGGCCCGGGAAAGCGGAGCGGCGTTGCGCGACCTCGTGGGCGGGAATTCGCTGAAGCATGTGGAAGAAGTCTTGTCCATCTTCAGCCGGGGCGGGGCCCTGGAAATGGACCGGGTGGAGGCGACGCCGACAAGGCTCGCGGTCAATATCACCCGGTGTCGTTACGCGGAGATGTACAAAAAACACGGGCTGGAGAAGTTTGGGGGCCTGCTGTCCTGTTCCCGCGACTTCGGCCTGTTCGCGGTCTTCAATCCGAAGATAGTGTTCCGCCGCACCCAAACCATCATGGACGGGGCGGATTATTGCGATTTTCGTTTTGAAGAGGTGGAATGAGGGACCGGCCGCCGGCCATTTACATCCGGCGGCGTCGGGTTTCGCGAGGCCTCGACCCCGCCCGCGGCATTATTGTTTAAGAAATTCGGACCGGTCATTCCACTGGTGGGCCCAAGAGCTTCCGGGCCCCGGAGACCAAGGTTCGCGTAAAATTTTGGATAACCGGCGACTTGATATTCCAGCAATGCCAGTACAAATCGACTAGAACCGGCTGGTCCGGCGCCAGTTCGACCAGGCGTCCCGCCCGGACTAGGTCCCGCGCTTGGATATCGGGCAACATGCCGTAGGCCCATCCCCTAAGAATTACATCCACGAATTTTTCCGATGACGGCACGTAGTGGGCCGGGACCCCGTCCGGCGCCTCCCCGAACAAGCCCCGAAACACCTTGTTGTGCAGGTCGTCCTTGCGGTTGAATATCAGCCCCGGGGCGTCGCGGACCGTTTCCGGGGTCAAGCCCCCGGGCAGGCGATTTCGCGCGAAATCCGGGGCGGCCAGAAGCCGATAGGTCATGCCGCCCAGGGCTTCCACCCGGCAGCCTTGCATCGGCGGCCTGGCGGCGCTGACGCAGCCGATGACTTCGCCGTTTTTCAGCAGCTTGTGGGTTTCTTCCTGGTCGTCGACATGGATGTCCAAAAGTACTTTTTCCGAGGCCACGAAAGGATGCACGGCTTCGAGGAACCAGGTGGCCAGGCTGTCGGCGTTCACTCCCACGGGCAGGGTCGAAAAACTAGTCGAGGTCCCGGAGGGGTCTTCATCCAGCAGGTCGGCTTCCAAGCGGCTGACTTGGCGAAAGTGCTTTAGCAGCCGTCGGCCGGCCGAAGTCGGGCGCGGCGGGTTGGTTCGGGCCAAAAGTATCCGGCCGGTCTGGTCTTCCAGCAGCCGGACTCTTTGGGAAACCGCCGACTGAGTCAGATGCAGGACCCGGGCGGCCCGCTCAAAGCCGCCTTCGGTCGCCACGGCGGCCAGGGCTTCCACAAGTTTGTAATCCATCATGTCCTGATATTAGTAAAATTAATGCAATATTAAAATAATGAATTTTACTTTTCGGGCCGGTCGCCGTATTTTTTCTTCAACACTTTCGGCGCGAAGTCCGGATAAGGAGTTGTTTGATGTTTACGCCATACCTGCAGGGAGTTGGGATGGGCTTCGGCCTTATCGCGGCCATTGGGGCCCAGAACGCCTTTGTGCTGTCCCAGGGAGTTCGGAGAAACCATCACCTGACCGTCGCCTTGATCTGTAGTCTTTGCGATGTCGCCTTGATTTCCCTGGGGGTGACCGGAGTGGGGTCGGCCCTGGCCGGCAACCCGACCTGGCGCGCGGCCGCGGCCTGGGGCGGGGCTGTTTTTCTGGGGTGGCATGGCCTGGGCGCGCTTCGCAGGGCGTTGGGAAGCAGGCGCCTAGAGGCTGACCGGGAGGCGGGCCGATCGGTCAAGGCGGTCTGCCTGGCGACCCTGGCCGTGACCTTGCTCAACCCCCATGTGTATCTGGACACGGTGTTGCTGCTGGGAGGGATCAGCAGCCGGTACGAGGGCGCGGGCCCCTATTATTTCGGCCTGGGAGCGGCCTCGGCGTCCTTCGCGTGGTTTTTTTCCCTCGGCCTGGGAGGCCGCCTTCTGGCCCCTGTTTTTCGGGACCCCCGCTCGTGGCGGGTCCTTGACGGCCTGGTCTGCCTGGTCATGTGGGGCCTTTCCGTCTCCTTGTTGACGCAAGCCGTCTGATTTTCCGCGTGCGTATTCCCCGCGGCTTGCCGCGGGGAGCTTCAATCAGCGCTCTTGAATTTTTTGTTCAATGCCATTATTTTCAACTTACCGCGGCTTTGCATGGGGCGGAGCCGCCTTTTCCCTTCCCATCTGTTTCGATTTTAAAACTCGGAGTGTAACCCGATGACGGTCGACGCCGAAAAAAACGAAGTCCGGATTATTGTCGTCCATAATCAGGCGGTTGATCAGGACGGCCTGGAAGCCGGGCTCGAGGCCCTGGGATATTTCGTCCAGGGAAGGGCGAACTCGGCGCGCGAGGCCGCGGACCTGCCGGCGCGGGGCGGGGCGGACTTGGTCCTGCTGGATACGACCGGCCCGGGGGAGGCCTGGGGCCTTGGGGTCGCCAGGGCGATCCGTGAAAAGTGGGACCTGCCCATCGTTTTTATTATAAAGGACCAGGACGCCGCTTCCCTGGAATGGGCCCAGCCCTTTTGGCCCCATGGCTTGCTTTTGAAGCCGTTTCGCGGCCCGGATTTAAAAATCGCGGTGGAAACGGCCTTGGGGGCGGCGGAGTTCGCCGGGCGGGTTCGAGCGGCGGAGGAACGGACGCGGCGGCGCGAGGAAAAATACCGACTGTTGACGGAGAACGCTCCCCTGGGGCTCCAGTCGCTCGATGAAGCCGGTTGTATTCTCGAGGTCAACGACCGCTGGTTGGCGATGCTGGGGTATGGTCGGGAAGAGGTTGTCGGCCGCCGTTTCGGGGAATTCCTAGCCCCGGGGCGGGCCGAGGGGTTCGCGCGGGAATTCGCCGAAAAAATCCGTTCCCGGGCCTTGACCAATAATATTCAACTAAAGCTGCGCCGTCGGGATGGGACCTACCTGGCCGCGGATTACACTTCCCGCCTGGTCTGGGATGATCGCGGCCGTTTTCCGCGCGCCCATTGCGTTTTTCAGGATGTCAGCGGTCGGAACCAGGTCGAGGCGGAGTTGGTCGGGAGCCGGGAACGGCTTCGCCGGGCCCAGGGGATCGGCCGGATCGGCGACTGGGACTATGAGGTCCGGACCGGCGCGGTCACTTGGTCGGACATGACCTACGAGCTTTTCGGCCGGGACAAGTCCCTGGGGCCGCCCACGCTGGAGGAGGCCCTGGGCCTGCACCCGCCGGAGGAAGCCGCGAGGTTCCGGGAGCGCCTGGGCCTGGCCCTCGGGCAGGGGGAGTCTTATGGTCTTGACCTGACGACGACCCTGGCCAATGGAGAGCGGCGGCGCCTGTTCGCCCTGGGCGAGCCCATCAGGGACGAAACGGGCCGGGTCGCGAGGATCGCGGGCACTTTTCAGGACGTGACCACCCAGAGGCAAAACGAGGAGGCCCTCCGGGAGAGCGAGGAGCTGTTTCGGGCCATTTCCGAGTATTCCCGCAACCCGATCTGTATTGTGGACCAAAACGGCCGGATCACCTGGCTCAACGACAGGATGTTGGAGGTCAGCGGCTACAGCCGGCGCCGTCTTCTGGAGGCGGATTCCTTTCTGGAGTTTCTCGCCCCGGAATCAGTTGAGTTCGTCATGGGCAATTACTTGAAGTTTTTGGCCGGGGAGCCGTACCTCCATCACTACCGCTTTGCCTTTATCCGGGCCGACGGCGAAAAGCGGGTCCTCGAAAAAAGCATGACCGGTTATTCCGACCGGCAGGGGAACAAAAACCTGATTATCAACATGGTCGATATCACCGACCGCTTGAGGTCGGAACAGGCTCTCCAGGAAAGCGAAAAAAAGTTTCGGCGCTTGCTCGAAACGGCCAGTGAAGGTGTGTGGGCCATGGACGCCGAACACCGGACGACCTTTGTCAACGAGGTCATGGCCGAGATGTTGGGGCGCGCGGCGGAGGAAATGATCGGCCGGAAGGTCGAGGATTTCATGCTCCCCCAGGATATCGCGGAACACGAGGCCCAGATGCGGGTCCGCCATGCCGGCCGGTCGGGACGTTACGAAAGGCGTTTTCGCCGCAAGGACGGAAGCGAAGTCTGGACCATCGTTTCAGCCGCCGCCCTCGCGGACGAGGACGGGAACTACAACGGTTCCTTTGCCATGTTAACCGACATCACCGAGCGCAAGCGGGCGGAAGAGAACATCAGACTGAAGGATGAACTGTTGCGCCTGACCGGCGAAATGTCCCAGGTCGGAGGGTGGGAATTCGACCCCGTCACCCAAAAGGGGACCTGGACCGAGGAAGTCGCCCGGATTCATGACCTCGATCCGAGCCGGGAGACTAGTTTCGCGTTGGGCGTCGGCTGTTACGCCGGGGAGTCGCGGGAGAAAATCGAGCGGGCCATTAAACGGGCCGTGGAACTGGCCGAGCCGTACGATCTGATCCTGGAGATGACCTCGGCCCTGGGGAGGGTCAAATGGGTCCGGACCATGGGCCTGCCCATTGTCCAGGGCGGCCAGGTGGTCAAGGTCAGGGGCATTTTCCAGGATATTACGGAGCAAAAAAAGTCAGAGGAAGCCCTGCGGGACAGCGAACGTCTTTTTCGGACCCTGGTCGAAGGGGCGCCTGACGCCATTTTTGTCCAAATTAACAAAAAGTTCGCCTACTTGAATCAAGCAGCCCTTTCCCTGTTCGGCTTGGAATCCGCCGAACAGCTTCTCGATCATCCGGTGGTCGACCGTTTTCACCCGTCCCACCGGGACCAGGTGCGCGAGCGCATCAGGTCGTTGAACGAAAAAAAGGAGAGCGCGCCCAGGCTCGAGGAAGCGATTCTACGTCTTGACGGGACGGAAGTGCTGGTGGAAGTTTCCGCCGTCCCGGTGAACCTCAAGGGCGAGGACGGCGCCGTGGTGTTCATCCGGGATGTGACGGAACGGAAAAAAATGGAAAACCAACTTCGGCAGGCCCAAAAGATGGAGGCCGTCGGCGCCCTGGCCGGAGGCGTGGCCCATGATTTCAACAATCTTCTTCAAGCGATCAACGGTTATGCCGAAGTTCTTCTTTTGGATAAACAGGCGAGCGATTCCGACTACCCCGGCTTGAAAGCCATCCGCGAAGCCGGGAGCCGAGCCGCCGGCCTGGTCAAAAAGCTTCTTTTGTTCAGCCGCAAGGCGGAGAGTGAACGACGGTTCCTGGAACCCCGCCAGGTGGTGGACCAAGCTCGGGGCCTGCTGGAGCGGACGATTCCCAAGATGGTCAAAATCGAAGTCCAGGCCAAGGGCCGGATATGGAATATCAAGGCCGACCCGGTCCAGATGGAACAAATTATACTGAACCTCGGGACCAACGCGGCCGACGCCATGCCCGACGGCGGACGGCTTCTCGTTGAACTCGAAAACATCACCCTCACGGATGACTTCGTCGAAAAGCATATGGGCGCGGCCCCGGGCCGATACGTGCTCTTGTCCGTTTCCGACACCGGAACGGGCATGGACAGGGAGACCAGGGAGCACATCTTCGAGCCGTTTTTCACCACCAAGGAGATAGGCAAGGGAACAGGGCTGGGGCTGGCTTCGGTGTTCGGCATCGTCAAGGGTCACGACGGGTATATTTCCTGTTACAGCGAGGTCGGCCAGGGCTCGGTCTTCAAGATATACCTGCCGGCCTTGGGGCCCAATGACGAGGGCGGGGCCTCGATTCGGGAAGCCGCGCCGCCCCGGGGCGGGGCCGAAACAATTTTGGTGGTCGACGACGAGGGGCCCATTAGGGATTTCGCCGGACTAGTCCTGAAGCGTTTCGGTTACACGGCGCTGACGGCTTCCACCGGCGAGGAAGCCTTGGAGGTGTATTTCGGCGGACCCGCCCGCCTGGACCTGGTTATTATGGACATCGGCATGCCCGGCATGGGAGGGCGTCAATGCCTCGCGGAAATCCTGCGACGGGACCCGGCGGCCCGGGTGATCGTGGCCAGCGGCTATTCCGTGGACGGCCAGGTCAAGCAGGCCCTGGAAGCCGGCGCGGCCGGGTACGTGGGCAAGCCGTATCAATTGTCCGATTTGTTAAGGAAAGTCAGGGAAGTCCTGGACCAGGGCCGTTGACCGATTGTCCCGGCGGCAAGCCCGGAAGATGGTCCATTTTTGGAAATGGAAAAAAAATCACGGTCGGCGAAGTTTTTTCTTGTCATTGGGAGTAGATTTGAGTAAAGTCCTTTTTTTGTCGGGACGTGGCTCAGTCTGGTAGAGCACAGCGTTCGGGACGCTGGGGTCGCTGGTTCAAATCCAGTCGTCCCGACCATACTTCGAATAATACTCCTGGCCCCCGGGCCGGGAGTTTTTTTTCCAAAATGCCGGTTCGCCGCCTTTCATTCGCCTTATAATCCCGATATCATCCGCGTATATTATTTTTTCAACGAGGCGTCATACCCATGGACCAGGCGCGGTTAATGGACCGGATATACCGGCCGCAGAGATATATCTACGATTTTACAAGAAAAATTTTTTTGCCGGGCCGGGACCTGTTGCTAGGGAAAATGAACCTCCAACCAGGGGAGCGGGTCTTGGAAGTCGGCTGCGGGACGGGGCGCAACCTGATCGAACTGAGTCGTCTTTACCCCGGGGTATTATTGTTCGGCCTAGACATTTCCGAGGTCATGCTGGAACTTGCCCGGGAAAAAACCAAGTCGAGCCGTTGCGCCGCCGTGCTGGCAAGGGGCTCGGCCGAGAATTTTTCTCTTTGGGAAACATTCGGCCTGGACCGCCCCTTTGATCGTATTTTTTTTTCCTATTCCCTGTCCATGATTCCCGACTGGGACGCGGCCTTGACTTCGGCCGGCTTGGCCCTAAGGCCCGGCGGCGGTTTGTACGTCGTCGACTTTGGAAGCCTGACCGGTTGGCCGGGAGGGGCGGGACGTTTACTGCGGTGGTGGTTGGGGCTTTTTCGGGTCAGGCCCGAGCCCGGGGTCCCGGCCAGGTTGAGGGCCTGGTCGGAAGCCGGGCGGGGGCGGTTGGAGACGTTGGATATACTAGGCGGCTACGCCTTTTTCGCCGGCTTGACGGGATTCGGGTCCCAGGTGGACCGCGACTCTTGACCTCCCGGGCGCCCCGGCTTGTTCCTCTATCGTGTCAGCCAGTATTTTCACGGCCCGGTCGATTCGGTCCTCGGCGGCCATGGAAAAATTCAACCGCATGGTTTCCCGGCCTTGGCCCGGTTGGGGAAAGAAATGCCGTCCGGGGACAATGGCCGCCTTCCTTTCCAGGGCCCTTTGATACAACCGATCCGCGTCGAATCCTTTTGGCCCCGCCACCCACAGGAACATACCGCCCTCGGGCTTGCTCCAGGAAAAGCCGGAAGGAAAGTACTTTTCCAGGGCCGTCAGCATGGCGTCGCGACGGGAACGGTACAGCGCGATTATTTTCGGCAAGTGAGTTTCGAGATGTCCGCCCGATAAATACTCGGCGGCCAAGGCCTGCCCCAGGGTGTTGGCGTGGAGGTCCACGCCTTGCTTGGCCAGGACCAGCCAGCGGCGAATCGGTTCCGGGGCCGCGCAGAAGCCCAGCCTGAGCCCCGGGGCGAGTATCTTGGACATGGTCCCAAGATAGACCACGTTTTCGGGCGCGAGGGATTTTAGGGTCGGTTGGGGGCGCCCCTCGAATCTCAGTGCCCCGTAGGGATCGTCCTCGACCACGAGGACGTCGTGTTGCTTAATCAGCCGCGCGACTTCCCGGCGCCGTTCCAGGGTCATGGTCCTTCCGGTCGGGTTCTGGAACGTCGGGTTCAGGTAAACGAATTTGGGCCGTTGGGACCTGATGGCTGTTTCGAGCGAGTCCGGCAGGGGCCCGTCGTCGTCCGATTCCAGGCCGATAAAGGACGGTTCGTAGGGCGTGAAAGCTTGCAGCGCCCCCAAATAGGTCGGCGATTCCACGACCACGAGGTCTCCCTTGTTCAACAGGATTTTTCCCAGGCCGTCCAGAACCCCCTGGGAGCCGCTGGCGATGATCACCTCGTCCGCCGTCGCGGGGACGCCGTTGGCGGAGAGATACCGGGCCGCCGCTTCCCGGAAGGGTGGAAAGCCCTCCGTCGGGTCGTACTGCAAGGCCGCGGGACCGTATTTTTCCAAGACCGAGGCCAGGAGCCCGGGGATGAGGTGCAAGGGAAAGCTTTCCGGGGCGGGAACGCCTCCGGCCAGAGATATCATACCCGGCTGGGCGGCGGCCTTGAGGATTTCCCTTATGGCGCTCGCCCCCATTATTTCCGTTCTTCGTGCCAACAGACCACCGGTGATCATGACAGTCCTCCTTTGAAATAAAAGTTGAAACCCTCCCGATTCTTCCTCTGACCCTACCCGGGGGCGGGCAAAAAAAACAGATGCAGATATTTAAAAAAAAAGGCATAACAGATTCACCATCCCTTTAAATATTCCCCCGGCGGCGTCTCCGGGACGGCCGGGCAACGATGTCGACCGGCGATGGAATCGGGAAGTTTGAAAACCTTGATTTTTTTCCGCCAAGGGCGGAAGGCCCGGGGATTGGCGGAAAAGGGAGAAGGGGGGCGGGGCGTGCGGTTGGCTGGGGATTTTCGGTATGAGCAGTTGGCGTCGGATATCGAGGCTAGGATAAGGAACGGGACCTATCGGCCGGGGGAAAGGCTGCCCAGCCTCCGGCGGTTGCATAACCAGCTTCAATGGAGCGTTTCCACGATCCACCAGGCGTATGTGCGCCTGGAAAGCCTGGGGTTGGTGGAGGCGCGGCCGAAGTCCGGTTATTACGTCAGTCCCGGGCCCTGGGCGGGATTTCGGGCGCCGACCATCCGCCGGGTGGCGTCGGCGCCCCAGGAAGTGGAGTTGTCGGCCATGGTCAAGGCGGTGGTGGCGGCCATCAACGACCCGGCGCTATTGCCGCTGGGTTCGTCAACCACTTCTCCCGACCTTCTTCCCTATAGACATTTTGCGCGTATTATCAAAAGTTTGTCGGCGAGTGACCTCAAGGGATTGACTCCCTACGCCCTGACCGAAGGGTCCAGGGAACTGCGGCGGCAAATCGCGCAACGAACCATGGGCCTCGTGGGTCGGGTGGAACCGGAGGACGTGGTGGTGACCAATGGCTGCCTGGAGGCGGTCTCCTTGTGCCTTTTGGCCGTCGTCAGGCCCGGGGAGACAGTGGTTTTGGAAAGCCCGACTTTTTTCGCTTTCCTGCAGCTCCTCAAGGAACTGGGCGTCCTGGTGATCGAGGCGCCCACGGACCCGGAGACCGGGATCGACGTCGGCGAGTTGGCGCGCCTAATCGGCCGACACCGGGTCAAGGCCTGCCTGCTGGCGCCCAACTTCCAGAACCCCTTGGGCGCCTTGATGCCCGATGACAACAAGGAGGAGCTGGTCGACCTGCTGGGGCGGCATGAAATTCCCCTAATCGAGGACGATATCTCGGCCGAGCTTTTTTTCGAGGGCGGCCGGCCGCGCCCGGCCAAGGCCTTCGATAAAAAAGGCTTGGTCATGACCTGTTCGTCCTTTTCCAAAACCTTGGCGCCGGGACTGCGGGTCGGATGGGTCCTGCCCGGTCCGAGGTTCAAGGAAAGGATTCTCAATTTAAAGGCCGGGCTTTCGGTGTCCTCGTCATCCCTGGGGCAGGCCCTGGCGGCCCGGTATTTGTCGTCGGGAGCATTCGAGCGCCATATCAGGACGCTGCGGGACCGGATAAAAAAACAGACCATGCAAACGGCCCTGGCCATCCGTAAATATTTCCCCGGGGACGTCCGCCTGGCCCTGCCCCGGGGCGGGGCCTTGTTGTGGTTGGAATTGAACGAAAAAGTCGATGGCTTGGAGGTTTACCGGCGGGCGTTCGAGGAAAAAATTTCGATCCTGCCCGGGGGCGCCTGTTCCGGGTCCGGGAATTATAACAATTGCATCCGGCTGGGGTGCGGCTTTCCCTTCACGGCCGAGACCGAGAAGGGGATCGCGACCCTGGGAGATATTGTGGGGGATATTTACGCCCGGGTCGGGGCGGTTTGACTTTTTTTCCCGGCGACAATGACGTGACCGTTGATGCGATTTCCGGTCCTGGTGGTGAAGGTCGCGGTTTGGTGGGCTAAAAAATAAAAGCCGCATCGATTGAATAGCGTTTCGAGTTCTTCCCGGGTGAAATGCCTGGCCCGGTATTCGAAACGGCCGGTTCGCGGGTCGACTGCTTCAAAGGTCCCTTTTTCCAGGCCCTGGGCCAATCCTTCTTCATACCGTTTCCGGTAGATGGGGTTTTCCCAGGTCTGTCCGAAGACGGCCGCGTACATCAGGCCGCTGGGCCCGAGGACCCGGAATATCTCGTCGAGGGCTTTTTCACGGTCGGCCCGGTCGACCAGGGTGGTCAAAAAGGCCTGCATGATGGCCCCAGTAAAGACGGCGTCCCGGAAGGGCAGGGATAGGGCGTTTCCGGCGCAGTAGCGCGGCGGGTTCGCGCGGGGCGCTTCCAGTCGGCCGCGGCCGAGGCCCTGGATATTGAAATCCAGGCCGATCAGTTTCCTGAACCCGAGTTCGGACAAGTCGCGACAGATTCGTCCGTACCCGCAGCCCAGGTCCAGAATTAAATCGTCGGTTTTGAAATATTCGAAAAACACCGGGAACGGGTCGAGCGACCCGGGAATTTCGGCGGCGGCGTATTCCCGCCATCTGTTCGAAGTAGTTTTCATAAGGCCTGGAAGGTCCCGTGTCGAGCGGGATGTGATTATGGTTTTCTCCCGCTTGGTTCCATGCTAACATCAACCGTGAAAAATATAAACCCCCACGCCATGATGGCCGGCCGAAAGCGACGGCGATGCGAAAAACATGGAGGTGGAGTCCACAACCGAAGGGACGGGCCGTGGGCCGCCCTGGGCGAGTCGCCTTGATCATGAAGCGGAAAAGTGACGAAACCGTTCAATTTCAGGGGGCGAAACGCGTTTAACCAGTTAAATTCATTTACCCAGCGAGGAAAAAATGATTTTCGGCGCCATGAATTCCCCCTTGGTCGAGCTTGCCCGGGAGATAAAATTACTTTCCGGGTTGGGATTCGATTACCTGGAAATGTGTTTGGACCCGCCCCTGTCCGACCCCGCCGCGTTGAAACCCGGCGAGGTCAAGAAAATGGCCGAGGACGCCGGTCTTCCCATTATTGTGGGGCACCTCCCGACCTTTGTGTGGCTAGCGGATATTTATCCCGGGGTGCGGGAGGCTTCCGTGAACGAGGTGAGGAAGGCCTTGAACTTTCTGGCGGAAATGGAAGTCAAAAAGGCGGTGCTCCATCCCGGGTATTGGACCGGACTGGTGACGTCCCTGCCGGAACTGGGCCTGGACCTGGCCGAGGAGAGCCTGGTCAAGATTCTGGACGCGGCCCGGCCCTTGGGAATCGTCGTCTGCCTCGAAAACATGTTCCCCCGAACGGGGCACATGTATCGTCCGGAGGAGTTCACCGCGGTCCTGGCGGCCCATCCGGACCTGATGATGACCCTGGACCTGGCCCACGCCAATATCGAGGGGCCCCGGGACCGGGTCCGGAAAATGCTCGAGGCGGGAGGCGACAGGATCAGGCATGTCCACGCCAGCGACAACCGGGGCCGGGAGGACGAACACCTGCCCTTGGGCGTCGGGCGCCTGGACCTGTCCGGCGCCTTGGCCGGGTTGAAACGGATCGGGTACGACGGTTCCATGACCTTGGAGGTTTTTTCGCCGGACCGCGCCTATCTGAAAAGGAGTCTGAAAAAGATCAAATCCATGTGGGAGAATGACTGATCGTGGCGGCCAAGCAGAAAATCAAGCAGCAACGCGAATCCCTGGGGCGTTTTTTGGCCTATGTCCTGGGGCGGAGGCCGGATGAGTTCGGACTGGTCCCGGACGAGGAAGGATTCGTTCCCATCAAGGATTTGCTGGCGGCCCTGGCCGAGGAAGACGGTTGGGGGCATGTCCGCCGGGGAAGCCTTGATGAACTGTTGCGGGAATCGGACCAAGGCGGCCTGGAACTGAAGGAAAACCTGATCCGGGCCGGGGCCGGGGGTCACCGGCTTGGCTTTCGGCCCACATCCAGTTGTTTCTCCTCCAAAAATATTGTTTCACGCCTGCCGGGGCAAGGGTTATCCGGTTATTTTGGAACGTGGCCTCACACCCGCCGGCCGCGCTTTCGTCCCCTTGGCCGACACCCGCGAGATGGCCTTGAGAATAGGCCGGCGAAGAGACCCGGATCCTATTTTACTGACCGTGCTAGCCGCGTCGGCCGAGGAGAGAGGCGTGGTGTTTCGCCGACCCCAGGAGCATGTCTATCTGGTGGAGGAGTTGGCGCCGGAATTTTTCACCGGCCCGCCGCTGCCGAAGGAAAAGCCGGAAACGGTAAAGAAGCCTTCGCCTCCGCCGGCCGAGCAGCCCACGCCCGGTTCCTTTTTTTTGAATGTGGAACGGGGCCTGGACTCCCCGGGGCGGGGAGACAAAAGCAAGAAGAAAAAGAAGGGCGATGCGCCGGACTGGAAACGATCGGCTCGCAAGGAACGGCGGAAGGGTGGCTGGGAAAAGTGATTTGGCGCTCCGGAGTCGTTTCCCCATGGTGAAAATGGGGCTTCTCGGGTTCAAAAAGACCGTCGGGATCGAGGTCGGCCGGTGTTCGATAAACCCGGCCCGGCCCCTTGGGGACGTCGAACGGTTTATGGGAGGGGCGACATGAAGAAAATTTTGTTGTTTTCCATGGTTTTTCTTTTTTTCTTCCCGTCGGGGCCCTGTCTTGGGGTCGACTGGAATTTGATCGTCCTGACCACGTCCAATCTTAACGGGCAGTTGGAGACTTTCACTATTCCGGCTTTCAAGGACGGGGAAAAAGTCGACCAAGAAGTCGGGGGCGCGGCGAGGTTGGTCTGGACCATCCAGGGCGCCCGGAAGAAATTCCCGGATAAAACCTTGTTGGTTTCCGTTGGCGACGACTTTGCCGGCCCATTTTTTGTTTACGGTCGGGGCAAGCCCATCTCCGACTTCATGAACAAGGCCGGGTACGACGCCGCGGCCCTGGGTAATCGGGAATTCGACTATGGCGAGGCCGTCCTGGCCGAAACCCTAAACCGGTGCCGGTTCCCGTATATCGTTTCCAACCTTGTCTTGGAGGCGGGCGGTCCCCTGGCCGGCTTGGTTCACAAATACCGCGTGATCGAGAAAAACGGGCTGAGGATCGGCGTGTTCGGCCTTATGGGCAAGGAACTGGCCCAGGTTTCCTGTCCCGGACCGTCAATCAGGGTGGCGCCGGACTACGATTCCGCGTGCCGGGAGGCGGTCCGGTTTCTCCGGGAAGAGGAAAAAGTCGATTTGGTTTTAGGGTTGTTTCACATTTCGGGCGTCGAGGCCCGCGATTTGGCGTCCCGGGTCCCCGGGATGGACGTGATCTGCGTGGGCAAGACCAACGTGGTCACCGAGCGGGGTCGGGAGTGGGCGCCCGGGCCGGACGGCGGCGGGACCGTGGTCATCGAACCGGAAATCAGGGGTAAATACCTGGGGCTGCTGAAGCTGGAGGTCAAGGCGGGGAAGGTGGTCAACTATTTTTGGGCGCCCATTCCGATGGAATCATCCTTGCCCGAGGACCCGGAAACCGCCGCCCTGGTGAGCGAGGCGGTCAAGCAATTACCGGCCGAAGTCGAACTGGCCGGGACCACCGAGACCCTTGATCTTAGAAAACCCGCCCTCAGAACGGTGGAAAATCCCTTTGCCGGGACCCTCGGCGACCTGTTGCGCCGGAAGTTCCGAACCGACGCGGCGCTCTTGAACAGCGGAGGCATCAGGGGCGACAAGGTTATCAAGCCCGGGCCCATTACCACGGCCGACCTGGAAGTGATCTTTCCCTTCACCAACACCCTGACGCTGCTGACCGTCACCGGAAAAGTGTTGCGGTCGGCGCTGGAACTCGGCGTTTCCAACCTGCCGGAGCAACACGGACGATTTCCGCAGGTCGCCGGGCTTCGTTACGAAATTGACCCGTCCGGCCCGCCCATGGAGCTGGTGGTCGATTCCGAGGGAAAGGCCATCGGCGCCGCGAAGCCGGGGGGCCGGATCAAGTCGGTCGAGGTCCTGGGGGCGGACAGCGCCTTCCACCCGCTCGATCCGGAAAAGGAATATACCCTGATTACTTCCAGTTTTATCGCCAAGGGCGGCGATGGGTATTTCATGTTGGCCCAGGTCGAGGATAGGCTGGAAACGGACTTGCCGATCAAGGAAGCCGTCGAGGACCTGTTGAAGCGCGAGAAAACAATCAGCCCCAAGGCTGATGGTCGCATCCGATATGTGGGGCGACTCTGAGTTTACCGTTCCCGTCCGCCGTTCCGACAAGATGAAAGGAAAAACGGGAACATGCCGTCTCCCCAACGAAAAACATCCGGATTCCTGACCCGGCTCCTGACGGCCATGGTCCCGCTGGTGATCCTGCCCACGCTGCTGGTGGGGTACCTGGCCTTGCACAATTCGAAATCCCTTTCCCTCGAGGCCGAAAAAATTTCCGCCGGCATCGATATCCTGGGCGCGTCGGCCCTCACCGCCCAGGAAACCATCCCGGTCATTTTGGAAAACAAACTGATCGCGGATTATCGTTTTTTTAGCGGCCACCTGAAAAACAGTCTCGATACTTCCCTGACGGACCTGTTTAAGGTGGTTGAGTCCACGGCCGGCGGCATGCTTTTGGAAGCCTTCATGCCCGCGCCGAAACGCTCCCGGGAAGCGCTCCGGCTGCCCTTGGCCGCGGATTTTCTCGATCTGATCAGAAATAACTCCCTCGCCGAGGTCGCGGTTGTGGACGTCGGGGGCGTGGAATTGCTGCGCAAGGCCAGGGAAATCGTCCCACCCGGAGGGGACCCGCTTTTCGACCGCGAAGCGCTGCCCAACCTGGAGACCGACGAGTCCGCTTCCCCCTGGTTTATCGCCCGGGAAAAATTGCAGGACCCCGATATCCAGGGTTTTTTGGATTTCGACCATGATTTCGGGACGGAAAATCCGGCGCCGGTCATGATACTGTCTACCCCTCTTAGGTATAAAGATAATAAATACAGTCCATTATATGGGGCGGTCTACGGTTATCTCAAGGTGACCGTGGAGCTGAAGGTCCTGGCCGATTCATTCGTTACGCCGGGCAATGATTTCCAAGGGCCGATTATCCTGGCCGACGACCAGGGCGTTATCCTGCTCGGCGGCCGGCGGCCCGACCTGGTCGGGAAATTATTCCCGGCCGATTATCCGGAGTTGGGGGATTATCTTGTTTTTTCACAGGATATCGACCGGGTCCCCCTGAAAGTGCATATCCTGGCCCCCAGAAAAGAAATCAAGGAGAGCACCAGGATCGTGCGGGAGCTGGCGGGCGCCATCAACGAACAGGCCAACCAAGTCAAGCAAATGACCTTGGACGTGGAAAACTTCATCGTCTTCCTGGGGCGTCAGACCATTATCATAACTCTTATCGGCTTGGCCGCGGCCGTGGCCATTCTGTTTTTCATGGCCGGGAGGTTTTCGCGGTCCCTGAGGATGCTGTCCGAGACGGCGGCCCGGATCGCTTCGGGGAGTTTGGAGGTCAAACCCGAGGTCGATTCGAAGGCGTCCCGGGAAATAGTCCAACTGGCCGCGAACCTGGACGAGATGCGGTTACACCTCAAGGATCAGATTGAAAACCTGGATTGGCTGGTTGAAAAGAAAACCCTGGACTTGAGGGAGAATGTGGCGCGGCTGCGTTCCACGCGGGAAGAGCTGGAGACCATGGTGGCCCGACTTCGGGAAGCCAAGGCCGAGGCCGAGGCCGCCAATAATGCCAAGAGCGATTTCCTAGCCAGGATCGGCCATGAGATTCGGACCCCGGCCAACGCCATCCTGGGCATGGTTGAGATGCTGTCCGATATCGAACTGGACGACGAACAGCGGAATCATTTGGAAATATTCAAAACTTCCGGCGAGATGATGCTGGATGTCCTGAATCATATCCTTGATTTTTCCAAAATCGAGGCCGGAGGCCTTGAGTTGGAAATAATTCCGTTCAACTTGGCCGAGGAGGTTGAGAACACGGTGAAGCTGTTGGCCCCCAACTCCCACCGGAAGGGCCTGGAGATATCCTGCCGGATGCCGCCGGAGGTCCCCGGTGAAGTCAAGGGCGACCCGACCCGGTTGCGACAGGTCCTGATCAATCTTCTGGGCAACGCCATAAAATTCACCGACAGCGGCGAAATTTTGCTTGATGTCGGGAAAAACCCTCATGGTCAAGGGCCCGGAGACCTCTTGTTCCAGGTCAAGGATTCCGGCATCGGCGTTCATCCCGAGCAGCGGGAAAAAATCTTCGAGAGTTTCACCCAGGCGGAGACTTCCACTACCCGGCAGTACGGCGGGACCGGTTTGGGCTTGGCCATTTGCCGCAAATTGGTGGAAGCCATGGGTGGTGAAATCGGGGTGGAGAGCGAGATCGGGCGCGGTTCGGTTTTTTATTTCAACGTGAAGTTGGAACCGGTGGAGTCGCCCCCCCCCGCTTTGGACCCGACCGGTTCCTTTCTCGAGGGGCGTTTTATTCCGATTGCGTCCGGCTCTCCCATCTTGCTGGGCCTGGCGGAAGAGCTTTTGAACCGTTGGGGAGCGGAGACCGCGGCCGCGGGGAGCGGTTCAGCCGTCCGGCGGGTCTTGGAGGATGCTTCCCGCCGGGGACGGCCGGTGGATTTGTTGATCCTGGATCGGAACCTCCCCGACGAGGACGGCCTTGACGCGGCGGCCGGGATCATGGCCGGGGTAGGGGAAAAGCCGCCGCTGGTCATGTTGTTCCGGGGGGGGGACCAGAGGGAGGAAAAGGAAAGGATTCTGGGACTGGGTCTGGCCGGTTTCGCGTCCAAGCCCTTGTTCGACAATGAATTTAAAATGGTGGTGGGCCAGGCCCTGGGGTTGACGCCAGCCCGGCCGACGCCCGGACGCCTCGCCGCGCCCGCCGCCCGCGACGGTTTACCGCCCGTGAGAGTCCTTTTGGTGGAAGACAATTCCGACAACCGCAGGGTGATCGGATTGTACCTTAAAAAAGAGCGGGTCAAGCTGGATTTCGCCGTGAACGGCCTGGAAGCCTTGAAATTATTCGAATCCGGCCGGTACGATCTGGTCTTGATGGATATGGAAATGCCGGTGCTGGACGGTTATAATGCGACAGCGAAAATACGCGAGCTGGAAGCGGCCAAGGGGCTGGCGCCGACTCCCGTCGTGGCCCTGACGGCTCATGCTTTTCCAGAATTCAGGCGCAAGTGCCTGGGCGCGGGTTGCACCGGTTACTTGGCCAAGCCGATCAGAAAGTCAAAACTATTGGAAATTATTTTCGATGTTGCACGGTTCGAACCAGGGGGGGAGGAAATCGAGGAACGGTTAATGGAGGTCGGGGAGACCGCGGAGAAAAGCCGGGGCGGGGGGCGCAAGGAAAAAATGGGGGCGGTCGTCAGGGTGGACGCCCAGCTCGAACCTCTTATCCCGGCCTTTCTGAGACAGAAGAGAGCTGACCTGATCAGCATGAAGGAAGCCTTGGAGGGGGGAGACGAGGAACGCTTGCGCCTGTTGGCTCACAATTTGCGCGGCGCGGCCATGATGTACGGTTTCAATGACCTGGCCGAAGCGGTGCGGGCCTTGGAAAAATTAATGCGCGAGGGCCGGGAAATAGGGACCGGATTGGACGATCTGTTCGTATACGTGGATAATATTAAAGTGGAATTTGACGAAACCGATTGACCGGCGCGCTCGATTTGGCGTTGGGACCGCGCGGCGGGTCGGTGAAATCGAGGAATTGAGCATGGACGAAAAAAAAAGAATTTTAATAATCGACGATGATGAAAGCGTGGGCGCCTTGTTGAAATTGAAGCTGGAAGCCGTGGGGGAATACGAGGTGTTTTACGCGTTGAGCGCCGATCAGGGAGTGGCCATGGCCTCGAAATTGAAACCCGACCTGGCGGTGGTGGACATTTTGATGCCGGGCAAGGATGGAGGGGAAGCCGCCTATGACATGGCGCGCCGGCCGGACACCCGGGAGGTCAAGGTCCTGTTTTTGTCGGCCCTAGCCTCCAGCGAACGGGTGACTCGTCCGGGGCAGTTGACCGGGGGTCAGCTCATCGTGCCCAAGGACGTCCCCTTTTCGGATTTACTCCTGCACATCAGGGCGGCGCTGGTAGCCGCCTGACCGGTTTTTCGGCCGGGCCGAAAAAGAACGCCTTATTTTTTATGGCATTCCCCGCAGGCCAGGGGACCTTGCCTTTCCTTCTCGTGGCAGCCCTGACAAGCGTGGTGGTAGGCCATCAACAGCCGGGGAGCGCCGTCCCTGGCGGCCTCGGGATCATGGCATTCCACGCAGGACCGATCGTCGGACGATTTTCCTTCCACCAGTTTTCCGTCCTCGTAAAGGTGGTGGCAGATATAACAGTTCTGGTCGATTTTAGGGTAGTCCATGTGGGCGTCGTGGTCGAAGGCGGCGGTGGGACGTTCCTGGCGGGGGAAGGCCTCGAGGTTGAACACAACGGAACCGTCCTCTGAAAAAATCAACCGGGGAGGCCCGAGCACGACCAGCGCGATCACGGCCGCCCAGATGATGATGGTTCTCTTTTTCGTCATTACCGACCTCACTTTGAAGGCTTTGCAAGAAGAAGAGGGGCCGCGGCCGACGGCCCTCAGGCCGCGTTCGGCTTTTCCATGCAATCGTAAATAATTTCCGAAAAAAACTTAAGTTGCATGCCTAGGCCGTAGTGATGAATGATGTCCTCCAAGCCTCCATGGCAGTTATGGCAAGGGGCGATGACCACTTGGGCGCCGGTGGCCCTGAGTTGGTCGGCCTTGACCTTGTTTCCCTCCACCCGAACCATTTTAAAGGGCGGGCCGCAGTTGATCACGCCGCCTCCGGCGCAACAGCAGAAGTTGTGTTCCCGGTTGGGATGCATCTCCGTGAAATTGGTGCAAAAGGCCTTGACTATTTCCCGGGCTTTTTCATGGAGGCCGCGTCCGCGCACAATGTTGCAGGGGTCATGCAGGGTGACGTGCTCCTCGTATTTCCTGGCTATCTTCAACTTGCCCGATTCGAGCAGTTCCCAATAGAACTCTATGGCGTGAAGGATGGGCAGCGGGGGTTCCTTCCAGGCCAGCCAGCGGTTTCCGACGTCGTAAATGGATCGGAAGGCGTGACCGCATTCGCCCATGACGATCCTTTTGGCCCGTAGTTTTTGGGCGCATTCGAAATGCATTTTCTTGAGTCGGCCCATGAGTTCGAAATCGCCGGTGTACATGGCCATGTCGCTGTTATCCCAGCCGGGAGCGGCCGGCATGGTCCAGTTCATGCCTGTTTCGTTCATGATCACGGCCGCGTAATAGATCAACTGGGACCTGAATTTGGGTTCCGGGGCGATGACCGAATAAAAAATATCGGACCCCTCCTTGTCCAGGGGAATGCGCAGGTTCGGGATTTCGTCCCGGGCCTCCTCTTCCTGCCAGAACAGGGTGTCGATCCATTCGTCGTCCTTGACCCACATCTGGTTCATGGTGGCCGAATGGCTGTGCGCGGTATCCTGGATATAGAGGGGAACGACCCCGAGAAGGTGGCAGATGCGGCGGACTACTTGCATGAGGTAGGCCGTGTCGACGCCCAGGGGGCAATACATGGCGCACCGGCGGCACAGATTGCATTCCGTGTACGCGATCTCGGCGGCGCGCCGGATGAATTCCGGACTGACCCGGCCCTTGTTTTTCAGGATTTCCCAGATGGTCTGATGGACCTTGCCCACCGGGGAATAGGTGGGGTCGTTGTCGTGGGACAAATAATAGTGACAGGCCTCGGAGCACAACCCGCATCTGACGCAGGTTTCGACGTAGACCTTCAGGCGCGAGCCGGTCTCGCCCTTTAAAACCCTTTGGCAGACTTTTTCGATTCTTTCGGGGGTCAGGCGGGCCGTGCCGCGGTCCAGTCCCAAGTCCTCGATCTTTTTTCTGTTGGCCAATATTCTGCCGCCCATTTTTTTGCAGTGCCTCCTACCAGTCCTTGGCATGGCGCACGGCCCCGAATTCGGAGCCGATGTACGCCCGGGTGAAGGGAGCGAAGATCATGTGACTGAGTCTGGTAAAGGGAATGGCCGCCAGCATGGCCTCGCCGGAAAGAATGTGCAGGATGATCATGACCTGATAGTCGCCGATCTGGTGAAAAGCCAGGAATCCGGTGAGAAAGGGTAGACCCGCCAAGACCAGCGCGACCCAGTCCCCCATGCCGCTGACATAGCGAACCTCGGGACGAACCGCTCTCCTGATCCCGTAAAAGACGGCGCCCAGGATCACGAGAACCGTCATGACGTCGGCGACGTGATCGGGCAGGGTGAAGTATTCGAGGTCGTGGAAGTATTCCAACATCAGGACGTGGGCGGAGAGGAACACCGGCGTTGCCAGCAGGCAGGCATGGAAGACGAAGGCGACGGCCGTCACCGCCGGATGGCGCCTGGAGTTCACCGGGACAAAAGGCGTGCTCCAGTGAAGGATCGACCGCAGCCCGAACTTCAGGTTCATGTATTCGATAACGAACGGGTCCTTGGTTTTGGACAGGCGGTACATGGAAACCAGGCGATAGATGGAACCCAGGACGAATGTCAAGCCGGCTAGCCAGGCCAGGGGGCCGACCACAAAATCGTAAAGTCCGTGCATTTGTTCCCCCTTTCCCTTTAAATTTCGCCGACCGGCGCCACGATGCGGTAGAAAATTCCATCCTGGACGCCGCGGATCAGCAGTTTGTCCCCTCCGGGGCCGAAGGCCGGGTCCCAGACCGCTTCGAAATCCTCCTTGTAGGGCTGGCCGTCGATTATGATGAAGAATCGACCATTTTGCTCGACCTTGGCGGCGACCCTTTTTCCGTCCGGACCGAAGACGGGAGGCCAGGCCATGTCGTACCGTCCGGGCCAGGGTTTTCCGTCGACCACCACCAGGTATTGGCCGCCTTCCATGGCCAGGGCCGCGGCCCGTTGACCGTCGGGTCCCTGCACTAGATCGTGCATGACCGGAAAAGTCGCGTCCCAGGGGCGACCGTCGATGGCCGCGGTGAAGCAGCCTAGTTTCAAGGCCACGATGGCGGCCAGTTTTTTTCCGTCGGGGCTCCAGACATGTTGCCAGCATTGGGCCGCCTTCAAGTCCCAGGCGACCTTTCCGTCGATGGCCATGGTCCACTTGCCGCCGATCCTGACCGGAGCGGCCACGGCGCCGGTCACGGGGTTGAAACGCGGTTCCCAAACTCCGGAGAAGGACCCCGGCCAAAGCTCGCCGTCGACCGCGATGGAATAATCGTACAGGCTGGTCCTGACCTGGGCCGCCACTCGTCGGCCCGTCTCGTCAAAGGACGGGGTCCAGGCGTTGACGAAGTTGCCGGGCCAAGCGACGCCGTCCACGGCCACGCTATAGCAGCCGGACTGGAATTTGTCCACGTCGGCCTGGTCAAAGCTCCGGGTCTGGACCACGCCGGCCCCGGAAACGCCGGTAGGGCTTAAAATGAAATCGGTTCCGTTGGAAAAAAGGTTTTCCCACAAAACCCCGTCCACCGCCAGGCCGTAGGACATGTCCTGCTGGACCGCCGTCGCGATGACCTGGCCGTTCCGGCTGAATTGCGTTTCCCAGGCAAAGCTGAATTGTTCTTCCCAGGGGACGCCGTCGACGGCCAGGGTCCACAGGCCGTCGCTGTTGACCAGGGCGGTCAGGCGGCCGTCGGGGGAAAAACGCGGCCGCCAGATTTTGTCGAAGGTCTGTTCCCAGGGCTCCCCGTTGACCGCGAGTCCGAACACCGCATCTTCAAGTTTGATAACCGCGGCGAGTTTTTCACCATCCGGGCTGGCGTAGGGCTCTTCCCGCCATTCATAATCCTGGGAGCAATAGGCGACTTCCACAATCCGCCTTTTTCCCGGTTCCCAGTCCCATGAGGTTTGAGCTGTCATTATCAGGCTCCTTCGCCAAATTGGTTGGGTTGGTTATATACATTAAAAAACAAAAAAAGTTAACCCAGGATACAGGCTTTTTTAAAATTTTTCCATCCCGAATGGCACAACGCCGCATACAAAAGGGTACACCCTTGAAATTATTCCCAATTAACTCAGTGTAGCGTGGATTATGACACAGTATTCGAGGCTTGACCAGTACAAATTGGAAAGGTTGCGTTTGTAAAAATAAAAGTTGAGACCATTGGGGGGCGCGCCTGGTTTTCCATTGACGATTTCCTTATATTTACTTAAACTAAAATAAACTAAGGGCCGTACGCCCCCAGACCTGGAGGTCCCCATGAAGATCAAGCACTGGATGACGCCCGATCCCGTCACCGTCAGCCCCGACACCCTGATCATCGACGCCAAGGCCGTTATGAAGGAAAAGCATATCAGGCGCCTGCCCGTTGTGGAAAAAGGCAAGGTCGTGGGAATTGTTACGTACCGCAACATTATCGAGGCCTCGCCGTCTTCCGCCACTTCCCTTTCCATTCATGAACTCAATTACCTGATCCTCAAGCTCCAGGTCAAGGACGTGATGCGCAAGAACCCCCTGACCGTCTCCCCCGAGGATTCCGTGATCGACGTGATTTTGGAAGGCGCTAAAAAGGGCATCGGCGCTTTTCCCGTTGTTGAAAAAGGCCGCTTGGTGGGTATTGTCACCGAATCGGAGATCACCAGCGCCATGATCCAAATTTTCGGCACCCGGGCCGAGTCCGAGATAATCAGCATCGACAACCCAGGCGACCTCAACAGCGTCGGGGTGTTCCGCAAGCTGGCCCAGATTCTCGAGGAGATGAACGTGCCCATTCTGGCCATGTTCAGCATGCCCCGCCGGGCCGTGGGCGGACACCGGGTTTACATCCGGGTCAAGGTCAAGGACACTCGGCCGATAATAGAAGAGTTCAAAAAAGCCGGATACCAGGTTGGGGAATAATCCGAGCAGCGGAAAATGAGCGACCGGGGGCCCCCTCGGTTCCCGGCGTTTTCAAGGGGGGGAGGGCGGACGGCTGGGCCGGTCCGCGTTTCCGCGGCCTCCAAGCCAGGGGCCCTTCAGGCCCCCTTGACCTGGCCCGGACGATGGATCATACTGACCGCAAGTTGTATTCGTTTAAAAACGAGGGTGTTATGACCGACGACAAAGGTGTTGAGGAACTGGTCCATAAGGCTAGGAAAATTTGTCACGACATCAATCAACCCTTGACGGTTATAATGGCCCGGAGTGAACTGATGTTGCTGAAAGTTTCCCCCGGAGACAACAACCGCAAGGCTGTCGAGCAGATTCACGAACAGGCGGAAAAGGCTTCGCAGTTGGTTGAATCCTTGCGAGCCCTCCTGAAGGATTTCTAGGGCATTTTGAATCCGAAAGCCTTTTTCAGGACGGCTTTGGGTAGCCGGAGGCCGTGGTTTGTATTCATCGTCGCTGTTTTTCTTTTATTGGTCTTACCGTTACTAGTGTTCAGGTTTATTGAAAACCGGTTGATTTTTTACCCCGAGCGGGCCCTGCTTTCCCGACCCTCGGACCTGGGACTGGAGTATGATGACCTGTATTTCGAGGCCGCGGACGGCGTCCGGCTTCATGCGTGGTACATCGAGCCTCCTGCCCGAGGGGCCGCGCCCCTGGGGTACGTTCTTTTTCTTCACGGCAACGCCGGCAATATTTCGCACTTCCTGGATAAAACGGCCGGCTTGGCGGGTTTGGGCCTGGGGGTGCTCTCGGTGGATTACCGGGGGTTTGGACTCAGCGGCGGGAAGCCTTCCGAGGCGGGCGTTTACCTTGATTCCCGAGCGGCTTTCGAGGCCTTGACAAACCGTCCCGGCGCGACTCCGGACAAGACGATTATTTTCGGCTACTCCCTCGGCGGGGCCGCCGCCGCGCAATTGGCGTTGGAAGTCGGGGCCAGGGCCGTGATTTTCGAGAGCACGTTCACTTCCATCCGCGACATGGCCGTCGCCGTGTTTCCGTTTTTGCCCCGCTTCCTGGTCAGTCCCTTGTTCGAGACATCCGCGAAGATCGGTCGAATATCCACGCCGGCCTTGTTCATTCATGGCGACCGGGATGAAACCGTGCCGGTCGCCATGGGACGGCGGCTTCATGAACTTCATCCCGGACCCAAGCGGATCATGATCATACCCGGCGCCGGACATACCGACGTCCACTTGGTGGGCGGGGACCTTTATCTTCAAAAAATCAGGGAGTTCATCCAATGGGCCGGGGGCGGCGCCGTTTGAGCCCCACCGATACCCGGACCTTTCGCGCCCCCTCGACCCCGCCCCGCGGACATCTTTTCGAACCGGGGCGGTCCTACGTCATTCTATCCGCCGCCGCCTGGCTGGGGCCGGGGCTGACCCGGAGTCCGTCCCGGCTGATCGTCCGGAACGGCCTGTTGGTCGAACCCGAGGCGACGGACAGGCTTGACGAAGCCGAGCTGATCGACCTGGGGGCTGTCCTGGTGGTTCCGGGACTGGTCGATTCTCATGCTCACCTGGCTCTCGACCCGGGCGGTTGGCCCGAGTTCCAGGACCGGGTCCGCCTGGCGGCCGCTTGGGGCCTGGCCGGAATCCGCGACGGGGGCGACCGGAATTCCGAATTCCTGGGGCCAGGCCGGGACCCGGACAGGCCCTTGATCATCGCCTCCCCAGGCCCGGCCCTCTTTCGGCCGGGCAGGTACGGGGCCTTTTTAGGGCGGCCGGTGGAAGGTTTACGGGAAATAGTCGCCGCGGTTCGCGACGTGGCCCGAGCCGGGGCGGATTATATAAAAGTCCTGGCTTCCGGACCCGTGGGCTTGAAATATTTCGGCCAGGTTGGCGCCCCCCAGTTCGGGGCGGGGGAGCTCGCGGCCCTGGTTGGGGCGGCCAAGGACCAGGGGTTGGAAGTCATGGCCCACGCCAACGGCCCGGAAGCGGTTGAAATGTGCCTGCGGGCCGGGGTCGGCTCCCTGGAACACGGCTATTTCATGGGCCGAAAGGCCATGGCCATGCTGTCCGAAAAACAGATACCCTGGATTCCCACCATTGTTCCCCTGTCCGCCCTGGCCGCCTCGCCCCGGACCGCGCCCGAGCAGGCGGCCCTGATCGAGAGCATTATCGCCGCCCAGGTCGCGGAACTGGCCCTGGCCCGGGAGCTCGGGGTTAAAACCGCCCTGGGCTCCGACGCCGGCTCCCCCGGAAACCCGGCCGGCCCCAGCCTGTTCGGGGAGATGCGTTTTTTTTCCCGGGCCGGTTTTTCTGCCGAGGATATTCTCGTCGCCGCCGTCACCCGGGGCGCCGAATTGATGGGCGCCGGCCGTAAACTGGGGCGCCTGGCCCCGGGACGACCGGCCCGGCTGGTCGGTTTCGATTTTAATTCGCCCTTGGAACGGGCCTTGGCCGCGGGACCGGTTTTTACCGCCCGCCCGGCGCGAGGAGTCTATGCTGGAACAATGTGAATATCGAAAAATTCCCGACGCGGACATAGTGGAAGAACCGCTCTTTATGCTCTCCTGGGGTCGGGACGAGTCCCGGTTGAGGAATTCCCTGGCCGCGGTGGGGCAAACCACGCCCCTGGCGCTCCTGCCCTCGGACGAGGGGCCGCGCCTGGTCTGTGGGGTCAGGCGCCGGCGGGCCCTAAGGGAACTGGGGGTCAAGGAGTTTTCGGCCGTGATCCTTCCTTCCGGTTTCGGCCCGGACCAAGCCCTGATCCTGGCCCTGGAGGAAAACCTGGGGCTCCGGGACTTCAACGACGCGGAAAAGGCCCTGGCCGTCGGGAGTCTCTTCCGGTATTTTTCGCTGGAACAAATTCAACGGACCCGGGCCCGGGGTCTCGGAATACCTCCCCGCCCGGAACATTTGGAAAGGTTTCGGAAGCTGGCGCTGTTGGAACCGCCGGGACTCGATCTGCTGGCCCAGGGACGCCTGGACCCCGAAACCGGTGGGATGTTGATGGAAATCGCTCCCCGGGAACGGGAGGAAATCCTGCTGCTTCTTCAGGCGCTCGCGCCGGGTCGCAACAAGACCCGGCTCCTGGCGACTTGGCTGCTGGAAATCGCCCATGGGGACGGCGTTTCGGTCAGCGAAGTCCTGGCCGCGCCGGAATGGCGGGAAATATTGGACGCCCCCCAACTTGGCGCCCCCCTTAAAGAGGAAAAATTTCGCGAACGGCTTAGGCGGCTGCGGTTCCCCGTCTTGTCCGGTTTGGAAAAACGACGGGCCGAGCTTCTGAATTCCTTGAACCCGCCGGCCAACCTGAGGCTTTTATTGCCGCAAAGCTTCGAGGGCCTCGAGTTCAAAATGGAGATGACCTTTCACGATCTCGAGGACTTCCGCCTGGGCCTCCGGGAGGCCGGGCGCCTAGCCGGAGACGACGGGTTCCGCGACCTGTTGGAGTTGGGCTGATGGCCGGGGGCGCCAAGCCGCGTCGTCTGGCGGTCGAGCGGGACCTTCTGGAAACGCCCCTGGGGCTGAGGCTGCGGGAGCGTCTTCCCTTGGACTCGGTGCGCGACCGGATCGGCCCGGCCGATTATCGAGATTTCCAGGCCGGCGACCTGGTCCTGGCCAGGCATTGCGGCAATTTCATCAAGCCCTGCCCCGGCACCAGGGGGTATAACTGCTGCGGCCTGGAAATCATTCATTTCGGCCTGGGATGTTACTTGGATTGTTCCTACTGCGTCTTGCAGTGCTACCTGGACTCCCCCGCCCTGGTGCTCTTCGGGAACGTGGAGCAGGGCCTGGCGGAATTGGACGGTTTGATCGACGGCGAAGGACCCCGGCCGCGCCGGTTCTGCACCGGCGAGTTCACGGACAGCCTGCTGCTGGAGGACATGACCGGCCTGGGAAAACGCTTGGTGGAAATGTTTTCCCGGGCCAAGTCCGCGGTGCTGGAACTGAAAACAAAGACGGTCAATATCGAGGGGCTGTTGGGTTTGGACCACGGCGGGCGGACGATTATATCCTTTTCGGTCAACGCTCCGGAAATATCCCGGTTGGAAGAGAGCCGGACCCCGCCGTTGAAGCGCCGCTTGGAAGCGGCGGCCCGGGCGGTCGAGAACGGATATCGTCTGGCGTTTCATTTCGACCCCATGATCAGGCATGTCGGTTGGCGGGACGGATACCGCCGCGCCGTGGACGATATTTTCGCGGCGGTCCCGGCCGACCAAATCGCCTGGATCAGCATGGGCGTCTTTCGGTATCCCCCCGGGCTCAAGAGCATAGTCAGGCGTCGCCACCCCTGGAGCCGGATCATGGACGACGAGTTCATCCTGGCCGAGGACGGAAAAATGCGCCTGCCCCGGCCGTTGCGGGTCGAGATGTATTCCTTCATGCGGGAGGCCGTCCAGGCCGCCGACCCCGGGGCCTGTCTTTATATGTGCATGGAAAGCCCCCGGGTTTGGCGGGAAGTATTCGGGTTCGACCCCGGCCCGGACGGCTTGGTGGACCTGCTCGACGCCCGGGTCGCTCCCCGGCGGCCGGGGCTGGTCGGACCAGGATAATCGGAGTGGAGCGGGTGATGGTTGTGTGATATAATGAGATCGTCATCCCAAAATGGATGATTTATGTAGATCGGAGGAAAAGCGATGAGAGAAAAGATTGAAGCGGTATTGAACAAAATCCGCCCCCAGCTTCAGGCTGACGGCGGCGGTGTCGACCTTATCGATGTCGATGACAAGGGCGTGGTCAAGGTTAAGCTGACCGGCGCTTGCGGTGGGTGCCCCATGAGCCAGATGACCCTGAAAATGGGCATCGAAAAAACCTTGAAACAAGCCGTTCCCCAGGTCACCCGGGTGGAATCGGTCAACTGAGACTCGGGACTAACGGCCCTTTGGGGGGCCGTCGGTCTGTCTCCGCGAGCGGGAGTTTTTCGAAACATCCCGCTTTTTTTGTTGGCGATGGCCCGGACCAGCGGTCGTGGTCCGGGCGCGGTACAATGTCGTCATAAAAACGAAAACTCCGCCTTGGCCGGGCGGAGTCTTCTTGCGGGAGTTTTTTTTGGGGAGTTACCTTGAATTCACTCCAACATTTTGAGGGGATGCCTTGCGAATTCATATATTATATCGGAGCTTTATTCTCAATACTTTAAGGAATTAACCGGCCTGCCCCCCCTTTTTTTCAATAATTATGAAACAAAGTTAACAACCGGGGCGAATTTTTTTTCCGCCGCCGCGGCGGGCTTTTGTCATAACGGTTTAATCGGGCAGCAGATATCAACCTCCCACTTGTGGTCGGGATCGGTTTCAGCGTCATTGAGGCAAATTTCGAAAGTCGGGCGATCATCGCATTGATACCCGCTTTGCGGCAGCCATTCACCCATCAACTGTTCCCAGGCTCGTCCGAATTCATCTTGGCTTAGCCGGACGCGGTACATGGCGCACAGCCCCCCGGGAATGACCTGCGTCGCTATTTCGCCCTCGCCCCGCGCGTCTTCCGGCACGGTCACGCAGGCGTCATACCGGCACTTTTCGGGCGGCGTGACCGAGGGGTTATCCCAACTGACGCCGATGACGAGTCCGCCCGGAATAAAACCTCGCGGCTCGGCCCAGCGTTCCAGGCGCCGATGGGCGGCGCGGCAGCCCTCGGGGCCGTACGGTCCGATGTTGCGTGCATAAGCGACATGGCAATCCGGCATTGTTTTCAGCTCGACCTTCATTTCCTTACTCCTTTGGAATGATACGTTGTTCAATCCGAACAGAAACGCATCATATCCCAGGGGCGGCGACGGGGCGTTTCCCTCGTTGCGGTTCGTGTTTCCGTGCTTGCTGAATTGGAGTCGGTAGGCGCTGGGGGTCATTGAAAAATGCTTCCGAAAAGCCTTGGCGAAATTTTGGGAGCTGGAAAAACCGCAGTCCATGGCGATGTCGGTGACGCCCAGGGGCCGATTGTAAATCAGCAGGTTGGCCGCTCGTTCAAGCTTGAGACGGCGAGTGAAGCCGGCCACTGTTTCACCGACCAACATGTGAAAAATACGGTGAAAATGGAACTTGGAAAACATGGCCGCCTCCGCGATTTCATCCAGGGAGGGGTTTTCCGACAAGCCGCGGTTGATGAAATCAACGGCCAGGCAGATTCGTCGTCGGTATTCGGCGAGTGATTTTTCAGGGTCCATCATAGGCGGCCAGGACAGGTCTTTCCACTTATTGGGTGTGACAACATACCACCGCCGGGCCCGCAAGGGAACCCCGGCGAACGGCCTGTTTTCGTGGTTTGCCTGAAAATGCCCTTCGGGCGTTTTCATTGGTTGTCGCGACCGACAAGGCCCGCGGTCATATCGGTTGGGATGAAGGGGGCGGGCCATCGATATTGCTGTCGATTTTGCTTGCCTGATTTCGGGCGGGGGTGTAATATGGCTGGTGGTAATACCAACTGCCGGAGAACAACCGTGACCCAGATGCTCGAACCACTCAAAACCGAAAGCCTCAAGGACGTCTTCGTTTCCAGGTTTGAAAACCTGATCCTGTCCGGTCGGCTTAAAATCGGCGAAAGGCTCCCTTCCGAACGAGAACTGGCCCTACGCCTGGGCGTCAGCCGGCCGGTGGTTCACGAGGGCTTGGTGGAATTGGCCGCCCGGGGCCTGGTGACCATCAGGCCCCGGACCGGGGCGGTCATCAACGATTTTCGCCAGGAAGGGTCCCTGACCCTGCTCAATTCCCTGGTCAATTATCACCAGGGGGGACTGGAGCCGGGCCTGCTCGAGAGCATGCTGGAAATGCGGGGACTGTTCGAGGGCGAGACGGTCCGGTTGGCGGCCCGGCGGCGGACAGGAGAGCATCTGGCGGAGTTGAGACGGATACTCGACGAGGAAAGCCGGGAGGGGCTGGACCCCGGGGCCCTGGCTGAAATGGACTTTCTTTTGCACCTCCAGATCGCCCTGGCTTCCGGAAACCTCTTGTATCCCATGCTTCTCAATTCCTTCAAACAGGTTTACACCAACCTTTCGGGTCAGTTTTTCGCGGACCCGGCGGCCCAGGCGGCGGTCCTGTCCTTTCATCGGCGTCTGCTGGAAGCCCTCGACGCCCGGGATGAAAAGGCGGCGGAAGCTATCATGAACGAAATGCTCGAGCACGGGCGGCGGCTTCTGACGTCCATGATCGAGCTGAAAGGGGCGGGGAAATGAAGTCGGCGACGGCGGAAAAGCGGACGGTCGAGATCAAGCAGCCCAAGGGGTTGTCGCCTCGGGTCGCCTGGTTGCGGGATTACTTTTTTGCAGGGGTGAACCGGCCCTGGAACAACGAGTTCACGTCCTGGACCACCGGGGTCCCCTGGGACGTCATCTACGAGGAAACGACCTGGTACATCACGCCGGAGGTTTATCCCTTTCTCACGACCTTCGCCTCGTCCTTCCTTCAGTCGGCCCGGGTCGTTTCTCCGGCGCCGGATTTTTGGACCTGGAGCCTGCCGGAAAGGAAGGCTTGGTTTATTCGGGAAGTCATGGTGAACCATGTTCCCCGGGAGATACTACCCGGGGACCTCATCGCGGGCGGCCGCTTCAACATCATGGCCTCCCGCTGCTTTTCCAAGGACGAGGTCCGGGAATTCAACCGCCTGGTCCACGGGAAGGACGGCGCCCGGGCGCGCATGAAATGGTTTCACAACCATGGCTACGGCAACGCCGGGTCCACCAACGGCCACCTGATTCCCGATTATCCCCGGACCCTCCGCCTGGGTTGGAAGGGCGTCCTGGCGGACCTGGAAGCGAAATACGAGGCCCTGCCGGCCCGGGAGCGACAGGGGCCCCGGGGCGCTCAACTCCGGGCCATGATGACCGCCGCGACCATGCCCCGGGACTTGGCGGCCAAGTACGGCCAACTGGCCTGGTCCCTGGCGGCCCGGGAAGAGGACCGGGACCGGAAGAACGAACTGGTGCAAATGGCCCGGAACCTGGAACGGGTCCCCTGGGAGCCGGCGGAGACTTTCTGGGAGGCGGTCCAATCCCTGTGGTTGACTCACATGCTGGTCATGAGCGACGAAAATTATCCCGGACCGGGCGTTTCCTTCGGCCGGATCGACCAGTACCTGCTGATGTACTGGGAAAAATCCCGGCAAGAGGGCCTGTCGCGGGAATTCGGCAAGGAAATTTTGAAATGCTTCTGGGTCCACTGCAACACCGCGTACGACGCCCTGATACAAACCGCCAACAATGGGGTCACTTCCGCCTACGGTCAGTTGATCACCCTGTCCGGCCTGGGCGCCGGAGGCCGGGACATGACCAATGACCTGACCCTGGCCCTGCTGGAAGTGATCGACGAGATGTCCCCGATCCTGGAACCCAAGCCCAACGTTCGGCTGCATCGCCGGACCCCGGACGAGGTCCTGGACAAGGTGGTGGACATGATCGCTTCCAGCCAGGGCGCGCCGTTCCTTCTCAACTTCGACGAACGCTCCATGGCCGGCATGCTCGAGGAGGCGGAAAAGGGCGGGTTCCAAAAATTCATCAATCCGGATAACGTTCACGAATACGCGCCCGTGGGCTGCATGGAAAACACCATGGCCGGCAACGACCGTTCCGGCACGGTGGACAACAATCTCAACCTGCTCAAGGCCGTGGAACTGGCCTTGACCGGAGGCCGGGACCTCCTGGAATTCGTCGACCCCATCACCGGAAAAAAAGACCCGGTCCGCCGGGACGGCCCCCCGACCGGGGACTCGTCGAGTTTCGATTCCTTCGAGCGGTTTTGGGAGGCGTACGCGGCCCAGACCCGATACATCATCGAGAAATGCGTGGACCTGTACGAGACCAGCGAATCCATCCGGGCCCGGTTCCTGCCCAATCCCTATTTGTCGTGCCTGGTGGGCGGATGCGCGGAGAAAGGCCTGGACGTGACCCAGGGCGGCCCGGACATCCGGTTTACCACCCTGGAGGCCGTGACCTTCGCCACCACCGTGGATTCGCTCCTGGCCTTGAAATACCTCGTGTTCGATAAGAAGGCCTGTTCCATGTCCGAGCTGATCCAGGCCCTCAGGGACAATTGGGTCGGCCACGAGACGCTCCAGGCCAAGGCGAAAAACAAGGCCCCGAAATACGGCCGCGACGACGACGAGGCCGACGCCCTGGCTTACAAGGTCATGGAACTGTGGTCCGGGGAAACCTGGAAGCATCGAACCAAGTCCACGGACCGACGGTTCCGGCCCGGGATGCTGAGCTGGAATTATTGGGTCGGAGACGGGTTCATCCTACCCGCCAGCCCGGACGGTCGGCCCAAGGGCCGGTTTCTGTCCAACGCCATCTGCCCGTCCAACGGCGCCGACATCAACGGCCCCACGGCCAACGCCAACTCCGTGGGCAAGGTCCTGGGGGGGCGGGCCGCCGACGGCCAAGGGCGCTTCGATGATTATTTCAACTTGCTGCCCAATGGCGCCAGTCATACCATGACTTTTAACCCGTCCATTCTGAGGGACCCGGAACACCGGGCCAAATTCAAGGCCTTTCTGCGGGGATACGCGGAAAACGGGGGGACCAGCCTTCAGGTCAACATGTTGGACCCGGAAATGCTCCGGGAGGCCCAACGCCGGCCCCAGGACTACCGTCACCTGCTGGTGCGCATAACCGGGTATAACGCTTATTTCGTAAATATCGGCAAGGAACTTCAGGAAGAAGTCATCGCCCGCCTCAGTCACGGCGAGTTTTGACCCATGGCTTTCCTTGACCAAAACAACCAAGGGGACCGGGAAATCAAGGGGACCGTCCTGGAAATACAGCGCATGTCCACCGAGGACGGCCCGGGCATCAGGACGACGGTCTTTTTCAAGGGCTGCACCCTGAAGTGCGCCTGGTGTCATAACCCGGAAAGCATTTCCCCCCGGCCCCAGATTCAATGGATCGAGTCCCGGTGCATCGGCTGCGGGACCTGTCTGGGCGTCTGTCCGGAAAAGGCCTTGTCCGCGCGGGAACAAGGGGGGGTGGTCATCGACCGGGGCCTCTGCCGGGGTTGCGGTCTGTGCGCCGAGGAATGCCCGGCCGCGGCCCTGGAACTCTGGGGCCGGCCCTGGGGCGCCCGGGAACTGGCGGCCGAGGTCGCCAAGGACCGGGCCTATTTCGAGCAGTCGGGCGGAGGCGTGACCGCTTCCGGCGGCGAGGCGACCATGCAGGCGGACTTCCTGGCCGCCTTTTTAAGGGCTTGCCGGGAACGGGAGCTACGCACGGCCCTGGACACCTGCGGCCAAACTTCCCGGGAAGCCCTGGCCCAGGTCCTGCCCTGGGTCGACCTCGTGCTCTATGACCTCAAGGAGATCGACCCGGAGCGCCACCGGCGGTTCACCGGGCATTCCAACCGGGTTATCCTGGAAAACCTGCTTTTCATCGCCGCTCGAGTCGGGCGGAAACCGGAGCTCTGGATCCGGACGCCCATCATTCCCGGCGCCACCGACAACCGGGAAAACATCAGGGGGCTGGGGGAATTCATCAGCCGAAACCTGAAGGGACGGGCGGCCAGGTGGGAACTCTGTTCCTTCAATAACCTGTGCCGGGACAAATATGTCAGGTTGGGATTGGACTGGGCCTATCGGGACGCGCCGTTGATGACGGCGGGCCGCATGGATGAATTGACCGAAATCGCCGAGAAGGCCCTGGGCGAGGCGGGAATAGTTTCGTGGAGCGGTTCCACCCGCCGGGAAAGCGACGATTCGGCGAGCCGGGACCCTGGATTCAGGTTGGTCAAGGGAGGCCGGCGGGACCAGGCCTCGTCGTCAAGGGAGGAAAGATGAAAACACGGACTGAATTCGCGCCGGAAGACCTGGTGGAGTTCGAACCCGAGGCCAAGGTCGGCTTGATCGCCACCCTCGACCCGGCCGGCCGGCCCCATGTCACCCTGATTTCGTCCATCCGGGCCAAAACCACCGCGGAGTTGACCTGGGGACAGTTTTCCGAGGGCTTGAGCAAGAAGAACGTCCTGGGGAATCCACGCGCGGGGTTCCTGGTGTTGACCATGGACAAAAAAATGTGGCGGGGCAAGGCCAAGTGGACCCACCTGGCCAAGAGGGGGGATGACTACGAGATGTACAACAATACCCCCATGTTTCGGTACAACGCCTACTTCGGCATCCACACCGTCCATTACATGGACCTGGTGGAGACTTTCGGGCGGGAAAGCCTGCCCCTGAAAACGATCGTCGCCTCGTCGCTGCTGACCATGCTGACCCGGGTCGGCGGCGGGGCCGGGGCCGGGGAAAGGATACTGAAACCCTGGGCCGAGGGTCTCTTCAACCGCTTGGACTCGCTGAAATTCCTGGCCCGGGTCGATGCCGATGGATTTCCGGTTATCGTTCCCTTGCTTCAGTGCCAGGCGCCGGACAGTCGCGGCCTGGCTTTTTCTCCCTGGGCCTACCAAAGGGAACTGGCCGTCCTGACTCCGGGCGAGGAAGTCGCGGTCTTCGGCCTGACCATGAAAATGGAGGACGTGCTGGTTCGAGGTGTTTTCCGGGGCTTTACCCGGCGGAGGGGGATCAAGGTCGGCCTGGTGGATATAAACTGGGTTTACAATTCCATGCCGCCGCGGCAAGGCCAAATTTATCCGCCCCTGGACCTACGGCCGGTGGAAGTGTTTTAGTGAATTCCGACAGAGTGGTTGGAAACAATCGGGGCGGCCCTGGGCCGCCCCGGTTTTGCTGGTTCCAGGGATTATTCCGAAGGTAAAAGGGGCTCAGACGGCCACGCTGATCTGATCTAGTTCATTTTCGTACAGCAGCTTCTGGACGTCCAGGATGATGGTGACCTTGTCTCCGGTCTTGCCCAGTCCGCTGATAAAGCGGTTGGAAGCCCGGCGGCTGATCCGCGGCGGCGGGTCGATTCGGTCCTCGGGAATGTCCAGGACTTCGTTGACCTCATCGACCACCAGGCCGATGGCGGTTTCCTGGATATTGACCACCACGACGCAGGTCCGTTCGTCGTAATCCCGCACCGGCATGTGGAAGCGGAGCCTGACGTCCATGACGGGGATTATCTGCCCGCGCAGGTTGATCACGCCCTTGATGAAGTCGGGCATGTCCGGCACGCTGGTGATCTTCTGTAGGCCGACCACCTCGGTCACGTGGTAAATCTCTATCCCGTACTCCTCGTCGGCCAACTGAAAAGTAAGATACTTGTCTTTTTGGGTATCTTCGTCGTCCTCGTCATAGAGGTCGCCGTTTACCATTTTGTCTTCAAGGGCCACTTTTGTTTCTCCTTGAAATATTTTTTAATTATGCGGCGCCAGGTTTGACAGGTCCGGCGATTCCCGCCTGTAATTCAGTTCCTTATTCTTTATTCTACTGTCCCGGGAGAAAAAAGGTCAACCCAATTTTAAAAAAAAGGTGAAGCGAGCCGGGTTTAAAAAAGGTTAATCCGTTTGCGGCTGGTGGGCCAACGCCTCGGCGGGGACCGGGGTGTAGGATTCCTGGCCGGGCTTTTTCCACCTGAAGGACAGGGCCGCGCTCCCCTTGCGCTGGAAATACTTGATGTTAAGGGGATGCCAGCCCGCCGCGTCCACCTGGACCGGTCCGGATTCAGTCAACTGGTCGCCATGGACCCCCGGGTCGTTCAAGATCATTTTTTCACCCAGGACGACCCGGACCCCGTCGTTGGACAAGACCTGAAAAGCGTATGTCCCGGCCGGGTCGAGGTTGATGAAGCCGGAGATCAGCATGCCCACGCCCTGGCTTCGTTCGGATTCGAAAACGTTGCCGGTCCCGAACTGGTGGTCCAGTCGGGGGAGGGGGCCCTTGGAAAGTCCCTCGGAGAGAAATCTTTCGTCCGAGGGCATTTCATCAATATCCCGGTATTTTTTAAAGAGATAGAGGGCGTTTAGTCCAGGCTGGAGGACGTCGGTTTTGTTCAGGGGCGCGCCGATGGCGCCGTCGGTTTTTTTTACGTCCCGGCCCGAGCCGCACCCGCTTCCCAGCGCCAGGACCAGGACGGCGGCGAGGATTACTTTCACCGGTAAGCCATGCTTCATTTTCGGCTCCTTATCGGAGTGGTTTGATTTGAAGATTGATTATAGCAGCCTTTGAGGCGAGGCGCAAAAAAAACTTGGGCGATTTGTCGAGGGGGGCGGCGCCGCCCGGAGGCGGCGCCTGGGGATGGAAGTTGATGGCGTGTTTTTACCAGTCGTACTTTTCGCGTTCAATAATGGTGGCCACGCCCTGACCGCCGCCGACGCAAGCGTTGGCGCAGCCGTAGCGTCCGTTTTTAGCCGCGAGGATGCGGGCCAGGGTCCCCACCAGCCTGACGCCGGTGGCGCCCAAGGGGTGGCCGATGGCCGTCCCGCCGCCCATGACGTTGACTTTTTCCGGATCGAGGCCCAGGTCCTTGATGCAGTTCAGGACCACGATGCAGAAGGCTTCGTTGATTTCCCAGAAGTCGATGTCCGAGGCTTTCAGGCCGGCCTTGGCCAGGGCCTTTTCGCTGGCCGGGACTGGGCCGTGACCCATGATGGTCGGGTCCACGCCGGCGAAACCGATGCTCCGGATGGTGGCCAGGGGCTTGACGCCTTTTTTCCGGGCCGTTTCCTTGCTCATGAGGATCATGGACGTGGCTGCGGCGTTTAGGGGGGAGGAGTTGCCGGCGGTAATGTCGTCCCCGGGCTTGAAGGCCGGCTTGAGTTCCAGCAGGCCCTCGAGGGTCGTGTCGCCGCGAACGGCCTGGTCGGTTTTCACGGTCAGCACCGAGCCGTCGGCCTGCGGGGCCTCCACGGGCAGGATTTCGTCGTCCAGGAAGCCGTTTTCCTGGGCCTTGGCCGCCAACTGGTGGGACCGAACAGCCCATTTGTCCATGTCTTCCCTGGTCAGGCCGGCCTTTTTAAGGAGCTTTTGGGCGGTCAGGCCCATGTTCATGGCCGTGCCCATGTCCCAGTGGGTCAGGGAGGGGTCCAGGAACAGGGCGGCGTTGGGGGCGATGATGCCCCGGTCCGTGGTCGAGCCGCCCATGGGGATGCGGGTCATGTGTTCCATGCCGCCGACCATGACCACGTCCGCGTTGCCGGTCTGGATTTCCATGGTCCCGATATGGATGCCGGCCATGGCCGAACCGCACTGCTGGTCCACGAACTTGGCGGAAATCGTTTCCGGCAGATTGGCCAGGAAGATGGGCATGCGGCCGCCGTAGGACCAGTTTTCGGAGACGCCCATGGCCGAGCCGACCACGAAGTCATCAATTTCCCCGGGGGCGATCCCGACCCTTTTGATCAGTTCGGGCAGCAGCTTGGCCAAGAGTTCGTCCGCCCTCATTTTGCCGAACCAGTCCCGGGCCGGGTCGGTGGGCCGGGAACGGCTCTGGGCCGTCCTAAGGTATCCAGCGATTACAACTTCTTGCATTTTGTAGACCTCCCACGATGAGTTTGTTTTTTTCTTTTCGGCGTCGGTCGTCAGTCTTGGCTCTCGAAAGGGACTTTTTTCCCGTCCGCCGTGTAACGGTAAAACCCCTGGCCGACTTTTCTGCCCAGCCGTCCTTGGGCGACCATTTTTTCGATCAATTTCTCGCTTCGAAAGATGTCCCCCGCGCCCAGTTCCCTGACCGCGCGGGCGATGAGGAGCCAGGTGTCCAGCCCGGCGTTGTCGGCTATCTCGAAGGGGCCGACGTTCCAGCCGTATCCGAGCCTCATGCCCAGGTCCACGTCCTCGGGGGACGCAACTCCCTTTTCCACCAATTCGGCCGCCTCGCTGAAGGCCGCGCCGAAAATTCTGTTCATGACGAACAGGGGAATGTCCTGCTTGACCTTGACCGGGGTTTTTCCCAGGGACGTGACGAAGTCGACGCTCCTTTGGAAATATTCCTCGGACGTTTTCTCGCCCTTGACCACTTCAACCAGCCCCATGAAAGGGACCGGGCCGAAGAAGTGCAACCCCACCACCCTTTCCGGCCTGGCGACCACCGCGGCTAGCCTGGTGATGGGAATGGAAGAGGTGTTGCTGGCCAGAATGGCGTCCGGCCGGGCCAGGCGGTCCAATTCCTGGAAAATTTCCTTTTTGAGGCTTTCCTTCTCGAAAACCGCCTCGATCGCCACGTCCGCTTCCGCGGCCGGGGAAAGGTCGGGCGAGGGGGTGATTCGTCCGAAAACCTCCTCGGCCGAATCCCGCAGCAGCCCCTTGGAAGCCAGCTTGCCGAGGGACCAGCGAAGTCCGGCCAGGGCCTTGTCCAGGGATTGTTCGTTCGACTCGGTCAGAAAGACCCTCCGGCCCGACTGCGCCGCCACTTGGGCGATGCCCGCGCCCATGAATCCCGCGCCTATTACCTGAACTGTTTCCATTTACTCCACCTGAAAAAAAGATTCCTCGAATTCGGGTTTGCTTGCGTATTTCTTCATGAAAAAGCCGGGCGCCTCGTCCAGGTTCTCGAAAAGCCCCGCGTCGACTTCCAGGCCGGCTTTTCTCAAGGCCTTGACGATAAGCTGGGGGGGAGGCGGGCAGCCCTTGACCGTGATCAATTCCTGGATGTTGGGGTCGTCCTGGTTGAGATCGCACATGCATTTGCCCAGGAGAATGGTTTTTTTCCGGCCCGGCGTGGGCTTCATCCTTTTTCCGGTCAGCACCTCGATTTCGTCCCAGGGCCGGCCCTTCCAGGCCTGGAAGATGGAAGCCAGGATCACCCAGTTGACTCCGGAACAATAAGTGCAAAGGGAATTGTCGTATTTTTGATAGTACAGGCCCTTGAGGCCCGATTTTTCCATGGCCAGCGGCAGGGTCCCGGCCTCGTTGTAAGGGAAGAACGGTTCGTGGTACGAAGTCGCTTCTTCCAGGTTTTCTCCCCGGAGATCAATGTCGGACAAATCCAGGGGACGGTCGCGTTCCCGGGCGGCCAGGGCCAGGTAGCGCACCCGGGACGGGTCGTGCCCCAGGAGCCTGGTCCCGACGAGGTCCGCGGACAGGACGTCCGCGGAGCCGACCAGCAGGTTGGTCCGGCGGGGCCGACCGTCGAAACTGGGGCCCCTTTCCAGGCTGTAAATCCCGTCGATCAGGGTCAGGGACGGCGGGATTTTGTCGGCCAGCCTGGCGACCATGTAGTCCAGGTCCTTCTCGAGGTCGGGACTGTGGCATTTTTTCCGGGATTCCACGTCGATCATGCCCTTGAGATTTTTGATCCCCAGGGAAGTGGTGGTTTGGGCGTGAGTCTTCAGCACCGGCAGGTTGACCACGAAGTCGCTTTCCAGGATGTCCTGGTTGAAGTTCAGGGTCACGCCGCCGCCCAGGTCGGTTCCCGCGAAGGGCCGGACATGGGTGTTATATGACTTGACCCCGTAGCGGTCCCGCAGCTTGTTATAGCCGAGCTTTTCAAAGGCGTCGGCCGGGGAGGCCGTATCCTTGTAATTCCGGAGGACCATGCCTTCGCCGATGACGATATCGTCGACGCCGCGTTCCTTGAGCAGAATCACCAAGTCCTCGATGACCCTGGACGTGGTTATCACCCCCCATTTGGGAAAGGGGGCCCTGCACCAGAACACGATGTTGGGCTTGATGAAAACCCTGGCCCGGCCGGGGAGGCGGTCTAGTCCGTCGCACAGTTCCACGGCCCGGCGGACCGAATCAAGGGGTTTTTCGTAACGGACTATGGAGACGACTTTTTTATCCATGCGATCCTTCCTTATGGGCGACAAGGTCCCTATTTGTCCTCTCCCGAGGGCTCCATGGTGATCCGGAGGTCCCAGGTCCTGGACTTGGCGTCCTTTTTTATGCCTTCGATAATCAGGTCCGTCAGGGGGTCGACCTGGTCCAGGAGGTTTTCCCACCGGCCCCGCATCAGCCGGGAAGTGACTAGGTGTTCCATGGTTCCCAGGATAACGGAGCGGATGAGATAGGGGTTGAGATCGGGCTTGAATTCGCCCGAGGCGACGCCTTCCTCGATGACCTTGAGAATCAGCCGGTAACCTTCCCGGACCGTCTGGTACGCCGTTGTGTCGATAAAATTGCGGTTGGACTTGAGAATGAGCATGATCACCGAGGCGTAATCTTCCTGGTCCTGGTAGAACATCAGGTAGTGATAGATTATGCTGCGCAGTTTGTTGGCCGCCCCGCGGACGTAATTCAGGTGAAAAGCCAGTATCTCGTTTCCTTTTTGGGTGGTTTCCCCGGGAATGGAAAAAAGCAGCTCTTCCTTGGAAGCGAAATACTCGTAAATGGTCGCTTCCGACACCTTGGCCTCGCGGGCGACGTCCGAAATGGTGGCCTCGGGGAAGCCCTTGCGGGCGAAGACCTTTTCCGCCGCCTTGAGAATCTGTACTTTTCTACTTTCCGCTCTGCTCATAACGGCCAAAACGCTTCTCCTAGGGTTTTTTGGGCCCCCGCGCGGGGCGGGAGCTATTAGTCGGCAAAGAGCTCTTCCTTCATGTCCATGGTGGGGCGTCGGTCGTCCCACAGCCTTTTTTCCAGGGATAGAATCTTTACCGCTTCGTACTGGAAATAATATTCCATGGTCAGCAGCTTGCCCCGGTAGAAGGCGGCGTCCGCTTCCGACGGGCCGGCGGCCAGGGCTTTTTGAAGGGCCAGGCCCTGGAGCAGCCACTGCCAGGCCATGGCCAGGTAACCGAACATTTCCAGGAAGAGGGAAGCGTCGGCCAGGAAGGCCTCGGTCCGGCCCCGGCCCGCCAACCCGGTCAAATGAGCGGTGACGGCCAGGACTTTTTCCAGGGCTTCCTCCAACTGGGCGGCGTACGGCCGCAGGGCCGGGTCCTGGGCGGCCGCCGCGACCACGCTTTTCACTTCGTCCGCGAACAGGGACAGGGCCCGTCCGTTTTTCATGACCGCCTTGCGGCCCAGCAGGTCCAGGCCCTGGATGCCGGTGGTCCCTTCATGGATGGGATGGATGCGCATGTCGCGGTAGTACTGTTCCAGGGGGAATTCGTCGCAGTATCCATACCCGCCCAGTATCTGCACCCCGGCGCTGACCGACAGGCAGCCCATTTCCGAGGGATAGGTCTTGGCCACCGGAGTCAGGAGGTCGAGCAGCAGCTCGTAGTGTTCCTTGTCCGGGCCGGCGGAAGTGAAGGACAGGTCGGCGTACTTGGCGCATTGGAGAATCAAGGACAAGGCGCCCTCGACCACGGACCTTTGGTAAAGGAGCAGTCTTTTAATGTCGGCGTGGGAAATGATGTTCACCTGGGGCGCGGCGGGGTCCTTGGCCTCGACTTTCCTGCCCTGGGGGCGTTGCCGGGCGTAATCCAGGGACGCGTAGTAGGCCGCCGTGGCGATGGCCGCGGCGCCCAGGCCCACGTCCAGCCGGGCTTCGTTCATCATCTGGAACATGTAGGACAGGCCCTTGTGCGGCTCGCCCACCAACCAGCCCCGGCAGTCGTCGTTTTCGCCCATGGCCAGTTGAGCTATGGGCGTCCCCCGATAACCCATTTTATGGTAGATGCCCGCGGTGTTGAGGTCGTTCGGGGTCAGGGCGCCGTCCGGGCCGATCCTTTTCTTGGGGACCACGAACAAGCTGATGCCCTTGACTCCGGCCGGCGCGCCCTTGATCTTGGCCAGCATGAGGTGAACGACGTTGTCCACGCCGTCATGGTCTCCGGCCGAGATGAAGATTTTCTGGCCCTTGATTTTATAATACCCCTGGTCCGTCGGCGCGGCCTGGGTGGCGAGGTCGGACAGGGAGCTGCCGGCCTGGGGTTCGGTCAGGGCCATGGTGCCCTGCCATTCGCCGGCGAACAGCTTGGGGATGTAGGTTTCCTTCAACTCGTCCGACCCGAAGGATTCGATCAGGTGGGCCGCGCCCTGGCTCAGGCCGATGTAGGCCAGGGCGGCGTAGTTGGCGGCGCCGAATATGAATTTGGCGGCCGTGGAGATGGTCAGGGGCAACTGCTGCCCTTCCAGCTCGTACGGGGCGCCGGCGGCGATCCATCCGCCTTCGCCGGCTTCCCTCATCCAGCCCCGGACCATGGGATGGACCTTGACGACGCCGTCGACGAATTGGGGCTGGTTCCGGTCCATTTCGGTAAAGAGGGGCCACAACCGGTCCCGCCCCAGCCTGAGGGCGGTTTCCAGAACCATATCGAACGATTCGCGGTCATGGTCGCCGTAATATTCAGCCTTGGTCAGGCATTCGGCGTCGAACACCTCGTAAAGCAAGAATTTTATATTCCGCGCGCTGACGAATTTTTCCGCCATGATCAACCTCTTGTTTCAACCGCGACCGCTTCGCCGATCGGCCGGTTTGCCTGAAGTGGCGTTAAAACCGGCCGGGGCGGAGCCGCCCCGGCCGGAGCATCACTGGTTTTCGGACCGCCGGCCCTTGGCCGGAACCGGGCTAGTCCTGGTAAAAGGTCCGGCCCGAGGCGGCCATGTCCTTGACCAGGTCCGCCGGGGCGAACCTGGGGCCGTATTTAGCTTCCAGTTCCACTAGCTTTTCGTAAACATTCCCCAGGCCCCAGGCGTCGGCGTAACGGAGAATGCCCCCCCGGTACGGCGGGAAGCCCGTTCCGTAAATCATGGCCAGGTCCATGTCCCGCGGCCGGTCGCAGATGCCTTCCTGAATCATGAGGGCGGCTTCGTTGATGGCCAGGGCCAGCATGACGTCCACGATCTCTTGATTGGACATCGCCTTGGGCGCGACGTTGTTTTCCTGGAGATACGCCGTCGCGGCCTCGGCCACCCGGGGGTTGGGAACCGGCTTGGGTCCGCTGTAATCGAAATACCCGGCCCCGGTCTTGCGGCCGTAATCCCCGAGCTGGTAGATGCGCTCGGTCAAGGGATGCACCTGGTAGCGTTTCCCCAACTCCCGCTCGAACGTCTTGTTGACGTGGTAGTTGATGTCGATTCCGGTCAGGTCGGCCAGGGTGGCCGGACCCATGGGCATGCCGAAGTCCAGCATGGCCTTTTCCACCGCTTCCCCGGGGACGCCGTCGGCCGAGAGGAACACCCCGCCGCCCATCAAGCCGCCCAACTGCCGGGAAACGTAGAACCCGGGTCCGTCGTTGACCACGATGGGCGTCTTTTTGATGGCCCGGCCGAAGGCGACCGAAGTGGCCAGGGTCTGGTCCGAGGTCTGCTGGGCGCAGATGATTTCCAGCAGTTGCATCCTTTCGGCTGGGTTGAAAAAGTGCAGCCCGATCATGCGGCCGGGGTCGGACAGGACCTTGGCCATCTCCGTGATCGGCAGGGCCGAGGTGTTGGTCCCGAAAATCACGTCGGGCCGGCAGATTCCTTCCAGCTTTTTCCAGATATCCTGCTTGACCTTCATGTTTTCCAGGACCGCCTCGATGATCAGGTCCACCTCGCCCAAATCTTCCAGCTTGGTGGTGGTCCGGAGCTTTTCCGCCAGCAGGGCGTCCAGGGCGGCCGGGGTCATCTTGCGCCGCTTGAGGGCGAAGCCGAAGGTCTTGCGAATGGCGGCCAGGGCCTTTTCCAGGGCTTGGTCGTTGATTTCCCACAACACCGCCTCGAAGCCGTTGGCCAGGAGCAGATGGACGATGCCCGAGCCCATCACGCCGCCGCCGAGCATGGCGACTTTTTTCACGGGGGCGGGGGTCAGGTCCTTGATGCGGGGCAGCCGTCCGGCGGCCCGGGTGTTGAGGAATATGCCGATCAGGTTCTTGGCGATGGGGGAGATGGCGCAATCGCAGAACAGGTCGACTTCCCGGTCGATATCGGCCACGATGTCGAAGCCGAGGCCCTTTTCCAGGGCCTCCAGGGCCTTGAAGGGCGCCAGATACCCCTTGGCCTGGAAGGCGGCCATCTTCTTGGCGAACCCGACCATGAGCTTCTGTTCCGCGGCCGAGGGGAGGCGAGTGTTCATGTTGCGGGTCATGCGGGATTTGAGGTTGAATTGCCGGGTCATGAACTTCCCGGCCGCGGCCAAGGCGGCGTCAAGCAGCTTGTCGGCGGGGACCACTTCGTCGATCAGGCCCCGCTGAAACCCTTTTTCGGCCGTGATGGGCTTGCCGGAGGTGATCATTTCCATGGCGTTCTGCAGGCCGATCAGGCGGGGAAGCCTCTGGGTGCCGCCGCCGCCCGGGATGAGGCCGATCTGGACTTCCGGCAACCCCACGTTGACGCCCTGCGCCGCCACCCGGTAGTGGCAGGCCATGGCGATTTCCAGGCCGCCGCCCAGGGCGTTGCCGTTGATGGCCGCGATGACCGGCTTGGGACCGGCCTCCACGCTGTTGACGAACCGGGCGCCCTTAAGCGCCGGTTCCAGGATGTCTTCCTTGGTCTTGACGCCCTGAATCTGGGTAATGTCCGCTCCGGCGATGAAGTTTTTGCCGGTTCCGGTCAGGACAATGGCCTTGACGTTGTTGTCTTCCCAGGCCGAAGTGATGGCCTCGCCCATCTCCTGGCTGAAATGCGGGGAAAGTTGGTTGACCGGCGGATTGTCCATGAACAGAACGGCGACGCCGTCCTTGATTTCCACCCTTATCGTATCGAACGCTGTCTTCATACTGCTCGCCTCCAAAAATTTGGTTCGGTTCTAACGGCTGGAAAATCGGGTGGATGACCCGATTCATATGATTGATAATGATTGCATTATGAATGCGGCTCTGAAATTGTCAAGAAAATTGTAGTATCAGTCGGGAAAACAGCAAAAAAAAATGGTGAGTCAGGAGAAATGGCGGTCGAATGCTCCGGGAATTGGGAAATCAAGGCCGATTTGGCGGTCCACGGCCCCGACCGCGAGGCTTTTTTATAGCCGACGCCAGGGGAAATGCCGGATGGAGGCTGGAACTGTCCACTGGAAAACGAGATGGTATTGGAGGAATGCTTGCCCGGTCCGGCTGTCGCGCCTGGAGCGTGGTTGGGCGGAAGAGAGGGGTCTTGCGGAAAACAGGTCGGGAGTCGAATGTTTTTCCGGGGAGACAAACCCGGTGGGAAGTCTCCCCGGAAGTCGGTCTTACTTGATTTTGTTCAGGTCCTCGAGCGAGTCGTTCTCGTTGAAAATGCTGGTCAGTACCTGATAGGGGGTTCCGGGAACCGGAACGACGAAGACGACCTTGCGGGCGATTTGATCCGAACCCGGTTGGATCGGCCACCAGTATTCCAGCCAGACTCCCTCGGGAGTAATTTGTTGGCAGGTTTCCTCCAGGATTTTACGGCCGGTCTTGTAACAGAGCACCTTGTCCGAGGGCAGGTTGATCAGCTTGGGGTTGGGATGGGCCACGATGGTCTTTTTTTCGCAGTTGGTGACAAAGGCGTAGGCGTCCTTCCAGGCGAATTCGCCCTTGGGATCGTTGAAGGCGGAAAAACTTTCTTCTCCCAGATTCTGGACCACCGAGGCGGCCTGGACGATTTTTACGTAGACTTCCTGTGGGGTGGCGTGTTCCTGGGCCGCGGCCCAGACGGGGACGAGGGCGAAAAGGAGCGTGGCGATAACAAGTATTGCTTTCTTCACAAAGAACCTCCTGGTAAGTGA
>JAZDGM010000189.1:0-74369 GCA_043806915.1 Pseudomonadota bacterium | reverse complement strand
CTGACAACCCCCGGCTCTTTTTCCGGAGAACCCGCCTGGCGGCGGTTTCACGCCCCGAAACGTCCTGTTTCGAGGGCGGAAAGGGCGGGCGTCCATGCCCGCCCGAAGAAGTCCGGGGCGTTTGGAATTGTCTGGCCCGGCCCTCGTCTCCGTTTGGAACAAGGTATTGTTTTTCAGTTTGTAGGGTGCGCAACGCGCACCATCTTTTACTATTTTGCGGGCCTTGCCGCGGTAAATTGGAGACGTTGGCCGGCGCCTTGCGGGCGGGGCTGCTCCGCCCCCCGCGCGCCTGGCGTTGGGCTTCGAGAGACTCCTTCCCGTCCCAGGGTCAGGGGCGCGCCGGAGCCGGCCCCCCAGGGGGACCATGCCGCTGGTCCCGCCGGTAAAAAATAACATCACTTCGCCCATGGGACATCGCTTTCGTTTTTCACCATTCTACCTGAAAGGGGAGCCCCCTGGCAACTTTCCCGCTGGGACCGCCGGAGGCCGCCCCAAAACCCGACGACTGGACCCGGCGGATGGAGCCGTCCCGGGCCGCGACGGTTTTATTCCCACAACAGCCTGGAGCGGTCGGCCCGGCGGAGTTAAAATTGGAAAAAAAGAAGGGGGGGGGCTTGACAGGGTCGTGTTTAATAGTAATACTTCCTAAGTAGTAATTGTTTGGAGTAAACAACGTGACCACGAACCCGAACATACAGCGCATCCAGGAACTCTGCCGGCGGGGCAAACTCAAAGCGACGCCCCAGCGCCTGGAAATATACCGCCAACTGGCTTCCACCACGGAACACCCCTCGGCGGAAACGGTCTTCCACCGGGTTCGCGAGACCCTGCCGACCATTTCCCTGGACACTGTTTACCGGACCTTGGCCTCCCTGGAAAAGATCGGAGCGGCGGTCAGGGTGGAGGCGTTTGGCGACAAGGCCCGGTTCGACGCGGACCTGACGCCGCACCATCATTTGGTCTGCGCTGTTTGCCGGGAAATAACGGATTTTTCCTGGCCCGGCTTCGAAGAATTGCCCTTGCCGGAAAACGTGGTCGGCTGGGGCGAGACGTCCTCGAAAAACGCGGTTATCAGGGGCGTTTGCCGGCGTTGCCGGGAAGGCGCGCGGAGTTGTTCACCACCCCGGTCGGTTGGGGCCGACCGCAAAAAATAACCTTTAAAAAACGGAAGATAGGAGAAAAAGATGTCGAAAACCGAAAAGAACCTCAGGGAAGCTTTCGCCGGGGAATCCCAGGCCAATAGGAAGTACCTCGCTTTCGCCAAGAAAGCCGACGCCGAGGGTCATGCCGGAGTGGCTAGGCTCTTTCGGGCCGCCGCCGCCGCCGAGACCATCCACGCCCACGCCCATTTGAAGTTGTTGGATGGGATCAAGTCCACGGCGGAAAATCTCAAGGAAGCCATCAGCGGGGAAACCCATGAATTCACCAGCATGTACCCGGCCATGATCGCCGACGCCGTCGAGGAAGGGAATAAAAAGGCCGAACGCGGCCTGGGATACGCCAACGAGGTGGAGAAGGTGCACGCGGCCCTGTACGAAAAGGCCCTGGCCGGCCTCGGTTCCACCGAAGTGGTGGATTATTGGGTCTGCCCGTTGTGCGGCTATACCTGCGAAGTCGAACCGCCGGATAATTGCCCGGTCTGTAATGCCAAAAAGGATTCGTTTTTTAAAGTGGACTAACCATAAGGACGCTTAGGTTAAGGGGCCGAAGCCTTCCGAGGTTTCGGCCTTTTTTTTATCGCCCTGGCCGCGAAAAATGTTTCCATCTGGTCCTCCTATATCGTTGAATACGGCGGTGAAGAATGTTAAAATTCCAGGAATTGAAGGCGGACCGCCCCTGAAGTAGGCGTTTCCGGTTGTCGGGTCGCGCCCTGAGTCAGGAAAAGGCCTGCCGGGAAATAAGTAAGATTGAGGAATCACCGCCACTTGTCCGATGTTGGTAGCCTATCAAATTAATTTATTTAAAGAAAATGGGATTTCCCCCCAAAAACACGCACCAGGAGGCCGTTTTGGAAACTAAGGTATTTCGTTTAACGGGAGTATTTATTCTGGCTCTTTTGCTTTGCTTGGCGTCCGCCGTCCCCGGACAGGCGGAACAGATCAAAAAGGTCGACGCCTTTGAGATTCTGGTTGATGTTTCGGCGTCCATGGACGATCCGTGGGCCGCTGAAAAATGCGCCGACAAAAGTAAATTCGGGGCCTACAAGGCGTTGTTGTTGAAGATGACCGCCGGCATTCCGGAACTGGGCTATCAGGGCGCCATCCGGAAGTTCGGCCAGACCAGTCTTATCAGCGGTCCTTCTTCCTATTCCAAGCTGTTGTGGGGGCTGAAGGAATACAACCGGTCCGAGGCCGCGGCCGCGGCCGAGGCCCTGGAAGGCGCGTCCGGCATTACGCCGCTAGGGCCGGCCGTCCTGGCGTCCGACGAGGAACTAGGGAAGGCTTCCGGCCGCAAGGCCCTGATCATCCTGTCGGATTTTGAAAGAAGCTTCGAATTCGGGGACCCGGCCGCCGAGGTCAAGGCCTTGAAACAGAAGTATGGCGAATCGTACTGTGTTTATAATATCGTTTTCGGTTGGAGCGCGGACCCCCTGGCCACGGCCAAGGAAATAACGGCCGTCGCCGGATGCGGCAAGGTTTTCGACGGCTGCGCGCTTTTATCCGACCCGACCGCGTTTTTGGCGATGTTGAAGGACATCTTCTATGATGATGTCGCGGCGGCGGCGCCCGCTCCCGTCCCCGCCGCCGCGCCTTGCCCCGACACGGACCAGGACGGCGTCTGCGACCAGGTGGACAAATGCCCGGGGACTCCCCGGGGCGCCAAGGTCGACGCTTATGGTTGCCCGGAAATGCTCAAGGAGTCCGTGTCCTATGAACTGCGGGTCCATTTCGATTCCGGCAAATCCAACGTCCGGGACCAGTATCGCGCCGAACTCAAAAAGGTGGCCGACCTCATGATCGCCTATCCCTACACTTCCGTGGTGATCGAGGGGCACACCGACGACGTGGGATCGGACCTGCTCAACCAGAAGTTGTCCCAGGCCCGCGCCAACGCCGTTCGTCAATACTTTATCAGCAACTTCGGCCTGGCGCCCTCGCGGCTGACGGCCATCGGTTATGGGGAAAGCAGGCCCATCGCCGACAACAAGACGGTCGATGGTCGGCAGCGTAACCGCCGCGTGGTGGCCGTCGTTTCCGCCACCAAGTCTTCCGTGGTTACCCAGTAACCACAAATGGAATCGCCGCGGCGGGACTTGTCCGGCCGCGGCGAGTGAATCGAAAAACAGCCGTCCTCCGGGGCGGCTGTTTTATTTGACGCCCCGCCCCTGTTTTCTGTCCGCCATGGGGACGTAATGGCGCAGGTTTTCTCCCATGTAAATCTGGCGGGGACGGCAGATTTTCCAGTTGGGGTCCTGGATGTCTTCCATGTATTGGGATATCCACCCCGGCAGGCGACCGATGGCGAACATGACGGTGAACATGTTCAGGGGGATGCCCATGGCCCGGAGGACTATGCCGCTGTAGAAGTCGACATTGGGGTAGAGGTTGTGGTCGATAAAGTATTCATCGCGCACGGCCGCTTCCTCCAACTGCCGGGCCACGTCCAGGAGCGGGTCCTCGATGTTCAGTTTTTCCAAGACATTATGGCAAACCCGCTTCATTATCTTGACCCGGGGGTCGTAGGTCTTGTAGACTCGGTGTCCGAAACCCATCAGCCGGAAGGGGTCTTTCCTGTCCTTGGCCCGGGCGATGAACGGGGCCGGATCGCCGCCGCTTTTGAGTATCTGTTCCAGCATCTCGATAACCGCCTGGTTGGCCCCGCCGTGGAGGGGCCCCCAGAGGGCCGCCATGCCGGCGGAAATGGCGGCGTAGAGGTTCACCCTGGCGCTGCCCACGGTCCGGACCGCCGTGGTGGAGCAGTTTTGTTCGTGATCGGCGTGCAGAATCCAGAACACGTTCAGGGCCCTGACCAGGTCGGCGTCCAGTTCATAGGGGCGCACGGGCGTGTCGAACATCATATTGAGAAAGTTGGCGCAGTAGGTCAGGTCATGCCGGGGGTAGACCACCCGATGGCCCCGGGATATCTTGTGGGACATCGCGGCCATGGTCCGGACCTTGGACAGGAGCCTGGTCAGGGTGATGGTGGCTTTTTCCGTCATGGACAGGCCTTCCAGGGTCGGATAAAAACTCCTCATGGCCGTGACCATGGACGACAGAATGCCCATGGGATGGGAGTCCCGCGGATATTTCTGGAAAAAGTCGCGCATGTCCTCGTGGACCAGGGAATGGTCGTTTAAAAGGACGCTGAACCTGGTCAGTTCGGCCTGATCCGGCAATTCTCCGTTGATCAGGAGGTAGGCCGTTTCCACGAAAGTCGAATGCTCGGCCAGTTCTTCCACCGGGAAGCCGCGGTGCCGCAAGACGCCTTTTTCTCCGTCCATGAAGGTTATGGCGCTTTGACAACTGCCGGTGTTGACAAAACCGGGGTCCAGGGTGATAAAGCCGGTTTGCTTGCGCAGGCTGGAAATATCCAGGGCTTTTTCCCCTTCCGTCCCGGTGATGATGGGCAGTTCGATGGTTTTATCGCCAATGGTCAACAGGGCGACGTCCCTTTTTTTCTTTTCGGCATCCATGTTGTTACCTCTTTGCTAGGGGCGAGATTAATGAAAGCGGGGCTTTCGTCCTGAACCCGGGAATGGGTTGCCTGTGGATTATTTCTATCGTGACCCCGGCCAAATGGCAATAAGAAAAATTTCTCGACCGGGAAGGTCGGCGGGACCAAAAAACATCTCGTCTTCCGGGGCGGAGGGACCGGGATTCGCGGGGTTGGGCTTGACAATCCCCGGACCGTGTTTAATGTAAGAAATAAAAAGGCAAATAGGGAGAACTGACGACAATGACCGATACTTTTTCCGAATTCGAATTCAAGGCTGAAATTAGACAATTGTTGGACATCCTGGTCCATTCCCTTTACACCAACAAGGAAATTTTCATAAGGGAATTGGTTTCCAACGCTTCGGACGCCTTGGATAAAATGCGGTTCGAATTGAACCGGGGAACGGAAGCGACCGGGACCGAACTTCCCCTGGAAATCAGGATCACCGCGGACAAGGACCAAAACCGACTGGTTATTTCCGATACCGGCGTGGGCATGACCAAGGCTGAAATCGTGGAAAATATCGGAACCATCGCCAAGTCGGGTTCGGCGGAATTTCTCAAGGCCGCGGAAAGCAAGGCGGAAAAGCTGGAAAACCTGATCGGGAAATTCGGCGTGGGGTTTTATTCGGTGTTCATGGCCGCCGGGGAGGTGGTCATCAAGAGCCGGTCCTATAAAAAAGACGAAAAACCGGTGATGTGGAAATCCGACGGCCTGGGGTCGTACCAACTGGCCGAGTTGGAGGAAGACCTGCCCCGGGGGACCAGGGTGGAAATCCACCTCAAGGATGACGCCAAGGAATTCGCGGAAAATTACCGGATCACGGCCGTTATCAATAAGCATTCCAACTTTATTTCCTTCCCCATTTTTGTCGATGACGAACGCGTCAACACCGTTTCGGCCCTATGGCGCGAGCCGAAGTTTTCCATCAAGCAGGAACAATACGACGAGTTTTATAAGTTCCTGACCTTCGACTCCCAGGCCCCGCAATCCACCATCCACGTGGCGGTGGACGCCCCGATCCAGTACAACGCCCTGTTGTTTATTCCACCCCGGAGCCACGATCTCTTCGGCCTGGCCCGGGACCTTCCCGGGGTGGACCTCTACGTCCGCCGCGTGCTGATCAAGCACGGCGACAAGGACCTCCTCCCCGAATACCTGGGCTTCGCGCGCGGAGTGGTCGATTCGGAAGACCTGCCCCTGAACATCTCCCGGGAGACGCTCCAGGAAAACATGATGCTCCGGAAGATTTCCTCCAACCTGGCCAAGCAGATTCTGAACCATCTGGAAAAGATGGCCAAGGACGACCGGGGTAAATACGAGGAGTTCTGGAAGGAGCATGGAAAATTATTCAAGCTGGGGTACGGGGATTTCGCCAACCGTGACAAATACGCCGGGCTGCTGCGTTTCAATTCCTCCCACTGCGACGATTCGAACGGACTGGCGTCCCTGGACGAATATATCGGGCGGGTCAAGTCCGGGCAGAAGGAAATATTCTATGTTTCCGGTCCCAGCCGGGAGGCCGCGACCCTGAACCCGCACTTGGAAATATTCCGTTCCAAGGGCCTGGAAGTGTTGTATCTTTTCGAGCCGCTGGACGAATTCGCCCTGGAAACCATTAAAAAATATGGAGAATTTGAATTAAAACCCGTGGAGCACGTGGACTCGGCTTCTCTCGGGACCTTTGAAACCCTCGAAACCAAGGAAACAGCCGAACCCCTCGGGGCCGACGACGAGAAGGATTTCCAGAAATTCCTGGACAAAATCAAGGACATTTTGGAAGGAAAAGCCGAGTCGGTTCGGGTGTCGTCCCGGCTTTCGCAAAGTCCGGTCTGCCTGGTCAACCCCGATGGCGGCATGACTTCCTCCATGGAAAAAATTTTGAAAATCGCGTCCAAGGACGCGTCGATTCCCACGAAGGTCTTGGAGGTTAACAAGGACCACCGGCTCATCCGCAACCTCTTTGCCATTTATAAGGAAAACCCGAACGATTCCTATCTGGGCAAGGCGGTGATGCAGCTTTTCGAATCCGCCCTGCTGCTGGAAGGTTACCTGCGGGACCCGTACGAAATGGTGGGCCGTATCCAATATTTACTCGAGGAATCGAGCGGATGGCGGGCCGCCTTGCCCGTCGCCCCCAAGAATTGATCCCCCCGGCCGGCCGGTTTTTCCGGCCGGCATAATATGCCCATTTTTTCGGAAACGAATAATCCGGCGGCGTGGGGCCTCATTTCCAACAGGGAATGTCGCCGTCCTCCAGGTTGAGCGCGGGAAAGGAAAAAATCACGGGAGTGCAGGTTCCGGCCGTGATTTCCTGTCGCCTTGCTTCCAGGTAGGTTCCCACGGTCAGCTTGTGGGCCTCGACCCATTCCCGGGGAGGATTGGCCCCGCCGAAAACCGTCAGGCGCATTCCTTGGTCCGGTTGGCCGGGAAAGCGGTATTTTCCCGCCGCCGCCGGGTCGTCGGGTTTGAAGTCGAAAACCAGTTCCACGGCGTTTCGGCAATTGTAGGCGTCGGCGGGAGGCGTGTTTATCTCCCGCAACCGGGCCTTCCCCCTGATCTCCACATACCGGCACGGTCCTCCGACCAGGCGGGGCGTCTGGTCCGGTCCCCCGGCGGCGCAGCTTGAAAGCATCAGCCAGGGGAGGACGGCCCAGAAGAAAAGGACCGGTCGCCCGACCCGAAAAAAGCGATTCATGCGGGGCCTCCTGAAAGCAGGATCAAGCCGCCTTGGCGGCTTTTTCATTAAGGATATACCATGCCGCGGCCGAAAAGGACAACGGGACCGTCATGAAGTTGCCTGGGACGCCCGGAGGTGTTATAATGATATCATTAATTAAATCACGACGATAATCACGGGGGCCTGGGGGAAGCGGGAAAATTTTTCCATCCGGATATCGAAATCGACCGTGGACGCTTCAAGGAGTCGGTCAATAAAATAGTAGTTAATTAAGCCTGTTGGCTAAATTGTTCCAATCTTTGGATGTTGGCGCCTGGTTTGCATTTTAGTTGATCCAACCGCCGGGGGCGGTAAAGGAGGAGTAAGGTGAAAATTGATGAAAAACTCGTCAGTCAGATTCAGACCCAGGTTTTCCGGAGCAACCGGACCCTTGACGCCGGAAACGCCTTCGCCAAAATTTTGGCCGATACGGACGGAAAAAGCTCTGACGGGACCTCGACCGTCACTAATTCAACCTCAGCCTCGAGCTTGATGGAGACCTCGGCCGTGGCGGGAATATTGGCGGCGCAAGCGAGCGGACCGGAGGCGAGGGTCGAGCAGGCCTTATCCGCCTTGGATCAGTACGCCCAGGGGTTGAGCGACGGGAACAGCACTCTGAAGGATTTGGCGCCGTTGGTGGACAAGCTGCAAACGGAAGCCGATAGAATGAAGGAACTGAGCGGGTCGCTGCCCGAGGGGCATGGCCTGAAGGGCCTGGCCGACCAGGTCGCCATTCTGGCCTCGGTCGAGGCGATGAAATTTAATCGCGGCGACTTTTCCTGATAGGACGGAGTCGGGATCATGGATATTCAAGGTGTAGTCCAGACTTATAGCAACCTCGGTCGGTTGGGACAAATCCCGGTCACGACCGAGAGGCCGGATTTCCGTCCCCAGGATGGCGCGGAAAACAGCGGTCGGACTAATGTTCAGTCGGAATCCTCAAAAACCGAGCTACTGAAACCACAGCTCGCGGAAAAGGCTTCCTACAAGGCCGCGGGCGAGTCCGGGCTCAGCCTCGGGCAGGCCCAGGAACTGACCAGCGAGCTGTCGGCGGTCATTTCCCAACCGGAATGGATGTCATTAGGCGCCAACGCCCATGATCTGACTCAAGTAAACCTTATCACCCCTTGCTACGTTTAGGTTAACGCCCCCCCTTTAGGCCGGCCGCCGGTCGCGGCCGCCTTCCTGAAAAAGCCGGCCTCGCGGGCCGGCCCCCTGGAATGCCATTAAATTTTTATTTCCCGCGCGCCTTTCAAATATCGGGCCGGCAATTCCTGGTACGCGGCCAAGCCGAGCTTGTTCATTTGAAGCATTTTTTCCGAAACGTCCTTTTGCGCCTGGGCCGGGTTACCCAGGGCGATCTTGCGGGCCGGAACCACAAAACCGGGCGCCACCACGGCCCCGGCCCCGACCATGGCTTCTTCCTCCACCACCGCGCGATGCAGAATTACGGCGCCCATGCCGACGATGGCGCCTTTTTTTATGGCGCAGTCGTGCAGAAGGGCGCCATGTCCGATAATCACGCCGTCCTCGACCTCCACCGGAGTCATGGGGCTGGCGTGGAGCACGGCGTTTTCCTGGACGTTGGACCCGTCGCCGACCACGATGCGTCCGAAATCGCCGCGGAGGACCGCTCCGGCCCCCAGGTAACAGCCGCTTCCCACGGTCACGTCCCCGATGAGGACCGCGGCCGGATGAATATAGGTTTCTGGTCCCACCACGGGTCGTTTTCCTTCAAATTCGTAAAATGGCATTCCAGTTCCTCCATTAACGCTTAAAGTCGTCGCCAAGTCGGTCCGGTTCGCCGTCCCACCGGCCGGGCGACCTTTCCGAGTGTTTTGGGGGCGTAGGTTAACATTCCCGGCCCGATCCGGCAACCGTGGTCCGGGAATACCGCTTTGCGGCCGCGGCCCGGGAAGCGGGTGGAGTCGCCGGACCGGCGCTAGCCCCGCCGCCTGGCAAGGACTATGATTGCGGGTCCCGGGGCGGCAGGCAGGCCCGTCCCTTGAAGTCGAAGAAAAATTTGAGGGTTTTCTTGACGTTCTCCGAGAAAATTTTGGGCGCCAGAAACGCCCCGGCGACGCGTTTGTTTATTTCGGCCAGGGTCGGGTAGGGCAGGATGCTCCCGGCCAAGGTGGAAAGCTTGATCTTGCCGCCCAGGACGGTTATCCACTGGGATAATATCTCTCCGGCGGAGGGCCCCAGTATTTGGACCCCAAGGGGACGTCCCCGGGGGTCGATAAGCAGCTTCAATTTGCCGCTGGTCCCCCCCTCGGTCAGAAAGCGGTCGTTTTGCTCGAATTCCTCGACCAGGACCCGGTATTCCAGTCCCTCGGCCCGGGCCGACATTTCGTTATGGCCGACGCCGGCCAGTTCCGGATCGGTAAAGGTGCAGTGGGGCATGAGGGAATAGTCCACCCGGCGGGGCAGGTGAAAGACGGCGTTGGCGGTCACAATGCCGCCTTGGTATCCGGCCGCGTGGGTGAATTGAGGCCCGCCGGTAACGTCTCCGGCGGCGAAGATATGCTTGCGGCTGGTCCGCAGCCGGTTATCCGTCACAATCCCCTTGGGGCCGTGGTCCACGCCGGCCTTTTCCAGGGCCAGGCCGGCCGTGTTGGGGGTCCGTCCCAAGGCCCCCAGCAGGGCTTGTCCCCGGAGCAGTCGTTCTCCCTTGTCGGGAGAAAAAATCCGCGCGTTCTTGACGCCGCCCTGGTCGGCGATGTCCAGGACCTGGGCGTTGAGGTGAAAAACCACGCCCTCGGCTTCCAACGCGGCCTGGACGGCTTGGGCCAGGTCGGGGTCTTCCCGGGTGAGAATGCCGCTGGACCGTTGCACGACCTGGACTTTTGTTCCTAGGCGGCCAAAGGCCTGCGCCATCTCTATCGCCATGGGACCGGCCCCCAGGATAATCATGGAACTCGGGAGGGCGTCCAGGTAAAATATTTCGCGATTGGTCAGATAAGCGTTACGGGAAAGGTTTTTCAGGGGAAGCGGCGCGGGAGAGGAACCGCAGGCCAGGACCCAGGTTCGGGCGGAATAGGCCTGGCCGTCGATGGTCGCCTGGTGGTCGTCGGTGAATTCGGGGTCCCCGAAAATAACCCGGGCGCCCAGCTCGCAAAACCTGGCCGCGGAATCGTGAACTTGTATTTTCTCGATCACGTCCCGGATGTGTTGCCGCACCAACCTAAAGTCCACCGGCGGCAGGGACGCTTCCGGCAACCCGAACGCCGGGGCGTTTTGGGCCAAATGGCGAACCTTGGCCGTCTTGATCAAGGTTTTGCTGGGCACGCAGCCAAAGTGCAGGCAGTCCCCGCCGAGCCTCGTTTCCTTTTCGATAAGCAGGGTCTTGGCGCCGGCCCTGGCGCTCCCGGCCGCCACGGTGAGTCCGGCGGCGCCCCCGCCGATTATTCCAAGGTCAAAGTCATACGCGGGCATGTCGTTTTCCTTCCATCGGGCTGGGCGGAGGTAGGCGGTATGTTTCCACTGGCGATAAAGATAAGCCGGTTCAGGCTTTTTTCCCAGCGCGGCCGCGTAAAAACGAGATGGTTTTTTGGGCGGCCAGGGGAAACAACCCCAGAATGACGAAGCTGATTATCAGGCCGGGGGACAGAATGGCGGACAGGGATTCCACCCGGCCTAGTTCCTTGCCGGCGTTGACGAAGACCATGGTTCCGGGGAGCATGCCGAGTTGGGAAACCCAATAGAACGTCCGGAGGGGCATGGAGGTCAGCCCCATGACCAGGTTGACGACGAAAAAGGGGATCGCCGGGATAAGGCGCAGGGAAAAAAGGTAAAAGGCGCCTTCCCTCAGCACGCCGTCGTTGACTTTTTTCAAGCGGTCCCCGAATTTTTTGCGGACGAGGTCCCGAAAAACGTATCGGGCCAGGAAACAGGCCAGGGCGGCGCCGATGGAACTGGCGAAGGAGACGATCAGGAGCCCCAGCCGGAACCCGAATAGTCCGCCGGCGGCCAGGGACATCACCGCGGCGCCGGGTATGTTCACCGCCACCACGAGGATATAGATAAGGAAAAAGGCCCCCGGGACCAGAAGCGGCCATTCCCGGTACAGGGACTGAAAGCCGGCCTGGGACTCCTTGATAAAGGACAGAGTGAAGAAACGTTGCAGGTCGAAGGCGAAAAATAGGACCGCCGGAAGCGCCAGGACCAGAACGACGGCTATTTTTTTTGTATTTTTCATGCTCCCGGCGCCGTTGGCTAGCGGCCGGGGAAACGACCGGGCGGGTCGTCCCCCCGATCTTGGGTTTAGATGCTTCTTAACAGGTCGTCGACAATTTCCAGGGCCGCGTCTATTTCCGCCGCGTCGATCATCAAGGGGGGAATGAACCTGATCGAGTTTTCGCCGCAGCCAAGAAGTAGCAGGCCCTTGGCGAAAGCCTGGTTGACCAGCTTGTCCCGCAAGGGTTGGGCCTTGGTTTTTTTCTCCCGGTCCGTCACCAGTTCGATGGCGGCCATGAGGCCGAGGCCCCGGACGTCGCCGATTTGTTCGTGCCGCGCTTGAAGTTCCAACAGGCCGTTCTTGAGCCGTTGGCCCATGGTCGCGGCGTTCTCCACCAGGCCGTTTTGCAGGAGTTCGATGGTGGCCAGGGCGGCCTGGCAGGAGACCGGGTTGCCGCCGAAGGTGGAGGCGTGGGAGCCCGGGACCCAGTTCATGATTTTTTCCCGGGCGACCATGGCCCCCAGCGGCATGCCCGAGGCGATGCCCTTGGCCAGGGTGAAGATATCCGGGTCGATGTCGAAATGTTCCACGGCCAACATCTTTCCGGTCCGGCCCATGCCGCTCTGGATTTCGTCGGCGACGTAAAGAATTCCGAAATCTTGACAGAGCTGGAACAGCTTTTGGTGGAAGAGCTTGGGCGGCACGATGTACCCGCCCTCGCCCTGAATGGGTTCCACGAAAATCGCCGCGACTTCCTCCGGCGGAATGGCGCGCTTGAACAGGTCTTCCCGAATCCAGTCGACGCAGAAGGCCTCGCATTTGGGATAGGTGAGGTTGTAGGGGCAGCGGTAACAGTAGGCGTAAGGCACATGGGTCACTCCGGGCAGCAGTGGGGCGAAGCCTCTTTCGTGAATGGCCTTGCTGGCCGAGAGGCTCAGGGCGCCCATGGTTCGCCCGTGGAAGGAGCCCAAAAAGGACATGGTCCTGGACCGCTTGGCATGGTACCGGGACAGTTTCAAGGCCGCCTCGATGGCCTCGGCTCCGGAGTTGCAATAAAAAACCCGGCGGTTTTTGTCTCCCGGCGCGAACCCGGATAGTTTTTCCGCTAGGTCGGATTGGACGGCGTAATAAAAGTCGGTGCCCGACATGTGGAGGAAAAGTCCGGCCTGCTTGGTTATGGCTTCCACCACCTTGGGGTGGGTGTGCCCGGTATTGCAGACGGCGATGCCGGAAGTGAAATCGAGAAAAACGTTGTCGTCAACGTCGGTTAACCGGGCGCCTTGGGCTTTTTGAATCACCAGGGGGTACCCCCGGGTATAGGATTGGGAGATGAAACGCTGGTCTTTTTCAATGACCGCCTTGGCCTTGGGGCCGGGCAGGCTGGTGATCAGTTTGGGGTAGTCGATGGAACTCATTTTAATCGTCCTCCTGTTTAGGGACCCCGGCCGCGCGGCCCGGGCCTGCTAGAAGAGAGTACCTTTCCCACTCTTCGGTTTCAAGCGAATATTTGATCAAATTACATTGACTGGCCCGACGGGGCCGGGGCGGCGAGCGATCCTTTAGGCGTCTGGTCGGAAGGCCCGGGCCCTTTTGCCGGCCAGATATAGCCAGAGCAGTACTAGCGCGAGCAAGGCCGCGGCCCCGAAGCAAGGAATCACTATCAAGCCGATTTTTTCCAGCTCGGCTTGACGCCCGATTTCTTCCACTCCCCCGGGCTTCAATACGGATTGCGAAGGGTCAAGGGGGTTGAAGGAGACTTCAACCGTTCGGCCCGGGGGCAAGGCGGACGCTTGTTCCCGGATGCGCCCTTCGTCCCTGGCGGGCTGGTCGCCGAAGCGAATCGCGCGACCTTCAAAGGAACGGCCGTCGACGGCGTATTCATACCTGACTCGAAGCTCGAAGCCGGAGGTCGGGAAGCGCTTGTTTTTTAACGGGACCGTCACGACTTCCGAGGACGTGATTTGGCCGGAAACCCGGGGCCAACCTAGGCTGGCCGCGGCCGTTTCCACTTCCCCCAGCGCCGAACGCCAGGCTTTAAGTTGTTCCAGGCCCATGACGGTCAAGGCCAGGAACAGCAGTCCGGTCAGGCCTAGAAAAATCAGCCGGAAACGCTTCCAGGCCCGGGTTCGGGCATCCCTGTCCGCCAGACGCCCCCAATAAATCCTTCCCTCGGCCTCCACGACGAGGAAGCGGTCGGGGGAGTGGGCCTCGAAATAAACCGCGGCCGGGGTCGATGTCGGAGGCAACGGCTTGGACTTGTCGACCTTCAGGGAGGCCGCGACCGTCGGGCCTTCCCGGGAAGCCGGGGCCGCGGGCCCCAACCGGACGTAGCTTCCGGTGTGATCGCCGGTCCCAAGGGGAGTCAGGATCATCGACCTCCGGGGATAGGTCTTCATGACCCGGATGGAGCGACGTATGTCCCCGGCGGTGGTCCGACCGATATAAACGGCCAGAGATAAAATGAAGAGGCCGAAGGGCAGTCCGAACCGGAGCGGCAATTGTCCGGTCGCCTCCCCGGCGGCGGCCAAGCCGGCGATAAAAGGCAGGGCGAGGAGCCACCCCCGGCGACACCACCACAAGGCCTTTTTCAAGGCGGGATGAACCGCCGCGTCTTGCCCGCTATTTGGACCTGTCACGCCTCGCCCTCTTGACTTGCCGTTTGAAAACAATAATACCAAGCCGTCGCGGGAAAAAAAACAAAAAAGGACCATCCTGGCGGTTGGTCCGGCGGCAAGGTACGGGGCGGGTCTTTTCGTCCCTCACTTCAACGGACGGAACCCGTTCATGGTTTGGTTGTTTTGCCTTTTTTTGATATCGGCCAGGACGTATTCCCGCTGCCGCCGCAGATGGTCCCTCATGAAATCGGCGGCTTTCAGCCCTTCTCCGTTTTTCAGCATTTCCAGGATGGACGTGTGTTCCTGGTAGGCGTCCTTGCCGCGGTCCAGGGATAGATGTTCAAAGGGGCGTTTCATGATCAGTCGGTCGAACAATTGGGTCAAGAGCCCGATCAAGGTGTTGTTGCCCGTCAGTTTGGCGATTCCCATGTGGAATTTTTTGTCGGCCAGGAGTCGGGGCCTGGTGTAGGGCTGGGTGTAAAGCCGTTCATATTCGTCCAGGTTGCGGGCGAAGGCCTTCAACTGCTTGTCCGTGACCACCCCGGCGGCCTTTTCGGCCAGGGCCGGTTCGATGAGTTCGCGGGCCTCGTATATTTCCTTGGCTTCTTCCAGGTCCATTTCGGAGACGAAGAAGCCGCGATTATTCTGGTGAGCCAGCAAGCCCTCGGCGGCCAGGCGGAACAAGGCTTCCCGCAACGGGGTTTGGCTGATGCCGAGTTTTCTCCCCAATTCTAAATGAGGTATTTTTTGCCCCACGTAAGAATCGCTGTTGAGCAGCGACTCCCTGATATGTTGATAGGCTCGTTCCGATATATTGGTGTTTTCTCTTGTCATTTCCTAAAATAGACTCCTAGTCTGCTTGGCGGTTTTCCACGTTCGAAAAGGCCGTGAAGAGCGAATCCGGTGTATGAGAGGAAGATGAATGATCGTCTATAAGAATTCAGGCGTCTCCAAATGAATCGTCGTCAGCCCTTTTCCAACGGGTGCGAGGTTACGACCTATATAATATTTTATTTATCGATTCAACGGTTTTTTACACGCGGCGGGAAGGGCCGGCGTGGGACAAATACGGTTGATATCATTTAATATCTTGAAAAGATATTGAATTTTGACGGTTGTCTTCGCCTTGGCCGGATGTTGTGGAAAATCAATGTTTTTTAACCGGGGGCGGCCGGCGTGCCAAATTCAAGCCGATGGTCCCGGCCGTTGGAGCCGTCCCCCGCCCCATTCCCCGAGCAGCCGGTTGTCGATCCCGAAGCAGTTGAGGACCTTGCCGACCAGGTGATCGATCAGGTCCTCAACCTTTCGGGGATGGTGATAAAAAGTCATCATGGGCGGAACGATCATCGCTCCCAGGGAATCGACCTGGGCCATCAAGCCCATATGCCCCCGGTGCAGGGGCGATTCCCTGGGCACGACCACGAGTCGGCGACGTTCCTTGAGGCAGACATCGGCGGCGCGGACCAGGAGGTTGTCGTCGTAGGAATGGGCGAGGGCCGACAGGGTTTTCATGGAGCAGGGAATGACGGCCATGCCCAGGGCGCGAAACGATCCGCTGGCGATGGAGGCGCCGATGTCCTGGAAATCGTGGACCACGTCGGCCAGGGCCTTGACCTCGTCCACCTTCCAACTCGTTTCCGCCAGGATGGTTTGTTCGGCCGACCGGGAAACAACCAGATGGACTTCCAGGTCCAGATCGGACAACACTTCCAGCAGCCTGATCCCCAGTATGGCGCCCGACGCGCCGGACAGACCCACGATCAATCGTTCCCGTGCTTTTCCCGGGCCGGTCCCGGGCCGGTCCGCCCCTCCCGTCCCGGTCATTTGTTTTCCAGGAAGGTCAAGTAGATGCGAGCCGCTTCCCCGGGCCTTTCGATCATGGGGACATGGCCGCAATTTTTCATGATTTCCTTCCGGGAATTTTTTATCAGCCCGGAGAAAACCTCGGCGCCGGAAGGGTCCAGCACCCGGTCGTGGTCCCCCCACAGAATCAGGGTCGGGGCTTCAATCCGGTTGAGATCGGGTTGCAGGGCTAAATGCTCCAGGGCTATTTGTCTAAAAATGGTCCGGTTTTGTTCTTGGCGGGCCAGGGTTTTCCGAACCAGCGCCTTGTGGAGGAAGGAGGGCAGGGCCGGCGGCGCGAAAAAGATAAAATTCATGAGCCGCGGAAAATCCTCCTCCGCGGCGACGACCAGGGGGTTGGCCTCGCCCTTTTGGATGATGGCGGAGACCTCGCTGTCGCGGGGGGATTTGACGCCCCCGGAAGCGAAAAGCCCTAGGGTCCTGACCCGGCGGGGATGCTCCACCGCGTAACGGCCGGAAACATGCCCGCCCATGGAATTGCCCGCCAGATGAAACCGGTCGAGGCCCACGGCCGAGGCGAACTGGTCCAATCTCCGGGCTTGTTCCGAATAGGCGTACGACGCGGAGGGACGAAAGTCGCTTTCGCCGAAGCCGGGGAGGTCCAGGGCGATAACGCGATAGCGGGGGGTCAAAAAAGCCGCGAAACGCGTCCAGTTATCCTTGTCGCCGCCGAAACCGTGCATCAGCACGACCACGTCGCCTCGGCCGCCCTCGAGGTAGGTTACGAGGTGATCGCCCACCTGGACGTTCTTTTTGGTCAGCCCGGCCTTGCCCCGTTCCCGGTCGATGGCCCAGGCGATGATTTTTTCCGGGAAAACGAAATACACCGTGGCGGCGATGGAAACGATTAACGCCGCCGCGAGCAGCGCCAGGACGAGAAGCTTTTTTCGCATGGCCAAATCACCCGCTTTCTCCCTCGCGCCGCGGTTTGGTTAAATTTGGGGAGGGAATTCCGGCGTTATTTTCCAGATAAAAAGATGGACCTTCAGGCCGAAAGGCCCTTTTCGAGGGAATCGGCCTGGACCTTGGGCAGTCCCGACGCCCTGATGGCCTCGGCCACTTGGCTCACGGGATATTCCACGCGGCGAAGTTCCGGGGTCAGTCGGCCCTTTTCAATATCCAGCAGGAGGTATCCGGCCCGCGGGTCGCCGTCCTTCGGCTTGCCCACGCTGCCCGGGTTAAGGACCAAGCCGGATTCGACCCGCCGAATCATGGGAATATGGGTATGACCGCAGAGCAGGGCGTCCGACCCGGTCAGGAAAGTCAACCGGTTCAACCGGTCGTCCGGAATATCGGGCCGAAGGTATTCCCTGATGCTTTCGGGCGAACCGTGAACCAAGGTCAGCCGGGCCCCCTCGATTTCCAGGTCCAGTCGTTGGGGCAGGTTTTTCAGGTAGTCCCGGTCGGGGGTTGAAACCCTGGCCCTGGTCCATTCCCAGGCGGCCACTCCGGCGGGAGATATTTTTTCCTTGAGGTAAACGGAAACCGGGTCGGGTTCGCCTCCGGCCACGGCCAGGTCGTAATTTCCCGAAATGCCCGGCACCTGATTGTCCTTGATAAATTCGATCACTTCGGCCGGGTGGGGATTGTAGCCCACCAGATCGCCCAAGTGATAGACCGCGTCCAATTTTTGCCTGCCAATGTCCCGCCAGACCGCTTCCAGGGCTGGAGCATTGGCGTGGATATCCGACATGACTGCTATGCGGGCCATTTTTTAGAGCAACGACAGCCCTAAAAGCGGACCGGAGAAAAACCGCGGGTCTTGCTTGGCCCGCAAGCCGGCGGCGGCGAGAAAGGCGGTGGCAAGGTCGGCGCCCGGCAGGAGATAACCGGTCGCCACGACCGCCGGCCCAACCAGGGGCCGGGCGAGACTTTCAGCCAGGGCCGCGCCTTCGGCCCGCAGGGCCGGGATATCCTCGACCGGCCAGGGCCGGGACCCGACCTTGGCCAGGAAATCCGACCAGCCGGCCGGCGACGGGCTTGGGTCCCTGTCGGCGGCGTCCGCCGGGTCCAGGGGTAGCCGGAGTTCCACGAAAGGTTCCAGGATTTCGTTTTTTCCCGTGGGCAGCTTTTGGGGCCCATGGAGCTTGGCCAGGTTCAGGTCCAGGGCGGAAATTATCTCGGGCGCGTCGGTCAGCAGGGGGACGTCGTCCGGACCGAAGGCTTCGTAAAATCTAGCCCAGGCCGCCAGCCGAGCCGCCGCCTTTTGAGGGGAAGGCGGTTCCGCGACCAGGGCCGGATCATGGGGCAGGGAGAGGTCCTCGGCGAGATCGTCCAGGTCGGTGGAATCGGTTTCCACGCCCAGGAGTTCGCCCAGATGCGACTCCTTTTCCCGCGCCGCCGAGAGGATGTCGTTGACCTCGCTGTTTTGCCTCTCCAGGACGCCCTCGAGGTGGAGGAAAATTTCCGCCTCGCGCCGCTGGTCCCGGGGGACTCCCCGGCCCCGCCCCCGAATGGAGGTCATCAAGCGGGAGGATGAATCTTCGTCGTTTCGTTCCGCTTCCAGTCTCATTAAATGAGCGATCAGGTCCGGGTCGCGGTAATAAGCGGCGGCTTGCGCGAATTGGTCGATTATGAGGCCGATTTCCTTGCGGTCGTTTATGAAGCTGACGGCGTTGGTTTTTATCCGACCGGCCTCGATCGCCCGGGAAAGATGGGGGGCGGGCTGGTCCAACAGAAGCCGGTATAGTATAATCGTCTCGAAAAATCGCATGGCCCCCGCCAATGGGGCGGGCGACATGTTGGTCAAGGGAAAATAAAGGGCGGTCTTGGATTTCATTTTCCGTCCCTAGCTGCCGGGAGAGGGTTATGGTCGAACATTTTCATAGCGCCATGGATCGTCAAATTTTTAACATGAAACTTTCCGTCGAAGCAACTTCGGCTTATATAATCGTCACTTCCTTGACTGGCGATAACCTTCGCCCGTCCCTCGATTTTATAGCGGCCCGTTGGACCACTACTCCGGAAGCCCTGGCGGCGGCCCTGAACGAATTGGTCGAACGCCGTATCCTGGAACCAGGCGTTGGCTCCCAGGGAGAACCCCTCTACTACCCGACGCCGTCTTCCTTGTGGAGATGATCCGGCCTTGGCGGGGACGCACCGTCCCCGGTTCCGTCGCGCCGCCCACAACCCCTGGGGGAGAGGTCTCCTGAAACCAGACTATAGGTTAGTTGGGCTTCCGGTGTCAATCGGCCGGTCGCGGATTTTCGCCCGGGCCGGGCATTGCGACGGCCCGCTTCCGGCCTGTTTGGCTAGCGGCGGCGGGGTGGTTGGTTTTAAAATATTTGTCGGACCAACTTTCTTCCTGGTTCCGGACGAGAAAGTAAGGTAGACTTACCCGGTCCAAGGAAAACCTCAAGGAGACGGCTCATGTTCGAAGAGATACTGCCTCGACTTTACCGGATCGAGATTCCCCTGCCGGAAAGCCCGTTGAAATTCGTCAATTCCTATTTAATCAAGGGGCCGGACCGGAACCTTTTGGTGGACACGGGGCTCAACCGCCGGGAATGCCTTGAAGCGATGCAAGCGGCCTTGTCCGAACTCGAGGTGGACCTGGACCGGACCTACTTCTTCATCACCCATCTGCACGCCGATCATTTCGGCCTGGTCATTCGTTTGACCAAGGACGCCAATCGCATCTATTTCAGTCGTCCGGAGACTGAGATCATCGAGTCCTGGACCGGCTGGGAGCCGATGGTCCGGTACGCGGCCCAAAACGGGTTCCCCGAGGATCAACTGCGGCAGGCCCTGGCGGCTCATCCGGGGTTTAAATATAAATCCGACTGGCTTCCCGACATGCGGACCCTGGTGGACGGCGACCGGGTGGAAGTCGGGGACTACGGCTTTGTCTGCGTCGAAACCCCCGGCCATACCAGGGGACACATCTGCCTCCATGAGCCGGACAAGAAAATCCTGCTGTCGGGCGACCACATTCTCGGCGACATCACGCCCAACATCCAGTGCTGGTCCGATGACGAGAACCCCTTGAAGGATTACCTGACCAGCCTGGACAAGGTGGGGCGGTTGGACGTGGATTTGGTTCTACCCGGTCACCGGCGCGTGATCACGGACATGCGCGGCCGCATAAAGGAATTGCGGGATCACCACCAGGCCCGTTGCGGGGAAGTCGAGGCGATCTTGGCGGCGCGCGGCCCCCTGACCGCCTATGAAACGGCTTCCCGGATGACTTGGGATATCAACTGCCGCACCTGGGATGATTTCCCCTTGGCCCAGAAGTGGTTCGCCACGGCCGAGGCCACCAGCCACTTGCGTTTCCTGGAGGAGGAAGGCCGCTTGGGACGCGAGCCAGGCGAGGAAAGAATAATCTACGGGTTGGCTTGACCCTGCCCCGAGAGGGCGCGGCGCCGGTCCCCAACCCGGGACGGACTTTTTTAGGCGCCCAACTCTTCCGCGCTCAGGACTTGATCTATGTCCAGAAGGATTTTGACTCCACCTTCGGTCTTGGCCATGCCTAGAATGTAGCCCGTGTCGACCCGGGCGCCAAAGGTGGGCGTGTCCTCGATATCGTCGCCTTTGATGTTCACCACCTCCGAGACGGCGTCAACCACTATTCCGATGGGAATATTGCCGGACGCCCCCCTGGTCTCGACGACGATGATGCTGGTTCTTTCGGAATAATCCAGTTCCGGCAGGCCGAATTTCAGCCTGAGGTCCACCACCGGAATTACCTGGCCCCGCAGGTTGATCACACCCTTGATGAAAACGGGGGTTTGAGGGACGGGGGTGATGTTCAGCATGCCGATTATTTCCCGGACTTTCAGAATGCTGATTCCATATTCTTCCTGGTCCAGGGAAAAAGTCAGGTATTTGCCGTCGCGGCTGGCCGGGCCTTTTTTAACTTTTTGCGTCTGTTCCGACTCCGACATTGTTTCCCCCAAGGCGTTGTTGTGTAATATTTGCGGCGGCGGGAGCCCCGGCTGAACGGTTTCCTTCGGCCGGCCTGGTTTAATGGGAAAAAACCACGCCCCGCCGCGCCGCCGTTGCCTGACTGAAAAAAGTATAACCCGGTCCCCGGGACCTGTAAAGCTTTTCCGGATCGGGATATCCGCCGGAATGGCCGGGCCTTTCCGTCGCGGCCAGGCCCGGTGGGCAAAAAACGGCCGCTTCCCCGCGCGAGCCAAAAGCCTGCTTGCCCTGGCGGGGTATTGTCTCTATAATCGGACTTAATAATCGGACGAGACGAGGGCGTTATGAGCGGTTTTCACGATCTCGCGACCAGGTTTAAAAAAGCCCTGGATTTAAAGATAGAACCGGTTGGGGCGCGTTTTTTCGGGCAGGACGAGACAGTCCCCGGAGAGGTCGGGTTGTTGGAGCCTGAAGCCGGCCTTAAAAGTTATTGCCAGGGATTGATCGCGGCCGGCCGCGGCCGGTCGTTTTTCGGCGGAGCCGAGAAGCTGGGCTGTCCCTTGGGAACCGCGGCCCTGGGACTGTCTATCGACCCGCGGAACATCATCCAGGAAACGATCAAGGAAAAGCATGCCGCCGGTCTTTTCGCGGGCGTGGACGCCAGCCGGGCCACCATTTCCGGGGCGCCCAAATTATCCGCCGGCCTTAATCGGGCCGTTCTGATCGGACCGCTGGCCTCCTTTCCCGTGACCCCCGATTTGGTTGTGGTGGAAGTCGTTCCCCGGGACGCGATGTGGCTTTTGTACGGGGCCAATTATTCCAGCGGCGGGCGCCAGGCCTTGCCTCAGTCCGGGGGCGCGGCGGGAGCCTGCGCGGACATTGGGGCCTGGATTTTGTTGAACCACAAAGTGAATATAACCTTTCTGGGCTTGGCGTGCCGCCTAAAATCAGGCCTGCCCGCCGAACATCTTCTGGTGGGCCTGCCGGCGGGTTTGTTTGAAACCGTGACGATCGCCCTGGAAAAAATGAGCGGTCCCATCGCCAAACTATCCGGAGCGCGAACCGAGCTTTGATACCGGCCTCCGACTCGTGGGGGAGGTGGAGGAGACAATCGAGATGCAGGAAGAGCGGAATGACGTTGTATTCCCGTCCCGGCGACGGTCTTGGCCCTGGGTCCTTCTTTTTGTTTTGCTGGCCTTGCTGGGTTTGAACGCCCTTTTTAAGTGGACGCCCTGGCCGTGGTCGGACGGTAAACCCCGGATGGAGGAGTTGGAAAAGGTGGCCGCCGCGCCGACCGTTCCTCCCCCAGCCCCGCCGTCGACGGCGAAAATTGTTGATTTCGAGCAGATCGAGAAAAAAACCACGGCCGTTTTGAAGGAAAAGTTGGCCCGGCAGTTGGGGATCACCGACCAGCGTCAACTGGACTTGGCGGACAAGGTCCTGAAACTGGAGCCGCTTTTGGGCGGGGCCAATTTGTCCGACCAGGACCTGCGGGCCAGGCTCGACGCCGGCAAGAAGGAACTGGGGCTGAAAAACGAGGCCGATATTGAACTGGCCTTGAAAGTGCTGAAATTCAAGGCGGCTGAATCCACCGAAACCGCGGCGGCCAAATTGGCCGCGGAGCGAAAAGGCGCCCACGGTCTCGATAAAAGCGTGGATATGGTTGTCACCGCCGACGAAACCATAAAAGTCGGGCGGGAAACAGTCCCTCTGAAGGAAATTCTGGCCGAGATAGACCATCAGGGCGAGGTCGTGAAAAGTCTCCCGGAGATTCGTCCGGGATTCAATCCGCCCCCCAAGCCGACAATTCTCGAAGAGGAACTGACTTCCCAACCCTCGCCCGCGGCGCCCGCCCCCGCGCCGGCCCCGCCGACGAGCCAGGTCGGAAAAGTCGTCGATTATTATGGGGTTTATGTGGTCAGGCCTGGAGACAACCTCTGGGATATACATTTCGCCTTTCTCCGGGAATACATGCACCACCGCGGCATCGCCGTTGGAAAGTACGATGACGAGTGGCGGCAGGGAAAAAGCACCGGCGTGGCCAGGGTGTTGAAATGGGCGGAAGGGATGGTGAAAATATTCAACCTCCGGACCCGGAAATTGGATAAGGACTTGAGCATGCTGGCGCCAAGGGAAAAAGTGGTGATTTTCAACCTGAGTCAACTGGGGCGAATTCTGGGCGCCGTCAACCCCGATGAAATCAATGAGATAAAGTTTGACGGCGTGAATATCTATTTGCCGGGCGAGAAAAAACCCGACAAGAGGACCAACTAGGGCCATGGAAAAAAAAATCAGGACCCTCGGGGTCCTTAACGGTTCAAGTTTTTCGGTCGAATTGGATGAAGTCCGCCGGGGCGTGGGGACCACCAGGCGCCTGGCTGTTCGCCATCCCTCGGCGGTGGTGGTGGCGCCTCTTTTGCCGGGAGACAAGACCTTGCTGGTCCGGCAGTTCAGATATCCCCTGGGCGTGGAAACCCTGGAATTCCCGGCCGGGAAGTTGAACCCCGGCGAAGACCCCGCCGCCGCCGCCCGCAGGGAGTTGGAAGAAGAAACCGGCTACCGGGCCGGCGGCCTGGAACGCCTTCTTTCCTTCGCCCCCTCCCTCGGCTATTCCGATGAAATTATTCATATTTTCACGGCCTACGATCTGGAGCCCGGAGGGACGGCCCCGGACCAGGATGAGATTGCCGGTTCAATAATCGTGGAATTCGGGCGCCTAAAAAAGATGATCCTGGAAAAACAGATCATTGATGGGTCGACCATCACGGCCCTGGCCGTTTACGAATGGTCGAGCCGGGGGCGGTGAGCGGGAAGTTCACGGGCGGCCGGCCTTCGAGGCCCGACTTCGCCGCGGGAAACCATGACGCGGTCCGCTCGGTTAAAACCGACCGCGGCGCCCTTGCGGCGGCCAAAATGGATATTGACTGATTGAGGAATACTACGGCGCTGTTGGAGGCGGCATGAGGTGGGGGGGCGCCGCTCCCCCTCGTTTTTTAAATTGCCCGCCCAAGCGAGCATCTAGCAAGGTTTATGGTTAATTTTAGAAAAAGCCTGGCCTTTCAACTGGCCTTTCCCTTGATTTTGTCCGTTTTTTTGACCGCCGGACTTGTCCATGGGCTGGTTATAAGGGCGGTTTCCGATTTTGTTCGGATGGAAATCAAGCGGGACTTGAACGATCTTTCCCAGGAACTATTTTTTTACTGTAATCAGGGAGTTGAAGGACAGACCCTGGAAGTCGGCCGGAGCGGCCCCGCCGAGGACCCCACGCTGCAACGGGCGTCCACCTTGCGCCGGATCAAGGATTTCAGCCTCCGGAACGGCGTGGCCGCCTTTGTTTTCGATGCTCAAACCGGGTCCACGTTGTTGAATACCGGCTTGTCCCCGCGCCTGATGGAGCTTTTGAGGGACAACCTGGTCGAAGGGATCGCCGACGAAGAGTTCGATGTCTTGGGGCCGTCCCATGACCGGTTCTTCGCCAAGGAGTTCGATTTTTCCCCCTGGGGCTGGCGAGTGGTCATTCTCCGAACCGAGGCCCGGTACGCGGGCCTGGGAAAAATGGTCCGCCAGGCGCACTTGAACACCTTGGCCATTGCCGTGGTCGGCGCCTTTTTTTTGGTGTTTTTTTTGAACCGAGTGGTGCGGCGGCCGATTCGAGCCATTGTCGAACCCATAAGGAACGGCAAGGCGCCAAGCTACCAGGGCTTGGATGTCTTCGAGTTCTTGAGCAACAGCGTGGCCGGCCTGATCGAATCCCTGGCCGCCAGCGAGGAAAAATACCGGCTGGTGGTGGAAAACGCCCTGGAAGGAATCGTGGTGGCCCAGGATGGCCGGTTCAAGTTTTTCAACCCCAAGGCCATGGATATGCTGGGGCTTTCCCGGGGGGAATTGAAGTCCGACCTTCTGTTGGATTACATTCATCCCCTGGACCGGGACCTGGTCATGAACAATCATTTCCGACGCCTGGCCCTGGGCGGCAGCCAGCCGCCGGACGCCTATTCCTTCCGCGTGGTTGACGCGGCCGGTGTAACCAAATTGGTTGAAATCACGGTGGTCGTCATTTCCTGGCAAGGCCGCCCCGCCACGCTTTCCTTTCTCGCGGACGTGACGGAGAAAAAAAAGGGCGAGGAGTCCCTGCGGGCCAGCGAAAGCCGCAGTCGCGCCATGCTAGACGCCATTCCGGACCTCATGTTCCGCTTGAACCGCGACGGGCTTTTATTGGACCATCACCCCGCGAGCGGCGATTCCGGCGCGGAACTCGATTTCACCGGGCGGACCATCGCCGAGGTCCGGCCCGACCTGGCCGCCATTACCATGGAAAAAACCGGCCTGGCGCTGGAATCGGGTCAAATTCAAATCTACGAATTCGAAGTGAAGGAAAATTCCCGCGGTAACTATTTCGAGGCCAGAATGGTCCCTTGCGGGGACGACGAAGTGCTGACCATTGTCCGCGATATCACCGCCAGGAAAAACGCCGACCGGGAAATTCGACAGAGCGAAAATAGATACCGGTCCCTGGTGGAAAACATTTTTTACGGCCTTTTTATTTCCCAAACCACCACGGGAAGATTTTTGGAATTAAATAAAAGATTTTGCGAAATCTTCGGCTATTCCATGAAGGACGCCCTGACCAAAACGCTCTGGGATATCATTTCCGCGGAAGACCATCAAATAATGAGGGCCCGGGCTGTCGCCAAATTCACTGGAAAATTTTTCGGCCCCGACAGTTTCGTCTACACCGGCATAAAAAAAGATGGGACCGAGTTTCGGGTTGAAATCAGTGGAACGCCGGTTCATTACCAGGGGGCCCTGGTCATGCAGGGCGTGGTTCGGGACGTCACCGAGAAGGAGCGGCTCGAGAAGCAATTACAGCAGGCCCAGAAGATGGAAGCCGTGGGGTCCCTGGCCAGCGGCCTGGCGCATGATTTCAATAACCTCATTCAGGTCATCCAGAGCTACACCGAGCTGCTTCTTTCCGGAAAAAGCAAGAGCGACGGCGGGTTGAAGGAACTCCAGGAAATATCCAAGGCCGCGGGCAGGGCCTCGGACCTGACGCGGAACCTGCTGACGCTAGGCCGTAAAATGGACGCCCGCCTGAAGCCCTTGGATTTGAATCATCAGGTTCGGCAGATCGTCGGCCTCTTGGAACGCATTATTCCCCGGATGATCCGGATCGAATTGAACCTCAGGGAGAATTTGCCCCTGGTGAACGGGGATGCCTCCCAGATCGAGCAGGTCCTGATCAATCTGGCGGTCAATTCCAGGGACGCCATGCCCGAGGGCGGAAGGTTGGCCCTCGAAACCGAATCCACAACCCTGACGGAGGAATATTGTCGGAACCATATCGGCGCGACTCCCGGCCGGTACGTGCTGTTATCGGTTTCGGATACCGGATATGGCATGACCGCCGAGGAGGCGGAGCGAATTTTCGAGCCTTTTTTCACGACCAAGGACGTCGGAAAAGGGGCCGGGCTGGGCTTGGCCATGGTGTACGGCATTATAAAAAATCATCAAGGCCGGATACTTTGCTACAGCGAGAAGGGCGTTGGGACCACCTTTAAAATATACCTGCCCGCCACGGAACAGGGGCCGGAAATAGAGGAAGAAAAACGCCCGCCTGAAAAATTGAGAGGTGGAAACGAAACCATTTTGTTGGTGGACGACGAGGAAACATTGCGGGAATTGGGCCGGGAAATCCTGGCGGAATATGGCTACCGGGTCATTACCGCCCAGTGCGGCGAGGAGGCGATCGAGGTTTTCCGTCGCGAAAGAGGCCGGATCGATTTGGTGATTCTAGACCTGATAATGCCCGGCATGGGCGGTCGCAAGGCGATGAGGGAAATATTGAACCTGGCGCCCGCGCAACGGATCATTGTGGTCAGCGGCTATTCCGCCAACGGCCCGGTGAGGGATTTGATCCGGGAAGGGGCCAAGGGCTTCGTGGGCAAGCCGTATCGGATCAATCAACTGCTCCAGTCCGTCAGGGCCGTCCTGGACGGACGTCCGTTATCCTGACGCCGACCGCGGCTCCCGGGACGACGAGGCAACCTCGCGGTTGGAGACCGTGACCGGATTGCCTCGCCTGAAAACATTTTCCACCGGGAGCGGGTCTCGCCGAGGGCGGCCTAGTTTTCCGTCAGGATGACGTTGTCGTATTCGAGTTCAATCCTCAGCTTGTGCTTGGCCTCTTCCTGGGCCAGGGCCTGGAAGGTCCCCTTCAGGTCCTCGGGGGCGACGGCCGCCAGGTCGTGATAAAGCTTGAAGGCCATCTTTTCCCTTTTCATGGCCAGCACCAGGGCGTCCTGGTAGGTCAAGCCCGGAGCGTCTTCCACGTCCACGACGTATTCGGCGATTTTGAGGTCCTGAATTTTGGTTTGGGCCGGGAGAAGGCGGCGGCCGTTCTTGACTTCCACCAACTTCGTTTTGTGTCCCATTTCTTCCCTGGCGAAGCCCTTGAAGGTGTCGGCCATCCAGGGTTTCCCCATTTTTTCGGCCAGGTTGTTATAGTAGTCGGCCGCTTCCTGTTCCTTGGAAATGGCGAAATCGAGGATTTCGTCCACTGAATTGAAGTTTTCCATGAGCCCTTCCATCTCCCTAACTAATATATTTTCTGAAAGTTTTCCCGGCTGGAGAAGCAGACCGGGCATTCCTCGGGCGTCGGCCCGTCAAAGACGTAGCCGCAAACCTGGCAGACATGGTAATCGATTTCCTTGTCCATGGCCAGGGCGGTGAGGGCTTCCTTGTATAATTTGGCGTGCCGGCCCTCGACGTCGCGCGATCTCACGAAACTCCAAGTGACATCTTCCCGGTTTCGAGCGATGGCTTCCTTGATCAGGGCTGCGTACCCCTCGGATTGGGCCTTTATCTCATTCTCGAAGGCGGTTTGGAGGTTTTCCTCGGTTGTTCCGATGACGCCCAGCAGGTATTTCGTCAGGTATTCGTTGGCATGCACCTTTTCGGATTCGGCCACGGCGCGGAAGAGCTTGGCGGCCAGGGGGGAAGCCCTCCGCCTGGGCCGCCTTGGCGAAGGCCAGGTTGCGGACATGGGCCTTGCTCTCGGCGGCGAAGGCTTCCTTCAAGGTTTTTTCCAATTCCCGGGGAACGGGTTCGTCCAGGACGAACCTGAACCTGTGGACGCCGCACACCGGGCACCGTTCGGGCGCGGAGCCCTCATGAACATACCCGCAGACCGTGCATTTCCATTTTTTCATTTTTCACCCAACCGACATGGCCGGAGGCCATGTCGGTCATAATAACCAATAAAAATACCCTTCGGGCCTGTTCATACCAACCGAACTCCGCGCGGCTAGTTCTCGCCTGTTTGTTCAGTCCCGACCATGAGGATGCAGTCCTTGGGGCATTTGACCATGGCTTCCTCTATCCGGTCCCAGGGGAAGTCGTCCCGGGGGATTATTTCCATGTATCCGGCCGGGTTGAGCCGAAAAACATCCGGGCATAATTCCTCGCACCCCCGGCAGCGGACGCATCTGGAAAGGTCGATGTCCGGGGCCTTCTTTTGGGGGCGGTTCGGCGCGGCCCGCTTTCGGGATCGCGCCGCCGACACGGCGACCACATTATTCCCGCGGCAGGAGGGCCGCCGTCTTGCGGGCCAGGTCCCGGCAGGCTTCCAGGTCGTCCGGGACGAAAAGACTTTTCACTCCCGGAGAGATGATCGTCATCTTGGCCTCTTCCAATTCCTTGGTGATAAGCTTGACCGCCTCGCCGCTCCAGCCATAGGAGCCGAAAGCCGCGGCGATTTTATTTTGAGGGCGAAGTCCCTTCATGTAGCAGAGGAAATCGGCCACGGTGGGAAAGAGTCCATTGTTCAGGGTCGGGGAGCCCACCAGGATGGCGCCCGCTTCCTGCAGTTCGGCGATGATTTCGCTTCTATGGCACGACCGCAGGTGCATCAGCTTGGCCTCGACCTTTTCCCGCCCCAGGGTTTCGATAATGGTTTCGGCCATTATTTCGGTGCTGTGCCACATGGTGTCGTAGACCACCAGGGCCTTGCGGGTGGGTTTTTGCGCGGCCCACACGGCGTAGGCGCGGATGATCCGGCCCGGGTCCCGGCGCCACATTATCCCATGATCCGGCAGGATGTAGTCGATGGCCAGGTTCATTTCCCCGACTTTTTCGAGCAGTTTGAGGATCAGGGGAGAAAAGGGGGTTAGAATGTTGGCGTAGTACTTCCTGGCGTGAGCCATGATTTCCTCGCCGCATTCGTCGTCGAATCGTTCTAGGCCGGCGTAGTGCTGCCCGAAGGCGTCGGAGGAAAAGAGGACTTTATCCTCCTTCAGATAGGTGAACATGCTGTCCGGCCAGTGCATCATCCTGGTTTCCAGGAACCGCAAGGTCCGGCGGCCGATGTTCAATTCCCCGCCGTTTTCCACGGCCTGATAATTGAAGTTTTCCCGGAAATGTCCGGCGAGGTTTTTTTTCCCGAGTTTGGAACAATAGATGGGCTTTTCCTCGCCGATGCGGTGCATGACCCGGGGCAAGGCTCCGGAATGGTCCATTTCGGTATGGTTGCTGATTACCAGGTCGATCTTTTTGGGGTCCACGATTTGGCTGATACGGGCGAACATTTCATCGGTTTTTTCCTTTTTGACCGTATCGACCAAGACTATTTTTTCGTCCATGATCAAAAAAGCGTTATAAGTGGTTCCATTGTAGGTGGCGTATCCATGAAAATCCCTGATATTCCAGTCGATGCCGCCGACCCAATAGATTCCGTCCACTACTTTCACAGGTTCCATTAAAGCCTCCAGGCCTGTATTCACTCGGCCGCCAGCGGCCGTCCCGTTCGTTTATACCTGATTGTTTCCTGGGGCGTTCAAGCCGTTCCAGCTTGAACGCCCCCCAAGGGCGGGAAGCGAATGCAAGCGTCACACCCCCTGGATTGTAAACATGTTCGCCGTCCACGGCCGGACCGAGCCTGTTTTTTCCCGGGGCCCGCGCGCCCCCCATATGGCGCGATCTTTCCGCTCCCGGCTTGCGGCGGCCGTCATCCATGGCCGGTCCTAGCGGCGGGAACCCCGGCCTACCTGGAACAGGTCAGTTTATTGAGCAACAGGGCCAGCCTTTTCAAGTGGCTCTGTTCTTCCTTGACCAACTGCCCTATTTTTTTGCCGCTTTCCTCTCCCTCGGCCTGGGATTGCATTTCCAGGAAGAACAGGATGGAATCCTTTTCAAAGCCGATGGCCAGGTTCAGGGCGTCGACCGGGCCGCCGATCCGGCCGAGGGAAGCCTCCACGTTCGCGGCGGTCCGGAAAACGTGCATGTCGGCGGTCATTTTCAGATACTGATCGATCTCGTTTTGAGGGTCCCACACGGTCGGCGCGGTGGTTTCCCGGGGAAGCTCGGCCAACAGGGCGGAAAAGCGTTCCTTGTGCTTGATCTCTTCCTGGCCAAGTTCAAGAAAAATCTTTTTGACTTCGGGGTCGTCGGTTTTGTTCCGGGCTTTCTCATAGAAGAGGCGGCCGTTTTCTTCTATCTCGAGGGCGATCCTGAAGGCCTCGCCCGCATTGAAACCGTAAATCATCACAACTCCTTCGGGTGCGGATTATTGAGTGTTAATCAGGCTTTTTCGAATTGGTCCTTGCCGGCTCCGCACACGGGACAGGTCCAGTCCCCGGGCACATTGGCAAAAGTAGTTCCGGCGGGAACGCCGTTGTCCGGGTCGCCGCTTTCGGGATCGTAGATATAACCGCAAACCTGGCATACATATTTTTCCATTTTTCGGTCCTCCCTTGGAATTGGGCGGCCCGCGGGGACCGCCGTTTTCTGTTTATAAATACCATCTATTCAGACAATGAGTCTAACTCATGCCGGCTTCAAGTTCAAGAATGCAAAAGCCTGGGTATTCCAGGGGCGGCAAGTACAGTGGTGAAGCGGCCGCCGCCCTCGTCGCCGTCAGGCGTCCAGTTCCTTTTTCCAAAAAGCCATCACCCCGTCCCGACCAAAGGAAAGCTGCACCAACTCCCAGCCCTCGGCGCCGCGTCCGTTAAGAATTCCGGTCAGACTCCGAACTTGACTCCCGGGAACCTCTTCCAGGTTGCATTTGCCGTCCTCGCCGCAGAAATAGGCCGCTTCCCTGAATTCGGCGGCCGGGTGAAGCGTGACATCGTATTCGTATTTTTTCATGGCGATATAACCTCCCCAGGGAATCGCTGATATTCTTCCGTCGCTCGGACCCCGGCAGGCGCCGAGGTTCTTTTTATAGTAATACCCACAAGCTTGTCTTTCAAGAAAGGTAAGACGTCAATCTTGAAAATAATGCCTCGGGTTGAACCTGGACAAGTCGGCCGGGGCGGGGCGGCGCCCCCCCCGCCCGCGAATGCGGGATCAAGCGGCCGCGGGCCAGGGGTCAGGACGTCGATCCGGCCAGAAAATCCCCTAGTTCTCCCGGATCGGAGATCGGCCTCTCGCAGGCCAGATTTCGGCAGGCATGGAGGGCCGGCCGACCATGGTCGAGTCCCATGCTCCTGGTGAAGGGGGCCAGGGCGGACAGTCGTTCCGCCGCTTCCGGGTCCAACGGCTGGTGCAGGATCGTCCGGCGCGGCAGGAATTTTTCGTTGACGACCCGGAGCAAGGCGGCGGTTCGCGCGTCCTCGTGGTCCCCAACGATAACCATTTCCGTGGTCGGGCCCAGGGCGAAATCCAGGGCCATTAAAAAATGGGTGTGGGCGGTGGGGTATTGACCCGCCGGGGCGGAAAAGGACCCGATGAGTCGCTCGGCCGCGTCATCCAGGTCGGAGCGTCCGGTCATGCGGGCCAGGCGGAGGATGTTCGAGGCGGCGACGGAGGCCCCGGAGGGAACGGCCCCATCGTGGAGGTCCTTGCGTTGGGCGATCAGGGTTTCGTTGTCTCGGCCGGCGAAAAAAAAGCCGCCGTCTTTTTCGTCCCGGAAGGAGGCGATCATCAGGTCGGTCAGTTCCAGGGCCTGTTCGAGAAAACGTAATTCAAAACCGGCTTCGTACAGTTCGATGAGTCCCCAGGCCAGGAAGGCGTAATCTTCCAGAAAGGCTTCGAAGGCGGCCTGGCCTTGCCGGAATCTTCTCAAAAGGGTCCCCCGGGGGGTTTTCATCCGTTGTAAAATGAAATCCGCGGCCCGGCGGGCGGCGTTCAAATACGTTTCGTCATTCAGGACCCGGGCGCCTCGGGCCAGGGCCGCGATCATGAGCCCGTTCCAGGCGGCGAGGACCTTGTCGTCCTTGAGGGGATGGATTCGTTTTTCCCGGGCGGCGAAGAGTTGGCGGCGGCCCCGGTCCAGCAGGTCGGTGAGTTGCTCGGCGGTCAATCCCAGGTGTGGGGCGAATAAGTCCGGCGGGACCGTAATATGGGGTATGGACCGGCCGTTCTCGAAATTGCCGCCCGGAATGATGTTGAAAAAACGGCACAGAATTTCGCTGTCGTCGGGGCCGACGATTTCCCTGACCTGGTCCGGGGTCCAAAGATAAAACAGGCCCTCATGGCCTTCGCTGTCGGCGTCCTCGGCCGCGAAAAAAGCTCCTTCCGCGGAGGTCATGTCCCGCAGCACGTATTCGAATATTTCCCGGGCCGCGCGGGCGAAAAGGGGCGAACCCGCGGCCTGGAAGCCGTCAAGATAGGCCAGGGCCAACAGGGCTTGGTCGTAAAGCATTTTTTCGAAATGGGGGACCAGCCACCGTTCATCCACCGAATAGCGGTGGAACCCGAACCCGATGTGGTCGAAAATTCCGCCGTGACGCATGGCGAGCAGGGTTTTTTCGGCGGCTTCCAGGGCCTGGCGGTCATTTTGTCGATGATGCCAGCGCAGGAGGAAGCTGATGTTGTGCGGCGTGGGAAATTTCGGCGCCGGTCCGAATCCGCCGTGTCGCGGGTCAAGGGAACGAATCAGGCCCATGGCGCCGCGTTTCATGGTTTCCAGGTCCGGCCTGGGTCCGGAAGCGTCGGTTCGGTCTTGAATGGCCGCGGTCAATTGGTCGGCGGCCTTGAGAATCGTCTCGCCCTCGGATTCCCATTTATCGTGAAGCAGGAGCAGCAGTTGGGCGAAGCCCGGGCGTCCCTGCCGGGTTGTTTTGGGGAAATAGGTCCCGGCGTAGAAGGGTTTGCCCTCGGGGGTCAAAAAAACGGTCAGGGGCCAGCCCCCCTGTCCGGTCAGGGCTTGGCAGGCGGCCATGTACACCTGGTCGACGTCCGGCCGTTCTTCCCGGTCCACCTTGACCGCCACGTATTTTTCGTTCAGGACCCGGGCGGTTTCCTCGTCCTCGAAGGATTCATGGGCCATGACGTGGCACCAGTGGCAGGCGGCGTAGCCCACGGAGAGCAGGATCGGTTTGTTTTCCCGGCGGGCCTTGGCAAAGGCGTCCGGCCCCCAGGGGAGCCAGTCCACCGGGTTTTCGGCGTGTTGCAGGAGATAGGGGCTTTTTTCCCCGGCCAGGCTATTGGTCAAGTCGGTTCCTTTCGGGGGTGTTCGGTCCCCGGGGCGGCCGCGGTGACGCGGCCCCCCCCGGGCGACAAGTCTATTCCGCCAATTTTTTGGCTAGTTCGCGGCCGTAATCCTGGGCCATTGGCACGCCGCCGGTCAGGGCGGCGTTCTTGAGGCGCAGGGGACCGGAAACCATTTTCATGTTGAGAATATGAAGCATGGTATTGAAAATACGATCCGGCGCCTCGCCGCTCCAGCCGAAGGCGCCGAAAGCGCCGCCGACCTTGCCTTCCAGGCCGGCTTTTTCGGACAGGAAGAGCATGGTCTTCATGGGTTGCATCATTTCCCCATGATAGGTGGCCGAACCGAAGGCCAAGGCGTCGTATCCCTGTAGGTCTTCTTCCTTCCTGATGAAGGCGATATCCTTGACCTCGGTCTCGACGCCGGACATCCTAAGGCCCTCGGCGATCAGTTCCGCGATTTTCTGGGTCGAGCCTTTCCGCCCCACATAAACAACCAGAGCTTTTGACATGCCCTTGCGATCTCCTTGTATTTGTAATAAATCACGGCCGCCGAACGGTCCGTCGCGCCTTTATTCTTCTTCCTCGGTGACTTCGGCCAGATGGGTTTTCCCGCAATCCGGGCAGACCACTTCTATCTGTTTTTTTGTTTCGCCGTATTTTTCCCGGAATTGATCCGGGGTTAGGCCGTCGATGAGGCCGCAGCCGCATTCGGGGCATTCGGCCTTGACCTGGTATCTCTTGGTCATGATAACCTCCGCTAGAATGTGATGATTTCGAAGCCCGCGGCTAGGAACCCGGACATGCCGGCATGACCGGACATGTCGTCCAGGATGGCCAGGCCCTCGGCTTCCACGGCCGGGAGAACGTTGAACTTGGCCGAACAGGCCCGACAAACCCCGGCTATCAACCCCTGCTCCCGGGCTTTCCGGTACAAGGGATGGAGAAGAGCGCCCTCGACGGCCATTTCGGGAACCAGCTTCACGGCCTGGCCTTCAATCACGATCAGGGCGTCCCCGCCCTTGGCTTTCAGGTCGAGGGCGTTGAGCAGAACGTGAATAAAGCACATCGGGTCTCCCTGAAAGGCGAACAGGGCCGTTTTCTTCATGATCAACCCAGCCTCGAGTCCGGGTTTCCCGAGCCGGGTCCGCCGCATTCCGGGATATAACAGGTCACATCCACGAACTCGCATTTTTCCTTGCAGCTCGGGCACTGCTCGGGGGGCGTGTTCTCTTCCACGTTAAAACCGCACTTGGTGCATTTCCAAAGGGACATTTTGTTTCTCCTTTTTTACGGACGGTCCGCCGGCCGCTCGGGTTTGGTCGGTCCGACCCCCAGCGGCCGGCGGGCTGTTAATAAAAATAACCACGACGGAAGGGCTTCGCAATCCGGCCTGGGCTTATTTTGCTGTTTTTCGCCAGGTTTCCAGCCAGTCGACCATGTCGGCCATGCTTTTGGACATGAAAAACCGGCCTTGTTCGAAAACTCCGTAATCAGCCCCGCTCATGGCCGAGGCCAGACGGGTGGAATTGGCGTAAAACAGCCATGTTTCCACCCATTTTTTTTCAATGGCTTCATCAAAGGGGCTACCCTGGGGCGGGCCCTGGGCCGCTTTTTCCCGCCAGGCTTCCGCCAAAATTTGGGTGGCGGCCAGGACCTGGGCGTCGGTCTTGGCCAGGGAGCCCTCGAACCTTTTCCACTGGCTTTCCACCCAAGTCCCGACATGGCAGGCCTGACAGACCCGGCGCATGTTCCCGGCCCGTTCTTCCCTGGTCTTGTCGTCGATCAGGTAAGCCGAGGCCGGCCGGCCCGTGAGCAGGTCGGTCGGCAGGGGGAGTCCCGCCGCGTTCAGTATCTTGCTGGTGTCGGGGTCCCTTGGTTGGGGGTGCGAGTAGATCAGTCCGAAGAGCCGCCAGGGCAAGCGGTCTTCCATCCGGTGGGACCTCGCGGCGATCACGTTTCCCGCCGGGTCCGTCAGCAGGCTGATATGACAGACGGCGCAGGTCGGGGCGGTGAAATCCCGGCCCGCGGTCCAGGGCACGGCCTCGAAATCCCATTCGTCCTTGTGGGACGCGTGAATGTTGCCATGCTTGCTGACCGAATAGATTTTATAGGCCGGCACGTCCGGTCCCTTGTGGCACTGGGAGCAGGTGTACGGGTTCCGGGCCGTTTTTAGGGAAAAGTGGTGCCTGGTATGACAGACGGCGCAGGACCCGCGGCTTTGATCCGGATTGATCCGACCGGCGCCCATGTTGGGCCAGCCCTTGAGGGTCGGGAATTCCAGGTCTCCGAATTCCGTGGTTTTCGAGACCATCTCCCCGACTTCGATTTTGGTCCCATGACAATAAAAACAGGTCTCGGCCTCGGTTTCGGAATCGGGAGGCCGGCTGGCGAGGGTGTGGTTTTCGTAGGTAAAATCTCCGGCCGAGGTCCGCGCCAAATCCATGAACAGCGGATTGTCCCGCAGGTTTCCGTAGGCCCGGGCCATCTTGTTTTCGTCGTATTCCCGGGCTTCCACGGGATGGCAGACGGCGCAATCCCTGGGCGTGACCACCGTGTGGACCTGGGTTCCCTCGTGATCGAATTCGTCCGGGTGGGCGCCGGAATTGACGGCGTGACATTCGGCGCAGCCCACCACCTTCCCGGCCAGTTCGTCGGGGATGGCGGCGGCGGATACCCGGCGAGCCGTTTTTTCGACTTTGAGGGCCTGGGCCGGAGACGTCCGGGCGTGTCGACTCTTGAGCCAATCGGCCACCAGGGCCGGCGTGGCGGTTTCGTGACAGTCCAGGCAGCCCGCGGTGGCGTCGCTGACATCCGGCCGGTCCGCGCCCTGGGCGGGCATGGACCAGCAGATCAGGAAACAGATTAGAAGACCTAATATTTTCAAGGCGTCCTCCTTCCATGCCCCCCACGCCTCCCCCCGTCGGCGAAAGGGGCGTCGCCGCTTGGTCAGGCGAAGGTTTCCTGAATTTCCTCCAAGGCCTGGAAGTCAAGGCCGCTACCGGCCAAGGGGCCGTTTTTGAGCCCGGGCAATCGTTCGTCCAGGGGTTCCAGGTTATCGTTTTTGAAAATAACCCCCACGGGGATGCGGTCGCCCCACTGGTGGGCCGTTTTCAGGGCCGTGTCCCAATCCGCGGGGTCGTAGGCGGCGGGCAGTGGTTGACAGCGTTTTTTGTACCAGGCAAAAGTGTTGACTTTGTTGAAGGAAACGCAAGGCTGGAGGATGTCTATCAGGGCGAAGCCCCGATGGTCGATCCCCTGCATGATCAGGCCGGCCAGATGGTCCACGTCGCCGGAAAAACCCCGGGCCACGAACCCGGCCTTCATGCCCACGGCCGCGGCGACGGGGTTGAAGGGAATATTGAAGACGCCGAAGGGTTGGGCCTTGGTGACGAACCCGGCCTCGGTGGTCGGGCTGGCCTGTCCCTTGGTCAGGCCGTAGACCTGGTTGTCGTGGACCAGGCAGGTCAGGTTGATATTGCGGCGGAGGGCGGCCAGGAAATGGTTGCCGCCCTCGCCGTAGGTGCAGCCGTCGCCGCTTTCCACAATCACGGTCAGGTTGGGGTTGGCCAGCTTGGCGCCCGAGGCGGCGGGCAGGGCCCGGCCGTGCAGGCCGTTGAAGACGTTGCCCCGAAGGTAATGAGGGGTCTTGGCCGCCTGGCCGATCCCGGAAACGAACAGGACCCGGCTTGGCGCGAGGTCCTTGGCGGTCAGGGCTTTCTTGAGTGCTTCCAGGATCATGAAATTCCCGCAACCGGGACACCAGGCTGGTTCGAAACTACCGTAATCCTCTAGTGAAACCATGATCGAATCTCCCTATCCGGCCAGTTGGCGCAGAATATAGTCCGGGGTCAGGGGCAGTCCGTCGCACCTGGAAATCAGTCGTGGAATGAAAAATCCGGTTTCGCGGCGGATCAACCCGGCCAGTTGGCCGCGGGCGTTTCCTTCCACGGCCGCGACCTGGGCCGCGCTTTCCAGATAGGGCAGGAAGGCGTCCGGGGCCAGGGGCCAGACCTGGGAGAAGTGGAGCGCCCCGATTTTGCGTCCCCGGGACCGCAGGTCGGCGGCGGCTTCCCAAACCGGTCCCTTGCTCGAACCCCAGCAGACCAACAGCAGGTCCGGGTTTTCGTCTCCGAAAAATTGGGGCGGAATGGCTTCCGCTTGCAAACCCGCCATTTTCCGGAGCCGTTTTTCGTTCATTTGCACCCTGACGGCTAAATCCTCGGTCAGGTGTCCGTCCGGGGTGTGTTCGTCGCTGTCCGCCACCACCAAGTGTTCGGAAAAGCCCGGCAACAGGCGCGGGGAGACTCCATTGTCCGTCAGGGCGTACCGCTCGTAGGGCGTTGTGACCGGCGCGGCGTGGGCCGCGGCGGGGTCGACGGGCGGTAGTTCGGACAGGTTGAACGGTTCGACCGCGCGGTAGGAATCGGCCAGGAACTGGTCCCCGAGGATGAAAACCGGGCCTTGCCATTTTTCGGCCAGGTGGAAGGCGTGCCGGGACAGGTGAAAGCATTCCTCCACGTCTCCGGGGGCCAGGATGGCCCGGGGGAATTCACCGTGACCGGAATATAGGGCCAAGTCAAGGTCGGCCTGCTCGGTCCTGGTGGGGAGCCCCGTGGCCGGTCCGGGTCGTTGCACCAGGGCGATCACCAGGGGCGTCTCGATCATGCCGGACAGGCTGACGCCTTCGGTCATCAGGGCGAAGCCGCCGCCGGAAGTAGTGACCAGGCTGGGGGCCCCGGCGAAGGACGCTCCCAGGGCCATGTTGACGGCCGCGATTTCGTCCTCGGCCTGTTCCACCACCAGGCCCAGTTTTTGGGCCCTGGCGGCGAGGTTGAGGGCGATGGTCGTGGAGGGGGTCATGGGGTAAAAGGCGCAAAACTTCACTCCGCCGGCCATGGCGCCCAGGGCCATGGCCTCGGCGCCGTTCATGATCAAGCGCTTGGCTTTCAAATACGGCGGGGGAAGTTTCAACTTTTCCGGAGTTTTTCCGCGCTGCCACTCATAGGCCTTGGCCAGGGCGGCGGCGTTTTTTTGAGCCGTTTCGGGATGTTTTTTACCAAATGCCTTGTCCAGGGCCTCGGCCGGGACTTCCTGGTTCAACCCCAGGGCGGCGCAGGCGACGCCCAGGAGCGCGATGTTCGAAAACCGGCCCTCGGACAACTCGTCCAAGGGGATGGGGAGGGCCCCGCGGTCGGGCAGGTCGAGTTTGCGGTCCCCGGCGATCAATCCGTCCTCGGCCAGCTTCGAACGGTGGAGGTCCACGCCGTCCTGGTTGAGGGCAAGGAGAAGATCGATCCTTTCCACCGGGGATTGCAGCGGCTCGGGCCCGGTCAAGATGGAAAAGGTGTTATGACCGCCCCGGACCCGGGACATGTAGTCCTGGACGACCACAATGAAATAACCGCTCCGAACCAGGGATTTGATCAACAGGTCGCCCACCGTGACCAGGCCCTGACCGGCTTCGCCCGCAATGGTGATGGAAAGGCTGGGGGCGGACATGATCAGGCCCCGTCCAGGGAAACGCGGTCCATTTGCATGTACCAGCTTTCCGGGTCGGTATGGTAGAGGTGCATTTCCGACAGGAGATTGAGATGGTCCCGCTCCTCGGCGACCATGAGTTCAAGAAATTTTTTTTCCGTCGGGTCGGAGGCCTGGGCCGCCCAATCCTGGTAGAATTTTATGGACGCCGATTCGAATTGGAGGCCGACTCCCAGGGCTTCCACGTCCCCGGTCCCGGCCTGGACATGTTCCTTTTTTTCCCGGGCCATTTTACGAAAAACCGCGGTCATGTCGGCCGACGGGGTGAAGGAGGCGGCTTGTCCGGTCCAGCCTCGCCCTTGTTGCAGGGAATTGAAGATCGCGCGAATTCTGTCCATGTGCTGAACCTCGAACCCGCTTAAAAGGCCGAATATCTCGCGACCCAGCTCGTTTTGGCAGGTGATCCGCGCTTGGTCGTAATATTTTTTTCCTTTTTCCTCCATCTTGAGGGCGGAATCCAAAAGATTGAGAGATGACTCAGGCATGAACTGTCTCCTTGGGCCCGGGCGACGACCGGGCGGGTTTTCATTTATGGGGCGGGGTCGGTGGAAGGCCGACCCGGTTCGACCGGCCCGACCGGGAAAAGGCGGGGGGCCGGGGGCTAGCCGTCAGGCCGGGGCCGGAGCGCCGGTCAGGGCCGCGGAGACCAGCGGGCCAAGTTGGCGGGCGCCCAGGTCCTTGTCGATCATGAACAGTCCCGGGCCGGCTTCGCCGACCAGCTTGAGCTGCTGGACCACTTCATCCACCGAGGCTTCCTCTTCCACCTGTTCGGTCACGAACCACTGCAGAAAGATGTTGGAGGCGTGGTCCGATTCGGCCAGGGCCAGGTCGACCAGGCTGTTGATCAGGCCCGTGACCTTGAGTTCGTGTTGATAGGCGTCCTTGAAGGCGGCCAGGGGTGATTCCCAGGCCGCGGGAGGCGCATCCAGGGCCGTCAGTTTAACCACGCCATTTCTTTCCTGGACAAAGTTGAAGAACTTCATGGCGTGAAAGGTTTCTTCCCTGGTTTGAACGCTCATCCACCCGGCGCAGCCGCGCAGGCCGACGGATTGGAACCAGGCCGCCATGGAGGCGTACAGATAGGCCGAATATAGTTCCGCGTTGATTTGTCGGTTCAACGCGTCCTGCATTTTTTCGCTCAGCATGATTCCGCTCTTTCGATATAACGACAAAGGATGTGTTTTGTTGGCTTAAATTGGCGCCCAATTGTCGGACCGGCGGGGATTTTTCCAGGTCCCTTGAAGAAGGCAAGGGCCGGAAGCGGTCGGGGACCGCCTCCGGCTCGAGGTCCGATCGTCTAGGCTTTCCACAATCCGTGAAGGTTGCAGTATTCCCTGACGGTCAAGGGCAGGCTGGAATCGACCTTGAAAAAGGCCTCGGCCGCCTGCCCGGGCTTCAGGAAGGCCAGGCAGGTCTTGTCGCCGGCGGTGACCTGAATCCACTCGATGTAGTGTTTTTCCTCCATGGGATGGGCCACGCTGCCGACCTTGACCTTGACGCCGTCGGCGGTCTTTTCCACCACGGGAACGTGTTTTTCCTTGGCCGCGTCCACGGTGTTTTCCACCATCAGCTTCATCGGTTCGCCGCAACAGACCAGCTCGCCGGCGCCGCCGTGCAGAACGCAAACGATGTTGCCGCATTTCGCGCATTTATAAACTTGATTCAATTCCGCCATTTTTAATCCTCCTTGCGAGCCCGAGTGGCGTCGGGCCCGGTTGTCCGCGGTTGTGGTTGGCTATGAGTTTGAGGGCGACGGCGCTGCCCGTCGCCGGTTTGGACCGCTCCTTACCAGTTTTCCCCCAGGACTTCATAATAAGCCCGGGGATGGGCGCAAGCGGGACAGGCTTCCGGGGCCTCGAGCCCCTCATACAGATACCCGCAGTTGCGGCAACGCCAGACCACGGGTTCGTCCTTCTTGAAAACCTTGCCGTTTTTGACGTTGGCCAGCAGGTCGAGGTATCTTTTTTCGTGTTGTTTTTCCGCGACGGCCACGGCCTCGAACACCATGGCCGCGGCCTCGAAACCCTCTTCCCGGGCGATCTTGGCATAGGACGGATACATCTCGGTCCATTCGAAATGTTCCCCCGCCGCGGCGTTTTGAAGGTTCTCGTCGGTGGACCCGATCACGCCGGCCGGAAAAGCCGCGGTGATCTCCACCTCGCCGCCTTCCAGAAACTTGAAAAAGCGCTTGGCGTGTTCTTTTTCCTGGTCCGCCGTCTCGGCGAAGATGTCGGCTATTTGAACGAAGCCGTCTTTCCTGGCCTGGCCGGCCCAGTAGGTGTAGCGGTTACGGGCTTGCGATTCGCCCGCGAAAGCGGTCAGCAGATTCTTTTCGGTCCTGGTTCCTTTTACACTCTTCACGGATTTCCTCCCGAAAGATATTTATAGGTGTTGTTTTTGTTTTTATAACGAGGATAAGCCCCCGTCGGCCGCGATTATTCATAAGAATAAAGTCGACAGGCCTCTTTTGCAACCCGGCCCTCCAAGAAACCGTAAAAAAAGAATAGAAGCCGGGAAAGGCCGCGGGGATGGCTGGGCCGCCCGGCGGCGGCGCAATCAAAGCTTGGTGATTTTGACGATGACGCCCTCAATGGTGACGCGGTTTTCTTCCTCGAAGGTCGGGCGGTGGATCGAAAAGAGAAACGACCTTTCGGTCAAGGACGGGCTTAGGAGCGGCAGGCAGTATTTCTTGAACTTGTCCAGCGAGATGGTGTTCAGGACCTGCAACGGGGCGCCGTCTATTCCGTAGCGGCTGTCCAGGGCCGGGGACTTGAAGAAGCCGTTGCGGGGCGGAACGCGGTCCATGAGGGGGACAAGGTCGATCAGGCGGCAGTCGATGGCGCCCAGGAGGATGATGAAATTGACGGGAAAAGGCCTGGAACGCCCCACCGGTTTGTACAGCAGGCCGCCCAGCGCGTCGAAGATGATTTCCTTGTAGTTGCTGCCCAGGTTCCAGGAAACCGTGCGGATGTTGTGGTTAATGGCCACGTCGTTCAGGCCCAGCTTCAGGCCGGCGGGAGTGATGGGGCCCCGCCCCGGTTCTTCCCCCGCTTCCACGTTCCAGGGCAAGGAACGGAGCAGGTAGGCCAGGTAGGAATCCGCCAGGCTGTCGCGGCCTTCCCGCAGGCGCTTGATCTCGTTTTCCAGTTCCGCGACTTTTTTCCGCATCCCCTTGGAGCGACGGGCCGCGTAGGTTTTTTTGTTGGTTTTGAAGGAATCCGGGTTCTTATCCAGATTCAGTTTTTCAAAGGCCAGGTTGAGCTCGACGGTCCGGGAGGCGCATTCGGCCGCTGTTTCAGGGCTTTTTCCCCGGTTGTGGTCGGGGTGGTAAACTTTCTGGAGCGCCCGGTATATCGATTTGACCAGGGAAAAGAGTTCCTTTTCCCCCAGGCCGATGATTATTTCGGGGGTCAGCCCCAGGGTTTCAAAAGGGTTTTTTTTAGACGAATCCATCTGTCCCGCCGGTTGAAACGAAAATAAAAAATCAGTTTATCCAAGCCCGTTCCAAAAAGCCATAAAAACTTGGCCGGCAACCACCCGGTCCCGAAGCGACGAGGCGGTCCGGCCTCGGAAAGGTTCGGGGATGATATTTATTGGCCCCTGATTTGCTACGAAAAACGGATACGGTTCGTTTGGGGAGGGTGATGGGGTGGAAGCGAGGGAATTCAAAAAACCGGCAATTTTCATCGGCGGCCCGGGCAGGTCGGGTACTTCCTTCCTGGCCCGGCTGTTCGATTCCCATTCAAAAATCGCCATGCTGGGGGAAACCAAGATACTATCCATATTTCCGTTGGCCAGGAATTTTCCTCGGATGTTGCATGACAGCCCCAAGGAAAAGCGGGAAGGGATGACCGCCAGGATGGCGGAAATATTCCAAAAGGACTACTGGGTGTTCCCGCATCGTCCCACTAGGGGGCTCCACTGTCACTTCGTAAGGGACGAACTGGTCGAAGTCCTGCCCCTACTGAAGGAATTGGCCTGGCTGGACGACCTGGAAAGTATCGAAAAGGGCTATGGGTTCTTCCTGGGATCGCTGTTTTCCCAGTATTCCCGACGCCGGGGCAAGCCTTTTTGGGTGGAAAAGACGCCCCAGGTGGAAAAATACGCCTCCACCCTGAGGAAGTTTTTCCCTAATTTTAACCTGGTCTGCCTGTATCGAGACGGCCGGGACGCGGCCTGTTCCGTGGTCGAGCAAGCCTGGGGACCCAATGAATACAAGGAAGCCCTGGATTGGTGGGCGAAAAACACCATGGAAGGGCTGACCGCCACCAAGGACCTGCCCGCCGGGACCGTGCTCAACGTCAAATACGAGGACCTGGCCGAACAGCCCGGCTGGGTTTTCGAGGCGGTCCTTGAATTTCTTGGGTTCGAACCGGACCCGGACGCTCCGCCCCTGGTTCCGCGGACCGAGGCGGTGGGCCGCTGGAAAAAGGACCTGCCGGCCGAGGCGGTAAAATACGCCGAAACTCGATACGGCCATTTGTTGTCCGGGTTGGGGTACGTTTGAGCGGCCCGGGGCGTCGATTTTTTGGCGAAGGAGCGCGTCCCCTCGGCCTAGTCCCGGCGGGCGGCCCCGGATTCCTTCATCAGCCCGGAAAGAATAACGTTCACCGCGGTCAGTCCGATGAGCAACAGCATGAACGGCGTCATGGCGCCGGACTCGGAGCGGAAGGCGTCCATGCCGAAGATGAAAAGTATGCCGGAAACCTGCCCGGCCAGCAAGAGCAGGCCCTGGCTGGTGGCTTCCGGCGCCGGCGCGCAGATTTCGGCGCTGTACTGATAGATGACCGGACCTCCGCCCAGCAGGAAGAAGCCGAAAACAATTCCCGATAGCACCAGCGGAATAAAATCGACGGCATAGGTCAGGCCGATCAGGCCGGGACAGGCGCCGATCAGGCAGGCCATGACCCAGACCTTTCTTTTTCTCGTCCGGTCCGATAGCAGGGGCACGACCAAGGCCCCCAGGATGCCGGCCAGCATCATGGCCGCGCCGAGGGTCCCGGCCTGGGTTATGGAAAAACCCCGGGGTTCGATCAACTGCTCGATCCAGGTGGTGACCGCGTTGAATATCCCCAGGCCGATGAACATCACGGCGATCAGGATGAGCATGTCGCGTTGTTTCACGATATGCTTCAAGCCCTTCCAGACCTGGACCCTTTCCTCGGGCGGGGCGGCCGCCGCGGCGCCGGCGGGGCGTTCCTTGACCAAGACCAGGAAAACAACGGCGCTTCCGGCCGCGAACAGGCCGTAAACCTTGAGCATGCCCGGCGCTCCGAGGTGGATATACAGGAAGGGGGACATGACCATGGCCAGGACAATGCCGATGAACTGGGACAGGACCGCTATCCCGGCCGCGGTGGCCCGCTCCTCGACGGGGAACCAGCGGGCGCCCAGGGCCGTGACGGAATTGAGAACAAAGGGTTGGGCGACCGCGATGAAAATGGTCGCGATTGTCACCACGGTGAAGTTTTCGCCCCAGACTCCCCGGACCAAGCCGAAGAGCCCCATGACGACCAAGCCGAAACCGGTTCCTTTTTTCACTCCAAGGGTGTCGATGGCCCATGAGGCGGGCAGGGACATGAAGAGGTAGACCACCATGAAAACCAGAGACAAAAGTCCTATTTGCAGGGGGGAAACGTGGTAGAAAGCGGCGGCCTCGCCGGTGATGGGGGCGAAGGACACCCACAGGATTTGCATGGCCGCCTGGCCCAGCGAATAGGCGAGAAGAACAACCCAACGATAACCCGAAGACTTTTCCGCTGGCATGCCGCACTCCTCCCGTGGTTTACCATGGTTGCCTTGAGGGGGGAAAATCGGTCGAGCGACGTTCGGGCCGGATGGCCCGCCGGTTGAAGCGCCATGCCCGGATTTCTCGCCTTTCGGGTCGGGGCCGCCGGTCAATGGAGGTCGGTCGTGTATTTTTATTTAACCATGGCCGATCCGGCCCCGGGATGTCAAGTCTTTTGTCCGGTTATCAGGCGCCGCGGCCTTGTCTCGCCCGCGGGCCTCGTTGCCCTGAACGAATTTTTTCCCGGCCCCTGGTCAGTCTTCCTTGAGATGGACCTCGATGGCCAGGTCCGGGCATCGGAATTCGCACAACCGGCAGGCCAGGCATTCTTCCGGCCGCGCGACAAAGGCCTTGCCGTTTTCGTCCAGTTCCAGGACCTTTTGGGGACAAAAAGCCACGCAGACGCCGCAGCCCTTGCACCAGTCCTTGTTTATTTCATGCCGGTCGTATTTTTTTTTCGACATGTCCTCGAGGCGCTCCTTGATCCGCCATGATTCCGAGATCTGGTCAAGCGGCCGCTTCCGGGGACGGAGCGGTCATTATTCTCAAGACAAAGGGTAGAATCCCGCCATGGCGGTGAAATTCGACTTCAACCATGGTGTTGAGCCGCGCCGTCGTCGCGAAACGGATTTCGGTTCCGTCCTCCTTGCGGGCCCGGACTTCAACTTTCCCCCGGGGCTGGAGCTTGTCCAGGCCGGAAATGAAAAAGGTCTCGGACCCGTCCAACCCCAGGCCGGCGGCCGAGACCCCGTCCTGGAACTGCAAGGGCAAGACCCCCATTCCGGCCAGGTTGCCCCGGTGAATTCGTTCGAACGAACCGGCGATGACCGCGGTCACGCCCAGGAGCATGGTTCCCTTGGCGGCCCAGTCCCGGGAGGAGCCTGTTCCGTATTCCTTGCCGCCCAACACCACGAGGGGGGTCTTTTCCCGGGCGTAGGCCCTGGCGGCGTCGTATATGAACATTTCCCGGTTTTCGGGAAACTTGCGGGTAAACCCGCCTTCCCGGCCCCGGGTTGTTAGGTTCTTGAGGCGGATGTTGCCGAAGGTCCCCCGCATCATCACTTCATGGTTGCCGCGCCTGGAACCGTAGGAATTAAAGTCCTCGGGCCGGACCCCTTGTCCGACCAGATGCCGGCCGGCCGGGTAATCCTCGGGAATGGCCCCGGCCGGGGAGATATGGTCGGTGGTCACCGAGTCGCCGAGCAGGGCCAGGACCCGGGCGCCGGCCACATCCGGGGGGGCCTGGGGAGTTGTTTGAAACCCGTCGAAATACGGGGGGTTCTTGATGTAGGTGGAATTCCGGTCCCAGGGATAGGTCAGGCTTGCCACCTCGGGGAGGGCCCGCCAAAACTCGTCGCCGTCAAAAATACGGGCGTATTCTTCCTCGAAGAAAACCGGCTGGACCGCGCGGGCCACCAGGTCGTCGATTTCCCGCTGGGAAGGCATGAGCTGATGAAGGAAGACCGGGGTCCCGTTGGGGTCCAGTCCGACGGGGTCGGAAGTCAGGTCGAGGTCAACCCGGCCCGCCAGGGCGTAAGCCGCGGTCAGGAGGGGGGAAGCCAGGAAGTTTGACTTGATTTTCTGATGAATCCGGGCCTCGAAATTACGGTTCCCGGAAAGGACCGCGGCCACGTTGAGCCCGTTTTCCTCGATCGCCTGTTCAATCGCCGGCGCCAGGGGGCCGCTGTTGCCGATGCAGGTGGTGCAGCCGAACCCGACCACATGAAACCCCAGGGCTTCCAGATAGGGCGTCAAGCCGGCTTCCTTCAGAAAACGGGGCGCCACGGTCGAGCCCGGGGCGAAGCTGGTTTTGACGTGGGGCGGGATTTTCAGGCCGAGTTTTACGGCTTTTTGGGCAAGCAGTCCGGCCCCGATGAGGGACGAGGGGTTGGAGGTGTTGGTGCAGGAAGTGATGGCCGCGATAACCACGGCGCCGTCGGCCAATTTGACCGGCCGCCCGTTCAGCTCTATTTCCACTTCCCGGGGCTTGGTCTTGAAGACTTTCTTGAGGTCCCGGATCGCGATCCGGTCCTGGGGCCGGGACGGTCCGGCCACGGACGGTTCCACCTCGCCCAGGTCGAATTCGATGACGTCCGTGTATTCCGGGGTTTCGTGGTCCGCATGGAAGAGGCGGTTGGCCCGGCAATAAGCCTCGGTCAGGTCGGCCCGGTCGCTTCGTCCGGTTTTCCTCAAGTATTCCAGGGTCCTTTCGTCCACCGGGAAAAAACCCATGGTGGCCCCGTATTCGGGAGACATATTGGCGATGGTGGCGCGATCGGGCAGGGACAGGTCCCGGAGGCCCGGTCCGAGGAATTCCACGAATTTTTCCACCACCTTGTAACGGCGGAGTCTTTCGGTGACCGTCAGGACCAGGTCGGCGGCCGTGACCCCGGGATTCAATCGTCCGAAAAACCTGACGCCTATGACCTCGGGAATGGCCATGTAATAGGGTTGACCCAGCATCACGGCTTCCGCCTCGATGCCGCCCACGCCCCAGCCCATCACCCCGAGGCCGTTGATCATGGTGGTGTGGGAATCCAGTCCGACCAGGGAGTCGGGAAAGGCGCCCGGCGTGGCGGCGTCGCCCTCGGTCATGACCACCCGCGCCAGGTGTTCCAGATTGACCTGATGGCAGATGCCCGACCGGGGCGGCGTGACCTTGAGGTTGGAAAAGCTGTTTTGGGCCCATTTGAGGAACGCGTATCGCTCCCGGTTTCTTTCGTATTCCCGGGCCGCGTTTTGGGCGGCGGCGCTTTCGCAGCCGAAGTAATCCACCTGGACCGAATGGTCGATGATCAATTCCACGGGAACCAGGGGATTGACCACCCCGGGGTCGCCTCCCAACCTGGCGACGGCGTCGCGCATGGACGCCAGGTCGACCACGGCCGGGACCCCGGTGAAGTCCTGCATCAACACCCGGGCCGGGTGAAAGGGAATTTCCATGGGGGTTTCATATTTTTTTTTCCAGCCGGCGATGCGGATTAGGTCTTCCTCGGTCACGACCTTTCCGTCGAGCTTGCGAAGAAGGTTTTCCACCAGAATGCGAATGGAAAAAGGCAGCCGTCCGATGTCCGCTAGATGCCGTTCCTCGAGGGCGGGTAGGGAATAAAAACCGACCTGCCTTCCCTTGACGTTGATCGTCCCGCGAAAATCCTGTCTATCCATGGGCTTCCCCTCTGTCGAATGTTCCTGTTCAATAGTCCTCGCGGCCCTTTTTTCCCGGGCCCGAGCCCATTGTACCAGGACCGGGGCGGTGATGGCCAGGGGTAATCGAGTCGATTTTCGAAGTTATTGTTCATTGACGCGGCGCGGGGCGGCGGCGGGGCCCGGCCCTAGTCCCCGGCCGTCAAGACGCCCTGTCGCCGGAGATCGTTTATTTCATCCCGGGAAAACCCAAGGGACTCGAGCAGGGCGGCGGTCCCCCGGCCCACGGCGGGCGGGTCGGACCGGAGTTCGAAGGCCCGCTGTCCCAACATCAGCGGGATTTTCGGCAACCGGGCCTTGCGGCCGTCGGCCAGGGTCGTTTCCACCAGGCCGCCGGACTGTTCGAGATGACGGTCCCGCAACAGGTCTTCCGGCTTGGCGGCGGGAGCGAAGGGGATTTTGGCCTTTTCGGCCAGGGTCATTATTTCGTCCTTGGTCAGCCGGGCCAGTCGTTTCCCTAGTTCGGGCAGGAGCCATCCCCGTTCCCCGACTCGTTGATTGTTGGTCGACAACCGGGGGTCCCGGGCCAGGTCCTCGAACCCGAAGGTCCGGCACAGGGAGCGCCAGTGCGCGTCGCTGGTTGCTCCCAGAAAGATTTGGTCGCCGTCCGAGGTGGGAAACAGATCGTACACGGACCAGGCCCGGCCCCGTTCCGGCAGGGGGGGAGGCGCCTCGCCGGTGACGGCTTGCGCGGCCAGGTGCTGACCGACCAGAAAGACCGCCGCTTCGAATAGGGCGGAGCGGACGTATTCCCCCCGGCCCGTGCGCGCGCGGTTGTACAAGGCGGTCAGGATTCCCACGGCGCCGAAGGTCCCGCCCATGATGTCCACCACCGAGGCCCCGGCCCGCAGGGGCCGTCCGGACGGACCGGTCATATAGGCCAACCCGCTCATCATCTGCGCCGCCTCGTCCAGGGCCGGCCTGTTTTCATGGGGGCCCGGCAGGAACCCTTTCAGGGAGCAGTAGATCAGTCGCGGGTTCATGGCCCGGCAGTCTTCCCAGCCGAAACCGAGACGGTCCATGGCCCCGGGAGCGAAGTTTTCGACCAGGACGTCCGAGTTTTCCACCAGGCGGCGCAGGACGCCGCGGCCGGGTTCGGATTTCAGGTCCAGGGCGAGGCTGGCTTTGTTGCGATTGAAGTAGGCGAAGAGCCCGGCCCCGAAACCGGTCAACCGCCTGGCGTCTTCTCCGTCGGGATTTTTTTCCACCTTTATGACTTCGGCTCCCAGGTCGGCCAGGATCAGTCCGCAGGTTGGCCCCATGACCGCGTGGCCCAGCTCCAGGACCCTGATTCCCGCCAGGGGGAGGGCGTCTTTTTGTTCATTCATTACTTTTCTCCTTGCGGGGCCGGCCGTACTATCCCTCGTCCAGGGCGGTTCGAACCTGGTGGAGCAGGTCGGCCAGGCGGAACGGCTTACCGATGAAACCCCGGGCCCCCGACTCCAGCATTTCGCCGATATGTTCGCCGGCGCTATACCCGCTAAAGACCAAGACCTTGGCGTTTGGGTTGAGGCGGATTATTTCCCGGAGGCATTTTCGCCCGCCCATTCCCGGCATGCCCAGGTCCAACACCACTAAATCGAAGCGGTATTTTTCCCGGGCGTATATTTCCAGGGCCTCTTCTCCGCTGGCTACGCAAGCGACCCGATATCCGTATTCTTCCAGCAAGGCCTGCCCCAATTCCCTGATGGTCTTTTCATCGTCCACCAACAGGATGCTTTCCGTTCCTCCGGGCAGGTCGGCCGGAGATTCCGGTTCCATGGACCGGGCCGGACCGTCTCCCTCGAGGGCCGGCAGGAATAAATTGAAGACCGTCCCTTGTCCCGGTTCACTATAACAGGCGATAAGGCCCTTATGATTCCTGACAATGCCGTACACCGTGGAAAGCCCCAAACCCGTTCCCCGGCCGACGCCCTTGGTGGTGAAGAAGGGCTCGAAGATATGGGTCATTGTTTCCTGGTCCATGCCCTGCCCCGTGTCTGAAACCCGCAGAAGGACGCAGGGGCCGAGCGGCTGGTTGGGATGGAGCCGTTGAAAGGTTTCGTCCACCAGGTAATTTTGGGTCTCGAACACGATTTTTCCGCCCTCGGGCATGGCGTCCCTGGCGTTTCCGGCCAGGTTGAGCAGCACCTGTTCCAATTGGACCCGGTCGGCGTTCACGGGTTTCAAATCCTTTTCCAGATGAAATTCCAAGTCGATCATTTTGGGGAAGGAACGTTGCAACAATTTACCCAGGTTAATTATTTCCGCATTGAGATCGACCGGTTCGAACGTGCTTTCCCATTTCCGGCTGATGGTCAGAAGCTGCTTGACCAGGTCCGAGGCCCTGTGGATGGCCTGGTCGATAGTGGTTAGGTATTCGTGGTCGACGTCATCCGGGCTTTTTTTCAGCAGCATCAGTTGGACGCTGCCGGAAATGGTCTGGAGCAGATTATTGAAATCGTGCGCCACTCCGCCGGCCAACGCGTCGATGGCTTCCATTTTTTGGGCTTTAATCAGTTGGGCTTCTATTTTTTTCTGTTCCGTGAAGTCGTGCAGGATAATTACCGCCCCGGCCGGGTTTCCTTCCCGGTCGGGCCAGATCGCCGCGTTAACGGCGATTTCCAGGGTCTTGCCTTCCTTGTCCCGGCACTTGGTTTCAAAGCCGGTGAATTTCCCCCCTTGATCGAGCCGTTTCATCACTTCATGAATTACCGGCGTATAATTATCATCCGGCGGTCCCGTCCGGCCGCTGGCGGGTTCATCCGGAGGCTTCCCGAAAACAGTTTCCCCGGCGGGGTTGACATACCTGACTCGGCCCCCCATGTTCGCGAGAATGATCGGGTCCGGAGAAGCCTCCATGACCCTGTGGTATCGAGCCTCGGTCTCGCGCAGGGCTTCCTTGGCTTTTTTCTTTTCGGTGACGTCCCGGCTTATGCCGATGATGCCCGTGGGGTTTCCGTCACTGTCCCGCATGAAGCGATAGGAAACCTCGGTCCAGACCGGTTTCAGGTTGCGGTCGAGCATTTCCAATTCCGCTGTTTCAGAGGGAATTCGATCGTTCTCCTCCTTTTCCCGGAGGGAGAGCTCCCGGCCTATTATGGCGCGCACTTTTTCCAGGGATTGGGGAGACAGGATATCCTTTAGAGAGGCGCCCGCCATTTCCTCCGATGAAAACCCCAGGAGACGCTTCACCGCCTGGCTGACATAGGAAATCGACAGGTTTTGAAAATTCAGCGCCCAGATGACGTCGGTCACGTTTTCGGCCAGGTAGCGGTATTTATACTCCGAGTCCCGCAAGGTTTTCTCCGCCTCGCGTGTTTCGGTGACGTCCCGGAGGGTCAGGACCACTCCCTTGACGGCCGGGTGTCCCAGCCGGTTATCGGTAATTATTTCCAGGAGCCGCCAGGTCCCATCGGCATGCGGGAGGCGGAGTTCAAGTGATGGACCTTTTCCCTGGGTTTGGATGCACTGATGAAAAGAGTCATGAAAGGTTTCCAAGTCGTCGGGGTGGGCCAGGTCGAAAAGTCGGCGGCCGGCGACCGTTTCGGGTTCGACCCCGAGAATTCTTTCTATCGAGGCGGAGATAAAGGTGATTTCACCCTGTTCGTTTAAAATGACAAAGACGTCGGAGGCGTTCTCGATCAGGGAGCGAAAACGTGATTCTCTCAGTTTCAATTCGTCGTACAGTTCCTCCAGCTTGGCGGAAGTATTGTTGAAAACAGTTATCAACTCGGCCAGTTGATCGTCGCCGACCACTTCGGCCCGATGGCGGAAATTGCCGGCGGCCAGGGCCTTGGCCCCCACGTAAAGGCGCCCGAGCGGGACGTCGATGCCGCGCCAGACCAGGTAGCTCATGACGGCGGCGGCCAGTATGGAAATGACGCCGCAGGCGATCAGGAACAGGACCGCCCGACGGTGGGACTCAACCATGTTTTCGAGGGCGTTTTTTTGTTCGGTCCTGATTTGCCCGTCCACCTGGTCTATCAATTCCCGGACATTGGCGCCGATGGATTCGCCGCCCACCATTTTCAGGACTTCGCCGTAGACCTGGAGCAGGGAGGAGGCTTGCCGGTCGACCCGGTGGACCCGGTCGGCCTGGACCCTCATGATGTGAACCTGCCACAGCCCGATGGCGTCGCCCAACAACATCAGGACCAGCACGACGCCGAAGGACCCTATTAGACGTTGTCCAATCGTGGGACGCTTCATGATCTTCCTTCGCCTGCCTTGACCGCCGTTATTCCAGGAGAAGCCAGGGGCGCCACTGTTTTTCATTATTGTCCAACCAAACCCGGACCGCCTGCTCCACGGACAAGCCCTCGTTGACCGCCAGGGCCATCATCTCCAACTGGTCTTCGTTGGTCAAAACAAAATTTTTTAAAAATTGGAATACTTCCGGGGCTTTTTCCTTCAGGCCCGGCCAGGCCGCCTTGAAAAGGACCTCCGGCGGGTACCCGCAATCGACTCCTCCCACCGGGGCCTTGGCGTAACAACGGTCGTGATAGGGGGGCAGCCGGACCTCGGTCAGGTCCAGTTTGACAAAGAAGAAGTGGGGCGACCAAAAGTAAAAGAGGACGGGTCGCCCGTTGCGGTAGGCGCTCTCCACTTCCTTCATGATGGCTTTTTCCGACTCGACCCGTTGAACCTGAAAATTCAAGCCGAGGTTGTGGATTATTTCCCCGTCGTGTTGCGGCCAACTCGGGTCGCCCGCCAAGAACCTTCCTTTTTCGCCGCTTTCGGGAGTCTTGAACAGGGCGGCGTTTTTCGGGTCTTGCAGTCCTTGCCAGTCGGCCAGCGCGGGATATTGTTGGACTAAATACGACGGGACATACCAGCCGATCTTGCCCACCACGCCCAAAAGGCCCATGTTTTCGATTGTTTTTTCTTCTTTTATGTATTTCGCGATATTTCCGGCGTGGCCGGATGGCCAGATTTCCAGAACGGCGTGCAACTCGCCGCGCGCCAGGGGCTCCCATTGGGCGTTTTCGTCGATCCGGATAACGGTAACCGGGTAGCCAAGTTTTTCCTCCATGACTATCCGGGCCGCCTGGGCGTTGATGGCCGAGCCCAGCCAGGGATTTTCGCCGAGGATAATGCTTGGTTTTTCCTCGCACCCGCACAGCAGGCCGGCCAGGGGCGGGAGGGCCAAAAAAAGAATCACCCGGAAAATATATCCCAGCTTCAACATATTATCTTTCGCAAAGCCCGGTTTTGGTCCCGGGGGACAGGTCGGTGGACCGGTCCGGGACCGTTTTTCAACTTACGACAATGCAGCCGAATGCAAAACTTCGGTCCTTGACCCAACTTGTCGTCAGCCTCAATTTTAACTCATCGAAATACTTCAGCCCGCCCGCGGGTCAATTATATCGCTCTTCTTGATTTAGCCAAACAATCCGTATTTTGCACTTGGTTCAAATATTAGTATATGAGCAATCTCTCCGGGTGTCGACCAGTGGCGCGACCCTGGCCCGAGGCTTCCGGCGCGTGGAGTATTCCCCGGCGGGCCGGTTTAGGGAAAAAAACAGGCCATAGTACCGCCGGGCATTGACTAAAATGTTTCCAGGAGGTTAATTTTGAATAAAAAGTAACATTTTTCAGCGCTCCCGGCTCCGGGCCCGGACAAGAATCGAGGGGGCTGGCGGGGCCGATTCGGGAGGCGCCGGGGGAGGCGACCATGGAAGTTCTCGCTGTCGTGGGCAGCCCTAGAAAGGGCCAGGCGACGGACCTGCTGGTGGACCGGGTCATTGAGGGCTTGGAGTCCTCGGACCCGGATTGTCGGGTCAAAAAAATCAACTTGGTGGATTGCCGGATCGGATTCTGCCGAAATTGCCTGGCTTGCCGCGACAGCCGGGAAGACGGCCCCTTGGCCAAATGTTCCATCCGTGACGACATGGATTGGATTTATCAGGATATCCTGAAATCGGACGCCCTGATTTTGGGCACTCCGGTGCATTCCGGTTACGCCACCGCGCTTATGGCCACATTTTTGGAAAGGATCACCTGGCCCTTCGCCCGTCCGGAAAAAACTGTCCTCGGCGTTAAGGGCATCCCCCTACCGCGCTCGAAAAAGCCCAGGAAAGCCGTCATTCTGGTTGTTTCCGGCATTGTCCCGCCGGTGTTCAGGATGTTATGCGACTGCGCCACCGGTCATATCAGGGGAATCGTCAAGGATGCGCTCAACGCCAAGACGGTCGGCGACCTGTACGCCGGAAACATCGAAGGCCGCGGGGTGGAATATTATTACGACCAAGCCCTTGGATTAGGAAGAAAATTGGCTCGGTCCCCGGAGCGGGGGCGGGCGTTGGGGGGCCGAGTTGGGCGGCCTAGGCCCGCGGGGCGTTTTCATTGGTTGTTATGACCGACATGGCCCGCGGTCATGTCGGTGGGGCTGGGTAAGGTTGAATGGACCCAGGGACCGGCGACCGGTCCCTGGGCGCAACGGTCGTTTACGCCCGCGGGCCGGCGGCGCCTAAAAGTCCTTGGCGACCCTGAAGCCCAGGTCGGCGGCGCTGTAATCCGGTGCGACTTCGTTTCTGGCGGAGGAACGTAGTCCCGGCGCCCCGCTCAAGCGGCTGCCTCCCCGAATGACCCGGTGGTCGCCGACCGACGACCCCGCGGGGTCGGTGACATTTTCCTTAAGCGTTTCGTACTGGCCATAAATATCCTGGCACCATTCAGATACGTTACCCGACATGTCGAAGAGCCCCCACGGGTTGGGCTGCTTTTGCCGGACCGCGTGAGGAGAGTTGTCGGAATTGTTTTGGAACCAGGCGTAGTTCGGGAGCATTTTCGGGTCGTCTCCAAAAAAATAGGCGGTTTCCGACCCGGCGCGGCAGGCGTATTCCCATTCCGCCTCCGTGGGCAGCCGGTATTTGGTCGTGTTTTCCAGGGCGTTCAGTTTAAAGATGAATTCCTGGGCCATGTTCCAGGAAACGTTGGTCGCCGCGGCCTCCTGCACGGACCCCTCGGGGCTTCCACTCGGCGCCTGGCCCATCACCTTCTTCCACTGACCGATCGTGACTTCGGCGGCCTGCAGGAAAAACGGCTTGGAGATGGTCACTTCATGAGCGTCCTCGTTAAGTCCTCTCTCGTTTTCCTCGTCGGGGCTGCCCATGCGGAAGGTTCCAGCGGGGATGGAGACGAATTCCATGCCGATGGAATTGACCATGGGCCGGGGCTGTTCGGCCGCCGGGGCGGCGGGTTCAACCGCCGGGGCGGTGGGTTCGGTCGTGTACCGGTCCGCCTTGAAACCGGCGGTCTTGTCCAAGTCCGAGGAATCGGCCGTTCCGGAGATGGCGGCGTTCGGGTCGAAGGACGAGGATTTTTCCGCGAGGGCCTGTCCGAAAACCCAACCGTCTCCCTTGGGCGTCTTGACCTTGTACCAGCCTTTCTCTTCCCCTAGTATTTCCAGGGTTTCTCCCTTGACGGCTTTGTAGATGGTCGGGAAGAACGCTCCTTGCCCGCCTTTTATTTCAACTTCCGGCCGCTGGATAAGCAGCGATTCCGCGAAAACCGCGCCGCCAAGAAAGACCAGGAACAAAAAGACGGCTGCTCCAAACCAAGTTCCATGTTTTTTTTCGTTCATACACCCTCCTGCCGCCGGTTTGGCGAAAAGTGGTTATGCTAGACTTTGCTTATTATCGTCGCCACCCGACAGTATACAAAAAACGCGGTGGGTTCCACAAGCCGCCCCGAAAAGTTTTCCGGTCCCGCTTTTTAACCCGGCCGGCGCGGCGCCGCTCCTGGTCAACCGTCGGCCCGAGGGGGGGTGGCTTTGATCACCACCATGGTGACGTCGTCTTCCGGTTCCCTCGCGCCTCGATGCTCTCCCAGGGCTTCCAGCACCGCCGAGATAATTCCCTGGGCCGGTAGGTCCCGCGCGGCCCTGATGACCTCGAGGAATTTGGCTTTGCCGAACATTCGGCCTTCGCCGTTCTTCATTTCCCAAATGCCATCGGTGCCGATGACGATAATCTGTCCGGGTTTCAGCTCCAGCTCGGACGCCGAAAATTCAAAATTTTCGTCCAGGCCCAAGGCGATTCCTTGTCCGTCGAGTTCACGAAACGAGTCGGACTCCGGGTCATGCAGCCAAGCCGGGTCGTGTCCCGCCCGCACCCAACTGATCCGGCGCGACTGGTATTCAATTTCCAGATAGAACAAAGTCATGAACTGGCCGGTGGAATAGGCGTCCCGGGTCAGGCCGAGATTGACGCCCTCGATGAGCTCGGCCATGCTGGTTGAGACGACGGCGCCTTGCCGAATCAGGGCCCGGGCGGCGGCCATGAGCAGGGCCGAGGAAACTCCGTGGCCGGAAACGTCCCCCACCACCACGGCCAGCTTGGGGTGAGCCTGGGACCCCAGGGGAAAGTAATCGTAATAGTCGCCGCCGGTTTCATCGCAATAAACGCTTTTGCCGGCGATATCGAACCCCGGAATCCTGGGGTCTTCCTGGGGCAGGAGGCTTTGTTGGACTTCCTGGGCCAGCCCCAGGGACTGTCGCATGCGCAGGTGTTCTTCCAGCTTGGGCGCCATTTGGTTGAAGCACTGGCACACCATGTCCCGTTCATCCTTCCAGCCGCTTTCCATTCTGACGCTGAAGTCGCCCTCGGCGATCCGGCGCGACCCGGCCACGAGTTGGAGAAAGGGCCGCAGGGCCGCCGCCGCCGCCAGGTAGGATAACAAAGCCACGAGAACAATCGCTATAATCGCGGCGTACACCGCGGTCAGGCGCTGCGAGTCGATCAGGGTCAATAATTTGCGCCGGAAGGGCTCGGGAGAGCTTTCGACGCTCCCCGGGGGAATAATCGTCGCCAGTAAAGCCCGCCCCGGCAATCGGGCGAAGGCCAGGTGGAATTCTTCCCCGTCCCGGACGTAGTCCAGCATTCCATGCGGTTCCCTGGGGCTGGAGAACAGGCGGGCGAGCGTCGCCTGGTCCGGAAGAGGGCTGCCGGGCGCGGCCGGGGCGACCGGCGGGGAGCCTTTAGCAAGAAAAAGAAGGGCGGCCAGGGGGACCGAAGCGAAGCGGGGCGGGGTCGAAGGCGCGGACTGGTCCGGAAAGGCCACCCAGGAGTCCCGGTCTGGGTCGGCCAAGGGAGGCCCCGGCCGGTCGGCGAAAAAGAGGCCCAGGGGGACCTCGGCGGCGGCCGCCCCATGAAAAACGCCGTCAGGCCCCCGGAGCGGGACCGTCAAGGCGAGGGACGCCCGAAGTTCCGGGTCCGCCTCCGGCCCGGACCAGGTCGGGGCCAGGTTGACCCGACTCGATTCATACCACTCCGCGGGCAGGACGTCCCGTGGGCCCGGGGTGGGGCTAGCTTCCGGGAAGGCGAATGTTTCGCCGCTTTCCAGCCTGATCCGGATAATAAGAGCATGGGGTGGGAACATTCCAGCTATTTTATTCGCGGCGGCGAGGAGTGCGTCCCTAGATCCCGGTTCGTTCGGGGCCGCGCCGGCCGGACCGGACAGGAAGCCAAGGGTGAGTTCCAGGATGCTTTTGACCTTTAAAAATTCGAGCGCGTGGTTTTCCATGGTCAGTTCCAGCTCTTTGGGGCTGGTCCCGGCCGGATCGCGCCGGACGTCCTGGATCAGTATTTTTTCCATTTTCCGGGACGAGGCTTGGTTGACGATGGTGACCGCCAGCAGGGGCGCGAGGCTGATGGCCAGAAACGTCAGGAAGAATTTTAGTTTTATTTTCATCCGCCCAACCTTGATGGCTCAAAATGCGTCGTTTATTAAAGGGTTTTTCAAGGGGAAAAGGGTTCATGTTTTTTGGGGAAACCCGCGGTCCCGGAAGGGGCCTTCGAGGGGGAATTATAAACGAAACCGGGCTCGAACCCAATAGCGGCGGCGGGGGCGGTTGGGGGAGGGGGACGGAATGTATTTATTTTTATTCCGGCCCAAGGGCGCGGCCTCCGGAAAGACGGCTGAAAAAAAGAACCGGAAGGGCGCGGGGGCCCTTCCGGTTTTCCACCGAATACCTTATGGGAGGGGCGGCCTGTTACAGACCAAGCTCCGCCAAGTCCGACCCCAGGTATGTCCGTTCATTTTCTCCCAGAATGCCCATGGCCAGGCCGATGATGGTCCACAGATGGACGGCATGAAAACCGGCTTCGTAATGCTCGCTGAGGTCATGGACCTGCGCGTGGCAGTTATGACAGGGAGTGATGCAATACGAGGCGCCCGTGGCCAGGACTTGGTTGAGCTTCTTGCGGCCGTATTCCCGGCGGGCTTCCTGGTAACCCGACTGGAGGAAACCGCCGCCGCCGCCGCAACAGAAATTGTTTGATCTGTTGGGATACATGTCGATGAAGTTTTCCTCGCCGACAATGGTCTTGATCACATACCGGAGTTCCTCGGCGATGGGGTCGCCCAGGGATTTGCGGACTAACTGACAGGGGTCTTGCACGGTGAACTTAACCTTGAGGTCCTTATTCCAATCGGAATTGACCTTAAGTTTACCTTCCCGTATCCATTTGGCGTAGAGTTGAATGATGCTGATGATTTCGAACTTGTGCTCGATCTTGTACTTTTGCAGTCCGGACCGGACCGCGAAGAATTCGTGGCCTCACTCGGTGTTCAGCCAGTATTTGCACCCGAGGTCGTCGACGGCCTTGGCCTTCAACCTCACGATCTTCTCCCAGGCGTCGTCGTCGCCGAGAAACATGCAGTAGTTTTCGGCGGCCCAACCCTTGGAGCCGTAGGTCCAGTCCGCGCCCACGTGATGAAGGATTTTCCACAGGGGGACCATCTCATCGGGCTCGGTGACCGGTTCGCGTGAATTCTGGTTGAGGTAGAATTCGGCCCCGAATTTGTCCATCGGAGCTTCCAGTTCCTCGAAACCAGGTTGGTTTTCCCGGACTTCCGCCACCACGTCTTCCACGACGAACCGCCAGTCTTCTTCCGAGGCGCCCATGGCGCTGCATGTGTCGGTGCTCAGGGCGACGTCGCAGGATTTGCGGATGCCCACTGGTCTTTCGTCCCGGGGCCAAGTGGCGCGGGCCTCGAAAACCAGCGCGGGGATGTTGACGCTCATGGGGCAGGCCTTGATGCAACGCTGACACATCGTGCACATCCAGACCCACGGGCTTTTGGTGGCTTCCTCGTCCATGCCCAAAAGCACCATCCTCAGGAATTTCCTGGGGTCCATATTTTCGAGGCCAGTGGCCGGACAACCGCTGGCGCACGTGCCGCAGGTGAAGCAGAGGTCCAGGTTCCCGCCTTCAGGCAGTATTCCCTGGGCCTTCTTTTTAAACTCCCCTTTTCGGTCGTTCAATTTTATTGGTTCAGCCATACACTCCTCCCAAGAGTTTATATCAAAAATAGTAAATACAGGGAGTCACAAGCCTTGTCAACCGTAAAAAGATAGCGTTATTTAGTAAAAAAAGGAAACAAGGTCCGCCGCCTGAACGGCCGCCCCGGCCGCCGCCTTTCACGCCGCGCTTTTCCGGACCCGTTCCGGCAATTTCCAGATCAACGGGGCGGCCAGCAGCGGAATCCACAGGACCACGTCCAACACGGTCCTGATGGAATAATGGTCGGCCAGCATCCCGGTCAGCGGGGTCAGGATGCCTCCCGTGCCGAAAGCCAGGCCCATCATCAAGCTAGCCACCAGGGACCGGCCCTTGGGAGCTATTTCCTGGGCCAGGGCCACGGCCAGGGGCATGGTGGCCAGAATGGAGAACCCGGCCATGAACGCTCCCGCATAAACCAGGGCGCCCTTGAAATGCAGGAAAAGATAGAGGCAGGGCGTGGCCAGGACGTAGGCGCCGACGAATATCGGCTTGTATCCGATCCGGTCGGCCCAATGTCCGGCCAGGACCCCGCTGAGGGCCGCGGCGGTGATGTACAGGGAGAGCATGCCGCCGATGGAAAGCAGGGAATGGCCTTCGTTCATGAAAAGAATGGGAATGAAGGTCATGAAGGACTGGCTGACGAAGGTCCGGAAAACGATCAGTATCCAGATTATCAGAATCTGTTTCCAGACCGATCCGAAAATTTCCTTGAGGGACCCGATGAAGCCGAGGTTTTTGAGTCCCTCTCCTTCCGGCCGGGGCGTCAGGATGAAGAGCACGACCATGACCGCCAGTCCGAACAGGGAGAGGTAGGGCAGTTTTTCCAGGCCCTGGTGGGTGACCCACCAGGCGACCAGGAGCGGGCCGATGGCGAAGGATATGGTCCCGCCCAGGTTAAAGAGGGACATGGCCAGGCCCGGGGAGCGACCGGCGTAAACCGGGACCATGCCGGCGGCCGGAGGGTGGAACATGGCGGAACCAATGGAGCCGAGGGCCACGAACAGCAGGACCAGCGCGAAGCTGTCCGCCGCGCCCAGAAGCGGGATGAAAAGGATGGATAAAAAAGGGCCGCCGAGAATGAAGAACCTGGTCCGGTAATGGTCGGCCAGGTACCCGACGGACGGCTGGACGATAAAGGCCAGAAAGCGGCTCAGGCCGGCGACTATCCCGACCTGGGCCAGGGTCAGGCCCAGCTTGCCGCTTAGGACCGGTAGGAGCGGGTTGATGAACGAGGCGTAAAAGTCGCCGATGAAATGCACCAGAAACAGGGCGAAAATGACCTTGGCGTCAGCCTGGTTTTCCTGTCCCTTCCTAATTACCGCTTCCAAGGTTGGATACCCCAAAAAAAATTAACCGGCCGCGGGCCGGCCGGATTATTTGGCGCCTCTTCCGGGAGACGCGCCCATCATACAACCTTTTTTTCTTTTTTCAAGAGCGGGTCTGGCCTGGCTGGGCCCGTCAGCGGGGTCCCCCGCTTCATTTTTTCGATTCCAAGTCCTCCACCCAGCTCAGCGCCGCGGCCACCGTGGGAAACCCGATGGTCGGCGTCAAAAGGACCAGGGCGTGCCGGATTTCTTCCAGGGTGGACCCCGAGGCCAGGGCCCTTTTGGCGTGGCTGTGGACCGCGCCCTCGGACCGCAAGGCCGTCGCGGCGGCCAGTTGAATCAGGTGGGACGTCTTGCGGTCGAGGGGACCGGCTTCCTGGGTCGCTTCGCCCAGTTTTTTGAGGCTTTCCATCACCGGGCCATAACGTTCCTGGATCATTAGGAAATTTTTCGGCAGTTCGTTCATTCGTCACCTCCGGGCCTTGACGGGCAGGGATGCGCGCGACCCGGGCCTTGGCCCGCGGGGCGCCGCGGTTATTGGGGAGTCCTCTTTTCAGGGAGGGGCCGTCTCGTTCGTCAGTTTACCATAACTATTTTACATCAATATCAAATCTCGTTCAACCTGGTGTCGTGGAAAAGTCCTATGCCGTACTCGCTTCTTCTAAGGAACTTTTCGGGATCAGGCCCGATGATCTGCATTTCCGGGTTCCGGCGCTGGACTTCCTCCGCGATGGCGCGCTCCTTGGTGCAGCCCGTGGAAAAAGTCGCGTCCTTGCCCACCCATTGGGGCGGGACTTTTTGTCCGAGCAGGGCGAAACTTCTTTCGATGTCCATGAAGGTCTGGAAGCGCCAAATGTCTATCGGTCCGTTGCGCTGCACTATTTCCCACATGTACATCAAATCGTCGGCGTCCATGCCCGGCTCGAAAAAACTGGAAGGGTTGATGATGAAGGCGCCTTCTTGCTGGGTTTTCAAGTCGTTGATAAAAACGGTCATGACCTTGATGGCGGTTTCGGTTTCGCCGGGGATGGAACCGACTATGCCGCTGTAAAACATGACGGTCGAGCCCTCGGTTTTGGCCTGCCGCATTTTGCCGATGATTTCTCCGGCCATTTCCTCGAGGGTCTGGGTGGAAAAGCGGACGGTCCTGGGGCAGCGTGGTTTGTAGAGCACGCCGAGGGAGCCGTCGGGGTTGGGGGTGAAACTGTAAATGTCCTGCGAAAACTCGAAGGGCGTCAGGAAGAGTCTCCGGCGCTGGGCTATTCCCTTGGAGATGATGCCGTCGACTTCCTTGAAGGCCCGGGCGAAGGTGATGGAACTCCTTAGAAGATTTACATTTTCCATGTTGCCGTCGCTGATGACGCACATGGATTTTCCATTCCGGAGCAGGGCGGCCAGTTGGTTCTTGGTCAGGTTGGGGGAAGTGACTATTTCCGCGTCGGGCATCCACTTTTTATAATCCGGGTCCCCGACGATGTCCCCCAGGTAGACGTAATCGTAATAGGCCGCGTTCTTGACCGTCAACAGGACCTTGTGACCCAGGCTGATGAGCATCTTGATCACGGCCAGGTCAAAGACGATCTGTCCGGCCTTGTCGGCGAGGTAGAGAATCCGGCGCGGTTTCCAGTGGCCGGCCAGGTCGTCCCGGGGGGTCAGGAGAAAGGTTTCCAACTGCTCCCAACCGCCGCCGGAGATCGGTTGCTCGAATATCCGCGCCAAGTCGTCTTCCGAGGGGTGGGCGGCGCCGTCGGCCCAGAGTTTTTCCTGGATCGAGATTTGAAACATGCGTTTTAGCTTGGTGGCGTCCAGGTGGCGGCGGGCGGACTCCAGGCTTTCCTCCCGAAAACACTTGGCCGGCGCGTATTCTCCGGCCGGCCTGTTAATGGCCCGGATGAAGGCGGGGTCCCGGAGGATGCTTTCCGCCCGTTTATTGGCTTCGTCCTTTTCGTCCCTGAGGGGGTCCTCGATCTGTGTGGTGACCACGAAAAGCTTGAAGAGCCTTTTTTCCAGCCGGGAAGGGATGATGTTGTAGTTGGCGGTTTCGTGCTCGTATTTGATGTTCAGCAGCTCGATCAGGAAGTCGCGGTGGGATTGGTCTTCCAGCTTCGCCTCCACGACCTTGGAAATCCTGGACCAAGCCTGGTTGTACATTTCCCGCAGAACAGGGCTTTTGGACCGGAGCATGATCTGGTCGTACACTTCCTTGGTGCAGGGGTAATACCTCTCGCCCTCTTCCAGGCGGACCATGAATTTCATCTGCGCCGGCGAGGCGACCAGTTCCGGCGAGGTGGGGTAGCTGAGATGGTTCTCGTCAAAGAAGCTGTTGATCCAGGCGGCCTTTCTGGGGTCGGCGATATCGTTCAGGGGCATGGGAAGTTTCCTCGTGGTTTCTCGAAATTGAAAGCGGAGAGGCTTTCGTGACGGCGACGGCCCGGCGCCCCTCCCGGAAAAGAGCCGGCGGGCCAAGCGGGTCTCCGCCGCGCCTGCTTGCTTGATATGATAACATATTCTTCCTAATCCGCACCCTGTTTCGACCGACTTTTCCCCGGGCTTGGCGGCGCGGCGGATTGACGGCCGGCTAGTTTCCGTGTTATTGGCGGGGCTGAAATTTGAACCATGCGGTCGCCAAGTTATGAAAACCCAAGCACAGGTCTATCAGGCGCCGGGCTTTTCCTGGGCCGAACACGATGATTGGCTGGAAGTCAACGAAACCTTCGGATATTTGTTTCGTCGGCACGGCGAACGCCTGGGCGGGGTGAGGGCGCATGCCCGGGCCGCGTTGGAAAACCTCGAGTCGTGGTTCGAGCTTTTCAACCGTTACTGCCGGGAAACCTGTCCGTCATGCCGGGCGGCCTGCTGTCGGGAAGCCCGGGTCGCCTACGATTTTCGGGACCTGCTGCTGATCCACGCCCTGGGATTGGAACCCCCCCCGCATCAGCTCCGCCGCCACGAGGAGGAGCATTGTCGGTATTTGGGGCCCGGGGGCTGCGGCTTGCCCAGGGTGATCAGGCCTTTCGTCTGCACCTGGTACCTGTGCCAGCCGCTGCTGGACCTTTACCGCCGGGAAAGCCCCCGGTTCCAACGGGAGCAGAGCGCCCGCATGACCACGGCCCAGCAGAACCGGAACCTGATGGAAGAGGAATTCATCCGGGTCGTGGTTCAAGGCCCTGACTTTTCCCTTTCGGGGGAAAAGGAACCAAGAAGTTAAATCCTAATTTTAGGGGAGTCGCCTAGATGCACACCGTAAGGGACATAATGGATTCCGGAAGCTTGGTGGTGTTCGGGGCCTCGACAAATCCGGAAAAACCGGGGGCCATGCTTTTAGCGGTCCTGAAGGAAACCGGGTTCAAGGGGCTGATCGCGGGAATCAACCCCGGCGGCGGGGAAGTAGCGGGCGTCCGGCTGTACCGGTCCCTGGCCGAGGTCCCGTTCGATCCGGACCTGGCGGTCATGCTGATTCCGCCGCGATCCGTTCCGGAGGCCCTTTTGGAGTGCGCGACCAGGAACGTCAAGGGCGTGGTGATCTCCTCGGAAGGGTTCGCCGAAACAGGGGCGGACGGCCGCCGGCTGCAAGATGAGGTCGCGAGGATATCCCGGGAAACGGGAATCCGCGTTTTCGGCCCGAATACCCTGGGCTTGGTCAATACCGCCACCGGGATGGTGACGTCCTATTTTGTGACCGAAAAAATGCTCCTCCCCGGGTCCATCGGTTTCGCCGCCCAGTCGGGAATTTTCGTCGGCGCGGCGTTGCGGTATCTGAGTTCCTTCGAGGGTCTTCACTTGTCCAAGGGGCTAGGCTTGGGCAACAAGGCGGACGTGGACGAGTCGGACGCCCTGGAATATTTTTCCCGGGACGAACAAACCGAAATCGTGGGGCTTTACGTGGAGGATATCAGGGACGGCCGACGGTTTTTGGAGACGGCTCGCGCGGCGTCGCTACAGAAACCGGTCTTGGTTTTGAAAAGCGGCCGGACCCCGGCCGGAAGCCGGGCCATCGCGTCCCACACCGCCTCCCTGGCCGTGAACGACAGCATCCTGGACGGCGCCCTGAGGCAGGCCGGGGTGTTGCGGGTCGAGTCGATGGAGGAGCTTTTCGGCGCCTTGATGGGATTCACCTGGATGCCCAGGCCGCGGGGGTCCCGTATCGCCCTGGTCACTTATTCCGGCGCCCAGGCCATAATGAGCCTCGACTTGGCCGCGAGCCTGGGGCTGGAACCGGCGGTTTTCGGCGAGGAAACCAAGCGCCGCTTGGCCCGGGTGATCGCCTCGCCGTCCAAATCGAGGAACCCCATCGATATTTTTCCGGATATGATGGTCCACGGGTTCGAGAAAACATCCCTGGAAATACTCGACGCCCTTTTGGATGACGACGGCGTTCATGGGATTTTCTTTATTTCTTTCGCCCTGGGGGGAGAAGAAGCTTATCGCCCCGTGGTGGAGCTGTTGAACCGAAAACGAACCAAACCCGTCTTTTTTTCGCTGTTGGGGACGGAGGATGATGTCCAGGTCCTACGGGCCTACCTGCAGCGGAACCGGATTCCGTTTTTTCTTTTTCCGGAAACCGCCGTCAGGGTCTTTTCGTTGATGAGCCGGTACTCCGCCTGGGTTCAAGGGCTCTCGACCTCGTCCTAGGTCGGCGACCTCCCGTTACCCTACCAGGGCATGTTGCCGCTCCGGTCGAGCATGGCGATGGTTTTTTGGTTTTGGTCCAGAAAACCTTGAATTTTCGCGGCGAAATTGACCAAGTCCGCATCGTCCGCGGCCGGCTCGGGCAAGCCTTCGTCATCGCTCAGGTGGAGCAGGGGATTGGTTTCGAGGGTTTTTTTGAGCATGGCCTTGGAGACCGGGTTTTCAATGCTTTCCAGCAGCTCGGATCGACGGTACGTCCGGGCCTCGTAACTCCCGTCCGCCTGGTCGATAATGGCCACTACGTAATCCTCGGAGAGTTCTTCCTTGTCCTTCAGATACCCGGCCGCGACCCCGGCCAGGTCGGTTATGACTTTTTCGCCGATTTTATCCAGGTTAAAGCTGACATCGGAGTCGACTTGGTCGGATAAAAAGTTCCAACCGCTGTTGTCCGTCCCCTGCGCGGCGAGGCTGCTCAAAAGGTTGGTTGCTTGCTGGTTGCACCACCAGGGCGATAGAAGACCATATCCGGACTGCCCGATTTGAATGCTCATGCGTCCCTCCCAATGTTACCGAGACTGGAAGCAATTTGCCGGCCAGAATAGGCGCCTGGTGGGGCATTTATAAAATTTTCAAAAAAAATAACAAGTTGCAGTTTTATTGACCCCGAGGGTCCCCGGGCGAAGCCATGGTTTATGGTTCGTTCGGAAAAATTTTCCCTCGGCTTGGCAGCGGCTGTGCCATAATTACCCCACTGCCCGGAAGCGGTTTGCTCCCCGCCCGATAGGACGCCTCGGTTCGGGGCGAGGCGGGGAGGTCGGAACGCCGCTTTCAAAAACATGGGAGGGGAACAGATGTCCCTGATTGAACAAAAATTATTATTACTGGACAAGATAAAGGGTTGGTTTGACGCCTGGGTGGACCGGCGTTACCAACCGGCCTGTGGACGCAACTGCGCCGTGTGTTGCACCACCGACCTGGGCGCGGTCACCCTGGAAGCCTACGAACTGTTGGCTTCACTCAAGGAAAGGCGGCGGGACGACCTTCTGGCCAAGCTCGAGACCGCGTCCGGGAAGGATTATTTCAGGCCGAGGATCACCACCAATACCTTCGCCATGGCCTGCATGACCGGACAGGACCCGCCCGAGGAAGCTCCAGACCCCAACCCCGCCCCTTGTCCCCTGCTGCTGGGGGGCCTTTGCCCGGATTACAAAAATCGCCCCTTCGCCTGTCGGGGAATTTTTTCGCTACGGGCTTGCAAAACCGGCTCCGAAGCGGAAATGCCTCCGGAATTGGTCTCGATTGTCACCATCTGCTGGCAGATAATCGAACATTTGGACGTGGGCGGCCTTTACGGCAACCTCATCGATCTGGTAATGGTTCTCGTAGACGAAAAAAACATGCAAAAATACGAGAAGGGCGAGGCCCTGAAGTCCCCGGGTCTTCCCCCGACCCGTCCGCTGCCGGGCTTTCTTGTTCCTCCCGAGGAGCAGGACGTGGTGCGGGAGTTTCTTGACGGGTTGTTTAACTTGGATTGCGGCGGCCGGACCTTTCGCGAAAGCATGGCCGAAATTCGTAATTCCCCATTTTAGGAGGAAAAAATGTTGGTTGGCAACAAATCACAGGTAGTCCCGCAACCGGCGACCATGCCCGGCGTCAAGGGCGCCGCCATCCAGTGGCTGGTGGCCGCCGGCCAGGGCGCGGAAAATTTTTACATGCGGCGGATAATTGTGGAAAAAGACGGCTTCATACCCGTTCACACCCATCCGGAGGAACATGAAATCTACGTTCTGACCGGACAAGGCCAGGCGACAAGGGAAGGGGAGGCGGTCACGGTCGGTCCCGGAGATTTTCTTTTTATTCCCGGGGGCGAGCCCCATGGCTTCGTCAATCAGGGGACGGACGACCTGACGTTTATTTGCTGCATCAACGTAGTAAAGGGTTGATGGGAAACCATGGAAAATCCAGGTTGGCCCTCCAGGGCTGAATTGGCCGGGCGCGTCGCCCGACTGCGGAATCTGATGAAGGAATCCGGCCAGGACGCCGCGTTGTTTCTCCAGAACGCCGATATTCTTTATTTGGCCGGCACCCTTCAGGCCGAGGCGGTTTTCGTTCCTTCCGAGGGCGACCCCCTGGTCCTGGCCCGACCTCCCCTGGACCAACGGGTCCGGGACGAGTCGGGCTGGGGGGAGCCCGAGATCATGCCCAAATGGGTGGATTTAAAAAAACGGCTTTTGGAGCACGCCCCATTCCAGTCCCTGGGCCTGGAACTGGATGTTCTGCCGGTGACTCAATACCAACGGTTGGCCGGATTTTTGGACGCCGTGGAATTGGTCGACGCCTCGCCCCTGATCAGGCGGGCCCGGGCGGTCAAATCGGCTTTCGAGTTGGAACAGATGAAGACGGCGGCCCATAACCTGGATCGGATTTATAAGATGGCGGCCGAGATTATGAGCGAGTCCGTGTCCGAGGTGGAGTTGGAGGGGCGGCTCATCGGGCAGGCCCGGGCCATGGGGCACCAAGGCCTGATTCGGGGGCGCGGTTTCAACCAGGAAATTTTTTTCGGCCACATTCTATCCGGGCCCAGCGGCTTGGTCCCGGCCAAGGTGCCTTCCCCCACCGGCGGGACCGGCATCGGGCCGGGGTTGGGCCAGGGCGCCGGCTTCAGGATAATCGGCAAGAACGAACTGGTCAGCATGGACCTGTGCGGGACCCACGGCGGTTATATCGTGGACCAAACCCGTTTGTTTTTTACCGGGACCACCCCCGGGCCCCTGCGGGATGTCTACGATCGTCTCCTGGTCCTGGTCGAGGAGCTGCTCGAGGGCGTCAGTCCCGGCAAAACGGCCGGGGAAGTTTATTCCCTGTCCATCGCCTTGGCCGGTAAATACGGTCTCGAGGAAGGGTTCATGGGGCTGGGCGCGGACCGTTGTCCTTTTGTCGGCCACGGCATCGGCCTTGAACTCGATGAATGGCCGGTCCTGGCCAAGGGAGCGGTCATGGTCCTGGAAACCGGAATGACCTTCGCCCTGGAGCCCAGGGTGTTCCTGCCCGGATACGGGGTGGTCGGCCTGGAAAACACTTATTATTTGACCGAAAAAAAGCCTGAAGTAATCAATGTCACCGGCCTGGAGATAGTGGAAATACCTCGCGCCTGAGGCCGGGCCCGGTCGCGGGGAGGGTCTGTCGGGCCGGGTCCGCCCCGGGGCGGCCGCCCACGCGGAAAAACGAGATTTCCCTACTAGCGGAATGAGGTCGAGAATGGTCGGTCCGGACCTTTCCCGGGGCGTTTCCCTGGAAACCATGCGGGAAATATTAAAATTGTCGCCGTTCAACGCTTTTCTGGGCGCCGAAATCCGGGCCCTGGAAAACGGATTTTCCGAACTGGTCGTGCCCTTGCGCAAGGACCTGACCCAATACCACGGCTTCGCCCATGGCGCCGTGGTGGGCGCCGTGGCCGACGTGGCCTGCGCCTGGGCCGCCGCCTCCCTGGCCGGCAGCGTGGTCACTTCCGAATATAAATTGAACTTCCTGGCGCCGGCCGTGGGGGACCTGCTTCTGGGACGGGGGCGGGTCATTAAATATTCCCGGCGGCAAATAATCTGCCGTTCGGACGTCTTCGCCGTCACGGGCGGGGAGGAAAAGCACGTCGCGGCGGCCTTGGCCACGATCATGCCGACGGTCGAGCCATAAGGGCCGCGCTTTTTACTTCAGCCCCGTACTTTAAAAAAACCTCCGTAGGCATTACACTTGTCCCGAAGACGCCCGCGTCCGGCCTTGCGGCTATGCTAGCCGTTCGAGCTAGGCGCGGCTTGAGCGGAGGGACTCATAATCCTTACCGGGGAGGTTAATTCATGAATAAAACAACGCGGCGGCTCTTGATAGGCTTCGGGGCGGCGGTCCTGCTGGTCCTGGCCGTCCTTTTCGTCGCTCCCATGTTTATTAATGTCGAAAAGTACAAACCCTTGATCGAGGAAAAGGTCTCGGAAGCGGTCGGGCGACCGTTCACCATCGGCGGGCCGATAAAGCTGTCCTTCTTTCCCACCGCCGGAATCATCCTTACCGATCTTCGCCTCGGGGGTTTCCCGGGCCGGGATTTTTTGGACGTGGAGCGTTTTGAGGTCAAGGCGGCCCTGCTGCCCCTGCTTTCCAAGGAATTGGAGGTCGAAAAATTCACCGTGATCGGGCCCAGGGTCGTCCTGGAAAGGACCGCAAACGGAAAGGCCAATTGGGAAGGCCTGGGCGCGGCCAAGGATGCCGCCGCCGCGACGCCCGCCCCTCCAACCGAACCCGCGGCGGGCGGAGGCTTGCCCATCAAGAAGCTGGCCGTGCGGGAATTCGTCATTCGCCAGGGGTCCGTTGTCTTTATTGAACAAGCCAAGGGCGTGAAAAAGGAAATCAAGGACCTCGAAATCGAGGTGACCGATCTCTCCCTCGACCAAGCGATCGGAATAATCATGTCCGCGAAAGTGGACGGCCGGCCCTTCGGACTCGAAGGCTCCCTCGGCCCGGTGGGCCCCCTGCCCGGACAAGGGACCCTGCCCCTGGACCTAACCGTCAAGGCCTTCGATATCATCACGGCCCGGGTCAGCGGCCGCCTCGAGGACCCGGCCCAACAAGCCGGATTCGACCTGGCGGTCAAGGTCGATCCGTTCTCGCCGCGCAACCTCTTCCAGGCCCTCGACCTCCCGTTCCCCGTGAACACCTCCGATCCCAAGGCGTTGAGCGCGGTCGCCCTGGAAGTCAAGGCGACCGGCGACAAGGGGGAGGCTTCGCTTAAAGACGGCGTGCTGGAAGTGGATGGGGCCAAGATCGTTTTTTCGGGCCGGGTGCGTGATTTTTCCAAGCCGGATGTGCTGCTGGCGGCCAAACTGGACAAGATCGAGCTCGACGGATACCTGCCGGCCGATTCCGGGAAGACCGGGACGACCGCGGCCAAGAGCGCGGTCGAAAAAAAGACCGGCCCGGGAGGCCCCTCGGCCCTGAAAACCCTGGTCCTGGACTTTTCCTTCAAGGCCGGGGAATTGAAGTTGAAGGGGTTGGGGATCAAGGACGTCGAGGTCGCGGTCAAGGGCCGCGACGGCGTGTTCGAGATCAAGCCGCTTCAGGCCAAGCTCGGCCAAGCCGGATTAAACGCCCAGGGCCGTCTCGATGTCGGACGGAACCCGGCGGAGCCTTATTTCGAGTTGAGCTTCCAGACCACGACGTTTTCCCCGCGCGAGCTTTGCGCGTCCCTGAACCTGCCCTTTCCCCTGACCACCGCCGATCCCAAGACCTTTACCAAGGCTTCCCTGGGGGCCAGGGTCGCGGGTGGGACCAAGGCGTTGTCGGTCAAGGACGGGGCGGCCGTGTTGGACGATTCCAAGGTGGATTTCACCGTCAAGGTGAACAACCTCTCCACCCGGGACTTGACCTTCGATGTCAAATTGAACAAAATCGACGCGGACCGGTACCTGCCGCCGGCCGGACCAAGCGAGGGGAAAAAAACGGAAGCTTCCTCCTCCAAGGCCGGGACCGATTACACGGCCCTGCGTAAGCTGGCCCTGGACGGGAAATTCAGCGCCGGGTCCATTAAAATCAAGAACGTGGCCATCGAGAACCTGAGCTTGGCCGTTTCGGCCAGGCAAGGCAAGCTGCGGATCGACCCGTTGAACCTCGGCGTCTTTCAGGGTCGGATAAACGGTCGGGCCGGGGTGGACGTCAACGGCGACAAGCCCAAGACCGACCTGGGAATCCAGGCGGACGGCGTTCAGATCAAGCCTGCGTTGAAGCGGTTCCTGGACCTGGAAGCGCTGGAGGGCGCCGCGGACGGGAAGCTGAACCTGAGGATGGTCGGGGAGGAATCCAAGGATATTATTTCGAGTTTGAACGGCGACGGAGTGCTGGCGTTGGTCAAGGGAGCCTTGATCGGGGTCGATCTGAACGGCTTGGTGCAAAACAGGAAATCGGCCTTTAACCTGATCGCTTCCCAAGGCGCCGGGGCCAAGACCGAGTTTTCCGATCTCCAGGCCGGCTTCAAAATAACCGACGGCGTGGTCGACGCCCCGAAAATCACAATTAACTCCCCGTCCTTGAAGGCGAAGGTCGGCGGGAAAATCGACCTGGGCCGCCGGACCCTCGACCTGCGGGTGGAGCCGGAATTCGTTTCAACCCAGGTCGGCGGCTCGATCATGGTCCCCTTGAACATCAAGGGGCCGTGGGCCTCGCCGTCCATCGAACCGGATTTGGCCGGCGCGGTCCAGCAAAACCTGGAAAAGGTCCTGACCAACCCGGAGCAACTGGAAACACTGATCAAGGGCGTGACCAAGCAGACCAAGCAAACCGAACCGAAACCGGAGACAGTGGAAAAAGGGGTCGAGGAATTGCTGAAGGGACTGCCTTTCGGTTCCAAGAGTAACTGAGGACGCGGGATGGTCTTCCCGGCCGGAGTGACGACGTGACCGGAACGCCCAGGATAACCGTTATTCTGCCGACCTTCAACCGGGCCGATTACCTGGCCGAGGCGGTCGGGAGCGTGCTCCGGCAAACCCGGGCCGACTGGGAGCTTTTGGTGATTAACGACGGGGGGCGGGACGTCGGGCCCCTGGCCCTGGCTTCGGGAGACCCCCGGGTCTTTTATCACGCCTTTTCGGAAAACCGGGGCAAGGCCGCGTGCTGCAATTTCGGCTTGCGGGCGGCCCGGGGGGAGTACGTGGCCTATCTGGATGATGACGACCTCTGGCGGCCCCATCACCTAGACGTCCTCGCCCGGACCCTCGATGAACGCCCCGCGGCGGCCGGGGCGTATTCCGACCTTTACTGCGTCAATTACGTCGAGGATGAAACCCGAAAAAGACGCATCCCGGTGACCAAGGCCATCAAGGCTTCCCGCGACTTCAACCGGGAAGCCATGTGGGGCGTCAACCTGGCCCTGCATGTCAGCTTCATGCACCGCAAGGAAGCGGCCTTCCGGGTCGGCGGGTACGACGAGAAGATCAAGGTTTTCATCGACTGGGACCTGACCAGGAAGTTATGCTTCGTTCATGACCTCATTCACGTTTCGCAACCGACCGGGGAATTTTTCGCCCCGGCCTTTCCGGAACGTTCGCAAAGGATATCCGATCTGGGCCGCCGGAACGAGGACGGCTTCCGGCGCGCCCTAAGAATGATCAAGGCCGACTTGCCGCCAGAGCCCTGGCCCAAAATCAAGAAGATTTGCTTCATGCTGCCGGTCGCCCGGTGGGATGAAGCGCTCCAGCCATTCCTCGCCCGGGTTATCGACCACCTGCATCACCCCTTTGAAATGGACCTGATCGATTGCCGGACCGGCTCAAGCCTCGAGGAAGCCCGGGCCGCCCTGGGGGAAATCGGGCGCCTCGGCAACGTCCATGTTCTGGAGTTCAAGGGACGTTCGCTTGGGGACGCCTATCTCTGGGGGGCGAAAAACGTCGAGGCCGACTTGGTTTTCGCGGCCACGACGTCGTTTCAACCCCAGGCCGTTCCCGCGAGGTTCCTGGGCGGGGTGGAAATTTTGGAAAAGGGCGGCTTTCGCGGAGTGAAATGGGCGGTTCGCGAGGAAGAACGAGGGCCCTTCGACCTGCTGATGGAGCGCCGGGCTTTTATCGATAATTTCAAGAAAATCGTCTCCGGACGCTTTCCCCGGATCACGCGGGTCCCGCCGTTCGTTCCGGACTGTCTGAAGGCCGACGCCGCCCGGGAGGAGCTGATCCGGTTGGCGTCCGCCGGCGACTTTGTCCAGGGCCGCCGGGTGTTGGATTACTTGATGAACGGAAACGGCGGCTTGGGCCTGCCGGCCTTGATTCCCCAAATTCTGGCCGTCTGTTATGGCTTAAAGGACTACCACGCGGCCGAGCGGGCTTGCCGGGACCTGATCGCGATGGGATACGAGCCGGATAATTACCTCCGGCTGGGACAGGTCTTGAGCCTCGAGGGGGACTTGGACGGGGCGGTCCAGGCCTTGGAAAAAGGACTCGACCTCCTCGGTTTCACTCCCGAGGACTTGAACAGCCCGGTATTTCCGGCGGAATTTCACGACGGCCCGGACGTTTTCATGGCCTTGGTCCTGCTGGGCGACTGCCGCCGCCGCCAGGGCCGTCCGACCGAGGCCCGCGCCATTTATGAAAACGCGGTCAAGATCAGGTCCAACAGCGGGCTATCGCGGCCGGATTAAGCCCAGCGAGGCGAAAACCTCGGCGGCGGCCTGGGGACGGGCCGCTCGAAGGCCATGGAATGGGCAATATTGAAAAACTTTGGCCAGGTTTTATTTCACAAGGCCAACCTTTGGTTTTAATGTTGATTTTTATGGTTGACAGCTAGGGCCATACGCTTTATAATGCATATCGGTGGAGTAAATTACATTCTTGGTGATTTACCGGCTTATGGCCGCTCCGCCGTAGCTTGGTTGGGAAAGCTGAATGATTCGGCTTGTTGGAGGAAGTGGCCACCCAGCCCGAGACGAAATTGCTGCCTTCCAGCGCTGTCGAGCGTTGGGAGGCAGCTCGGTTTGTGGGGGGGGACAATGTATCTTTTATATCTTGACGATTCCGGCTCGGTAAGGAACCGGAATGAAGAATATTTCGTTCTTGGCGGAGTTTGTTCGCATGAGAGAACGATTCAATGGCTTACAACCCAACTTGATGAATTAGCAGAGCAGATCGACCCCAAAGACCCAAACTTGGTTGAACATGCAAGCGAGCGCATTCCCCGTAGCTTGCCAAGGGGTTAGCGAGCAACATAATAATTGGACCACTTCCTCTCACGGGGAAGATTCCTCGCGGCTTGCCGCGGGGAGCTTCAATTTCACGCTTCCGAAATATTTTCCGGGAGAGTTCCTCCTTGGAAAAATATTGAAAAAAGCTAACGAATTAAAATTATTAAAAAGGTTCTACACTCCTCTATTCGCTGGTTCCCAAGCTCTAGCTTGGGAACCCGAGAAGGGGAAGCTCTAGCTTCCCCACTTTATCCGGAAAGCAACCACGGGGAATCAACGCGGAGTTTATATTCCGTAGTCGTAGCGCGGCGGAAGGTATCGATATTAGTCGGTTCGAAATTTAATCCGGCTCGTTGAACCCATGCCTGAAGGCTCGCCGGGCAAGGTCTATCCCCTAGCCGGCGACTATGGGCGGTGGCGGGGTCCTACATCTCTAGTGTGAGGAAGCTGGAGATTCCCTGGCCAAGGTTCCCAAGCTAGAGCTTGGGAACCAGCCATACTCACTTTCATTTGGCCATTTTCCTTACATTTTCAACCGGCCGATAACACCTCGCCCCAACCCGAAGGGGCGTGGGTCGGACCG
>JAZDGM010000188.1:0-7105 GCA_043806915.1 Pseudomonadota bacterium | reverse complement strand
ATGGGTGGAGAGGGAGAATAATTGCCCCGGGCTTATTTATTTTATTCCGCAAGACAACACCTCGCCCAAACCCGATGGGGCGTGGGCTGGGCCGGACTATTATCTCCCTCGCCCCCCGACGGGGGAGAGGGTTGGGGCGAGGGGGGGAGTTCTTGGTTCACCCGGGCCGACGGGGCCGGCCAAGATGTTGGGTTTCGCCTACGGCTCAACCCAACCTACTGAGATCACATCATTTTTAGGCCAGAGGAGGCGCGCTCGGCCAAGCAATTCCAAACGCCCCGGACTTCTTCGGGCGGGCCTGGACGCCCGCCCTTTCCGCCCTCGAAACCCTGATGGAGCGGGTCGCCTGGAATAACGCTCCTGGCCCGGACCGCCGGCGGGCGACGGTTTCGGCCGGACCACAAACCGGTTAGTCGGCGCTTGACCTGCCCCGTTTGGAAACCGGGGCGGAACCGCCCTGGTCGAAGGTGTAACCGCACCGGCCGCCGCAAACGCCGACCTCGTCGATATCCCGCTGGTCGATCGGGAAAACCTTGCAGGATTGCGGGCGGCAGGACCCATAGACCAAACACCTGCCCTGCTTGGTCAGCATGGGGCAGGTAATGAGCAGATTGCAACAAACGCCGCATTGCCGGCAACCGCCCCCGCGGGCCAGCAGTTGGTTTCGGACGTGTCTCTTGCGGAAATGAACCATGACCTGGCGCCTCAGTTTTCCTCGAACGTGAAGCAAAAAGCGGGAATCCCGAAACCCATGCGCGATCGTCAGAAAAAAACGATGCAGGAAAGGGACAATCCCGACCTCCTGGTCCAATAACTTATGTAAACCATGGCTCATTATCAGCATATTATCTCCCCTGGGAAAAACCTATCGATTTTTTTCGTATTGAAAACCTCCGCGGCGAAGGCGGGCGGTTTTTCTTGTTTTTTACAAGAATAACAACTGTTTTTGTCGAGCCGAGTCCCCAGCTCCCGCGCCCCGGGATTAGAACTCCCGAGGCCGGCGGCCGCGACGGATGAACAATACCACCAATCCCGCAATCTGAAAAGGGGCGGCCGCGGCGCCCCGCCACGACGCCCGGGGCCGGCCAGGTCCCCGGCGTCGGGCGGATGAATCGGAAAAAAAGGACCGTGATCCCGGCGTCTAGCCCTGTCCCTGGGCGGTTTTCCCGGGCCGCTTGATTCCCAGTTTCTTCATGCGGAAGGAGAGGGTCGACGGGTGGAGGCCGAGCAGGGCGGCGGCGCCGATGGAACCGGAGACCTTCCAACCGGTCATGTCCAGGACCCGGACGATATGTTTCCGTTCCACTTCATCCAGGGTTAGGGCGTCTTCTTGATCGGACCCGGCCCGGCCGGTCGGGGCCAGTTCGGGCATGCGGAAATCCGGTCCGGAACTGAGTATGACGCCCCGCTCGATGACGTTCTGAAGCTCCCTGACGTTGCCCGGCCAGTTGTAGTGGATCAGCTTGCGCATTTCGCGTTCCGGGATATGCTCCACATTCTTGCCCAACTTGGCGGAATGGAGGCGCAGGAAATGATAGGCCAACAGGGGAATGTCCTCGGTCCGCCGCCGCAGGGGGGGCACGTGGATGGGAAAGACGTTCAGCCGGTAGTACAAATCGGCCCGAAACCGGCCGACCTGGATTTCCCGGACCAGGTCCCGGTTGGTGGCGGCGATGAGCCTGAAATCCGAGCTGAGGGTCTGGGTCCCGCCGATCCGTTCGAATTCCTTGGTCTGGAGGACCCGCAGCAGCCGGACCTGGATGTCCGGGGAAATGTCCCCGATCTCGTCCAGGAAGAGGGTCCCGCCGTCGGCCAGTTCGAACCGCCCGATGCGTCGTTGGGTCGCGCCGGTGAACGCGCCTTTTTCGTGCCCCGAAAGCTCGCTGGCGATTAGTTCCCCGGGCAGGGTGCTGAGCTGGACGCCGATGAAGGGCCGGTCCTGGCGCGGGCCATGGCGCTGGATGGCCCGGGCCACCAGTTCCTTGCCGACGCCCGTTTCGCCGGTGATGAGGACCGAGGCCTCGGTCCCGGCGACTTGCTCGATCTGGGCCAGGACTTCCTTTATCCCGGAACTTTTCCCCACGATTTCATCGAAATGGAGGTAGCTGAGGTGTTCTTCCTCGAAATACTGTTTTTCCCGGTGCAGTTGTTGGTTCAGTCGATTGATTTCCTCGTACGCCCGGGCGTTGTCCAGGGCGATGGCGGCCAGGGCCGCGAAATAGGATAGAATTCCGAGGTCGGTTTCCTTGAAGGCGCTGGATAGCAGCCGGTTGTCGTGGTACAGGACCCCGACGACCTGGTCGTGCATGGTCAGGGGAACGCAAATCTTGGACCGGACGACCCCTTCCGCCTGGGCGGCGTCGCCGTCATCGGGTCCGGAGCCGGTAATGCGGCCCTGCCCGGACGCGGCCACTTCCCCGATCAGTTTGAGGGACGTGGCGAAATGGGGGTGATTCGCCTGGGCTGGAGTGAGGTTCTTCGAGGCCCGTAGTTGCAGCCGGGATACGCCGGACTCGTCCTCTTCCCGGATGAAGATGGCCCCCCTTTCCGCTCCGGTGACCCGGTTGCCCGTGGAAATGATCCGCTGGGCCAGGTCGCGGCTGTGGCGTATTCTCACCAATTCCTGGCCCAGCCGCAAAATCTCGTCCAGCATGCGGTCGGCGCCTTCTTCCCGATTGATCAGCCAGTGGAGATCGTCGGCCATCAGGGCTTCGTCGAAGGACGACAACACCTGGAAAGCCTGGTTGGTCAGTTCCTGGGCCCGTTCCTTTCCGCCGAGGTTCAAAAGATAACGGGCCAGTTCCAGGCGGGACCGGGCCAGCTCAATCTGGTGGCCGGACTCGGCCAGGCGCCGGATCGACTCTTCGTGGGCCTGGATGACTTTATCCGGCGCGGCCCCGTCCTGGGCCAGTTGAAAGGCCTGGTAGCGATTCCCCAGGCCGTTCAGGAAGATGTTGGGCGACGAGGCGGCCCGCTCCAGTTCCTTCTCGAACGACAGGCCCGTGGCCTCGGGGAGCCGGCCCTGTTTCATGGCCCAGGTCAGGGCCAGGAGATACGGGAACAGTTGCACCGTGGCCTGGGTTTCCCGGCTGTAGCTGATGAATCGTTCCAGGTGTTGGAGCGCCTTGCGGCTGTCGCCCTTGAGGAAATAGGCGAAGGCCAGGATGACCTGGGTGGAAAGCCAAACCCAGCGGTTGTTGGCCTCGTCGGCCATTTTTTCGGCCTGTTCCACATAGCTCAAGGCGTCGTCCACCTTGCGCATGTCCAGCATGATCGAGCCGATGTTCCCCAGGGTGTTGGAGGCCAGGTACAGGTCTCCCTTTTCCAGGCAATGGGCCCGGATGGCGTCGAGCATGCCCAGGCCCTGGGTGTGCTGGCCCGTCTGGGCGTAGCAATAGCCGGCGGTGATGGTCCCCAGCAGGGGGAAGCGCGCCTGGGGATAATGCTCCACGTCCGAGACCGAACGCTCGTAGCTCTCCACCGCTTCCGAGAACCGCCCCTGCCAGAAAAGAAAAAAAGTGCCGAAGGCGGTAATGGAATTGATGGCCTGGGGGTCTTCCAGCCCCTTGACCAGGGACCAGCCGCTCTCGAAATGTTCCATGGCCCGGTCGTACCTGGCCCGGAGCCATTCATTCTTGGCGAGGTGCATTTCCAACTGGGCCTGGAAGGGCAGGTTTTCCCTGGCCTTGGCCCGGTCGAGGGCGTGGCGGAGCATGTCCAGGACCCGTTCCGTGCCATGCCTGGCCGTGGAAATCTTGGAATACTTTATCGCCGTTTCCAGGAACAGACAGTCGGCCTCCTCCCCGGTCAGGCCCTGCAAGTCCTCCAAGACCTTGTGAAAGCACTGGAAGGCCTTTTCCGTCTGAAAGGCCCGGCGGTGAACGTCCCCGGCCCGGGCCAGCAGCCGGCATTGTTCCAGGCCGTTACTCACCCGCAACAAGTACTGGCTTAATTGGAACCACTTGGCGTCGTCTTCCGGCAGGTCCCGGACCATCAGCTCGACCACCAGCCGGAGCAGTTCCCCCTCTTCCGCCCCGGACAGCCTGGCCCGCCAGGGCTTCCTCTTTTTCTCGGACAAGAAGGAATAAATGCCCAGCCGCGGGGAAGCCAAGGTTTTTTTAACCTCGTCCTGGAGTTCGGCCAGAATCTGGTGAGCCTTGTAACCGGTCAATTCCACCAGCCAATCCACGGTGAAGTCGCCTTCGAACAAGGACGCGGCGGCGAGCAGTTTTTGTCGGGCGTTCGAGGGCGGCGCGGGTTTCCCGGCCCGGGTGACGTCGTTCATTATGAGCTCCTGTCTGTTCCGGATCGGCAAAAGTATAGGCCCGCCAACCCGCCTGTCAATCAAATTCACCAAATATTGCGAGCCGGGCTCAAAATATGAAAAGAAAAAAGAGGCGCCGCCACCGGCCAGGCCAAGGCAACCAGTTGAATTATAACGTCAATCACCAAATTGACGTTTTGGCGCCGTTATTGCCATTCCTTTTCCAAAATCGATGGATTGCCGCGCCCCTCGCGGGGCCGGGACCGGGGCGCCCTCGCCACGAAACCGTCCGCTGTCGGGCCCGCCAGGCCCGGTCAGCGCCCCGGGGGAAAACGCCCCGGCTATGAAATCACCTCAGTCCGGCCTTTTCCGGAAAAGGCCAAGGGCCGGTCGGAAGAAAGGAAGCGCCGCTCAATGAACACGGAACCAAGCGACCCGATGAAAATTTTTGGCAACTGGCACGACAACCGACACGAGTACGCTCTTGAATGGAAAAAACGGACCGGAGGCAAGGTCGTCGGGACGTTCTGCACGTACGTTCCCGAGGAATTGATATACGCCGCCGGCATGCTGCCGGTGCGCATTCTGGGGACCCACGAACCGGAAAAGGAGACCGGCCAGCACATTCTGAGCATGTATTGCTTTTTCTGTCGGGACTGCCTGGCCCAGGGCCTCAAGGGCCGCTTCGACTACCTGGACGGCCTCGTCATCTCCCAATCCTGCATGCACATGCGCCAGGCCTTTCATAGCTGGAGGACCCACCGGCCCCTGGAATTCAGCTACTACATCAACATGCCGCACCACGTCCAGAGCCCTCGGGCCAAGCCCTTCCTGGCCGGGGAGCTGGCCGAATTCAAGACCGCCCTGGAAAAGTGGGCGGGAAAGACCATCACCGACGCCGACCTGGACCGGGCCATCGAGGTCTACAACGAGCACCGGAAGCTCATGGCGGATATCTACGAATTGAAAAAATCCGACCCGCCGCTCCTGACGGGCATGGAAACCATGGAAATAGTCGTTTCCAGCCAGACCACGGACAAGGTCGACCACAACCGGGCCCTGCGCGAGGCCTTGAAGTTCCTTCCGCGACGGCCGGCCGACGCGAACCAGGGCGCCCGCCTGATGCTCATCGGCAGCGAGAGCGACGACCGGGAATTGATCGGGATGATCGAATCCATCGGCGGCGCCATCGTGGTGGACGACCACTGCACCGGTTCCCGTTATTTCTGGGGCCAGGTCCAACCCAACGAAGACCGGGTCCGGGCCGTGGCCGACCGGTATGTGGACCGGCCGCCCTGTCCCAGCAAGGATTTCCCCGACTCCCGGCGCTTCGACCATATCCTGAAACTGGCCAAGGATTACCAGGTCCGGGGCGTGTTCATCCTGCAGCAGAAATTCTGCGACCCCCATGAATCCGACAACCCGCTTCTGATCAGGTTCCTCAACGAGAACGGCCTGCCCACCCTGTTCCTGGAACTGGCCGGCTCCATTCCGGTGGGGCAGTTCAAGCTCCGGGTGGAAGCCTTCCTCGAAATTCTGAACGAGGAGGACCTGTTCTGATGAAGCCGCTCGCCTCGAACCCCGGGACGTCGGACCGGCCGGGTTCGATTCCGCCCGCTATCACGATGACTGCAACCATTAACCGGATGGGAAGGTGACGCCAATGCCGGAAAAAAAGATATACCAGACCAAACCCCTGGGGTGCTGGAACAAAGCCAAGGAACTACAGAGAAAATATTTCCAGGATTATCTCGCGGCCGACGGCGGCGCGGGCTTGCGGGTTTCCGGCGGGACCCTGGCCATGTCGTCCATCACGGCCGGCCTGGGGGACGACGTCTTTCCCCTGGCCATGGAGCCGTATTCGGCCATGATCGGGGCCAGCGGTCAGTTCAACGTGGAATGCCTGGAAGCGGCCGAGAGATTCGGGTTCGCTCCGGACATGTGCGCCTATACCAAAAATTACTGGGGTTCCATCCTCCTGGACAAATACCTGGGCGGCGGCAAGTTCCCCAAGCCCAATTTTCGCTGGCAGACCCATATCTGTTGCACCCACGCCAAGAGCGACACCGTGGCCGCCCATCTGGAAGGCGGGGTCCCCACCTATATCATCGACGTGGCCGTGGGGTACTATCAACCCCATCGGGAACACAAGGTCCGCTACCTGGTGGACCAGATGCACGACGGCATCGCCTGGATGGAAAAAATCACGGGCCGGACCTATGACGACGAAAAACTAATCCGGGGAGTGTTGAATGAAATCCGGGCCGCCTCCCTCTGGGGCAAGATATGCAGCATGAACAAACGCGTCCCCGCCGTCCTGGACGAAAAAACCATGTACCCGCTCCAGGCCATTCACACCTTGATCAGGCACAAGGACGAGGGCGTCGCCTTTTACCGGGAACTGCGGGACGAGGTCCAGGACCGGTTCGACCAGGGAATTTCGGCCCTGCCCGTGGAAAAATGCCGGTTGATCAGCACCAATCAGCCCCCCTGGCCCCTGCTCAAGATTTTCCGGTATTTCGAGGAATTCGGCGCCCTGTCCGTGGGCTCCCTCTACACCTACGCCCTGACCACCCCCTGGGAAGTGGATGAACAAGGGTCAATGACCCCGGTCCTCATGCCCGAGGAATCGGGACTGGAACTGAAAACCAGGGAAGACGCCCTGCTGGCCCTGGCCGACCTGAACATGAAAATCCCGACGTTCTACCTCTTTCACGACATCCCCTTCCGCAGCCGCATGGAACTCCAATTGGTGCGGGACTGGCACGTCAACGGCGTGGTCATGCACCTTAACCGGGGGTGCGAGGCCGGGTGCATGGGCATCCTGGAAACCAGGAAGAT
>JAZDGM010000187.1:0-9557 GCA_043806915.1 Pseudomonadota bacterium | reverse complement strand
GGGTCAGGGGCGCGCCGGAGCCGGCGCCCCTGACAACCCCCGGCTCTTTTTCCGGAGAACCCGCCTGGCGGCGGTTTCACGCCCCGAAACGTCCTGTTTCGAGGGCGCTAAGGGCGGGCGTCCATGCCCGCCCGAAGAAGTCCGGGGCGTTTGACATTGCTTGGCCGGACCCGTCGCGAATTAACCCCGGCTCGCCGGGGAAGGCAATTCCCGATACAGGTTTGTTTAAAGTGTCAGCGGCGCGGCCGCGGTGGCTCGTTTAGAGGGTTGAGGGAATAGTGGGGAAGCTAGATCTTCCCTGGCCGAGGTTCCCAAGCTAGAGCTTGGGAACCAGCCTAGGGCCCTGTCCGGGGGCGCCGCGGGCGGTAAAGTGGAGAAGCGCTAGCTTTCTAGCGTTCCGCGGCCGGGGCCAGTTCGAACAGAATGAGAGTGCGGGAGCGGTTAAGGAACGGCAGGGTGAATTCCCGACGCTGAATTTCAATCAGGCCCAAGGACGCAATCGTCGCCGCGGCTTCCCCCAGTTCCTGGTCCAGGCCCGGACCCTTGTAGGCCAGGCAACGGCCGCCGGGTTTCAAATAGGGCGCGGCGAGGGACAAGACCTCCCGGAGGGAGCCCAGGGCCCGGGCCGTGACCAGATCGAAGGCGGCTCGCGGGAGGCCGTCCCCGGCTTGGCCGGCCCGCGTGACCAGGACGCGGACTTGGTCCAGGGCCAGGGATCGAACCGCCTGCCGGATGAAGGCGGCCTTCTTGTCGCGAGATTCGACCAGGGTGTACTCCCAGTCCGGACGACAGATTTTGAGGGGCAGGCCCGGGAGCCCGGCCCCGGACCCGAGGTCCAGCAGGCGGCCCGGGTGCGGTCCCAGGCTTTCGAGAGCGGCCAGGCTATCCAGGAGATGGAGCACGACTTCCTCGAGCGGGGACGCCGGTCCGATGAGTTGAATCTTTTGGTTCCACCGCCGTAGCAGTTGGAGGTAGGCCAGCAGTTGGACGGCCTGGCCGGGACTGATTTCGAACCCCAGCCGCGCGGCGCCTTGGGTTAGGATTTCGGCCTCCCCGAGGCCCCCTCCAGGTGTTGTTTCACGTGAAACTGTTGAGCTAACCATTTATTTTCCCAAGCAAAATCGTGAAAATACCTCGTCCAGGACGTCCTCGGGCGTCGTCAGCCCAATGATCTTGCCCAGGGCCTCCAACCCCAGGTGGAGCTCCAGGGCCGTGAGTTCCAGCGGGCCGCCGGTTTGGAGCAGTTCCCCGGCCCGTTCCAGGGCCGGCCGCGCTTCTTCCAGGGCCCGCTTGTGCCGCAGGTTGATCACCAGTTCCGGAGGCCGCGCGGTAAGTTCCCGGGACCCGGTCAGTCGCGCGAAAATCGTCCGGCGGAGTTCGCCCAGGCCCTCCCCCGTCAGGGCCGATACTTCCCGGGCCAGGGCCGGATCGAAAAACTCGGGGGGCCCTTCCCCGGGGGGAAGCCGCGGCAGGTCGATTTTGTTGATCACGATCACGGTCCCGGCCGGAGGGCAGAGTTGAAAGATGCGCCGATCCTCGGGCCCGAGGGGCCGGGACCCGTCCAGCACCAGGAGGGCCAGGTCGGCCTCGGCCAGTCTGGCGGCGGCGCGCCGTTGCCCCTCGGCCTCGGCCTCGTCGCGGGGCGGCGATTCCAGCCCGGCCGTGTCGATCAGGGTGAGCGGAATCCCGAACAAGGAAGTGGGAAGTTCCAGGGCGTCCCGGGTGGTTCCGGGAAGGTTGGTGACGATGGCGGCGTCCCGACCGGCCAAGGCGTTGAACAAGCTCGACTTACCCACGTTGGGACGGCCCACTAGGGCCGCCCGGACTCCTTCCCGAAAGACGCCGCCCGACCGGTGGTCGTCCAGGAGCCGGTCCAGGGGAACGAGGGCTTCCCGGCGCAGGACCAGGGCGGATGCCGGTCCGTCGATTATTTCCACGTCCTCTTCCGAAAAATCCAAGGCGACCTCGAGTTCGGCCAGAATTCGGACCAACACATCTCTAATCTGCTGGATTTTTTCTTTAATTCCGCCGCGGAGCTGCGCGGCGGCCAAGTCCGCCTCGGCCAGGCCCCGCGCCGAGATCAGTTCGGCCGTCGCTTCCGCCTGGGTCAGGTCGATCCGGCCGGACAGAAAGGCCCGCCGGGTGAATTCCCCCGGTTCGGCGGCCCTGGCCCCGGCTTCCAGGCAGGCTTCCAGGACGCGGGCCGCGTTCAAGGGGCCGCCGTGGACGTGAAATTCGGCCAGGTCCTCCCCGGTGTAGGTGTGGGGCCCGGACATGAGGGCGCAGAGAATTTGGTCCATGACCCGGCCGTCGCGGGGATCGATGAATTCCCCCAGCCGCATCAGGTGGGACCGGGCGGGCCCCCGGCGGTAGGGGATGAAAATCCTGGCCGCGAGGTCCCAGGATCCGGGGCCGGAAAGACGAATGATGGCGATTCCTCCGGCGCCGATCGGAGTGGAGATGGCGGCGATATTGTCGTTGACCTCGTCGGGCGGGAACTCCAAACGAGAAGCCCCGGACGGGACCGGGGCTTCGGACCGGCTATTCGCTGGGTGTTTCAACAACTCCGGCTTCCGTTTCTTCCGCGTCGGTCCGGACCTCGTCGGGCAGGTCCTCGTTCCTGGGACGACGCGGCTGGGACGGCCGCCCCGGTTTTTTGGAACCGGGGATAATGACGACGTTCTTGAGGGGCCCGTCCCCGCGGCTGCGGGTCCGGAGTCCGGTTTGTTCCTGTAACGCGAGGTGAACGACGCGGCGGTCGTGGGCCGAAAGCTGGCTGATGGTGACGGGCCGCCGGTTGCGCTGGGCTTTTTCGGCCATGCGCACCGCCAAGTCCACCAGGGACTGGTGGCGGCGCAGGCGGTAGTTTTCGCTGTCGACTATCACCCGGTTCTTGTCCTCGTTGTCGCGGTTGACTATTTTATTGACCAGGAATTGCAGGGCGTCCAGGGTGGCCCCCTTCTTGCCGATCAGCAGGCCGCTGTTGTCTCCGCTGATGGTCAGGATGACCCGGTCCTCGATTCGCTGCACGACCACCGCCGCTTCCAGGGACATGCGATTGAGTATGCCCGCCAGGGATTCCCGGGCCTTGGTCATGATTTCGTCCTCGGGGCCCTCATAAACCTTCTCGCCCGGTCCGGCCTGGGTGGGAGGCAGGGGGGCGCCGGCGCCGGTGAAGATCGGGGCGGCGGGTTCCTCCTCGGTTTCCCGGGGAAACTCCTCCGGTGTTTCCGGTCGCCGTTGTTCCGGGCGGGGGCCGCGCGGCCGCGGCCTCTCGGGACGGGGTTTCTCGGGACGGGGGCGGTCTTCCCGGGGCCCGCGCGATCCTTCCCGGGCCGATGGGCCCGCGTCGCGGTTTTCGGGCCTCGCATTTTCCCGACTGCGGCGGGGCGGTTCCGGGATGGATTCCCGAGGTTCGAACGCCGGTTTGGGGGCCGGGGCCGGGGCCAGCGTCGGGGCGGCGGCGGGCGGGACCTTGGTTTTTTCCTCGATGGTCACCCTGATGCGGGCTTTTTTCCCTCCCAGGCCGAAGATTCCGCTGGACCCAGTGGAGATGATCTCGAATTTCAGTTCGTCCGGAGGCAGCCGCAGTTGGGCGCGGGCTTTTTCCAGGGCCTCCTCGGTGGTTTTTCCTTCAAATTCGATAACAGGCATTTTTCCCCCAGTCTAGGTCGTCTTCCTATTGATTAGAGTTTGCTGACCTATGGAAAGGATGTTGTTGACCAACCAGTAGAGCACCAACCCGGACGGGAAGTTGATAAAGATGAAGGTGAAGAAGATCGGCATCAGCATCATCACCTTGGCCTGGATCGGGTCTCCCGGTGTAGGGGTCATTTTTTGCTGCAGAAGCATGCTCGCGCCCATGAGGAGAGTCAGGACCGGTATGCCCGCGGGCGGCTCCATCATCGGGATGGAGAAGCCGAAGTGAAAGAGCCGGTCCGGAGCGGCGAGGTCGTTTATCCACAGCCAAAAGGGGGCGTGACGCAGTTCGAGGGAATAGTCCAGCAGGCGATACAAGGCGATGAAGACCGGAATTTGTATGATCATGGGCAGGCAACCGCCCAGGGGGTTGACCTGATAGGCCTTGTAAAGCTGCATGGTCTCGCGGTTGAGTCCCTCGCGGTCGTCCTTGTACTTTTCCCTGAGCTTCATTATCTTGGGCTGAAGCTTCTGCATGGCTTTCATGGACCGGTAGCTCTTGGCGGTCAAGGGCCAGAAGATGATCTTGATCATGACGGTCACCAGGATGATGACCAGCCCGTAGTTTCCGACAAAGCCGTAAAGCCAGGTCATGAGAATGAGCAGGGGCTTGGACAGTATGTCGAACCAGCCGAAATAGATGGACCGGCCCAGTTCGTTGTTCAGGGATTTGAGTATTTTGTAGTCCTTGGGCCCGTAATACACGGTGAATTCGACCGTTTGTTCGGCTTGCGGGGCCAGGACCAGGGGCGCGGAAATGAAATTGATCCGGATGCCTTTCTTGGCGTATGGTTCGGCGGCGAGGCGGGTGTGTTCCTGGTCCCGGGGCAGGATGGCGGCCAGGAAATACTGGTCCTCGTACGCGGCCCAGGTGAGTTTATAGTCCCGCCCCCTAAAGGCGCTCAATTCGTCTTCCAGCTTGTCGGGCTTGATTTCCGAAAGCAGGGTCCCATCCAGATAGGCCCCGAACCCGGCGTACGTTTCCTTTTTGGTGATGGCCTCGCTGGCCAGGCTCAGGACGAGGTTGTCGTCGAAGGGGGCGGCGGAAAGGTTCCGGACGGTCACTTCGAGCTTGATCAGGTAGGAGTCGGCGTCGAAGTGGTATTTCCGCGTCACTTCCAGGCCGGCGGGCGACTGGTGGGTCATGGCGAGCACGCCGGTTTGGCCGGTTTCCGCAAGGTTGATTTCTTCAACCTCGGCCTGGAAAAGCCCGCGCCCCAGATCGATTTGATTGTTCTTCCCCCAGGTGAGTCCGAGGGGCAGGTCGGCGGGGTTTTCCACGTAGACCAGTTCCTTGGGAGGGGACGACGGCTCGATGGCGGCGCGGTACTTGTTGACGGTCAGGCTCTTGAGCCGGCCTCCCATTTCGGTGAAAACAGCGGTGAACAGCTTGGTTTTGACCGTGACGTCCCGAGCCGGACGGTCCGCGACCGCGGGGCTCGAAAGGGTTGCGGCCGTCGGGGCGGCGGGAGTCGCCGCGGTCTGGCCGGCCGGGGCGGCGACCGGGCCCGGGCCGGTTTCATTTTCCGCCTGGGTGGGAGGCGAGGTCGGCGGCTGGGTGGTTGGGGAAAAAAAATAGGACCAGCCGATGAAAACCAGCATGGAGAGGACAAAGGCGATTAAGGCTCGTTTTTCCATTTCACGCTCCGGGTTGGAAACCCTAGGGGAGTTATCCCGCCGCCGGAAATCGGTTCCAGAAAACGGGTGGTAACAGTCTTTCAGGGAACGGGGTCGTACCCGCCAGGGTGGTAGGGATGACAGCGCAGCAGCCGTAGGACGGCTAGTCGCGTTCCCTTGAAGGGGCCGTATTTGGCCACCGCCTGGTAGGCGTACTGGGAGCAGCTCGGGTAAAAACGGCAGGCATTAGGCAAAATGGGGGAAATGAGAACCTGATAGGTCCTGATGAGAGCCAGCAGGACCCTCGCGGCCGCGACCTTGAACACGTGAATCACCGTCCGGCCCGTTTCAGGACCGGAACAAGTTCGAGTCGGACCGCTTCCTGGTTCAACTCGCCGGCCCCAAACCTGGCGATAACGACCATATCGTATCCTGGCGACGCCAAGTGCTTGTTTAAGCGAAAAAATTCCCGCACATGCCTTTTGATTCGGTTCCGCGTCACCGCCTTGCCGATCTTCTTGGTGACCGTCACCCCGAGTCTGGTCCGGGTCGTTCCGTTCGGCCTGAAAAGGATCAGGAAATGTCGGGTCTGGATTCTACCCCGGGACTGCCTCGATACGGCTAGGAATTCGCTTCGTTTTAGGAGCCGCTCCGCCTTATGAAAACCAAATCGTTTCCCTTTGACAGGGCGCGGGTCCGGGCCTTCGGGCCCGGACGCTATCCGAGGCTGGTCGGTCAAACCGGAGTTCCGGACCAATGACTACTCAGACCGATAGTCTCTTTCTTCCCTTGGCCCGACGGCGTTTGATGACCTGGGCCCCGGCCTTGGTGCTCATGCGCACCAGGAAGCCGTGAGTGCGTTTTCTTTTCAAATTGCTGGGTTGGAACGTTCTTTTCATGACTTTACCACTCATGCTAAAAATTAGAATTATCCATGGAACCAGATTACCGAATATTTGTCAAGTCCAAAGACCGTCCAAATTAACGCGAGGTTATTCCTTCCAACCGTGGTCGCAAGATATGCTGGACAGTCGGAAATTGCTTCAACATCTGGTTGTCTGGCGGAAGGAAAAAAGCCTAGGGCTATTTTTTCCATTCCATTGCGAGCAGTATATCATTTTCGAGCTTGCAAGGAAAGTGGAGGAAAGGTATCATTTCGGCTAATTTTGGGGACCGGGCGCCTGTTCCGGCCGCCGGTGTTTGCACTTGACAGAAAAGATAAACCCGCTATCATGAGAATGTGAGCTTGTGGAGAGGCTCTTGCCATGGAACTGGAAAAATTCGAGCAATTATCAAAAAAAGTCGATGCGTTACTCGCCCGGGTCGAGGATTTGAGCCGGACTAAAACGGAACATGAACGCCTCCTCGAGGAATATGAGGAAGAGACCAAAAACCTTAAGACGACTATTGCCGCCATGGAACAGGAGCGTTCCCAAGTCAGGGCCAAGGTGGATGAACTCCTGGAGCGAATCGGCAAGCAATTGACTGAGTAACATTGAAAAAACCTCCTGAAACCAAAGGCGGGCTGGTTAGGGTTAAAATCCTGGGCGCCGAATACCGCATCAGGAGCGACAACGAGGAAACGGTCCACCAAATCGCGGACTACCTGAACGAAGAGGTGGAAAAAATAAAGGCGAATTCACCGGTCTTGAACCGGATCGACCTGACCATCATGGCCGCCTTCAAAGCCGCCAGCGACCTGTTCCAGGTGCGCGAGGAGCTTTCCCGGCTGCGGGCCAGGGTCGAGTCGGATTCCGCCGCCCTGGCGGCCAAGATCGAGGAAAATCTCGCGGAACGAAAGATTGCGTTGGAATAGCAAAAGGGTTACCGACCCGGCAGCAGGGTCTTTGTATAATAGCGATGAAGGCAGGTTACGGGCGTCTAGGCCTTAATATACACCGATTAAGTGTAGGACAGGGAAAGTTGATTGCCGCGGACGTTGGAACAACCATATCCAGTGGAGGATTGACGCAGGGGAGGCTCCCCCGCCCTAAAAATTAAAGCCGGATCGAACCGCCCGGACCTGATCGGGATATCTACCCGCCCCTCATCATCGGGGGACGCTTATGGGACGCTCGTCTTTTTCGTCCCGGCGTCCCGGCGTCTCCGCCTCGCACCCCTGCAGCCTATTCCAGGTTTCCAAAAAGCGGAGCGTTCCTTCGCCCCGCTTAAAATATATGAGGAGGTGCCCCGGCGATGCCGATCTCACCGTTGGTGATGACAATTTTGGGGGTCTTGTTGCTGTTGGTCGGGTCCGGCGCAGGCATGCTTTGGCGAAAATACACGGTCGAATCCAAGATCGGTTCGATCGAGGAGCTTTCCCAGCGGATGATCGAGGAAGCCCAGCGGGAAGCGTCGAGCATCAAAAAGGAGGCCAATCTCCAAGCCAAGGACGCCCTGTACCAGATGACCAGCGCCTTCGAAAAGGAGACCCAGGAAAGAAGAAGCGAGCTCAAGCGGTTGGAGCAAAGGTTCATCCAAAAGGAAGAGCACGTCGAACGAAAAATGGACCAAATCTCCCAGAGGGAGATCGAGGCCGCCCGCAAGGAAGCGGCCCTGGCCCGGCAGGAAAAAAACCTCGAAAACATGGAACGCGATCTGGAACAGCAGATCAACGCCCATAAGGAAAAATTGCAGGAATTGGCCGGTTTCACCCGGGACCAGGCCAAGGAAATCCTCCTGCGGTCCATGGAGGAGGAGGCCCGCCACGAAGGGGCCAAGATGATCAAGCGGATCGAGACCGAGTCCAAGGAGACGGCCGACAAGAAAGCCAAGGAAGTGATCGCCTTGGCGGTCAAGAGATATTCCGGGGACTATGTCGCCGAGCGGACCATTTCCGTGGTCAATCTGCCGAACGAGGAAATGAAGGGGCGGATCATCGGTCGGGAAGGGCGCAACATCCGGGCCATCGAGGCGGCCACCGGAGTTGACTTGATTATCGACGACACCCCGGAAGCGGTCATTTTATCCTGTTTTTCGCCCATCAGAAGGGAAATCGCCCGGTTGTCCCTGGAACGGCTGATTTCCGACGGTCGGATTCATCCGGCCAGGATCGAGGAAATAGTCGCCAAGGTCACCGAGGAGATGGAAACGTCCCTGCGGGAAGCCGGTGAACAGGCCACCTTCGACGTCGGAGTTCACGGCATTCATCCGGAATTGATCAAGCTCATCGGCAAGTTGAAATACCGGACCAGCTACGCGCAAAACGTTCTGCAGCACTCCATCGAGGTGGCTTTTCTTTGCGGAATCATGGCCGCCGAACTGGGGCTCAACGTCAAGCAGGCCAAGCGGGCCGGGTTGCTGCACGACATCGGCAAGGCCGTGGACCACGAGGTCGAGGGCCCCCACGCCATCATCGGAGCGGACCTGGCCAAGCGGTACGGGGAATCCAACAAGGTGGTGCATGCGCTTTTGGCCCACCACGAGGATTTTCCACCCGAATCGGTCCTCGACGTGCTGGTGCAGGCCGCGGACACTTTATCCGGCGCCCGGCCGGGCGCCCGTCGGGAAATGCTGGAAACCTACGTCAAGCGGCTGGAGGAACTGGAAAGAATTTCCAACTCCTTCAAGGGGATATCCAAATCCTACGCCATCCAGGCCGGACGCGAGGTGCGCATCATCGTCAACAGCGAACAGATCACCGACGACGAGTCGGTCCTGCTCTGCAACGATATCTGTCGCAAGATAGAAAAAGAACTCTCCTACCCCGGACAGATCAAGGTGACGGTCATCAGGGAAACCAGGGCCGTCGAATACGCCCGCTAGCATCAGGTCGGTTTGCGGCGAAAAGCGTTCCCCGGGGAACGCTTTTCGCGTTTCCAGCCTTTCACCATGGGGGTCTCGTAAGCTGGTTCCCAAGCTCTAGCTTTGGAACCTCGGCCAGGGAAGCTCCGGCTTCCTCACTCTAGAGATGTAACGCCCCCGCCCTGCCCATAATCGCCGGCCAGGGGATAGACCTTGCTCGGCGAGCCTTCAGGCATGTGCTCAACGAGACGGATGAAATTTCAAACCAACTAATATCGATAATTACATCGCCACGCAACGACTACTGAATGGAAACGCAGCGTTGATTCCCCGTGGTTGCTTTCCGGATAAAGTGGGGAAGCCGGCGAAGCTTCGCCTCAAACCGTCAAGTAAAAACTTGATCTGTTTGTAAAGAAGTTGAAGCATATAGACGCCTGGAGTTTGTAGGGTGCGCCACGCGCACCATCTTTTACTATTTTGCGGGCCTTGCCGCGGTA
>JAZDGM010000186.1:0-25367 GCA_043806915.1 Pseudomonadota bacterium | reverse complement strand
CGGGACGGATGAAATTTCAAACCGACTAATATCAATACCTTCACCGCCGCGCTAGGACTACGAAATGGAAACGACGCGTTGATTCCCCGTGGTTGCTTTCCGGATAAAGTGGGGAAGATAGAGCTTCCCCTTCCCGGGTTCCCAAGCTAGAGCTTGGGAACCAGCGGATATTGGATGTCTTTTAAAAAAGTCTCCGTGAAACCATTTGGCCATCGTTTAGCCCACCCTGCCCGATGACAAAGCTACAAGGGGCCACGCCGGCAAGAAATCAAAAAGAAAAAAAACATAATTATGGAGGACATCCATTATTTACGGAGACCGCTGACCGTTGGGTGATTCACAAGAATACAAGTTGTTGATCAATGGATGTCCTTCAAAAAATCATTTTCTAATTATGGATGTCCAGATAGTTCTATGGATGTCCAAACAGTTCGGTTCAAACAGTGCGGATGTCCACGCAGTTTCTATAAAACCTTGCGGGCTCTGGGGAACATAGTAATTTCGCGGGGCGTCTTTTAAAGCGGCCGGAAAGCTAGGGGCGGCGGTTTTCGCCCACGGGCACGGCGGGGCGTGTGTTTTCCCGGTTGATTTTGCGGGGTAGCCTGACGCAGAATCTCGTTCCCTGGCCGGGGGTCGATTCAATGTTGACCGTTCCGCCATGTTGGGTGATGACTTTTCTGGTGATGAACAAGCCCAAGCCTGTGCCCTTTTTGCCTTTGGAGGAGTAAAAAAGGGTGAAGGCGTTGCGAATCTGTTCCTCGTCCATGCCCGAGCCGTTGTCTATGATTTCCATCATGACTTGGTCGTCCTCGGCCTGAATGGTGAAGTCCACGAAATGTTTTTCCTTGTCGTGGTCCATGATGCAAGCTTCCAGGGCGTTGTCCAGGATGTTGACCAGGGCCGGTCGGATCAGTTCGCGGTCGACTTCCAACGCGCCTAGTGGAGCGCCGGTGTGAAAGGAAAAACTGATATCGGCGCCCCGCATTCTGGTTTCAACGCCGGCGGCCACTTCGTGGGCGAATTGGAGCGCGTCGACTTCCTCGGGCTCGAGGTCTCTTTCCTTGACGTAGTAGAGAACGTCGTAAACCACCTTGCCGAGCCGGTCGAGCATCAATTTGGCGGCGTCCAAGCCTTCCTCGATCCTGGCCGGAAAATCGCGGTAGAACCCGGTGTCGATCAAATACAGCGCGGCGTCCAGGCCGGCCAGCAAGCCCTTGAGGCTATGGGAAACGGCGCCGATCATCAGTCCCAGGGAGGCCAGGTTCTGCTGCATGGTCCGGACCTTGGTCACGTCCATGAAATACCCCAAGGCGGCCCGGCGGCCGGAGTATTGGATCGAGGTCACGGTTTCCATGATCCATTTTATTTCCCCGTCCTTGTCGACCACGCTGAACTCGTAGGGTTCGGCCAATTCGCCCTTCAGCATGCGGACGGCGTTTTCCCGGACGTGTTCCCGGTTGTCCTCGTGAACCAGGGCGAGGGGCTGCATTTGGTAAAGTTCCTGGGCCGTGAAACCGGTGATGCGCAGGAATTCGGGATTGACATACTTGAATTTATTGTCCAGGACGATGTAGCTGCCGATGAGCGCGCGGCTTTTGCTCGCTTCCAACTCCATGTCGGCTATTTTCGAAGTGGTCACGTCCCGGACGAAGCCTTCCAGTGCCCGGGCCCGACCGTTCCGGTCCCTAATGATTATCCATCGGTCCTGAACATACCGGGCGCCTCCGCCGCATTCCACCCGGTACTCAACTTCACCGCCCGCGCGGCCGGCTTCCATGGAGTCGGCCATGCTTCTCTGGACCATGGCCCGGTCGTCGGGATGGACGCGGGAGAAAGTGACGGCGCTGGACAAGTCCTCGAGGCGGCCCTGGTTTCCCAAAAACAGCTCAATGAAGGCGGGGTTGGCGAAAAGAAATTTGTTTTCTATCAGATCGTAGTGATAGATGGCGTCCTGGGACCTTTCGGCCAGTCGCTGGAAGTCGATGCCCGCCGCGGCGCCGAAAGCGGCGCGTTTCCGTTTTCGGGATGTTTTTCTATTTGCTTGACCATGGGTGCGGTCAGCCGGTTTCTCGGCCATGGTTTTGTATCCCCGGATGCGGGCGCTATCGTATAATTCGATGAATTCCCATATGTTAGTTGGAGCTAAAGAGATAAATCGGCGCTCAGGGGGGTAGAATACCACAGTCGGCCCGCCGGGGCAACCGGTCTTGAAGGCGGGTGGTGGAAAGAGAAAAGGAAGAGCGCCTCAACCCCGGGACATTTTTTGTTCCAGGTCCAGCAGGATTTTTACGGCCGGCGAGGGGTGGTTCAACGTGGCCGGGCCCTTCCAGACCGGGACGCCGTCCTTGCGCCAGCGGGCCCTGAATTCATCGAGGCCGACCTTTAAATGGCTGTAGATCATCATTTTTTGAATGAAATTTCGTTCCTCGAAGTCGAGGTCCCGGGAGGTGTCGATTTTTTCACCGCTGGTTAGTTGGTAGATCATGGCGTCGACCTGTTTTCTGTTTTTTTCCCCCGGGACACGGACTCGAAAGCGCCGACCGCGAAAAGGCCGGACCGGGGATTCTCCTCCGACGCGCGGGGACAGTCCGATTTTATAACGCCCGGATAAATGTTACAACCCGGGGCCGTGGAAAAGGTTTTTCATCCGTCAACCGGTGGAGTATAATATTTGGCAATGGGAAAGGCCTTGTCGTTCCCGTGGCGGGTATGGTATTGAGATCAACGGAAAATGCTTGGGAGAGGAGTCACATCCATGGCGTTGCGACCGGCGGGCAGGCCTGACGACATCACCTTGGAAATGATGGCCAAGGTCGATGAGATCATCGAATCCAACCGTGAAACACCCGGGGCGTTGATTCCGGTTTTACGCAACACCCAGGAAATATGTGGATACTTGCCGGTTTTCGTGCAGGAATACATCGCGAAGGGACTGGGAATCCCCGGCAGCACGGTTTTTGGCGTGGTGACTTTTTATTCCTTTTTCACCATGGTCCCCCGGGGCCGGCACACGGTGCGGGTCTGTCTCGGGACCGCCTGTTTCGTCAAGGGGGCCGGGGAGGCCTTGGCCAGGGTCAAGCGGGAACTGGGGCTGGAAATCGGCGGGACCACGGCCGACAGGCGGTTTTCCCTCGAAGCGGTCCGCTGTCTGGGCGCGTGCGGACTGGCCCCGGTGACGGTTATCGACCAGGACACCCATCGGGCCTTGACTTCGGACAAAATAATGAAGGTGGTCAACCTGTACGAGTGATCCGGGGTCAAAAATAGCGCTGGTTCGGCGCGGCGGTCCATTCGGGCCGGCGGGGGGTGAAGCATCGGTTCAACCAGGCGAGGCGACGGTTCGCCCGGTCGTTATCATTGGCCGGAAAACGGCTTGACCGGGCCGTTTTATTGTAATATACCCTTTCAAAGTACCACTTAAATGAGGCCTGGGAAAGGCCGGAGAAGGGTTCGAGCAGGATGTGGATAGCGGCGATAGCACTTGGTGGAATTGGAATTGTGTCGGCCTTGGCCCTCGGGATTGCGGCCAAGGTTTTTTACGTTCAAATTGACCCTCTCGTTCTTCAGATCGAGGAGGCCCTACCAGGCGCCAACTGCGGCGGCTGCGGTCAGCCGGGGTGTTCCGGAGCGGCCGTGGCCATCGCCCAGGGCCGCATGCCCGCCAATGGGTGCGTGGCCGGCGGGGCCAAGGTCGGGGCCGAGATCGCCAAGATTCTGGGAGTGGAGATCAAGGAAACCGAGCCCCAGGTCGCCCGGGTGGGGTGCCGTTATCCGGTGGCCAGGGCCGACCTGAAGTACGATTACCTGGCTGAAACGGGCATCACGGACTGTCGGGCCGCGGTTCTGCTTTACGGCGGACCCAAGGAATGCCCGGTCGGCTGTATTGGCTTGGGTTCCTGCGTCAAGGCCTGTCCTTTCGAGGCCCTGGGCATCGGACCGGACGGTTTGCCGGTGGTGGACGAGTCAAGGTGCACGGGCTGCGGTTCCTGCGTCCGGACCTGTCCCATGGGCATCATGAACCTGACCTCGGTGACCAACCGCATTCTGGGGGAATATTCCCTGGGGGACTGCACCGCTCCTTGCCAGAGGACTTGCCCGGCCGGGATCGACATCCCCGAGCAGATTCGTCAGACTTCCCTCGGCAACTACGACGAGGCCCTTAGAATTATCAAGGAGAGGAATCCGCTTCCCCTTATCTGCGGACGCATCTGCCCCAACCCCTGCGAACTGGCCTGTCGTCGCAACCTGGCCGATGAACCGGTGGCCATCAATCCTCTCAAGCGTTTCGTCGCCGATATCGAAAGGACCAGCGGCAAGCGCCAACAGCCGTTCAAGGCGCCGGCCACGGGAAAAAAGACGGCCGTCATCGGATGCGGGGTCGAGGGCCTGACCGCGGCCTACTTTCTGGCGCGGTTGGGACATCGGACCAAGCTTTTCGAAGGCAAGAAACAGCTCGGCGGGTTGCTCCGGACCGCTATTCCGGAAAACAGGCTGCCGCGCGAGGTCCTGGACTGGGAAATTCAAGGCATCCTGGACATGGGCGTGGAAGCCGAGACGGGTCGCTCCTTCGGCCGCGATTTCGGATTGGCCGACCTTTTCGACCAGGGTTTTGACACGGCGCTCCTGGCCATGGGCGGTTGGGACGCCCTGCTCGCTTCCGGGCAGACCCTGCCCGCCGGCCCGGGGTTGCCGGGGATGTTCTTGTTGCTGCCCCTGAACATGGCCTGGGCGACCGGGCAAAAAGTCGACATCGGACGGAACGTGGTCATCCTGGGGGGCCGGGACGCCCTTAAAACCGCGCGCCGCTGCTTGAAAATGGGAGCGGACAAGGCGACGATCCTGAGCCCCAACACCCGCGGCAAGCTCGACATCTCCGGGACCGAGCTGGAACAGGCCCAGGCCGACGGGATCATGGTCTGGACCACGGCCCAGGTCAACCGCCTCATGGGCGTGGGCGACCGCCTGACCCAATTGGCCTTCAGGTCCGGCGGCGATGTGGAACGCATCATCAACGTCGATTCCCTGATCGTGGCCTCGGGCCGCCTGCCTGAAATGGTCGTGGTCAAGGAAGCCGAACCCGACGGGACCATTCCCCAGGTCCCGGGCGCCCAGGTCCGCTGGCGGACCATGGTTCCCTATGACAAGTTCGGTCGGCGGCCGTTCGACATGTTCGCCGGCCGGGAGCCGGTCAGCGATTTCCGGGCCGCCGTGGAGGCCATCGGCGCCGGCCGAAGGGCCGCGGCTGTCATGCACAAGTTTTTGATGGGGCTGGAAATCGAACCGCCCAAGGGCGCGATCGGTTCCGGACCGGCCATTATCGACGTGGACTACGTCGATAATCTCATGGAAACCGGTCCCAGGGTCTTGATGCCCCAAGCCACGCCGCGGGAACGGCTCAACCCCAAGCAGGAAGTCAACCTGGGGCTAGACGAGGAAGCGGCCCGGGCCGAGGCGCGCCGGTGCCTCAACTGCGGCTTGGTCTGTTATTACCGGAAAAAATACAATTAGCCCCAAGAAGGCTGGCTGGCCAAATATGAAAGAAAAAATCATCCAACGAGTCAAGGAGCTTTTCGATTCCGGAAAGATCAAGGGCTTTGCGGCCCTTCGTCGGACGGGCGATCATATCAGTCCTTTTTTATTCACCAACCCGGACCAACTCAAGGACCTCTCCCTCGGGGACAAGGACCGTCCCGGGGACGCCAGATACCCCTTGGCCAAGCTCTTGTCCAAGGCGGCCCGCGAATACCCGCAAGACGTCTTCGCCATCCTGGTGCGCGGCTGCGACGAAAGGGCCCTGTGGCAACTGATTCGGGACGCCCGGGTCAACCCCCTTTATCCCAGGCAGATCGTCATGATCGGGTTTTCCTGCCCTCCCGAACTGGCGCTCGAATGCGAGTGCCACAAGCCCTGGCCCGATTCCCTGGTTGTCGGGGACAAGACGCCCGGGGTCAAGTTCAAGGAAGATAATCCCGGGGACCTGGACCTGTTCGACCAGATCGACCTCTGGATGGATTCCCTGAATAAATGTCTCAAATGTTTCGGTTGCCGTAACGTCTGTCCGGTCTGCGGGTGCCTGGAATGCACTATCGAACGCGAGGTCCTGGTGCCGCAACGGGAGCTTCCGCCCGATCCCAGCTTTTTGATTACCAGGGCCGTTCACATGGTTGACCGGTGCGTTTACTGCGGACTGTGCGAACAAGCCTGTCCGGCCGGCATACCTCTAAAAGCCCTGTACCGCATGGCCGCCAGGGCCCTGGGGGAAGGCCAGTCCCTGCCCGGCCTGCAGCGTATTCCCTTGTCCAAGGGGCCGGAGTTATTCGCGGTGCGCTAATCCGTTCTTTTTTCGGCGGCGCCGCGCCCGCCCGGCCGGAGGGCCTTGCCGCGGGCTCCTGAGCGGAGGCGCGCCGGGGTTAAAAAGCCGTTGTTCCGGCTGTTGTCTCGAGGCCTCGCGCGAGGCGCCCTACAAGTTTTCTGGAGGTTCGCCAAGATGGAATATTCAGCCACTCTGACCACCTGCCCTTACTGCGGATGTGGTTGCGGCTTTTATCTGGAGAGTATGGACGGCTGGCTGGTCGGGACCACTCCTTCCAAGACCAGCCCGGTCAACCATGGCAAGCTCTGCGTCAAGGGCTGGAACGCCCACGAGTTTGTCCAAAACCCCAATCGACTGACAAAGCCCATGATTCGGAAAGACGGGAAATTGACCGAGGTTTCCTGGGACGAGGCCCTGGACTACACCGCCGGCCGGCTGCGGGAGATCAAGGAAAAATACGGTCCCGACGCGCTCGCTTTTCTCGCGTCCGCCAAGGTGACCAACGAGGAAAACTACCTGTTCCAAAAGTTCGCTCGCGCCGCGGTGGGGACTAACAGCATCGACCACTGCGCCCGCCTCTGACACAGCTCCACTGTGGCCGGTCTGGCCGCGGCGTTCGGTTCGGGGGCCATGACCAATTCCATCGAGGAGTTGGCCGACGCCAGCGTGATCTTTATTATCGGTTCCAACACCACCACCGCCCATCCCTTGGTGGCGGAGCGGCTTTACCGGGCCAAGGCCAAGGGGGCCAAGCTCATTGTCGCCGATCCCAGAAAAATCCAGATATCCCTGTACGCCGACGTCTACGTCAGCCAGGCCCTGGGAACGGACGCGGCCCTGATCAACGGGATTATGCACGTCATCCTGAAGGAAGGCTGGCATAACGAAAAGTTCATCGCCGAGCGGACCGAGGGTTTCGAGGAATTCCGGAAAACCGTGGAAAACTATCCGCCCGAGAAGGTCGCCGGCATCTGTGGGGTCTCGGTCGAGGACATCCGTGAAATAGCCCGGTTATACAGCCAGGCCGAAAAAGGGTCCATCGTCTACTGCATGGGCATCACCCAGCACACCACCGGCGTGGACAACGTCAAGTCCCTGGCCAACCTGGCCATGCTCACGGGCCAGATCGGCCGGGAAAGCACCGGAGTCAATCCCCTGCGCGGCCAGAACAATGTCCAGGGCGCCTGCGACATGGGCGGGCTTCCGGACGTTTACCCGGGGTACCAGCGCGTCGCCGTCCTGGATTCCAAGATCAAGTTCGAAAAGGCCTGGGGCGTCGAATTGTCGGACAAGGTGGGGTTGAAAATCCCGGACATGATGGACGGGCTTGAGCATGGCTCGGTCAAGGCCTTGTACGTGCTGGCCGAAAACCCGGTCATGAGCGACCCGGACATGCACCATGTCATCAAGGCCCTGCAAAAAGCCGAGCTGCTGATTGTGCAGGATATTTTCCTGAACGAAACGGCCGAGCTGGCCCATGTGGTCCTGCCGGGCGCCTCCTTCGCCGAAAAGGACGGGACTTTTTCCAACACCGAACGCCGGGTGCAGCGTGTGCGCCGGGCGGTCCCGCCGATCGCGGGTTCCCGCGCGGACTGGGAAATCATCATGGAAGTATCCAACCGTTTCGGCTTCCCGATGAAGTATGCGTCCCCGTCCGCCATCATGGACGAAATAGCCCAGGTCACCCCCCAGTACGGCGGCGTCGGCTACGACCGGTTGGATGGGGACGGCCTGTGCTGGCCCTGCCCCGACCGGAACCACCCGGGGACCAAGTTCCTGCATAAGGACAAGTTCGCCAAGGGCCTGGGGACCTTTCACGCCATTGAATACCGGCCGCCGGCCGAGGTCGTCGACCGGGAATACCCACTCTGGCTGACCACTGGCCGGGCCCACGTTCACTACCATACCGGGACCATGACCCGTAATTCCCCCACCCTGCATTCCCAGATGCCGGAAGGTTTCGCCGAAATTCATCCGGACGAGGCGGAAAGCCTGGGAATCAAGCCCGGCGAGGGGGTCCGGCTGACCACGCGGCGGGGGACCATCACCGCCGTGGCCATGGTCACGGATCGGGTGCGGAAGGGCATGGTCTTCATTCCGTTCCATTTTATTGAATCCTGCGCCAACGTGCTGACCAATCCGGCCTGCGACCCCCTGGTCAAGATTCCGGAATACAAGGTTTGCGCGGTCAAGTTGGAAAAAGCCGCCTGATTTATTTCCGCTGTCGCGGCCTTCGTTCGCCCCGGAACGCGCCTTTCGGCCGCGCGGTCCGGGGCTTTTTTTTGCGGCGGCCGGGTTCGCCGGGGCTTAAATAATCCTAAAACCTGTCGCGTCCCCTTATAAAAGTGTATAATCGAATCAGTAACCCGGGGCGGGGAGAAGGTGTGGATTCCGCCCCCAACCACGCCCCGCGGGGCGGAGAGGTCGGTCCTGTTGGATATGACCTGGGGGGAGGACGGAATGTCCCTCCACAATATCAGCCTGATCCTCGAAGCCGAAGTCCTCGCCGGTCACGACCTGCTGGAACGCCCCATTGCTCGGTTTTATGCCACCGACATGATGAGCCGGGTCCTGGCCCTGTCTCCTTCCGGAACTCTCTTGCTGACCAGCCTGACCAATGTCCAGGTCATTAACACCGCCGAGGTGGCGGGACTTGGAGGGGTGGTTTTTCTGGAAGGGAAGCGCCCATCCATTGAAGTGGTGGAAAAGGCAAAAAGACTTTCCTTGCCCGCCTTGCTGACCAGGCATTCCCAGCGGGAAGCCGGGCGGATTTTGACCGAGGGAGGCGTGCCCGGCCTATGATCCTGTACCGACAGGAATTTCCCATCAAGGAGATGGATTTCATCCACGCCGGGGAAGCCTCGTTGCAGGTCAAGAACATCTTAAAGGAAATAGGGGCCGACGGCGGTTTGATTCGGCGCGCCGCCATCGCCGCGTACGAGGCTGAAATAAACGCGGTGGTTTACGGCCGAAACGGGCTCATGACCTTGCTATTGGACGAAAATGGCGTGGAAATAATCGTCGAGGACCAGGGGCCGGGCATCCCGGATATTGAGCTGGCCATGCGGGAAGGATACTCAACCGCGACTCCGGAAATTAAAGCCCTGGGCTTCGGCGCCGGAATGGGCCTGCCCAATATTCGGAAAAACGCCGATAAGCTAGAAATTTTTTCCGAGGTCGGCCGAGGCGTCAAGGTCAGGATTTGCTTCAATTCCGGTTGGGGCGGTAAATCATGAACCGTGATTCGAAAAGCGAGGATTCCTGCCTGTCGGTCCTGATAAAACCGAACAGGTGTAACGGCTGCGTGGTCTGTCTGCGGGCCTGCCCGACCCAGGCCATAAGGATCAGGGACGGTCGCGCCGTCATCATGCCCGAGCTCTGCGTGGACTGCGGGGAATGCCTGCGGGCCTGCCCCCGGCGGGCCATTGAATCCCGGGTGTCCACGAGCACGGACATGGCCGGGTTCAAGGTCACGGCCGTGCTGCCGTCCCCGGTTATTTACACCCAGTTCGGGGACGAGGTCATGCCGAACGAGATTTTGGCCGCCCTCTCCAAGTTGGGGTTCGATTACGTCTTCGACCTGGCCAAGTATTGCGAATGGGGCAACATGGCCGCGGCCCAGTGGATGGCCGAGCACCCCGAAATACGGACGGCCTTTTCCCCCATCTGCCCGGTCGTTTTGAAACTGATCAGGAAGAGGTTCCCCAACCTGATCCCCAATATTATTCCCCTCGAACCGCCCCGCGAATTCGGCGCTCGGCACATCCGGGGGTTGCTGCGCAAAAAACTGGGGCTCCGGGACGAGGAGATCGGCGTGTTTTACGTTACACCGTGCGCGGCCAAGGTCAAGGAAGTCAACCAGCCCTTGACCTCGAAAAAATCCTACCTGAGCGGGGCCTTGGGCCTGCATCATGTTTTTGGCGGCATTCTCAAGGCCCTCAAGGACTTGACCGACGAGGACCGCGAGACTATTTACTTCAACGCCGGCGGGTACGGCATCGGCTGGGAGTTGGCGGAAGTCCGGGTCAGCGGGCTGCAACCCATGGAAAAAACCCTGGCCGTTTCCGGCCTGGCCGGAGTCCTGGAAGTCCTGGACCAAGTGGAATCGGGCCGACTGTCCTCGGTCCGGTTCATGGACCTGCGGGTCTGTCCGGACGGTTGCCTGGGCGGGCCCTTGACCGTCGAAAACCAGTTCATGGCCCGGGCGACCCTGCGCCGACTAATGCGGATGTTCGGCGAGCAGCCCCGGGTTCGCCCCGGGGAAATAGCCCGTTTCATGGAGGAAGGTTTTTTCAGGACGGACAAGGAGATACTTCCCGATCTGACGACCCTGGACCCCAACCCCCTGGAAGCCATGAAGAAACTGAAGTTGATGGATCAACTCACCAACAGGCTTCCGGGCAAGCGGTGCGGGGTGTGCGGAGCGCCGGACTGCCGCACCCTGGCCGAGGACGTGGTCCTGGGCAAGGCCGCGTTGACCGATTGCCCTTTTTATCATGGACCGGAAACCGAGAGGGGTAAAATTGAAACTGGCTGAACTCAAGGACAGGTTGAACCTGGAAATCCTGACCGGGGTCGAAGGGTTGAATCGAGATGTTTGCGGCGGGTATGTCGGCGACCTGCTGAGCGACGTAATGGCCAACAGCGAGTCGGGCCAGGTCTGGATCACCATCCAGGGTCATATCAACATTATCGCCGTGGCGACCCTGCGAGACCTCGCGGCCGTCATCCTGGCCGGGGGCCGGGCGCCGAACCCGGACACCTTGGCCAGGGCCCGGGAAAGCGGGCTTCCGTTGCTGCGGGGCGAACTTTCGTCGTTTGAACTTTGCGGCCGGCTGCATCGGCTGTTTTTTCCCGAGGGCTGAGGGCATGCGGTTGTACCGGGCCGACCTTCACGTCCACACCTGTCTTTCGCCCTGTGGAGACCTGGACATGTCTCCGCGCGCGGTGGTGGAGACGGCCCTGGCCCGCGGCTTGGATATCATCGCCGTCTGCGACCACAATTCGGCGGATAACGTCGCCGCCTCCCTGCGGGCCGCGTCCCGGGCCGGCGGTCGCCTGGTGGTGTTGCCGGGCCTGGAAATCTGCACGGTGGAGGAAGTCCACTTGCTGGCGCTTTTCGACCGGCTGGATTCGGCCCTGGCCATGCAGAAACTGGTGTATTCCCGTATGTCCGACAATGTCAATCGGCCGGAAATTTTTGGAGAGCAAGTCGCGGCCAACGAATTCGACGAGGTGGAATTTTTTAACGACCGTCTCCTGATTGGAGCGGTCGACCTGGATTTGATCGCCGCGGCGGCGGCGGTCCACCGGCTGGGCGGCTTGGCGGCGGCTTCCCATGTGGACCGGCGGGCCTTCAGCCTGTTGGGGGTCCTGGGGTTTATTCCGCCGGGCCTGGATTTGGACGCCCTGGAGGTTTCCCCGGGGTGCGATTTGGCGGGGTTGTTTTCCCGGCGGCCGGAGTTGAGGGACTGGCCGATCATTCGTTCCTCGGACGCGCACCATCCCGCGGAGCTTGGCCGGGCCTGGACGGATTTTCGTTTGGACAACCCCAGCCTGTCCGAAATCGCCCTGGCTTTAAAGGGGCGGGAGGGGCGTTTTTTGGTTGGCCAGACCCCGGGGCGGGACTGAGTTGGAGGAAATTTCGCTGCATATTCTAGACGTGGCGGAGAACGCGCTGGGCGCCGGCGCCCGGCGGATCGGGATTAGGTTGGAAATTGACGAGAAAAATGACCGGCTCCGGCTCGAACTGACCGATGACGGACGGGGAATGACCCCGGAAGTCCTTAGGCAGGCCGCCGACCCGTTCTTCACCACCAGGACCACCCGGCGGATCGGTCTGGGGCTGCCCCTGCTCAAGCAGGCCGCCGAGCAAAGCGGCGGGTCTTTTTCCCTGGAATCGAGCCCCGGCCGGGGAACCGCGGTCAAGGCGGAATTCGGCCTGTCGCATTGGGACCGGCCGCCCCTGGGAGACATGGCTTCCACGCTGCTGACCCTGATCGTCGGGCGGCCGGAGGTCGATTTCGTGTATCGGCAGGTTACCGGGGCCGGAGAGTTCGAGCTCGATTCCGGCGAGATCAAGCAGGTCCTGGAAGGGGTTTCACTTTCCGACCCCGAGGTTGTTTTGTTTTTGGAAAAAAATGTCAGGGAGGCAACGGCCGGCTTGGCCGGGGTTTAAACCAAAAAGCGGCGCGGCGCGGCTCGCCGTCGCATGGCCCGGACATGTTCCGGCGGCGCCAGGGGGTGATTGCCAATGGCGAAACTGAAGCTTGACGATCTGAAGAAGATCAAGGATAGGGTCCGGCAGGAAAACGCGCTTCGGGAGGGCGGGGCCAAGGCCAAGGTGACGGTCCACATGGGCACCTGTGGAATCGCCTCGGGGGCCAGGGTGGTCATGGAAGCTTTAATGGATGAAGTCAGCCTGACCGACCGCCGGGACATTTTGGTCACCACGTCCGGATGCATCGGGCTTTGCAGCCAGGAACCCATCGTCACCGTCGAGCTGTTCGACCAGGAGCCCATCAGGTATTCATTCGTGGACAAAAACAAAATGCGGCAAATATTTCGTAGGCACGTCCTGGAAGGGGAAGTTCAGGAAGAATTCGTCCTGGCCCGGGGAACCGAACACCAGGATTGACCGGCGGTCGGACAAGGAGTTACGCGATGAAAAGATTTCGAGCCCATATGCTGGTCTGCGGCGGGACCGGTTGCCATTCCTCCGGCAGCCAGGCCGTGATAAAAGCCCTGGAACTGGAAATCGCCCGGCAAGGGTTGACCGATGAGGTCAAGGTGGTGGAAACCGGCTGCAACGGTTACTGCGCCGCCGGGCCGGTCATGGTGGTTTACCCGGAAGGTATTTTTTACCAGAAGCTGACCCCGGAAGACGTTCCGGAACTGGTTTCCGAGCACATGCTCAAGGGGCGCCCCGTGGAACGACTCCTGTACCGGGAGCCCAGCAAGAAGGAACACATTCCCGGGATGCTCGAGATACCGTTTTTCGCCAATCAGCAGCTTATTGTCCTGCGCAACAAGGGGCTGATCGACGCCGAGCAGATCGATGAATATATCGCCCGGGACGGGTACCGGGCCGCCGGCCAGGCCCTATTGGAAATGACCCCGGCCGGGATAATCGAGGAAGTGAAAAAATCGGGCCTGCGGGGGCGGGGCGGGGGAGGGTTCCCCACCGGACCAAAGTGGAGTTTCTGCGCCGCCGCCCCGGGAGACGTCAAATACGTCTTGTGCAACGCCGACGAGGGCGACCCGGGGGCCTTCATGGATCGCTCGGTCCTGGAGTCGGACCCGCACGCCGTCCTGGAGGGAATGCTTATCGCCGCCAAGGCCATCGGCGCCCACCAGGGGTATATCTACTGTCGGGCCGAGTACCCCCTGGCCGTGAAAAGGCTGGAAATCGCCATCCGGCAAGCCAAGGAATATGGGCTGTTGGGCCGGGACATCCTGGAATCGGGTTTTGACCTGGATATTGAAGTCTATCAGGGGGCCGGCGCCTTTGTCTGCGGCGAGGAAACGGCCCTCATGCGTTCCATCGAGGGGCGCCGCGGCATGCCCCGGCCGCGCCCGCCCTTTCCGGCGGTCTCCGGCCTGTGGGGGAAACCCACGGTCTTGAACAACGTGGAAACCTTCGCCAATATCCCCCGGATCATTTTGAAGGGCGGCGAGTGGTACGCGTCCATCGGCACCGAGGGCAGCAAGGGCACCAAGGTCTTCGCCCTGACCGGCGCCGTCCATAATATCGGGCTGGTGGAAGTGCCCATGGGCACGCCGCTGCGCAAGATCATTTTCGATATCGGCGGCGGCATCCCCGGCAAGAAAAAATTCAAGGCCGTCCAGCTCGGGGGGCCTTCGGGCGGTTGCATCCCCGAGCAATACCTGGACCTGCCGTGCGACTACGAAGCCATTGCCCAGGCCGGAGCCATCATGGGGTCCGGCGGCATGATCGTCATGGACGAAACCGCCTGCATGGTCGACATGGCCCGCTTTTTCATGGACTTCGTCCAGGACGAGTCCTGCGGCAAATGCACGCCCTGCCGGGAAGGCACGAAGCGGATGCTGCAACTGCTGGAAAAAATCTGCCATGGCCAGGGCGTCCCGGAAGACATCCCGCTGCTCGAGGAACTGGCCGGCATGATCAAGGAGTCGGCCCTCTGCGGCCTGGGGCAGACCGGACCCAACCCAGTGCTGTCCACCCTGCGCTATTTCCGGGATGAATACGAAGCCCATATCGTGGAAAAGCGCTGTCCGGCCAAGCGTTGCCCCGATTTGGTGAAGTTCGTGGTCGACGTGGAAAAATGCAAGATGTGCGGCCTGTGCTACAAGGCCTGCCCCGTGGGGGCCATAACCTGGGAAAAGAAAAAGCCGGCCTGGATCGACCGGAGCAAGTGCATCAAGTGCCTGACCTGCGTGGGCAGTTGTAACTTCGGCGCCATCGATTGACTATTTTTTGTATGAAAATGACCGAAGGGCATTTTCATTGGTTGTTGTGACCGACATGGCCCGCGGTCATGTCGGTTGGGTAAGGCGAATATAATGATACAGCGGCGGGTCCGGCGCGACCGTCGCTGTATTTTGGAATGATCCAGGCGTTCGCGGAAGTCGGCCGCGCTAATCGTTGAATCTGCCCAGTGGCTTATAGCCGAAAATAATGCGGCGCGTATTTAAGGAGTCTCAATAATGTTGTCGCCCGAACATCAGAGTACAATATTTCAAGCCTCGATTGTCATTGACGGGAAAACCGAGAATTATCGCGGTTTCCTCACGGCTTGCGCCAACCCCGTGTGCACCTGCCGGATCGTGACTTTAGATATGACGCCGGACCTACCTCCCGGCGAAACCGATTTCAGCCTAAAACAACGTTTAATTGTAATTGATCTGGAAAATAAGAAGTTGGCGTACGAAAACTGGAAAATAAGATCAGAAGACGATCTGTCTTTCGGTGAACTTTTCCTGGGTCAGATGGATGATGATGATTTTCAACTGCTGGAATCGGTCCACGGCCACGCCAAAAATAAAATCACGGAAGCAGCCAATCCCGAATCCATAGAGGCTGATTTTGATTATGGCGAGGTCGAATCTTCCGGAATGATGTATGGTTACAACGAGGTGTTGCCCTACGCCGACCAACTCCTGTTTACCGTCTCGAATAGATTTTTTGTTGTTATTGACCAATATTGCGTCCGAACGAAATGTCCCTGCGTGGATGCGACCCTGGTTTTTATCGAGTACGATAATATTCGAGACGAAAGCAAGGAGGTGTTGGCGGCGTCGGTTAATTACGTTGCCAAGAAATGGGAAATAAAACAAAATCACTTGCGTGACCTGGACTTCGAGACAATCAAGTCGGCGCTGTTGGAAGCCTTTCCCGATTTTTTCAAAAAACTTAAATCGCGACACACGAAATTGAAGTTGATCTATGCCCACTGCAAACAAAAAAATTACGCCCCTAAACCAGTGGTCGCTTCCCCCGCACTAGGAAGAAATGCTCCTTGTCCGTGCGGCAGCGGCAAAAAATACAAAAAATGTTGTCTCGGTAAATAGTCGAGATGTTATAAGGGGCCAATTTTCCTCGGGTTGCCTGGGCCGCGGAAAGCGGTTAACCCCTGCCCATAATTTATTAGGAGACTTTTTGCAAAGACATCCAATATCCGCTGGTTCCCAAGCTCTAGCTTGGAAACCAGCGATAGTTTGTAGGGTGCGCCACGCGCACCATCTTTTACTATTTTGCGGGCCTTGCCGCGGTAAATTGGAGACGTTGGCCGGGCGCCTTGCGGCGGGGCTGCTCCGCCCCCCGCGCGCCTGGCGTTGGGCTTCGAGAGACTCCTTCCCGTCCCAGGGTCAGGGGCGCGCCGGAGCCGGCGCCCCCGGCGCCCCCCGGCTCTTTTTCCGGAGAAAACCCGCCTGGCGGCGTTTTCACGCCCCGAAACGTCCTGTTTCGAGGGCGGAAAGGGCGGGCGTCCATGCCCGCCCGAAGAAGTTCGGGGCGTTTGGAATTGCTTGGTCGAGCACGCCTGCGCTGGCCTAAAAATAATGTGATCTCGGTAGGTTGGGTTGAGCCGTAGGCGAAACCAAACATCTTGGCCGGCCCCGTCGGCCCGGGTGAACCAAGGGCTCCCCCCCTCACCCCAACCCTCTCCCCCCGTCGGGGGGCGAGGGAGATAATTGTCTGGCCCGGCCCTCGCCTCCGTTTGGAACAAGGTGTTGTCTTTCGGAATAAAAGGAACAATACAATTTCAGATGGCCAGGTTTTAGGCATTATCGAATAACCGCTGACAGGCTAATAATGGATGTCCTCGTGAACACTCCCTGAAGTATTGCAACAGGAACTACCATATTTTCATCTATGGCTGCGGCATCTGCGCCACCGGAGTGCCCTGTGAATCCGGCATCCCCGCCCCGTTACTCCGGGATCGATCATAACTGAGTAAACTGATGTAACGCATTGCGGCGAAACAGGTCTGTTAGCTAATTTGACAGTCATTTTAAATTCTTATAACAATTATAGTATTTGTTAGACGATTGTGCAAATTTTCCTTGACATCCATTTGCCCTTAATGAATAATTCTTGCACGATCGTGCAAAACAGGGCCTCATCTGCAAAGAATTTGACGGCCATGAATACAAGAAACACCTTGCACAGGTCGATCCAGGGATCACATCCCTGCTGGTGTTGGAAATAATCAGAATGGCGCACTGTTCGGGAAAGCCTTAGCCAATGAAGGAATCGAAAATAAAAAAAACAATGATAAAAATACTACTGATATTACTGGTGGTCATCGCCGTAACCGCTATTATTTTTTGTGTTGTTATTACGCGTGATGGTGAACTGGCAACCCCTCAGGGACAAGGAATCATTGCTTTGGGTGCAGGCGAATTTGAAGCATTCCCCCTGCCGGATTATGCAGCGAAACATGTTACGGAGGAATATAAAAGCTATTTTATCGAGGTGGAGCCGGGGATTAAGGTTCACGTCCTTGAAGTCGGTTCAGGCTTCCCGGTATTTTTGCAACACGGTAACCCGACTTCCGGATTTCTATATCGTAAAATAGCCAAAGAATTACCTACCGATCGACTTCGGTTGATCATGCCGACCCTGGTGGGTCTGGGATTTTCAAGCAAGATACCGGCAAGCCGGCATACGCTGGAGAATCATATGCGTTGGATAAACAGCGTTCTGCTTCAGCTGAAACTGTCAGAAATGGTCTATGTAGGTCAGGACTGGGGCGGGCCTGTTGGCATGGGGGCGCTCGCGCTTTCGCCTGAACTGCTTAAAGGTGCTGTGTTGCTGAATACCGGATTTAATGCTCCTGCTGAAAAAGTAGATATCTCCCGTGCCCATGCCACAGTCAAGACACCTATCGCCGGGGAACTGATACTGGAGGTATTTGGTTCGGTATTCAAGCAACTGCACCGGATTCAGGGAGATTCCGATTCCATTCCGGCGGATGTGGTTGAATTATACGGCCGGCCGGTGTTGGAAAGTTGCAATAGCAAAGCGCCGCTGGCAATGATGCGTATGGTCACTGACGGACCGGATCACGCGAGTACACCTGCCATGAGAACTGTCGAACAATATGTTCAAGGGCTGGATATACCCGCCGAGATTGTTTGGGGAATGAATGATCCCATTCTGGGCCACCTGCTGCCATTGATGAAGCAGAATTTCCCCAGGGCGCCCGTAACGGAGACGGAAGCCGGCCATTTCCTGCAGGAGGAGGTTCCAGTTGAAATCGCCGCTGCACTGTTGAGGGTTATTGATCAGGTTCAAATGACCAAAAATGAAAGGAGGAGATAAATGTCGCCTGAAGAAGTCTATCAGAAGTTTATCGACTATATGAACAACCCGGTCATCGAGTTCACCGAGTCGGAATCAAAAATGCCCATGATCACCTCGTTCATCACCCCAGAAGAGGCTGCATTCTTGACTGGGTTTCCCATGTCCAACAAGACTCTCGAGGAGATCGCCGAGATAAAACAAATGGATTTGGCGGAACTTGAGCAAAAGGTAAAGGCACTGTGCCAAAAAGGGTTGATTTACGAGGCCATTCGCGAGGATTCGGTGAAATACCGGCTGTGGAGTGCCATCGAAATGTTTTACCGGGTGACTTATTGGTCCGGAAAGACCGAGGAGCCCGCAAAAAGCACGGCCCCCTATGCCAACCGGTATTATATGGAAGGATATATAGAGCAGAGGCGGCCGTTTCCGCATCCCGAATTAAGAGCCATTCCCATCAATAAAACCGTGGAGCCAAGCTCGAAATACCTGCCGTTTGAGGACGTGGTTAAAATCCTCGACAATTATGAGTATTTTTCGGTGTCCTATTGCCCGTGCAAAACAATGCATGGAATGGACCCGGATTATGATGAAAGCCCCTTTCCCTCAGAGGTCTGCCTCCATTTTGACGAAATGGGCCGGTATTGCGTGGGAAATGGCCTTGGAAGGCAAATCACCAGAGAAGAAACCTTGGAAATTTTAAAAATGGCAGCGGACGCCGGTCTGGTTCACGGCCTGAGTAACACCGAGGAACATCCGGAAACCCTCTGAAATTGCGATCTGGAATACTGTATGTATTTCAAGTCGTATCATCACTTGGGTTTTGATAAGAGCGTGGCTAAATCCAACTACGTGCTGGAAGTCGTTGCCCCCGAGACCTGTAAGGCCTGCGCTACCTGCGTGAGGCGCTGCCCTATGGATGCGATCCAGCTTAAATATTCAACCAAGGCCACCAACAAGTTCAGGAAAGCGGTCGTGGTGGATGAGGATTTGTGCATTGGGTGCGGTGTCTGCGTGCACAAATGCAAAGCCAAATCAATAATGCTCAAAAGAAAGGCAGAGGATGAAATAACCCGCCCGCCAAAAACCAGGAGGGACCTGATCACTGAGAATGTCATGGCGGCAATTGCCGCAAAACAGGCCTGGACTGAGAAGAGATAGATCGATCGTCTGGAGAAGATGCTTTAAAATCTTGCTTGGAGGTCCGCCCTTCACGGATTTGCCCCATGTCCCGCCGCACGACGGGTCCCGGTGGTTTTTACTGTTAATAAGGAGAATATCCATGGTTAAAAACGCGGAATTTGATGTCGTCATCTATGGTGCAAGCGGTTTCACAGGTCGACTTGTGGCTGAGTATTTGGTTCAAAACTATAAACACAGCAATATCGCCTGGGCCCTTGCGGGCCGTGATGAAGCCAAGCTCGTTAAAATACGCGATGAGATTGGTGCGTCGGAGGATACACCCCTTGTCGTGGCGGATTGTAAAGATGGGACTGCTCTCGCGGCTATGGCAAAAACCGCCAAATGCATTATTAGCACCGTTGGACCCTATACGCTCTATGGCGAAAAGCTTGTTGAAGTTTGTGCGCGGGAAGGAACCGACTATGTGGACCTCTGCGGCGAGGTTCTTTTCATGCATGAAATGATCACCAAACATGAGGAGACCGCTAAAAAGAGCGGCGCCCGGATCGTTTTTTCCTGCGGTTTTGACTCCATTCCCTTTGATCTCGGTGTGCAGTTTCTGGAGGAGGAAGCGGTAAGACGTTTTGGCGTGCCCTGCCCGCGTGTCCGAACCCGGGTAAGTGCTTTAAAGCTCTTTCCCTCGGGTGGCTCAATTTCGTCAGTTAAGGTGGTCATGGATCAAGTGAAAAAATATCCCTCACTTTTAACACCACTCATGGATCCTTTTTCTCTCACTGGCGGATTTGTGGGGCTGGAACAACCCCCCGCCAACAAGGTAATAAAAGATGAAACCTTAGACGTCTGGGTTGCACCGTTCATGCTGGCGATCGTCAATGCTAAGAACATTCATCGCTCCAACGCGCTTCTCGGTCATGCCTACGGCCAAAATTTTGTCTACGACGAAATGATCATTGGCGGAGAAGGAGACGCCGGTAAGGCTGCTGCAGATGCCTATGCGGCAACCGGCGTTGTTGAATTTGGTGGTGATCCGCCAAAGCCGGGTGAAGGTCCGTCAAAGGAAGAGCGTGATAAAGGCTTCTTTGAAATACTGGTTCATGGTACCGCATCAACTGGTGAGACACTGAGTATTACCGTCAAGGATGACGTGGATCCGGGATATGGCTCAACATCAAAGATGCTCGCCGAATCAGCGCTTTGCCTTCTTGAGGAACGCGCCGATACACCGGGCGGCATTTATACCACAGCCCCGGCCATGGGGGCGGATCTGAGAAAACGCTTGATCGAGCGGGCAGGTTTCAAATTTGAGGTGGAAAGCTAAAAACACTGATAAATGGCGGTCTCATGATCTTTCAAAACGATAATCATCAAAGAAATGGAGAAATACGATGAGTAACACGATTTTTATTACTGGTGCGAGTAGCGGGATTGGCAAGGAAACAGCAAAGTTATTCCAGAGTAAGGAGTGGAATGTTGTTGCCACCATGCGCTCACCCGACAAAGAACAAGAGCTTACCAAACTAGACAATGTCTTTATCACACGATTGGATGTCACTGACGATGTTAGTATCAAATCAGCCATCGACGAAGGGATAAAAACATTTGGCAAAATCGATGTCCTTCTCAATAACGCCGGCTACGGTGCTTATGGACCTCTTGAGGCATTTGAAAAAAGTCGTATTAGGCGACAATTCGACACCAATGTCATTGGGCTTATAGAAACCACGAGGACTATGTTAGCTCATTTCAGAGCCAATAAATCTGGAATCATAGTTAATATTTCTTCGATTGCCGGCAAGATGACCTTTCCCTTAGGTACTCTCTACCATGGAACCAAGTTTGCCGTTGAAGGTTTATCGGAATCCCTACATTTCGAGCTAGAGCCCATTGGTATAAAGGTCAAGATCGTCGAACCCGGTTTGATTGCGACCGACTTCGGTGGGCGCTCTTTTGACTTTGCTAATGATGAATCCTTGCATGAATACCAACCCGTTGTTCTAAAGTTGATAGAAGCTTTCGGCGGTCAAGCCTTTCAAGCTCAGGCGTCACCTGCATCCGTAGTAGCTGATGTTATCTGGGAGGCTGTTACCGATGGCACGAATACGCTCAGATATACTGCGGGTGAAGATGCTAAAAAGTACTTCGCTGCTAGAAAAGCGCTCAGCGATGAAGAGTTTATTGGCGGCGTCAAAAAGCAATTTGGTCTCTAAAATATATGATTATAATTGATTGCGATCTCTATGTGTTGATTTTCAAATTAACTGGGAATAAATTTGCTGATTAATTGGTCCATCCAGGCGAGTTACGAATTATTGGACAAATTTCGTTTTATTTGGACCTGGACCGGCTAAAGCCGGTCCAGTCTTTGATTAGCCTGTATTTACTTGAGTATTTTAGAAGATTTCCGAAGAAGCGATTCTTGATTCTATAAAGGACATCCATTATTATCTAGGCCGAATTGAGACTGTATTAAGGTTACTGTTTGGATTTCCTTACTATAGTCGCATATGGCCAATAATGGATGTCCTTGCTATATTAGTATATTAATGAAATCTCCTAGCCCATCATTTTTTGAGGGACGTGAAATAATGTGAAAATCATTCGCCGGCGGACCGCCTGGGGAGGTTGCTCCAGGCGGCCCGCCGGCGGTCCGGCCTCGGGGGGGAGGCGAGTCAGATTTTTTCCAGGTCGGTCAATATTTTTTCCGCGCAGAGCATGGCGGAATTGGCTGCGGCGTTCATGCCGACGCCCCGGCCGGTGTAACAGTCTCCGGCGAAATAGACGCCGGGGACGTCCGCCAGGAAAACCGGCGGCCGGTGTGTTCCGGTCATATACGGCGCCCGGGCCAAGCCGTCGACGCCCACGTAAAAGCCGTCCTGTTTCCAGACCACTTTTTCCTCTACACCCGGGAACATCTTTTGGGTCAGGTCCCAGAACCCGGCCAGGGTCCGGCGGCGGAATTCCGCGTCCAGGGCCTGACGCGGAGTGCAGACCGCGCCGATAAAAGCCAGGCTATGGCCCGGCGGGGCCGTGGTATCGTCGAAGACCGAGTGGACCAGGCACTGCAGGGGCAAGTCAAGGCCCGGCAGCCGCCAGCAGGACAGGTAGACCGGTTCTTCCAGCATGATCATGTTCACGCCCATGGTAAAGCCCATGGAGGCGCTGGTTTCCTGGGTCAGCTCGGATATCCTGGATTTCCAGGCCAGGGGCCAGGGGCCGGCCGGATCATTCAGGTCCAGGATTTTGACCAGATGCCAGAGGGGAACCGCCAGGACCACCGTCGGCGCCCGGTAGACTTCCCCTTCCGTAATGACGGCCCAGCCGCCCCGGGGCGGTTTTTCAACCTTGAGGACTTTCCGGCCGGGTTCGAGAATCCCTCCCTTGGCAAGGAAGGCCTCGGCCTGGGCCTCGATGGCCGTGGAAATGCCGCCCAGGGGCATCCTGACCGCGCTCAGGGCCGAGCCCGGACCGCGGCGCCTCGAGCCCTCCCGATACAGATAAGCGAACTCCCCGGCGGAAATCTTCTCGGGGTCGGTCAGGGTGGTGTAGACCATGCCCAGCATTTTCATGTACTCGGCCAGGCGATCCGGGACGTCGAGCCGTTCGATCAGGGTTTCCAGGGAGACCGCGTCCAGGGCGGCCAGGTCCTCGTCGGACATCCGGCCGATTTCCTCGTCCAGCCTGGCCAGACCGTTGTCCCGGTCGTTTACAATCCCCAGGTATTCCGCGTCCGTCACCCAGCGTCCCTGGTCGAACACCTTTATTCCCGTGATGGGCCGGGACCAGGAAACCTCGGCGCCAACCCGGGCCAGCAGGTCCGCGTAAGGCGATTGGTCCCCCAAGTCCACGCAGTGAGTTCCCGAGTCCACCCGCCAGCCGCCGGGCAGGACCCTGGTCTTGGACCGTCCCCCGGGAGAGCCGCTCTTTTCCAGGACCAGAGTGGAGATTCCCCGGGATTGCAGCAGGCCGGCCGCGCCCAGTCCGGCAATTCCGGCGCCCACGACAATGACTTCAGGAGACGGCATTTTGTTTTTCCTTGGCTTGTCGTTCCAGTTCGACTTCCTTGTACAGATCAAGTTTCTTGACCTTGCCCAGGAGCGTTAAGGGCAGCGCCTGGCGGAACGCCACTTCGGCCGGAATTTTGTACCTGGCCAGCTTATCCCCAAGGAAGTCTTTGATTCCCTCCTCGGTGGGGGAAGTTCCGGGCTTGGCCACGACATAAGCCCGGCCGACCTCGCCCATGACCGGATCGGGAATCCCGATCACCGCGACCATCATGACGTCCGGGTGCTGGGCGATGACTTCCTCGATTTCCGGGGGATAGACGTTTTCCCCGCCGCGGATGAACATTTCCTTTTTTCGTCCCACGATGGCCAGGTAACCTTCGGCGTCGACCCGGCCCATGTCGCCGGTGTGGAAGAAGCCGCGCCGGTCGAAGACCTTGGCGTCCTCGTCCGGGCGCTTCCAGTACCCCTTCATGACCATGTCGCCCTTGAAGCAGATTTCGCCTACTTCCCCCTGATGCAGAATTTCATCACGTTCGTTCATGATGACCATTTCCAGGCCGTTAATGGGCCGACCCACGGAATATTTCAGCTTTTCCAGGGGGGAGTCCTTGGCGGTGAAGGTGATGGCGCCCGATACTTCCGTGAGGCCGTAAGCGTTCAGAGGCATGACCCCGAACCTGTTTTTGATGGCCATGATCATTTCGGACGGACAGGGCTGGCTCGACACGATGGGGAAGGTCACGGCGGAAAAATCGTATTTCTCGATATCGGGCAGGAGCAGCTCCAGGGCGTACTGGGCCGGAACCTGACCAAAAATTCCGATTTTTTCGTCCTGGATGATCTGCAGGGTTTTTTGGGGGTCGAAGACGTCCATGAGCACCAGCTTGCAGCCGCCGTACAGGCTGTTGACCACGCCCATGACCGCGCCGCCGACATGGTTGAGCGGGATGTTGACCAGGAGCCCCAGTCCCGGTTGGGCGTTGGTGACCTCGCAGGCCCGGGCCGCGTACGAGAGCATGTTCTTCTGGGTCAGCATGGCGGCCTTGGGGATGCCGGTCGTGCCCGAGGTGTAGATGAAGAGCGCCGGTTTGTTTTCGTCGACTTCCGCCTTGATCTTTTCCAACCCGGGCCCGGGTTCGGCCAGGAATTCGTGGTAGGGAATCATGCCGTCAACGGTTTTTCCATCCAGGATAACCACCTTTCCCAGAAGAGGCGTTTCCTTTCGGGCTTCCTGGAGGTTGGCGAGAAGGTCAATCCCTAGAAATTCCGGGGTGAGGGCCACGAGTGAAACTTCGGCGTTTTGCAGAACGAACCTGAGTTCCCGGGGGGTGAAGCGCCAGCTCAGGGGCACGGCCGTCGCGCCGATCTTGATGGCCCCCAATTTTATAAAGATGTTTTCCGGGCGGTTCGGGAGATAGATCCCGACCTTGTCTCCAGCCTTCACGCCGGCTTTCACCAGACCCATGGCCGCCCGGTCCGTTTCCCGCAGGTACTGTCCGTAGGTGATCCGTTGGTCCTTGAAAACAACGGCTTCCGCGTCAGGCCGCTCAATGGCGTGTTTTTGCAGCAGGTCTTCGAAAAGCATAGGACCTCGCTTTCTCGGCAAAGTTCAGGTTAGGTCTCGACATGCGCCCTTCCAAAAAAGAAAACCGACGCTCCCCCGCTGAGCCGCGGCTCCCGGTGGGAGGAGGCGTTCCTCGCTTGGCCGGTTTTTGGTCCAGGCCTCGCTCTCCCTATTGTGACTGATTAGTCAGTCAGGAATGGTAATCCCTGATTCATTCGTTTGTCAAGAATAATATATTTTATAGGAATTTTTTCAGGTTAATATAAAATAATTTGATTAATTAAATAGTTACAACAAGGGCGCCGGGGCTGGACGGGCTGGAGGCGCCCGATATTGGTTTTGTCATTCTGACATCAAAGTCAGCAGCTTGGTTCAAATCGGAAGCCAACCCGCGACCCGTCTCTGTCGGCCAGCGGCTTTTCTATAAAGAACATCCATTATTATCTAGGCCGGATTGAGACTGTTTAAGGTTACTGTGTCAGCGACCGGTTGAAAATGTAAGGAAAATGGCCAAATGAAAATGAGTAAGGCTGGTTCCCAAGCTCTAGCTTGGGAACC
>JAZDGM010000185.1:0-7385 GCA_043806915.1 Pseudomonadota bacterium | reverse complement strand
TACCGCGGCAAGGCCCGCAAAATAGTAAAAGATGGTGCGCGTGGCGCACCCTACAAACTCCAGGCGTCTATATGCTTCAACTTCTTTACAAACAGATCAAGTTTTTACTTGACGGTTTGAGGCGAAGCTTCGCCGGCTTCCTCGCTCTAGAGATACAGCGCCCCCGCCCGGCGCGTGGCCCCGCCCGGTTCCGGCGGCCCCTTTTTTTCCGCAATTATGGCCTAATTCCCGTCCTTCGCCTAGAATTTGTTGAAAAGGTTTATATTTTGAAATAAAATCGATTTTTGAACGACAGTGATCAATTATAAAAATTAAACCTTGGGCGCTTTCCCGCATAACGCCGCAAAGGGGGATTCATGGACCAGAAGAAGAGCATACCCGGATGGCGATTTCTTATTTGGTTGACCGCGGTGTCGGCGGCCGTCCTTTACCTTGCCGCCGCGTCGGCCTGGGCCGTCGGAAAACCGTCGCCGTCCCCGGCGGCCTTAATAGGGGCGCCTAGTTCGCCCGCTAACGCCTGGGTCAAAACTGACCTGGCCTTCGAACCCAACCAGGGCCAGGTCGACCCGGTCGTGAAATTCCTATCCCGGGGCCCTGGGTATTCGCTCTTCCTGACTCCCCGGGAAACGGTCCTGGCCCTGACCAGCCTCGATCCCGCGCCGGGAAAGACCGTCACTCCGGCGGTCCTGAGGCTCCGGTTCGAGGGCGGCCCCGCCGAAACCGGGCTCAAAGGGGAAACCCCGACCGCGTCCTACGTCAACTACCTCCGGGGACGCGACCGGAGTCAATGGCGAACCAAGATTCCGACCTTCGCCCAGGTGCGGCGGGAAGGCGTTTACCCCGGCGTCGACGCCATCTTTTACGGCCGCCAGGGCCGCTTGGAATACGACCTGACGGTGTCCCCCGGGACCGATCCCGGGACCATCAAAATGGTCTTCCAGGGCGCGGACGCCGTCGACCTCGACGGCCGGGGCGGCCTGGAAATCAGGCTCAACGGCGGCCGGGTCATTCAGGAAGCGCCCGTCCTTTACCAGGATATCGACGGACAAAGAAGGCTGGTTTCCGGAAAGTACGTCCTTCTGGGCGAAAACCGCGTCGGAATCGAAACCGGCGCCTACGACGTTTCCCGGCCCCTGGTCATTGACCCGATTATCTATTATTACAGTTATTTTAGGGTCGATTATTCCAGCTACCTGGGCGGCGAGGGGTTCCAGGAAGGCCATGGCGCGGCCGTGGACCTCGAAGGGAACATGTACGTGACCGGCATAGTCCATAACCTGGACTTCCCCGTGCAAGGGGCCACCCAAAAGACCCTGTGGGGCGGCGGCGGGTCGGACGTCTTTCTGACCAAGATCGACCCGGTGGGCGAAAAAATCGTGTTCAGCACCTACCTGGGCGGCCTGGGCTACGATTTCGGCGCGGCGGCGGCCGTCGATTCCGACGGCTCGGCCTACGTGGCCGGGTACACCAACTCCCCGGACTTTCCCATGGTCACCCTGGCCGCCCTGACCGGCGTCTGGGGAACTTCCGCGTCGAACGTTTTCGCCGTGGGCAATAACGGGACGATCCTGCATTACGACGGGTCCGCCTGGACCAGGTTGGATGGGCAGACGGACAAGGACCTCAAGGCCGTGTGGGGACTGAGCGCCAACGAAGTCTACGCCGTGGGCGCCCACAGCGCCTATATGCTCTTTGACGGCGCGGGGTGGACCCACCTCGACCCGCCGGCTGCGGACCTGGCCCTGACCGGGATTTTCGGCACGGCCTCCAACGACCTGTTCGTGGTCAATTCCGACGGCGGGACGGCCCACCGCTGGAACGGCGCCGAATGGGAGCCCCAAACCACCAAAATCAGCGACGGCGGCAACGCCATTTGGGGGTCCGGGCCCCTGGACTATTTCGCGGTCGGCGCGGACGGAAAAATAGCCCATTACACCGGCGACCCCACCTGGACCCTGATGGGCTCGCCCACCAGCCAGGACTTGAACTCCATCTGGGGAAGTTCCGCGACCGACATTTTCGCGGTGGGAAACAGCGGGACCATCGTTCATTACAACGGGACGAGCTGGAGTCTCATGGGCAGCCCCACCACCGCCAACCTCCGGGGCGTCTGGGGCTCGTCCGGCGGCAACGTCTTCGCGGTCGGCGATTCCGGGATCATCCTTCGTTACAATGGCGCGACCTGGGCCTCGATTGGGAACCCCTCCCGAAACGCCCTTAACGGGGTTTGGGGTTCTTCCGGCTCGAATGTGTTCGCCGGGGGAGGCCACACTATCCTGAACTACAACGGCGCGACCTGGGCCCTCATGCACCGGGCCGTCCAGGAACACCTCGGCGGCGGACTGGACGCCTTTGCCGTCAAATTCAACCCCGAGGGCGTGGACCTGCTCTATTCCACCTACCTGGGCGGGTCCGAAGACGATCAGGCCAACGGCCTGGCCCTGGACGCCTCCGATAACGCCTACCTGGCCGGAATCACCAATTCCACCGATTTTCCCGTTACCGGCGGCGCCTTTCAGACCGCCTTCGGGGGCGGGGTCTCGGACGCTTTCCTGGCCAAGATCGATTCATCGGGCGCCTTTTTAGACTATGGCACCTATCTCGGCGGCGACAACACCGACCAGGGTTACGGCGCGGCCGTGGACTCCGCTGGAGCGGCGTACGTGGCCGGGTCGACCTTATCCACCAATTTCCCCTTGCTTAACCCGGTGAGGAGCGAATGCGTGGGCTGCCCGACCAGGTTCGACGCCTTCGCCTCCAAGATTAACGCCGCCGGGGCGAGCCTGGTTTATTCGACCTACCTGGGCGGAAGTTACGACGATCTGGGACGGGCCCTGGCCGTGGATTCCACCGGCGCCGCCTATATCGGCGGGCAGACCTGGTCCCAGGACTTCGAACTGAAAAACGCCTTTCAAAAGTCCCTGCGGGGCACGTCCGACGCCTTTCTCGCCAAGTTGACGGCCGCCGGAGACGAATTGAGCTATTCGACCTATTTCGGCGGCAACCTCGACGAGGACTTGACCGGCCTGGGCGTGGACTCGGCGGGTTCGGCCTATGTGGTCGGTTTCACCGAATCCACGGACATGACTGTCTTCGACGCCTATCAACCGGAATTCGGCGAGGGCAACACGGACATCTTCGCAGCCAAATTTCACCCGACCGGCCAAAGGCTATGTTATTCCACCTACCTGGGCGGGTCCAACGCCGACCAGGGCATGGCCTTGGCCGTCGACTCCTACGGCGCGGCTTACCTGACCGGGTATAACTGGAGTTCCGACTTCCCGGTCTTCCCTCTCGGAACTTCGGGCGCGACCGATAAATCGTTCGAAGTCTTTCAAAAAACGCCCGGCAACGTTTCCGCCGGCTCGGCCACCAACGCCCTGGCGGTCAAGCTCAACCCGGACGTGGCCGGGAACGTCAAATGGGGATACGGCACCGAATACGGCTGGTTCCATTCCTCCCCGGCCATCGCCTCGGACGGGACGATCTATATCGGGTCGTGGGACGCCAAGCTTTACGCCATCAAGCCCAATCCCGAAATCAACCATCCGCCCATGTTCAAGGAAAGCTGGGCCTACGAGACCGGCGGCGCGGTCCATTCCTCCCCGGCCATAGCGCCGGACGGGACCGTTTACGTGGGCTCCCTGGACCACGGCCTGTATGCGTTGTCCCCGGAATCCGGCGCCTTGAAATGGACCTTCGACACGTTTTACGAGTTATGGTCCTCCCCGGCCATAGGTCTGGACGGGACCGTTTACGTGACGTCCCGGGACAACAAGCTCTACGCCATCAACGCCAAGGGCGTCCAGCAATGGGTGATCGACCTGGGCGGCGGACTCTCCCCCACCCTGGACGAAAGCAACGTCGTTCTGAGTTGTTCCCCGGCCGTGGGAAGCGATGGGACCATCTACGTCGGCTCCACCCTTTCCAACGCCTTTTACGCCATCAATCCGGATGGGACCACGAAATGGGTCTTCACCGCTTTCAGCGGCGCCGCGGCGTCTTCTCCCGCCATCGGGGGCGGCGAGGTGATCTACTTCGGCTCCTGGGGCCCGAACCTTCAAAAAAACGTGGGTTCCTTGTTCGCCCTCAATTCCGATGGCACGCTTAAATGGAGCTTCGGCCCCAAGGGCGCCTTTCACTCCTCCCCGGTCATCGGGCCGGACGGGACAATTTACATCGGGTCTTGGGACGGGAATATTTACGCCGTCAATCCCGGCGACGGGACGCAAAAATGGGCCCACGCCACCACGGACCGGGTCTACGCCACTCCCGCCGTGGGCTGGGACGGCACGGTTTACGTGGGTTCGTGGGATAATCGACTGTACGCCCTCAACCCCGACGGGTCCACCAAGTGGTCGCTTCTCAGCTCGGACCGCGTCTATTCCTCGGGCGCCGTGGGCCATATCGACGGTTCGCTGTACCTCGGCCTGGTCGGGACCCTTTTCAACATCAACACCACCACCACCGGCCTGGCCGGGTCCACTTGGCCCATGTTCCGGCGCAACAACCGCCATGACGGGCTGAACTCCGCGCCTTTTGTCGTCAGCGTGGACCCGGGCGACGGCTTCGTGGAAGTGCCCGTCAACCGGGCCATAACAGCGGTCTTCAATGAAGACATGGCCGACTGGGAACTGACTTCGACCACCTTCAAGATCATTCCCGAAATAACCGGCAAGGTGACCTACGACAAGGCTTCCCGCACCGCCACCTTCACGCCGTACATCAACCTGGCCCAGAACACCGAATACACCGCCTCCATTACCACCGGCGTCACCAGCTTTTCCGGGACGCCCCTGGAATCGACCTATTCCTGGAAGTTCAGGACCGTGATCGGGACCAACACCCCGCCGTCCATTATCGAGGTCTCTCCCCTGGACGGGGCGTCGGGCGTCGACCTGGACGCAACCATCTCCGCCGTTTTCAACAAATACATGACCGCAGCCACCATCGGCGACGGGACCTTCCAGGTTTATTTCGAAAACCCGAGCCCCACCACCATACCGGGCGCGGTGACCTATTCCGAAAGCACCCGCTCCGCGACCTTCACGCCCGAAAAAAGCCTGACGGGCGACACGACCTACACCGTCAACATTTCCAGCAACGTTGAGGACATTGACGGCAACAACATGGAAGAAGACTATATCTGGTCGTTCACCACGGGCTCCAGCTCCAGCAGTTCGTCCAGCTCCTCGAGCAGTTCCAGCAGCTCATCCAGTTCGTCTAGCAGTGGAGGCATTATCGTCCCCCTGACCCCCGGCAGCGGGTCGTCGAACCAGGGCTCCTGTTTCGTGGGCGCCGCGCTGGACTGAAAGCATCCCCGCCCCGGCCGGATTGGCCCGGTCCGGGGCGGCCCTGGAAAAAAACCTTGACAGCCCGGCCGCCGGGTCTTTATATTGTCCGTGATTTGAGAAAAAAATAACTTTTGAAAGGAACGCTTATGTTTCCCTTCATCTTCGATTGGGATTGGTCCGTGGGTAGGTTTGTCTTCATGGGAATGTTGTACCTGGCCCTGACTATCGTCGGCGCCGGCCTGGGCGTGACCTTTCTCATGACCCTGAAAAGCCTCCGGAGCGGCGGGGCGCACAGCCACCACTAATCCCCCCGCTTCCGCTCTTGTCTTCCTCAACCCCAGCCGGCCCTTGGCCGGGCCGGGGTTTTTTTTATCCACGCCCTAAATAAAACCCATGACTTCGTACAGGCAATCGCCCGCGATGGACTCGGCTCGGCCGTCCTGCTCAATCGTCCCGTCGAACTCCGCCATGACGCGAAAATAGGTCGGCCGGGCCACGAAAGTCCGGGCGATCCACTGCGTCAGGGCGTTCCGTCCGGAAATCGATAGCAGGTCCACTTCCTCCACCAAGCCCTTGAAACGGATGCGGATATCCGCCTTGACCGGGCCTTCCCGGAATTCGATCCGGATGGACCGGGGGAAATACCTTTTCAAGCCGGGATGGAAGGCGAAATCGTCCTGGGTGATGGTGGGGCTTCCGGCCCCGATCAACACCTCGCGGCCCCGGGCCAGGTACAGGGGACGGGACTTGATGGCGGGGTCGTAGTAATCGACGTCCGCGTAAATAATGGTGTACGGCCCGGCGAAAATTCTCCCCCAAATCCAGGACCGGACAATTTCGTTCAAGGCCTTTTTGCCCCAGTTATGATCGGCGTACCCCTGGCCGGAAACATGGTAGGACTGGCCGCCGCGAGTGATCGTCCCTTCAACCCGGCTCCTGGCCTGATGGACCGTCCAGAAAAAATAGAGGTTGTCGCCGTTGACCCCGTCCGCGCCGCCGGGCAGCCAGCCGGGCGCTTCCTCGATAAACTTCAGGTCCGCGGTCAGGCCCTCGAATTCCCAACGGACGTGATAGGTCCGGTCATCCACTCTTTTCAGAAACCCGTATGGGGTCGTCACGCCCGCGTCATCCGGCGACGTGGTGATTTCCGCGGGAGACAGTTCCCGCAGGAAGCCGGCCTTGGACCAGTCGCGCTCATACAGGGAAAGGGTTAGGGCCGGCTTGGCGGTGGTGAAACTGGGGTCCAGAAAGACCCCGACCACGGTCTGGCCGTTATCGAGATGAGCGTCGATGTACCACCATTCAAACGGCTGTGTTCCCTCGATTTGGTGCTTGGCCCGGGCGGCGGCGTCCGGAGGGGTCCGGCCCCAGTCCAGGTAAGTTTCGGACTGGCTGATTCGTCGCTCGGGTTGCGGCAAACTAGTGCAGGACCAGGCGATTAGCGAAAAGACGAACAACAAGGCGCCGGCAAGGCATAGTTTCGACCGCGACATGATTCGGACCTCCCTTTCGGGTTGCGGCGGTTCGGCGGGCGACCGCCGGTGCGTGTGCTTGGGGGGAAGACCTCGGCCACAATTGGCCAAGCCAGGATATCCGGCCCGTTTCCGCCTGTCAACGCCAATCGAGGGGCCGCCCCGGGCCGCGATACTCCGCCGAAGCATGAGCCGGGTCAGTTAGTAGGGTGCGCAGGGCGCACCATCTTTACCCCAACTCCACTCATTTTTCCTGCCTCGACCACTGGGCTCCCCAGTCCAGCGAGTAAAACCCGGCTCCAGCCAAACCGGCTGTACCTCTCCAGGAGGCGTTCAGCATTGAAAAGGACATCCAAATTAAAAACAATATTTGCAAAATGGATGTCGAAATCGAATGGACTTTTCGCGAGCAGATTCCTTGTTTATGGCCTCCACAGGCCAGACGACTTCTATCAATTTTTTCCTTGTGGGTATCGATTGTTAGCGGCCGGTTGAAAATGTAAGGAAAATGGCCAAATGAAAATGAGTAAGTAGGGTGCGCAACGCGCACCATCTTTTACTGTTTTGCGGGCCCGACCACGGTAAATTGGAGACGTTGGCCGGCGCCTTGCGGCGGGGC
>JAZDGM010000184.1:0-77098 GCA_043806915.1 Pseudomonadota bacterium | reverse complement strand
CCCGGCCCAATGATAAGGATACAAGGGGTCATGCCGGCAAGAAATTAAAAAGAAAAAAATGAAGTAGTCAATTTTTTTGAACTGAAAAAGAAATGAATAACACAATTTCAGATGGCCAGGTTTTAGGCATTATCAGATGGCCGCTGACACAGCGCGTTAGACCTGGCTTATCAACGCCCTGAATGAATACGGATTTCTTCTGCTAGACCGCAATGGGTTGTTCGCGGAGGAGGGCGAAACAGTGGCCAGGGACCGATGGGGTCGGGCCGTGTTTTCCTATCGTGGACAAGCCGGACATTTCCGATTTTCAGGGGCAAAATTTAAAAAAAATACGGCTGCCGTTGTTTCGAATTTCCCTAGGGGGTAATTGAAAAAGAAGGCCGATTAAGTTTGTTTCTTTGTGAATTATTTCATACTACTCCATCACAGACGCTTAATAAAGGGGGGGTGTGTCGGATATTACATTGTTTGAAAAACCTATGTCTTCATTATATATATGGCTGTTTATCAATTCCGGTTTTTACTGGTTATTTGTGACATCACCATTGATCGGGAAGATAGTTCGAAACCCCGCATTTTTTTGCGGCGTTCACCAAGGCGGCGTCCTTAGTCGCGAGCGGCAATCCAAGCCGTTGGGCCAAGTCCAGGTATGAGGCGTCGTAAGTCGAGAGTCTGTGTTCCCGCGCCAGCGAAAAGATTTCCTTGAGCATCCTTTCGGGCGTCTCTTGCTCGACCCTAATGGGGAGGCCTCCGATGAGATCGAGAAAACGAATCACGGCCGCCCGATTGAGTCGCTTTTTTCTTTCAGCGACAAGTAGGACATTACCGATTTCCAACGGCCAGATGGAGGGGGCGAAGGCTTCGCCCTTTTCTAGGCTTTCGAGAACCGATTCCGCGTACTTGTTGTCCTCATCCTCGAAACACCACGACATAACCACCGAATTATCGATGACGAATTGAGCGGACATCAACGTCTTCCCTCCTCGATCATCTCGCGAATCGAAAGCCCATTGAGATGTTGACCTTTACGAAATTCCTTCAATTGCTTAATGATTTCGGTTATGGGCTTTTTGGGGGCCGATTCCGCGGGCTGGAGCACCGCCACGGGGACGCCGTGCTTGGTGATGGTGATCTTCTCACCCTTGGCGACGCGTTCCAGGAGTTGTGAAAAATGCGTCTTGGCTTCATAGGCTCCAACGGTTTTCATATAACGCCTCCGAACAGACCAGTCTAAGACTAGTCTAATACCTTGGAGCGGAAAAGACAACATCGGACTCGAACGTTCACTATATCTTCCTGGCGTCTGCTTTTTTCCTCCCTCGCAAGCAAGTGAACATCACCAAAACCAACCAGCCGAGCGCTGGCCAGGCCCTCGGCTAGGGCCGGTCCGGTTCCGCCAGTCATGGCGCCGGTTATTTTTTGGCATGAAAATTTTTATTTGTTTCAATTAATTACCTAACAATCTCGAAAGACGGATTGTTCTTCAATGTACAATAAAAAGGAAAATAAGAAACATTTTTTTCCCGGGTTCGCCGGCAAACGCCCCGGAGCGTGCTGGATATAATTGGTTTAAATTATTGTATTATTTTTATGTAATTCAAATTTTTTCCGCGCCAGGCATAAAATCTCCTTGACAATTCCAGCGGTTTTGCCGCACACTTTCTGACAGGTGATTCATATTTCAGTTTAATGTTCTTAACCACCGAGGATGGAACCGTGACCGACCTCAACCGTAGAGTTGCGATCGTGACCGGGGCCGGCTCCGGCATCGGCGCTTCCTTGGCCAGGCTTCTTTCCGAGGCCGGGGCCTTGGTCTGCCTCGCGGCGCGCCGTCGGGACCGCCTGATGGAGGCGGCGGAGTCGTGTCCCCACGAAACCCTGGTCTTTCCCGCGGATTTGACCGCGCCGGACGACCGGGAGGCGTTGGTTAAAGCCGTGTTCAACCGCTGGAAACGGATCGATATCCTGGTCAACAACGCCGGGCTGGGCGGATATGGGCCTTTTCTGGAAACGTCCGGGGACGAATGGCGAAAACTGTTCGAGATCAACGTTTTCGCGCCGGTTTTCCTGACCGGGCTGGTCCTGCCGATCATGCTTTCCCAGGGCGCGGGACTGATCGTCAACCTGGCTTCCATCGGCGGCCTCATCGCCCATTCCGACAAGGTGACCCCCTATGTGGCCAGCAAGCACGCCCTGGTGGGGTTTTCCCGGGGCTTGGCCAAGGATTTGGCCGGGACCGGGGTCCGGGTCCTGGCGGCCTGCCCGCATCTGACCGACACCGAATTTTTCACGACTTCCCCCGGGTCCGAGGAAATGGCGCCGGTGGTGGAAAAATACCGCGGCTTCATGGACACGGCCGCTCAGGTGGCCCGGGGGATCGTCGACCAGTTGGATTCCGAGCAACTGATCATTTTTCCAACGGAAAAACCCCGGAAGGCCTATTTGGCCCACAAGGATTTTTAGGGGATGCGCACTCGCAAGCCAAAAACAGCCCTGGTCACCGGCGGCGCCTCGGGCATGGGCCGGGAAGTCGCCCTGGCCCTGGCCGCGATTGGGATGTCGGTCTTTCCGGCCGATTTGAACCTCGACGGCGCCCGGGAGACCGCCGAGATGGCCGGACGCCTGGGCGGACGGGCCGAGGGCCTGGAAGTGGACGTTTCCCGAAGCGATTCCACGGCCGCGCTGTTTTCCCGACTGAAAAAACTGATTCCCGAGCTGGACATGGTCGTTCACGCGGCGGCGGTCATGGGCGGGACCGCCAACTTGGAAGACATCACCGACCAGGACTGGCGGCGGCTGATCGCCGTCAACCTGGACGGGACCTTTTTCTGCTGCCGGGAAGCGGTGCGGTGGATGAAGGAAACCGGGGGCGGCCGGATCGTTCTTTTTTCATCCGTGGCGGCCCTGACGCCCACGCCCGGCGCCATCGGGTACAGCGCGGCCAAGGGGGGAGTCAACATGCTGGCCCGGAGCCTGGCCGTGGAAGCGGCCCGGAGCAACATCCGGGTCAACGTCATCGCGCCCGGGTACGTGGAAACGCCCATGCTGGCCGGGCTGCCCGACGGTTTCCGGGACTTCGTCATCAGGAAAACGCCCCTCAAGCGGTTGGGGGAGCCAAGGGAAATCGCGGGGTTGGCCGCATTCCCGGCCTCGGACGAAGCGGATTTCATCACCGGCCAGGTCCTGAGCCCCAACGGCGGGCTGGTCATCTGAGTTCGACTGGGCGCAAGGGAGAAACGAAATGCGCGAGTATCTTGTGGTTGAAGGCGGCGGGGACGTGCGCTGGGTGACGATCAACCGTCCCCACGACAGAAATTCCATCAATTCCGCCGTAATGGTTGAATTAAACCAGCTTCTGGACGAGCTGGCCGGGAGCGGCCCCCGGGCCGTGGTCTTCACCGGCGGCGGCGAAAATTATTTCGTCGGCGGCGCGGACGGAGTGGAAATGATGCGGCTCGGGCCCGAGGAGGCCCTTGATTTTTCCGTCCGCATCCAGGCCGTCTTCGACCGTTTGGAAGCCGCGCCCTTCATCACCGTGGCGGCCATTAACGGGCTCTGCTTCGGCGGCGGGTTCGAATTCGCCCTGGCCTGCGACCTGCGCGTGGCCGCGCCGGCGGCCCGGATCGGCCTGCCGGAAGTGAAGGTCGGGTTGATCCCCGGCGGCGGCGGGACCCAGCGGCTCCCCCGGCTGGTGGGAATCGGCCGGGCCCTGGAAATGATCCTGGGCGGCCGGCTGTACAAGGCGCCCGAGGCCGCGGCCCTGGGTTTGGTCCACGCGGCCGTGGGGGAGGGCGAGCTGCGTTCCGGCGTGGAAAAATTGCTAGCCGGGGTGCTAAGGCAGCCCCAGTACGCCTTGTCCCTGGCCAAGACCGCGGTTTACGCGTCCCGGGGCCGGGCCGGAGCGGAAGGGTTGGCCGTGGAACGCGAGCGCTTCAGCCGCTGTTTTGAACAAAAATTTTTCGCCGACCTCATGCGCCAACAGCTCCGGGAGGGACTGCTGGAAACCTCGGCGGACGTCTCGGACATTACAGGAGAGAAAAGTCGATGAAAGTGGTGGGCATCGCCGGAAGCCTCCGGCCGGACAGCAACACGCTGCAATACGTCAAGACCTGCCTCGGCCGCCTCGGGGAGTTGGGGCTGGAAACCGAACTGATCAGTCTGTCGGGCCAGGTCGTCAAGCCCTGCCGGGGCTGCTACGAATGCGTCAAGGCGGGCCGATGCACCCAGACCGACGACGATTTCGCCGCCATTCTGGAAAAAATGCGGACCGCCGAGGGCCTGGTCATCGGGTCTCCGGTATACCTGTCGTCGGTCGCGTCCCAGGTCATGGCCCTCCTGAGCCGGGCGACCTTCGTTTCTCTCTGGAACAAGAGGTTTTTCACCGGCAAGGTCGGCGGCCCCATCACCGTGGCCCGCCGGGCCGGTCATAACCTGGCTTTTTCCCAGTTGCTCCTGTGGTTCTTCATCAACGGCATAACCGTGCCCGGCTCCACCTACTGGAACGTGGGCCTGGCCGGGACCGCCGGCCAAAGGGACGCGGAAAAAGACGAGGAAGGCATGTCCACGGTGGTCAATTTCGCCAACAACATGGCTCACGTCATGAAAAAAATTTACGCGCGGGAGAGCTGAAAGGGGTTTTAGCCAATGAGTCTGGAACGCGGCATCGGGTACTGGCTGACCAAGAGGGAACTGCTTAGTCCGGACAAGGAAGCCGTGGTCGACGGCGCCCGGCGGGTTACGTACCGCGACCTCAACCGCCGGGTCAACCGACTGGCCCGGGCCTTGTCCGCCTCGGGGCTTCGTTCCGGGGACCGGCTGGCCATGCTGGCCTACAACTGCTTGGAATACGTGGAAACGATCATGGCGACGGCCAAGCTGGGCCTCATCCTAGTCCCGCTCAACTGGCGCTTGACCGCTCCGGAACTGGGTTTCATGATGAAGGACAGCGGGGCCGGGACCTTGATCCACGACCCGGGCCTGGCCGAACTGGCCGCCGGGGTCCAGGCCGAGTCGGGCGTCTCCAGGGTAATCGTTTTGGGGGACGCCGAAGCCCACGAAGCCCGGGCGTACGAACAACTCCTGGCCGCCGAATCGGACGAGGAGCCCGCGCCGGGGCTCCAGCCCACCGGGGAGACGCCCCACATCATCATGTACACGGCCGGCACGACGGGCAAGCCCAAGGGCGCGGTGCTGACCCAGGGGGCGAGCTTCTGGAACGCCCTCAACCTCGAATCCATGGACTTCACCAGCGCCGACCGGGATCTTCTGGTCCTGCCCATGTTCCATATCGGGGGCATCGGGCTCTTCACCCTGCCCATGCTCTACCACGGGGCGACCGTGGCGCTCATGCGGACCTTCGACCCGGAACGATGCCTGAAACTCCTCCGGGAAGAGAAGATCACCCTGTTTTTCGGCGTGCCGGCGGTGTTTTTGTTCCTGATCCAACACCCCGACTTCTCGTCCGAGGCCTTCCGGAACGCCCGCATGGTCATGAGCGGCGGGGCGCCCCTGCCCGTCAGCCTGGTCCGGCGCTATCACGAGGCCGGGATTGTGCTCCAGCAGGGATTCGGCATGAGCGAGGCGGCGCCGAGCATCGCCACCCTGCCCCGGGAATTGGCCCTGGAAAAGGTCGGGTCCATCGGCCTCCCGGTCTTCCACCTGGAAGTCCGGATCGTGGACGATCAAGGCCGGGACGTTCCGACCGGGGAAGTCGGGGAGTTGATCATGCGCGGCCCCAACCTGATGAAGGGCTACTGGAACAGGCCGGAAGCCTCGGCCGAGGCGTTCCAGGGCGGCTGGTTCCACAGCGGGGACCTGGCCCGGATGGACGAGGACGGGGCCTTGTTCATCGTGGAAAGAAAAAAGGACATGTTCATTTCGGGCGGGGAGAACGTCTATCCGGCCGAGGTGGAGAACACGATCTACGAGCTGGCCGAGGTGTCCGAGGCCGCGGTGATCGGGGTCAAGGACGAGAAGTGGGGCGAAACGGGGTTGGCCGCGGTCGCCCTCAAGCCGGGTCAGAGGCTGACGGAAGAAGCTATCCTGGCTCATCTGCGGGGGCGCCTGGCCAAGTATAAGATTCCCAAAAAGGTGGTTTTCGTGGACCTGTTGCCCCGCAACGCGGCCGGCAAGGTCCTGAAGACCGTTCTCCGGGACAGTTACAAGTAATCCGGGGCGCCGGACGTCGGGTCCGGCCGGTCCCGGGCAATCGTAAAAAGGGTTAAGGAGGGAGATCATGAATTCAAGGCAGGTTTTGAGGGTTTTGACGGCGGCGTGTTTGATCGCGGCGCTGGCGGCGACTTCGGTTTTCGCGGCGGACCCGATCAAGATCGCGCGGGTGGTCGGCGTCACCGGCCCCCTGGAGGCGTACACCAAGCAGTCCCTGGTGGGCTTTGAAATGGGCCTGGAATACGCCACCAAGGGGACCAACCAGATTCTGGGCCGCCCGGTGGAACTGGTGGTCAAGGACACCCAACTCAAGCCCGACATCGGCAAGCAGATGTTGACCGAGGCTTTCAAGGACGACAAGTGCGACCTGGCCGTGGGCGGCGTCTCCTCGGCCGTGGCCCTGGCCATGCTGCCGGTGGCCGATGAGTTCAAGAAGATACTGCTGGTCGAACCCGCCGTGGCCGACAGCATCACCGGCAAGGACCGGAACAAATACATCTTCCGGACCGGCCGCAATTCTTCCCAGGACGCGATTTCCAACGCCCTGGCCATTTCCAAGCCCGGCGTGTCCATCGCCACCCTGGCCCAGGACTATGCCTTCGGCCGCGACGGCGTGGCCGCGTACAAGGAAGCCGCCGAAAAAGCCGGCGCCAAGGTGGTGCATGAGGAATACGTGCCCATGCAGACCGCCGACTTCACCGCTCCGGCCCAAAGGATCATCGCGGCCTTGAAGGACCAGCCCGGCGAGAAATACCTGTTCGTCATCTGGGCGGGCAAGGGCAATCCCTTCAAGATTCAGGAAATGAAGATCGAGGAAAAATACGGGATCAAGATGGTCACCGGCGGCAACATCCTGGACGCCCTCAAGCTGTACAAGGGTCTGGAAGGCATGCTCGGCGCCACTTATTATTATTACGAAATCCCCAAGAATGAAATCAACGACTGGCTGGTCAAGGAACACCTGAAACGGTACAACGCTCCGCCCGACTTCTTCACCTGCGGCGGTTTCGCGGCGGCCATGGCCGTGGTCAAGGCCATCGAGACGGCCGGCTCCACGGACACGGAAAAACTGATCCAGGCCATGGAAGGCATGAGCTTTCAGACTCCCAAGGGCGAAATGGTTTTCCGGAAGGAAGACCACCAGGCCCTGCAGTCGATGTTCGTCTTCAAGATCAAGGTCGACGCCGCCGTCGCCTGGGCCATTCCCGAACTAGTGCGTGAATTGTCCTATAAGGATATGGAAATCCCGATCCGCGACAAATAGGCGAAAACCGGGCCGGGGTTTTCCCGGCCCGGCCCCTGAATCTTCTCGAATCCAAGTTAAAGCAAAGGAAGTGCGCCGTGAACGGGGAGGCCATCATCGAGACCAGGAATTTGACCGTCAGTTTCGGCGGAAACGTGGCGGTCAACGGGGTTGACCTCGGGGTCGAAACCTTTTCCCTCAAATCGATCATCGGACCGAACGGGGCGGGGAAGACGACGCTGTTCAACCTTATCAGCGGGCAATACCGCCCCACGGACGGCCAGGTATTTTTCAAGGGCCGGGACGTCACCCGGCTGGGCCCGGCCCAACGGACCAAGCTGGGCGTGGGACGGTCCTTTCAGTTGACCAACCTTTTTCCCAACCTCGCGGTCCTGGAAAACGTCCGGCTGGCCTTGCAGTCCAAGAACGACGTCGGCCTGGTCTTCTGGCGTGACTACCGGTCGTATCCCGACCTGGAGGACCAGGCTTACGAACTCCTGGGCCAGGTGATGATGAAGGACCGTTGGTCCGAAAAAGCCGCCAACCTGACCCATGGGGAACAACGCAAGCTGGAAATCGCCATTCTGCTGGCCTTGAACCCGGAAGTCCTGCTGCTCGACGAGCCCACGGCCGGCATGAGCCTGGAAGAGGTCCCGGCGATCCTGGATATAATCAAGGAAATCAAGGCGGCCCGGAACCGGACCATACTCCTGGTGGAACACAAGTTCGACATGATCATGTCCCTGTCCGATTCCATCGCCGTGCTCAAGGACGGGACCCTCATCTGCGACGACGCGCCCGGGGCCGTGGCCTGCAACGAAACCGTCCAGGAAGCCTATCTGGGAGGGGGCGCGAAACATGCCTGAGCCGATTCTTTCCTTCAAAAAGGTCCATACCCACATCGCCAGGCATCACATCCTCCAGGGCGTCGATTTCGACATCAAGGCGGGCGGGGCCACGGTGCTTTTGGGCCGCAACGGCGCCGGAAAATCCACGACCCTGCGGACCGCCATGGGACTGACTCCGGCCTCGTCCGGCGGGATATTCCTGGCCGGGTCGGGCATCGAAAAGCGTCGGCCCTTCGAGATAGCCCGCCTGGGCGTGGGCTTTGTCCCGGAAGATCAAGCGGTCATTTACAACCTGACCGTGGAGGAAAATTTCCGGTTGGCCATGCTCCATGAAAACGAGAGTTCATACCAGCGGTTGGACGGAATTTTCGAGCTTTTTCCGGATTTGAAAAAATTCTGGCGAAAAAAGGCCGGGGTCTTGTCCGGCGGTCAGAAGCAGATGCTGGCCATCGGCCGGGCCATTGTCAACGACCATCGGCTGCTGCTCATCGACGAACCGTCCAAGGGCTTGGCGCCCATCATCGTCCAACACCTGGGCGAGGCCCTCAACCGGATCAAGTCCCAGACCACCGTGGTGCTGGTGGAACAGAATTTTTATTTGGCCGGCCTGGTGGGGACCGACTATTTCATCCTGGACGACGGTCGGGTGGTCCACGGGGGACTGATGGAGGATTTGATTGAAAACCGCGAACTTAAACAGAAATACCTGGGCATTGCCTGAGGGGGAGGGGAAATGACCTCCGAAGCCTTGGCCGTCGGCGGAAAAAACGCCGGAGGTTTTGACGCGAAAAAAACGGTTGGCTGGCTGATCGGGATCGGAATCTGGTTTCTGCCCTTGTTCTGGATCGACCTGACCACTTACCTGGTCTTGACCGTGTCCGGGGTGACCATGGGCATGCTTCTTTTCCTGACCGCCTCGGGCCTGACCCTGATCTTCGGTTTAATGGACGTCCTGAACCTGGCCCACGGCGCCTTTTTCGCCTGGGGCGGGTACGCCGGGTTTTCCGTCCTGAACATTCTGCAACGCCTGGGCTGGGTGGAAACCGCCGGGGTGGTTCAAAGCCTGGCCGACCTGGCCCTGGTGCTCGCCGCGGCCCTGGCGGTGGGCCTCGTCCTCGGCGTGATTTTGGAACGGATAGTGATTCGGGGGGTGTACGGCAACCACCTCAAGCAGATTCTGATAACCATGGGCGCGTCCCTGATCATGGCCGAGCTTATTCGGATTTTCTGGGGGCCCAACGACGAGGTGCCTCCCGTCCCGGCGGCCCTGTTGGGTTCGTGGGATTTCAACGACGTGGTCGTGGACAAGTTCCGGGGCACGGCCATTGTTATCGGACTGGGCGTCTTTGTCGTCATTCAACTGGTCCTGCGGAAGACCAAGTTGGGCGTGATCGTCCGGGCCGGGGTGGAGAACAAGGAGATGGTCCAGGCCATGGGTTACGACATCCATAAAATATTCACCGGGGTCTTCGCCGCCGGCGCCGGCCTGGCGGCCGTGGGCGGGGCCATGTGGGCCATGTTCAAGCAGCAGATTCATCCGGCCATGGGGGAGGAAAACCTCATTTTCGCCCTGATCATCGTCATTATCGGCGGGTTGGGCTCGGTCACGGGGAGTTTCCTGGGCGCGATCATGGTCGGCCTGGCCTTCAACTACGTGGCTTTTCTCATGCCCAAGCTGGCCCTGGGCGTCAATATCATGATCATGACCATTATCCTGCTCTGGCGGCCCACCGGGCTGTTCGGACGTGACTAACGCAAGGAGCCGCGACGTGACCGAACTTACTCCCGTGCAAAAAGACCGGCTCGAGGACTACCGAACCAGGTTCACCCGGCCGTCCTTCTTCCTGCTGATCGGCCTGGCCCTGGGCCTGGCCGCCGCGCCCCTGCTGTTCCCGTCCTTTAGGGTCATGGACGTGCTGGCCAAGGTCATGGTCTTCACCCTGCTGGCCGCGTCCTTTGACCTGATTTTGGGATTCACCGGGCAACTTTCCCTGGGCCACGCCATGTTTTTCGGCATCGGGGCCTATTCCCTGAGCCTAACGGTCTATCATTCCGGTTCGCCCCACTGGGTCCACCTGCTTTTGGCGCCGGTCCTGGCGGTGTTGCTCAGCGTGGTCCTGGCCGTGGTCATTTCCTTTTTTTCCCTCCGGGTCAAAGCGATCTTTTTCGCCATGATGACCCTGGCCCTGGCTGAATTCGCCTACATTTTGAGCATGCAGTGGTACGAATTGACCATGGCCGAGGACGGGGTGTCGTTCAAGCTCCCGGGGGTCCTGTCGGTGAACTGGTCCGGCGGGACCTTCCTGGGAGCGGAAGTGAACGGCCGGCTGATCACCTATTACGTCATCTGGGCCGCCGCGATTCTTCTTTTCATCGGCATGATCCGGTTCGTCCGGTCCCCCGTGGGCCGGGTCCTGGAAAGCATACGCGAAAACGAGGCCCGTTCCATCGCCCTGGGGTTCCGAACCTTTCGTTACCAGACGTTTTCCATCGTTTTCGGGTCGGCCATGGCGTCCCTGGCCGGGGTCCTGTACGCCCTGTGGATGAGGTACGTGAACCCGGACTCGGTCATGTCCACTCCGGTGATGCTCAACACCCTACTCATGGTGATCATCGGCGGCCTGGGGACCTTGTACGGGGGCATTATCGGCGCGGCGTTCCTACAGTTCGCCGAGACCTGGCTGCCCGATTTGCAGAAAGCCGCGGCGGCGGTGCTGCCCGGCAACGAGCTCGTGCAACGCCTGTCCGAGCGCTGGATTCTATATTTCGGAATCCTGTTCGTGCTGGTGGTTTTCTTTTTTCCCAAGGGGTTTGTCGGCACGGCCCGGGATATTAACGCGCGCCGAAAATTGAAGAGAAATATGGAGGAAGCCCCTGGCGATGAGTAATCAAGCAGCCAAAGCCGGGATTTCAAGCCTGGCCGTCTATATTCCCAGGAAATACCACGACGCGGACTATATCGCTTCCCAGTGCGACACTCCGGCCGACATTATCCGGACCAAGCTGGGCTGGTATCAGAAAAACGTGCCCGGGGACGGGGACGGGACCGCGGCCATGGGTTTGAAGGCGGCCCGCAAGGCCCTGTTCAATTCCGGCCTGGCGCCGGAGGATATAGACCTGGTGATCTGGAGCGGCGAGGAAGTCAAGGAATACCGCAACTGGCCGGTGGGACCGAAAATTCAAAAGGAACTGGGGCTTAAAAAGGCCTGGTCCTTCGACATGCAGCAGCGGTGCGGGACGACCATGGTGGCCCTGAAATTGGCCCGGGACATGATCCGGGCCGATGAAAGCCTCAAGAACATCCTCTTGGTCACCGGTTACCGCAATTCGGACCTGATTGACTATCCCAACACCCGGGTGCGCTGGATGTATTACCTGGCCGCGGGCGGGGCCGCCTGCGTGGTCCAGCGGGATTGCCGGCGCAACGAAATACTGGACGGGCACTTCATGAGCGACGGCTCCTTCGCCTGGGACGTTTACGTGCCCGAGGGCGGGTCGGCCGCGCCCATGACCCTGGAAGGCCTGCGGGAAGGGCGGCAGTACCTGGACGTGATGGACCCGGAGGGCATGAAGGACCGCCTGGAAAAGCTGAGCCTGTCCAACTGGCTGGTCTGCATCGACAAGGCCCTGGCCAAGGGCGGGTTCAAGCGGTCCGACGTCGATTACCTGGCCACCCTGCTGGTCAAGCGAAGCGCTCACGATTATCTGGTGGATCAATTGGGAATCAGTCCGGAACAGACCAGATACCTGGCCGAATTCGGGCATCACGGCCAGAACGACCAACTTTTGTCCCTGGAACTAGGGGTGGAGGAAGGACGACTCAAGGAAGGCGACCTGGTCCTCATGATCTCAGCCGGCATAGGTTACGCCTGGGACGCCCTGACCTTGCGCTGGGGCAAGACGCACTGAAAAGGGAGGCTTGACATGATTTTCGGCGATTGGATCGGACGGTGGGGGCAAACGTTCCCCCAGGGCGAGGCGGTTTACGACGCCATCACGGACCGGCGTTACACCTACGGCGACTTGTCGAGGGAAGTGAACCGGCTGGCTCGTTTTTTGTCCGAGGGCCTGGGCGTGGAAAAAGGGGACCGGGTGTCCTGTTTATCATTGAATCGGGCCGAATACATCACCCTGTTTTTCGCGACGAGCCGCTTGGGCGCCGTTCTGGTCCCGCTCAATTTCCGGTTGGCCGCCGCCGAGTTCGATTATTTTCTTCAAGACGCCGGGCCCAAGGTCCTGTTCCACGACGCGGAACATGAAACAATCGCCCTGGAATTGAGACATCGATTCAATTCGGTCTCCTTCGTCCGGTTCGGGGACGGTCCGGACGGACCCTCGCCCTGGGCCGCTCTGTCCGACCAAGCCCCGCCGGAAGTGGAGATCGCCGCGGACGATCCCCAACTTATCATCTACACTTCCGGGACCACGGGGCTGCCCAAGGGCGTGATTCTGACCCATGGCATGATCGAGGCCAACGCGGTCAACACCGTCCTGGGTTGGGACCTCTCGTCCCGGGACCGCACCATTCTGCACGCGGCCATGTTCTACACCGCCGGGTGGAACGTCTTCACCCTGCCGCTGTTCCTGACCCGGGCCTCCAATATTTTGGTTAAAAGCTTCGACCCGGACCTGATTTTGGACCTGATCGAAAAAGAGAAGGTTACGGTTTTTTTCGGGGTCCCGACCATGTACCGGATGCTGATCGACTCTCCCCGGTTCGAGCGCGCGGACTTTTCGTCCCTCAGGTTCATGGTTTCCGGCGGCGCGGCCCTCGGCCGGGACATTTTCGACATCTTCAAGGAAAGAAAGGGCGTGCATCTCTGGGAAGGCTACGGCCTGACCGAGGTGGGGCCGAACAACTTCATCGCCGACGGCAAGCTGGGGACCCTGGGCCACGTCATGCCCGGGGTGGACATCCGGCTGGTCGACCAGGATGGCCGCGACGTTCCCCGGGGCCGGGAAGGGCAAATCCTGCTGCGGGGCCGTCATATGTGCGCGGGGTATTGGAACAAGCCCGAGGCGACCGCGGAATCGATCAAGGACGGTTGGTTTCAGACCGGGGACCTGGGACGGGTCGACGAGGACGGGCATTACATCATCGCCGGGAGGCTCAAGGACATGATCATTTCCGGCGGGGTCAACATCTACCCGGCGGAGATCGAACGGGTCGTGGAAGCGCATCCCGACGTGGTCGGCGCGGCCATTATCGGGGTCCCGGACCCCAAATGGGGCGAAGTGGGCAAGGCGGTGGTGGAGCTTCGGCCCGGCGCCTCCCTCGACCTGGCCGGGCTCAACGCCTTTTTGATCGAGAGATTGGGGCGTTTCAAGCTGCCCAAGCATCTGACCGTGGTCGAGACCTTGCCCCGGACCCCGGCGTCGGGAAAAATACAGAAATTTCTTCTGAAAAAAGAACACGGCCGGGCCGACGACGATTAGGGCTTGGGGGCGGGCCGGCGAGGTGGGGAAATGTTGGGTTACGCCGCGTTATCCTAGCCTACATGACCGCGGGCCATGTCGGTCACAACAACAAAGGCTGGTTCCCAAGATCTAGCTTGGGAACCTCGGCCAGGGAAGCTCCAGCTTCCTCACGCTATATATGCGGCGCCCCCGCCCATAATCGCAGGCCAGGGGATAGACCTTGCCCGGGAAGCCTTCAGGCATGGGTTCAACGAGACGGATGAAATTTCAAACCGACTAATCACCGCCGCGCCAAGACTACGGAATGGAAACGCCGCGTTGATTTCCCTTGGTTGTTTTTCGGAATAAGTGGGGAAGCTAGAGCTTCCCCTTCTCGGGTTCCCAAGCTAGAGCTTGGGAACCAGCGAATTATGGAAAAGTGAAGTGTTAATTTTTGTGAACTGAAAAAGAAAGGAACAATACAATTTCAGATGGCCAGGTTTTAGGCATTATCAGATGGCCGCTGACAATTTTCATACAAACCGACATGGCCCGCGGGCCATGTCGGTCGCAACAACCAATGAAAACGCCCTTCGGGCATTTTCATGCAAACATCCTCGCTCCGCCCGGCGGGAAAGATCATTGCGCCTCGCCGCCCCCGGCCCGTCCTTTTCCCTTGACATAAAAAACGGCGCTTCAATAATGGAAAAAGCTAGGTTCCATGACTAGGCCCCATGATGGACCCCGCCGGCAAGGGGACTTATAATAGACGCTCCAGGTCGCCCGTCCAAGCCGTCCGCGACGGCCGGGCCGCGGGTGAACAGGCAAGCCTTTCAAAATAAAAAGAGATCGGGTGAAATATGGTTCCTCATCCCTCCGAACCCGCTTCGAGGATCATGCTGGTCGAGGACGATTTCGTCATCGCGGCCGAGCTGGGCTCTAATCTCAAAAACCTCGGGTACGAGGTTTGCGGCCATTTGTCCACGACCCGGGGCGTCTTGGAGATGGCCCAGGAAAAACAACCCGACCTAATCCTCATCGATATCGCTCTCGAAAAAAAATGGGACGGCATCGAGGCCGCCGTTCTTATCCGTTCCCAATTAAACATTCCCGTGGTTTTCGTGACCGCGCACGCGGACGGGGAAGTCTTGCGGCAGGCCAAGAAAGCCCTGCCCTATGGGTACCTGTTGAAACCTTTTCAGCGCGCCGACCTGAAGGTTTCGGTGGAAATGGCCTTTAACCTGGCCTTGGCGGAAAAAAAGCGCCGGGCCGCCGAGGAACAGTTGCGTCTGCAACGGGACCTGGGGCTGGCCTTGGGAGCGGTGGGAGATTTGGACGAGGCCATCCGGATGTGTTGCTCCTTCGCCCTAAAAATTCCCGGGATCGACTGCGGGGGCGTTTACCTGCTTGACGAGGAGACCAATCGGCTCAGCCTGGCCGGCCATGTCGGCCTGTCCGCGGATTTCGTCGCCCTGACCAGCGCCTATGAACCCGGCAGCCCCAGGACTAAACTTGTCTTGCGGGGCCGACCCGTTTTTCCGGACTTTCAGGATATCGCCTTGAACTTTCCGGCGGCTTTTCGGGAAGGCTTGACGGCCCTGGCCGTCTTGCCGGTCAAGAACGAAAACCGGGTTTTCGCCTGCTTCACTTTCGCGTCCCGGCGGCTCGAGAGCCTGCCCGCCGAAACCCGCGACGCCCTGGAAACCTTGACTTCCCAGATAGGCGGCGCGGTCGCCAGGCTCATCGCCGCAAAGGCCCTGCGGGAAAGGGAAGAACTGTTCCGGGAACTGGCCGAATACAGCCAGGCGGCCTTTTCCCTCTGGGATTTGAAAAAAAAGGGGAAAATTTACCTCAGCCCGGCCTTCGAACGCATCTGGGGCCGACCACCCGACGAGATTTGTCGGAACCCGTCGGCCGCGTTGGAATACATACATCCGGATGATCGGGACCGGGCCGCGGTCATGTATTCCCAAAGAAACGCGGGCCAAGCCGTGGAAATGGAATATCGAATCGTCCGACCGGACGGCGAGGTGCGGTGGGTGAATACCAGCAGCAATCCGGTCCGCAACGCTTCCGGCGAGGTTTATCGGATGTCCAGCGTGGCCGAGGATGTAACCGCGCGAAAAGCGGCCGAACTGGAATTGTCGCTCCACAGGGAGCGACTGGAGGAGATGGTCCGGCGGCGGACCGAGGAACTGGAGCTGATCAATGGTCAACTTCGCCAGGAAATAGCCGAAAGGGCGCGGACCGAAAAACGGCTGCTGGAAAACCAGGCTAGGTTGAGGCGCATGGGAACGGAACTGCTGCTGGTGGAGGACAGGGAACGACGCAAGCTGGCCGTCCTGCTCCATGACGCCATCAGCCAGACCTTGTTCATCTCCCTGCTGAAACTCAAGACCCTGGCCGGGGACCGCCAGTCTCCGGAAGCAGAGCGCAACATAGCGGAACTGATCGAGTTCTTCGAATCCATGATCAAGGACCTACGGTCCCTGACCCTCGAATTGAGCCCGCCCATCCTTTATGAATTGGGCCTGGAACCGGCCCTGGCCTGGCTGAGCGAACAGATCGAGGAAAAATACAATATCGCGGTTTCGTTTCAGGGCGACGGCCGGAAAAAAGAAGCGTCCGAGGACGTCAGAATTTTTGTGTTCCGGGCCGCCCGGGAGCTGTTGATGAACGTGGTCAAGCATTCGCGGGCGTCCCTGGCCGAGGTGTTCATCGCCGAGATGGACGGGGAGTTGCGGTTGACGGTCGAGGACGACGGCCGGGGATTTTCCAAGACCGCGGCCGAGAGCGGTTCGGAGACCTTCGGCTTGTTTTCGATCAGCGAGCGCACCAAGGCCCTGGGGGGCCAGTTCGAGCTGACATCCAATCCCGGCCGCGGGGCCCGGGCGACCCTGATAATCCCCCTCGAAACCGCCTAGCGACCCCATCGCTCCCGGGCCGCGGGGGTCGAAAACGGCCTTATTCCCCGGGCTCGTGATGATAGGTCTTATTCACGATCACCCATTCGTCCTTGGTTTTGACCAGGGACAGGTAATCGGTGAATCGCAACCCCTGATACAGGTCCCGAACCTTGGCCACGGCGGCGTCCCCGGCCAGGTCAACCGCCTCGAGCGACATGTCGAATTTTTCTCCCGTCGCGACGGGGGCCGGGGTTTTTTCCAGCAACTGGAGAAAACCGTCCAGGGAACTGAAAAAGAGGCGTCCCTTGAAACGGCCGATGACCTGGGCCTGGGGATGGAAGGCTTTTTTCAGCCGGGCCAGGTCGTGGTGGTAAAGTCCCTGGAAGTAATGGTCCACGGCGGCGGTAATTTGCGTTAAATCCTCGTGCATCGATGTTTCCTCCACAACAGCGGCGCCATGGCGCCGGCGATTAAAAACGGCCGGCGGTGCGATGGACATGGTCTCCCACCAGGCGCATCCAGTCCATTTCCTCCGGCGACAGGGGGCCTTTGTCCAAGGCTTCGAACGACTGACGGGCCTGGGAAAGGTTTTTAGGGCCGGTCAGGCAGACGTCCACGTCCGGCTGGGACAGGACGAAGCGGTAGCAGTCCACCGCCGTTGGAACGGGTTGTCCCGGGGGAATGCGCCGGGGGTTGACCAATTGCCCCCACCTGGTGGCCGTGAACGAGACCAGACCCGGCCGGTCGGAGCCGGGAAGAAGAGGGAAAACATCTTTTTCGGCCCCCCGGTGAGCGGCGTTATAGCGCAAGTGGAAGACGTCGAACCGTCCGTCCCCGGCCAGGCGGGGAAAAGGACGGCGGTTGTGGCCGGAAAGCCCGATAAAACGGACCAAGCCCTTTTCCCCCAGTCTCAACGCCTTTTCCATTAACCTTTCCGGGGGCGGAGAATTATGCCAACCCAACAGCAGGACGTCGGCCCGGTCCAGGCCGGTTTGCCTCAAGGCCCGCGCCAGGAAAACTTCCAGCAAGAGGGCCGACCGGGAAAAACTTTGAATCGCGACCACGAGCTTTTCCCGGCGACCCGAGCCGGCGATGTTTTTGATGGCTTCGGCCATGGCCGGGGTCCGACGCCAGCCCCAGTAAAAATAGTTGATTCCCCGTTCAAAAGCCTCTTCAAAGGCCGCGGCCGGAGCCTGGTAGCCCGAGGAGATGCCGAGGCGGGCGACTTTCAGCCCCGTTCGTCCGAGGGGCCGCGAGAAAACCTCGGCGGAATTTATTTCTCGTTCCATTTTTTCCTTATGGCCTCGACCCGCTTCCGGTTGACGCCCAGGTCGGACCAGCCCACCCGGGAAGCGGACCGGAAGTGAATAGTCCGTCCATCCGAATCGAACCTGAATTCCACGTCGTCAACGAAACGAAAAACACGCGAAGTGAATTCGGCCCGCAGGTAGTCTTCCCCGATTTCCACCACCTTGGCGCGTTCCAGGGATGTCACGATCCCGGCCAGCCGGGACAGCGCCCCGGCTCGGTCGCCCTCGTGGAGCAGCGGCGGCGCGAAATGTTTTTCGTCCGGGCTTTGGGAAGAAACGCAGTTGGGGGATTCGGGGCAGGGGCGGAGTCGCCCGGCTTTTATTCCCAAGCCTTCCGTTTCACCGGCCCGGCCCTGGGGCGGGAAGCAGAAACATGCCGCGAGTAAAAGCAACAACCAGCATCTCATGACGTTCCCTCGCTCCTGTCCTCGAAAAAAAACCCATGCCAACGCCCTTCCGCTTGCCGCGAGGGACCTTGGCGCGATTGTTTTCGTTTCATCATACCAGCCCGGGCGGAACGCCGCAAGGCGGACGGCCCGGCTTCCTGGAAGGTCCGGGGGAAAGGGCCCGGGAGGGCGTCGCGACTTTCCGGCAAGCCGGTCAGGAGAATCGGTTTTGGGGAAATACTTGTACTTGCCAGTTTGGGGCGGGTTGTTTATAAGTAATAGTAGGAAGCAGGCGTCCACCCGAATCGCGGATCGGGCGGGTGGACGGCCGCTTTATCCACCCCCGTCCCTAGACCGGATAAGATAGTATTTGTCCCAGGCCGGCGCGCGGTTGGCGCTAGCCGTCAAGGTCGGCTGACAGGAGGAACGAGAGAGTTGTTCGCGTCCCTGAATTCAAAAAAATTTCGGCAAATATTCCTGATATTTTTTTCCCTCGGCTCCATCTTGCCGATGCTGATTATTCTTTTTATTTTACATCGTTATATCTATCCGGAGCTTACCGTTCAACAGGTGGAAAACCTGAGGGACATCATCGCCGCCGGCCTCGGCGGCATGTTGGTCATTCCCCTTTTGGGCTTGGCCATGATGGTCTGGTGGATCAAGTCCCTGGAAAACCTGACCGCCGAGGTCAAGGACAAGTCGGCGGCCCTGATGGGAATCAAATCGCCCCCGAGCCGGGAAAACGAGATGGTGGTCCTGCGCGAGCATTTTGAGGGGCTATACGGGGAACTGCAGGACAAAATTCAGCAGTTGACCACCTATTCCAACCGCTTGATCGATCACAACATCAAACTTTCCGAACTGGCCATCACCGATGAACTGACGACCTTGTTCAACCGGCGGCATTTAGAGGACCGCCTGGACGAGGAAATCAGCCGGGCTTCCCGCTATGGGCACGACCTGACCATGGTCATGATGGACGTCGACGGCTTCAAGCAATATAACGACGAATTCGGGCACCCGGCCGGCGACCGTCTTTTGCGGGATTTGGGCCTGTCCATCAAAAAAAACATAAGGAAATCGGACCTGGCCTTTCGCTACGGCGGAGACGAGTTTTGCGTCCTGTTGCCCCAGTGCGGCGTGAGGGATGGGGCGGTCATCGCTCGGAAACTGATCAAAACGGTCGTCGGGGAAGCCCTGGCCGGGCAAGGCCGGGAACTGGCGGGAAAAATATCCCTGAGCTGCGGCGTGGCGGCCTTCACCCGGAACAAAACCGAATTCCTGGCCATGGCCGATAGATGTCTGTACCAGGCCAAATCATCGGGCAAGGGCAAGGTCGTTTTCCTCGAGGGAAAGGAAGAGCGTTAAACCCCTAACCGGCGTACTTTGGGAGGACCCCGTGAGCCTGGATGTCGGCGCCCTGGTGGCGGAAATAAAAAAACACCCCCGCATCGCCGACGCGGGAATGATCCTGACCCATCTGGGGCTGGTGCGGTCCTTCAGCTTGGCCGGAGGACGCGTCAACGCCCTGGAAGTATATCACGACCTCGAAGCGGCGGAAAATATTCGGCGCGACCTTCTGACTCGTTCCGGAATCGTGGATATTCGTCTTGAATTGAACAACGGCCTCTTGGCCCCCGGTGAACCCATCATGGTCGCGGCCGTGGCGGGCGAGACTAGGGACAAGGTTTTCCCCGTGCTCGAGGAGCTGATCGATCGGTTGAAAAAAGAGGCTTCCCGGAAAAAGGAACACAAGGGCTGATCCGCCCCCACGGCCGCGGGCCTCGGCCGGGTTTCCCGGGGGCGTCGCCGGGGTTAGAACAAGGCGTAGATGAAGGGGCTGAGAGCCGATCCTTCCGAGAAAACAATCAAAAGGCTCAGCAGCAGCAGGCAGAATATAATGGGGGCCAGCCAGTATTTTTTTCTATGCCTTAAAAAACCGTGAAATTCCGACAGAATCGATATTTTGCTTCGTCTGGCCACCCGTGACTCCCTTGGAACGTTATTCGCCCACCGGTTTATTATACCAGTTTTAAAAGTAAATCAATACCCTGGGGCGGCAAGCGTTTCGCCGTGAAGATTTTTGATTACGCCGCGCCAACATAACCTACCAAAATAGCACGTTTTTTAGCAAACTGTCAGCGGCCGGTTTAAAATGAGCAAGGCTGGATCCCAAGCTCTAACCTGGGAACCAGCGAATAATGGAAAAATGAGATAATATCAAATAAGATATGGATGTCCTTGAAAAAAGTCTCCCGGGCCAGCCACTGCCGGGACCGGGTTCGGACTAGAATTGTCGCGGCAAGGATTGCGGGTCGAATTCCTGTTCTTCCACCGGTCGCCAGTAGCTTTTTCGCTCCGGTTCCAGGCGCGCGTCCAGAATGTCCCGGCCGAGCAGTTTTAAACACAAGGCGATGGGGCTGAACAATAGCAGGTAAATCAAGGTCAGTATCACGCGGGAATTGAACCAACCCAGGGCCGCCCCAAGCTTCGACATGAACCCGTAAACCAGGGTCAAGAGACGGGGCCGCGACAGCCCCAGCACCAGGGCCAGGACCGCTAGTCCTAGAAAAAAAAGGTGCGAGGGCCTTTCCCTCCACCAGAGAAACCCGCCGATCAGCGCCAGGATCAGGGCCAGGCCGAGGCCGAATTTTCTCAAGGCTTGGGGGCTGGGGGGCTTTTTTTTCATATTTGTCAATCCATCACGAATTTTTTCCGCCAATCGGCGTCGTCCACCAGGGGCGGTTGATCGTTTCTATCCAGGATAAAAGGTCCAATGACCAGGAAATCCATCTCGGTCCGCCTGAAACAGGTGTAGGCGTCCTCGGGAGTGCACACGATGGGCTCGCCCCGGACGTTGAAGGACGTGTTGATCAAGACCGGACAGCCGGTCAGGCCGGCGAAGGCCGTTATCAGGGCGTGATAAAGAGGGTTGTCCGCCGCGGCCACGGTCTGGACCCGGGCGGAATAGTCCACATGGGTGACGGCGGGAATTTCCGATCGAACCACATTGAGTTTTTCAATGCCGAAAAGCGTTTTTTCCTCCCCGGACATCTCCCGCCGGCGTTCCGGTCGCACCGGCGCGGTCAGGAGCATGTAGGGGCTTTCCCGGTCCAATTCGAAATAGTCCCCGGCCCGCTCGGCCAAAACCGAGGGGGCGAAGGGGCGAAACGATTCCCGGAACTTGATCTTGAGGTTCATGACGCTCTGCATGCGGGGAGACCTGGGGTCGCCGAGTATGCTCCGCGCCCCCAAGGCCCGGGGACCGAATTCCATGCGGCCCTGGAACCAGCCCACGACTTTTTCCCGGGCCAGCAGGGCCGCGGTTTCCCGAACCAGGTCCGGTTCGTCCAGCCGCCGGAAGACCGCGCCGCTCTCCCTCAGAAAAGACTCTATCTCGGCCGCGGAAAAGTCCGGCCCCCAGTAGGACCCGGCCATGTCGTCCCGCCGGCCCGGCACGTCCCGGCCGTTCCGGTCCCGGCCCAGGAATTGATGCCAGACAAAAAGGGCGGCGCCCAAGGCGCCTCCGGCGTCTCCGGCGGCGGGTTGTATCCAGATGTCCCGAAAAATTTTTTCGCGCAGGACCAAGCCGTTGGCCACGCAATTCAAGGCCACGCCTCCGGCCAGGCAGAGCCGGTCCTGGCCTGTTTCCCGGCGGACGGTCCGGCAGAGCCGCCGGACGATCTCTTCCGTGGCGTCCTGAATGGACCGGGCGATGTCCATGTCGTCCTGGGTCAGGGGCGATTCCGGCTTGCGGGCGGGCCGGCCGAAAAGCTTCTCCATGGCCGGGCCGGTCATGGCAAGACCATGGACGAAATCAAAATACCGCAGGTTCAGTTTAAAGGACCCGTCATCCTTGAGGTCCACCAGTTCCTTGAAAATAAGGTCCACATACCTGGGGCGGCCGTACGGCGCCAGGCCCATGAGCTTATACTCCCCGGAATTGACCTTGAAACCGGTGAAATAGGTGAAGGCGGAATAAAGCAAGCCCAGGGAATGGGGAAAACGAAGTTCCTTTAAAAAGGTCAGGTCCCGGCCGCGTCCGATCCCGTAACTGGTGGTGGTCCATTCCCCCACGCCGTCCAGGGTCAGGAAGGCGGCCTCGGAAAAAGGCGACGGATAAAAGGCCGAAGCCGCGTGGGCCTGGTGATGCCTGGTGAAAAGAATCGAGCCGTCGTAATCCAGGTCCTCGGCGATACGCTGGGGCAGCCAGAGCTTTTGACCCAGCCACAGGGGCAGGGCCTTGAGAAAGGACTTGAGGCCGCGCGGCGCGGAGGCCAGATAGGAATACAGGATGCGCTCGAACTTGATGAAGGGCTTGTCGTAAAAAACCACGAAATCGAGGTCCCGGACCGCGAGCCCACCCTGTTTCAGGCAATACTCCACGGCCTGCCCCGGGAAGTCGAAATCGTGCTTGATTCTGGAAAAGCGCTCTTCCTGGGCCGCCGCGATTATGCGGCCGTCCTGGACCAGGGCCGCGGCGCTGTCGTGGTAGAAAGCCGAAATTCCCAGAATGTTCATCAGAGGGCCCCAACGGCGGAAGGCGGGCCGGCCGCCTTTTTTTCACGAAAAATTTTCTCGATGGCCGGCCCCAGGACCTCGGCCAGGACGCGGTGGGCCCGCGCGTTAAAATGGAAGTCCTTTTCCAAATAAAATTCCTCCTGCCGTTCCCGGGCCCGCTCGACCAGGGCCCGGGAAACGGGAAAAAATGGAAGGTGGCGCTCCCGACAAAAATTTTCCAGGGTTTTCTGAGGCTTGAATCTATCCCAGGTCTCCGTTTCCCGGGCCGGGTACTGCCTTTTCAGGGCTTCCCAGTACCGGTCGTACACCTGGGTGACGATGGGGAAAACGCAGAGCCCGGGTTCCCCGCCGTCCCGTTGGATTTCCCGAAACAGCTTTTCCAGCACCGCCAGGGTCAAGCGCCAGGCCGGGCCAAGATGTTCCGGCCCCAGGACGTCAGGCGCCCATTCCCCGGTCGGACGCCAGTCGAATTGGGCCTTGTCCGCCTCGAACCGGCGCTTTTCTTCCCGCCCCAGGAACTTGAACAGGCTGTTGTTGACCGCCCGACGCCACAAATCAGGCAGATAGGAATAAATCCGCAGGCGCCGCCTCAAGAAGTCCCTGACCGGCCCCCGCCGCGGCGTGGTGAAGGAAACCGGCCTCAACTCGCCGCCGACCAACTCGAACCCCGGCAAATGTTCCGGGGGAGGATAATTGTCCCGGAGATCATTGCCCGCGTAAAAACAGACGATCACCAGGTCCGGCCGGTAATTCCGGGCCAAGTGGCGGTAAACCAGGTATTCCTGGACGGTCCCGTAACCGTTGACTCCCAGGTTTATCGTTTCGATGGGCAGCCCCTGGTTTTGGAATGAATCATTGAGCCGGGTGGTGAAGACCTCGTTCCAGGGCAGGGCCTCGGCGAACAGAAAACTGTCGCCCAAAAAGACCACGCGAAAGGTCCCCGGTTTTTTTTCCAGGGAAGGCGCCGGGCCGCGGAACCCATGGGCGCCGATTTCGATTTTCACGCCGGAAGTCGAAACCAGCGAACTGCCGGGGATGTGGGCGTAGCCGTAAATAGGGTCGGCCTGACCCAGCCTGGGGGGCGCCAGGTTAAGGACCCGGGCCGTGATTTCCAGTCCGACCAGGAAAAGCAGCAAGGCCAACAGAATAGTCGATAACTTGAATAGAAACAGCTTCACGGCTCCAGGGGCCCTTCCCGCCGGATTTTTTATTCACTATAGCCGTTTTCTGTTTTTTGGCAACCGTTATCGGTCGCCGCCCGACGCGAGGCGGGGGAACAAGCAGGGATGATTCCGAAGAGGAAAACAGGCGGCCCGGCCGGAAAACGGAACCCGGCCGACCGCCTGTCGGTGAAAAGGTTATTCCGTTTCCGGGCCGGCCTCGAGTCGGGACAGCCGCTGCTTTAATAGTTCGACTTCCGCTTGCAGCTCCGCGGCCCTGGCCGCCAAATCAAGTTGTTCCCTTTCACCGGCCGGCCGGGTGTAGGGACCGCCGGTTGACCAGAACCGTCCCGGCCGGTCGAAGTCGTTAAACCGGGCCCCGGGGCCGGACCGAAAGCCTCGGCAAAAGGCCCTCCCGCCGCCCAACCCCCGGCCGCGAACCGGGCTTGAAGCGATGGGGCCTGTGCCTGTGCCTGGTCCTGGGCCTGGCCCCGCCAAATCACGGCAAGGTCCGGCCCCCCAACCGGTCATCGCGCCCCTTCCCCAGGGGCCGGTTCCATCTCCTCTCGGCATAATCGCATCCTCCTGTTTTATAGTGGCTTTGAAAAAAACCGTTCCTTATCCCCTGACCATTGACGCGCCGCACTGAGGGCATTTAACGTCCAGGCAGGGGACGCCTCTTTGGTGAGGCGCCTTATGTCCGCATTTCGGACAGACGCATTCCGCGGCGGTCCCGGCCCCAGCCCCGGCCCCGCCTCCGGGTCCCGGCCTTCCGCCGCCTCCGCCTCCGCCGCCTCCACCCCGGCCTCCGCCGCCGCCGCCGCCATTTCCCATCCGACCATTTCTTGGTTCAGTCATCTTTGCCTCCCTTTAAAGGCCGCCAGGCGTTCCGCCGGGTTTCCCGGTGGTCCGGCGCCCATTGGCATGCCTACTAAAGAGCATATTGGGCGCCAAGATGACCGGGGGTGATATTGCCGCAAAACAATCGTCCGACTAGATAGTTAGGCCGAGGCGGCCTCGAAACGTCCGGACAGCGACCGTGGCGAAAACACAACAAGGCGCTTCCCAGGGTCGCATCTCCGCATCCAGGAGTAAAAAAAGGACGCCGGGCGTGGATACAAAAAAGATTCTTTCAATTTCAGCCGGGCTCATATTATATTCAAGGGAACCTAGGTCAACTCTGGAGAGACTTCCATGTTCCGAGCCTTGATTGTCCTGGCCGTCGCCATGGCCCTTTTCCTGCCTCCGGCCTGCTCGCCCGGGGAAGAGCCTTCGGAAAAAACGACTCCCGCGGCGACGGCCGAGGAAAAAACCTCGCCCACTCCGACGACCATCACCTTCGGGGTCGACCCGACGTGGCCGCCGTTCGAATATCTTGACGAAGACGGGAAGGTGGTCGGACTCAGCGTGGATTACGTTCAGGAAATAGGTCGGGCCGCCGGGTTCGACCCCATTTTCGTCCCCGTTCCCTGGGACGGCATTTTCGACGGACTTCTGGAAGGAAAATACGACGCCATCTGTTCCTCGGTTTCCATTACCGAGGACCGGTGCAAGATCATGGCTTTCAGCGAACCGTATTTCAAGGCGCGGCAGGTCCTGGTGACCAAGGTCGAAAGCGCGGCCGTCCGCCTGGAGGAGATGGCGGGGCGGGTGGTCGGGGCCCAGGTCGGGACCACCGGCGCCGCTGCGGTGGAAAAGGCGGGCGGGGTTGTTCCGGAGGTTTTCGAGGACCTGGATTCGGCCTTGGAAGCCCTGGCGGACGGGCGCGTCCAGGGCGTGGTCTGCGACGACCCGGCGGCCGCCCATTTTGTCCTCACCGGTAAAAAATATTTAGGAAAATTAAGAATTGCGGGCGTGGTCGAATCGGGTGGCTTTGAATATTATGGAATCGCCGCGGCCAAGAACAAACCCGCGATTCTGGCGGCGATCAACCGGGGGCTCGCGAAAGTCAAGGCCGCCGGCCTGGACGCCAAGCTGATCGAACGCTGGATGACTCCGGGCGGCCGCCCCAGCCGTCCCAAGTTCCCCGAATAACGGCCCCGCGGATCGCCTCCCCGAAAACAGGCCTAAAACAGGTTGACACTTGAACGAAATCTCAACTATATTGAGACCGTCGGCCCCAACTCGAGGCTCCGGGATGGACCTTCCGAGGCCGGGCCGAAAACCATCAACCGAGGAAAAATTATTCACAAAAGCCCTGTCCAGGCCGGGCCTCGGGCTTCACTGACGGTCTGAAACGCGACGGTCGCGGCCCGCCTTGACCTGGAGACGCCTCGAGGGGAGGCGGCCCGGCCATCGCGCCGCGTGTAAATTCGTTTTTTTTTACCCAAAACAAGGGAACGGAGGAATGAAATGAAAAAACTGTTTTTGTGTCTGCTGACGGTTGTCTTCCTACTGGCCGGCGCCGGCTTGGTCTCGGCCCAGTCCATCGACCTGGCCAAAGCCTCGGTCCTGACCGAAATCCAGAAACAAGGCGTCCTGCGCGTGGGCATGGAAGCCGGGTACATGCCTTTTGAAATGAAAAACAAAAAAGGCGAAGTCATCGGCTTCGACGTGGACATGGTCACGGAAATGGCCAAGGCCATGGGCGTCAAGCTGGAACTGGTCAACACCCAGTGGGATGGGATCATCCCGGCTCTCATGACCAAGAAATTCGACCTCATCGCCTCGGGCATGACCGTGACCCAGGAACGTAACCTACAGATCAATTTCGCCGATCCCTATATCACCGTCGGACAGACCATTTTGCTGGCCAAGAAATACGAAGGCCAGATCACCGGTTATGAACAGCTCAACGACCCCAAATACAACGTGGCCACCAAACTAGGCACCACCGGAGACTTCGCCGCCAAGAAGCACATTCCCAACGCCACCCGGGTCGCGTTTGAAACCGAGCAGGAAGGCGCCCTGGACGTGTTGAACGGCAAGGCCGACGCCTTTGTGTACGACCATCCCTTCAACGCCATCTTCAACGCCCGCAACCTCGGCAAGATGGTCTTCCTGGACAAGCCCTTCACCTATGAACCCCTGGGCTGGGCCATTCGCAAGGGCGACCCCGACTTCCTGAACTGGTTGAACAATTTCCTACGGCAGCTCAAGGGCGACGGCAAATACGACGAAATCTACGCCAAATGGTTCCATTCCAACGATTGGCTCAAGGAAGTTCAAGAGTAACCCTCGAACTTGAAACGCTCCCCCAGGCGCCCGGCCGGGGGGAGCCGGCCAGGAAGGAAGCATGTCTTGACCAGGCGATATTCCCTTAAGTATCTGATAAATTATATTTTATTCGCCATAATCATCGGAGTGACCATTGGCGGCTTCTGGTACTCGGTGGCCAAGGTGGATTACATCTGGCGCTGGGCTTCCGTGCCCCAATATTTTTTTTATCACGCCGACGAAGGCCGGGGGCTGTGGGGGTGGATGGTCGGACCGCTGATTTCCGGGCTGTGGATGACCCTGGAAATATCCCTTATCTCGGTGACCTGCGCCATTGTGATCGGCCTGTTCACGGGCCTGGCCAGGATTTCGGACCAACCGGCCCTGCGGTGGCTGGCCATCGGGTATATCGAACTCATCCGCGGCACGCCCTTGCTGGTCCAGATTTTTATCTTCTATTTTTTTGTGGGCACAGTGTTGCACCTGTCCCGCTTCGCCGCCGGGACCGCCGCCCTGGCCGTTTTCGCCGGAGCGTACGTCGCGGAAATAGTCCGCGCGGGCATTCAGTCCATCTCCAAGGGGCAGATGGAGGCGGCTCGCAGCCTGGGCATGAATTACTTCAAGGCCATGCGCTACATCATCCTGCCCCAGGCCTTTCGCCGCATCCTGCCGCCCCTGGCCGGCCAGTTCATCAGCCTGATCAAGGATTCTTCCCTCGTCTCGGTCATCGCCATCAGCGACTTGACCAAGTCCGGCCGGGAAATAATAACATCCACTTTTTCGACCTTCGAAATTTGGTTCACGGTAGCCGGGCTCTACCTGGTGTTGACTTTCTCGCTGTCCATGCTGATCGGATGGATGGAACGGCGCACCCGGGTCAGCGGGGAAAGGTGATAGCATGACGACCGAAAAACGCGCCGACAGACCGATTATTGAAATAAAAAACGTATATAAGACCTTCGTCACCAAGATCGTGGTTCAGGCCTTGGTGGACGTGTCCCACGATATTTTCCCCGGGGAAGTGGTCGTGATCTGCGGGCCTTCCAGATCGGGGAAATCCACGCTCCTAAGATGCATCAACCAACTGGAAACCATCCGCCGGGGCCGGATATTGATCGACGGCGTCAGCGTCCACGATCATAAGACCAATATCAACAAAATCCGGGCCGAAGTAGGCATGGTCTTTCAGCAATTCAACCTGTTTCCGCACCTGACCGTGGAAGATAACGTCAGTCTGGCCCAACGGGTGGTGCGGGGGCGAAGTTCATCCGAGGCCCGGGACAAGACTCACGCCCTGCTGCAAAAAGTCGGAATCAAGGAAAAGATCGACTCCTATCCCAGCCAGTTGTCGGGAGGCCAGCAGCAACGAGTGGCCATTGCCAGGGCCCTGGCCATGGACCCCAAGATCATGTTGTTCGACGAACCCACTTCCGCCCTGGACCCGGAAATGATCTCCGAGGTGTTGGACGTCATGAAAACCCTGGCCCGGGAAGGCATGACCATGGTCTGCGTGACCCACGAAATGGGCTTCGCCCGGGAAGTGGCCGACCGGGTCGTCTTCATGGACGAGGGACAGATCGTCGAAGTCGGGACCCCCCGGCATTTCTTCGAGAACCCTGAACACCCCCGGACGAAAAGGTTCCTCGAACAGATTTTGTAATCGGGTTTTTTACGGATTCGGAAACGCGAGGCCGCTTTTGGAAACCGCCGCCATATTGATCGTTTATCACTCCCAAACGGGGAACACCGAAAAAATGGCCCTGGCCGCGGCCGAGGGCGTCGCGGCCATGGACGACGCCAGGGTCGTCCTGAAGCGGGCCGCCGAAGCCGGCCTGGCGGACCTGCTCTCCTGCCAGGGCCTGATCCTGGCCACGCCGGAATATTTCGGATACATGGCCGGCGCGGTCAAGGACTTCCTCGATCGAACCTACGAACCGGCCCGGGGACGGAAGGAAGTCTTCAAAAAACCCTACGCGGTCCTGGTTTCGGCCGGCAACGACGGCCAGGGCGCCTTGACCGCCGTCGAACGCATCGCCCTGGGCTACCCCTTTAAAAAAGTCTTGGCGCCGATCGTGGCCAAGGGGCTCATTACGGAAGAAAACCTGGACGCCTGCCGCGAACTGGGCCAGACCATGGCCGCCGGCTGCCTGGCCGGAATATATTGATATTAGAGCCAATTGCAAAACATGGACATGCGACCTTCCCAGGTTTGGCCGGCGGCTCGCTGGTCCCGGCCCGGCCCTTCCTCGCCGCCGGGGCGGCTTCAGTCGCCAGCGGTTCCCGGCCCATTTGTTCGGCCCCTTCAAGCGCGGCCTTAAAAGGACGATAACCACCTGAAAACACCCGGGCCGCCCCAACCAGGGCGGCCTAGGTTTTTTTGCTGAACTTCACTGTGGCGGCGGCGCCGCAAGCCGCGGTCCTCCCGCTGTCGGCCGCGTTGAAAAAATACCCATAGGCAAAAGGCCAGCGCCCCTTTTGCGGGTTCCTTCCCTCCATCGCCTTCCTGTCCGGGCCTTCCGAAGAACGAGTCGATATTTGTCGGAAATGCGGTTTGTACCTACCCTGCCTGGACCCGCGGCAAGGTTGGTCCGCTCCGCGCCTGGACCCGGCCTCCGTGGGCCTGCTCCACCTGGAAATCCTGGCCGGAAAGCAGGGGGCCTGGACTCCCTGGAACCGTCTGGAATGAAAACCGCGCCCTTGGCCCCCGGCCAAGCGGCGGGCGGCGGGCGGCGGGGCGCGATAGGGACAGGAGGCCCGCCCTACTCCCTGACCTCGACCACGGCGGGCAGGGCGAAGCGGGGGATCGGCCCGCCTTCCAGGTGGAGCATGACCCGCGCGTTCCAGGTCTCCGCCTCCGGGGCGTTGGTCAACAGGGTCAGCCGGTATTTTTTACCGGGGTCGAGGGTCTCCAGCGTCACCTTGGCCCGGTCGCCGAAGGTGTGAGTCACGCCGGTGATTTCCACGGGCCGGGAATAATTGTTGGTAATAACCACGGAGACGCTCGCCGGCGCGCCGACCTTGGTCCGGACGATGAGGTCATCCCCCGGGGCCCGGCCGAAAAGGGGCGTCACCACGAGGCCGAGGGATATCGTCTCCCGGGGCCGTCGAGAGTCGTTGGTTTGAACGAGCGCCGATTTGTTGACCCGGCCGGTGTAGCCGCCGGTTTCGACCTTCAGGGTAATTTTCCCCCGCCCGCCGGGCGGGATGGCGCGGTCGAAGGACGCGACCGAGCACCCTCACCCGGGAGTCACGGATTCAATGGTCAGGACCCCGTCCCCGCGATTGTCGACCGCGAACTCCACAACCGCGGTTTCACCCTCCAGGACCGGGTTGTCCAAGACCTGGTTCGGTTGGTCGATAATCATCACCGGTCCCGCCTGGGCGACCTGGGCGGTCAGCAGGACCAGCACGGTCAGTACGATCAGGTTTCGAATCAAGGTCAAGCCTCCGTTTATTTCTAGATCCTCACAAAGGGACGCGCGATGAAGAAAACGCCGAGCAGCCCGATGGCCGCCCCGGCGGCCCGTTTTATCCAGGGGCCGCCGGTTTGCCAGGCGCTGTTATCCAAAACTCTTTTAACCAGGGCCGTGGAGCTTCCGGCCAGGGCGATGGGCAGGCTGTGCCCCAGGCCGAACAACAGGATGAACAGAATACCGGTCATGGTTTTTTGTTGAATGGTGATTATGGCCAAAATCGGGGCGATGAAGCCGAACGTGCACGACCCGGACAGAACGCCGTACGCGAGTCCGAGAATGAACGCGCCGGACACGCCCTTGACCCGGAGCCGGTTCAGCAGCGTCCCGGACATGGAGCAATACGATACTCCCAACATGTCCAGCGCCACCCAAATCAAAATGCCGCCGACCAAAATCGTCCAATACGGCCCCACGTCGCCGAGCATCCGGCCCAGCAGGGCGCAGGCCGCGCCGATAGCCGTTATGGTGACGAACAGCCCGCCGGTGAACGCCAGGGCGTACACCGCGGCCCGCCGCGCCCGAACGTTCCCATCCTGTCCGGCCACGTAGGACACGATGAGCGGTATGGAGGCCATGTGGCAGGGGCTCAAAACCACGCTGACCATGCCCCAGGCCAGGCACCCGACCGCCGCGATGGCGCTCCCGGACGTTATCCAGTAATTTATGGCGATCAATGCTTGGTCCATGACGGGGGTCCTCCACGATTTCGATGGAAGTCAAAAATGGTCATGGCCTCACCCCACGCCCAGTTTTTTGAGAATGGGAATGATCTTTTCCTCCGGAAAAAAGCCTTCGTGCCGGAAGGCCTCGCGGCCCTGGGCGTCGAAGAAAACCTGGACGGGAATGGTGCGTATTCCAAACCTCGCCCCCAGCACCTGCTCTTCCCGGACATGCACGAAAACCACATTGAGCTTGGCGCCGTGATTTTTTTGGAGACTGTCCAGAATCGGCCGCATCCGGTCGCAGGGGATGCAACCGGTCGCTCCGAATTCAATCATGCTCGGCTTGCCCGACCGGCGCGCCCGGTCCACCGGGTTGTCCATGGCCAGGGCGAACTGCCGCTCGGTCCAGGCCCGGTCCAATTTAATCTCGCGACCACGGCCGAGGTCCCGGATGAATTCCTCGACCACGGCCGCCTTCTTTTGTTGAACCAGCAACCGCCGGATGGAATCCCGGACCTCTTCCAGTTTCGCCCCGCCGATCATGTCCTGGTTTTCGTCGTAAAAGGAACTGACTTCCTCGTCCGACGCCGTTGCACGGGCGGCGACGGATTCCAGAAAGGTCTCTATTATCACTTCCTCGTTTTTCCCCGCCGGGACCGCGCCGGCCTTCTTGGCCTCATCCAGGAGCAACTGCCTGGTCGCTTCCTGTTCCAGGAAAAAAAACAGGTTGTTGTCCACCTGGGTGCGCAGTTTGGGATCGACGCCCTTCAGCCCGGCCAGAAGATCGCTTTCCTTGACCACGATCGCCCCGGATTCCAGGATGACCCCGGAGGGCAAATCCACCGGACGCGCCGCCTTCAATATTCCGTTCGACAACCCCGGAAACCGGTCCACAACGGTTTCGGCGGCTTCCACCCGGCCCGACGCGCCCGCCGAAAACAGGGCCAGGCCCACCAACAGGACCGCCGACACGGGCAGGAAGCCCCGGACGCCCCGCCCGTTACCCGTCGCCTGAAATTTGCCGCTCGACATATTACTCCACCCCCATGGTCTTCAGTTGCGCCGTTATATCGTCCTTGCTCATGAATCCGACATGGCGGAAAACCTCTCCGCCTTTCTGGTCAAAGAATATCTGGGTGGGGATGGCCCGGATGCCGAATCGCTCGGCCGGCGCCTTGTCCTTCCACACATCGAGAAACACTATCGCGGCCCGGCCCCGGTATTCCCGCTCCAACTCGACCAGAATCGGGGCCATCATCTTGCACGGCACGCAGGAATCGGCCCCAAGGTCCACCATGGTGACCCGGCCGGGGACGGGGATTTCGGCGGACGACCCGTCGCGTTGGGAGGCGGCGGCGGTCGAGACGCCGGATTCCGGGCCGGCCGGCTTGTCGCCGCAACCGATCAGGAACGAAGCCGCCAGTAACATAAAAAGCAGTTTTTTAATATCGATCATTTTCAAGAGTTTTCCTTATGTTTTGTAAAGGTCGAATAAAACAGAAACAGACCCATGACCAGAAACGCCGTGTCCCGGAGCACGTAATAGGTCATTGAGGCGGCCTCGTTCTCCTGGGCGCTGAAGCAGCCGCAGGCGATGTCCAGGCCCCGGGCCAGGTTGAACAGCAGCGCGGCCCCGAAGACGGCCAACAGGGCCAGGACGAGGGACGAGGCGCCGGGGGTCCACCTGCCCGCGAGCAACAGCAATCCCAGGGCCGCTTCCAGCCAGGGAAGCGCGATGGCGGAAAGATTGATCAGGCTCCCGGGCAGTATCCGGTAATTGTATATTATTTCCGCGAAGGCCCGGGGATGGACGATTTTGTCCAGGGCGGCGTAAAGAAAGATTCCGCCCAACACCAACCGCGCCGCCAAATGAAGGACTTTTCCCCAGGTCATGAGCCGCTCCCTTCCACCGGCAAGGCCGCTTCCGACCACAAGGTCCAGCCGTTCACCAGCACGCGGACGTTGGTGTATCCTTTTTCCAATAGCGCCAGGGCCAGGTCGTGGCTCAGTTCGCAGGTCTCGCCGTCGCAGTAGGTAATGATGGCGACGTCCTTGGCCAGGCCGGCCAGGACCCGGGAATAAAGCGTTTCGACTTGTTCCGCCGGAATGTTCAGGGCGCCCTCGATGCGGCCGACTTCAAACCAGACTTCCGGCCGGGCGTCGATGAACACGGCTTTCCCGGCTTCATGGAGGGCCCGGGCCTCCTCCAGGGTGACCATCAGGCTCCCCCCTTGCGGCGAGGATAGCCTGGCCTCCACCGACCAGTCCTCCACCAGGGGCAGGCCGTCTGTTCTTAAGTGATTGACGGCCAAGCCGATCAGGGCGGACGTCAGAACGATTAGCGCGGCTTGAAAAAGAGCTGTCTTAAAAAAGCCCTGGGCTGCGTTCATTTTTTCATTTCACCTTCTGTTGTGTATCGGCGCGGGACTTCGCCTCCTTGGAAAATGTCCCCGGGCGATGCCTGGAACCTCGCAAGCGGCAAAAAAAAATCAGATCAGCAGACTGGATTTCCTCAATAACACGTCGGGAAACAAGATGATTGGAGGGTCCGGGAGCGATGCTGTCGACCCGCCCCCCATCGCCGGAGAGCGGGGAGCGGTCGGGGCGGCGGCCGCCGGCTTTTCCGGGCCGACCGGCCCGCTCGCCGCAAGGACCCCGGCCCGGCCGGCATGGTGGGGCCGGCAACGACAATGATCGTCCCGGTTATTCAGCGGTTCGGAATACGGTTGTTTTTCGGACACCCGCTCCCTTGTTTGGGCCCGGGCCGCCGCTTGGACCACGTTCCGGCCCTCCGCCTTCCCGACGCCATGGCTCGGGCAGGCGGCGGCGGAAGGCGGCAGGGCCGCCATTGCCGCCAGTATCGCCCCAAGGGCCAGTAGTAGTGTTAAAACGCCTCGAAACAAATCGATCCGCCCTGTTTCTTCGTTTCCCGCCATCATGCCCTGCCAAGGCGCGCTTGTCAATACTCCGCTCAACCGGCCGGCTTGCAGGTCACGTGGCAGACGCCCAAGGGGGTGTCGACGGCGTAAGGGAAATATTTCCGCTTGAACCACAGCGCCACGTTCACCAAGGCGATGAGGACCGGCACCTCGACCAAGGGCCCGATGACCGCCGCGAAGGCCATGCCGGAATCGAGGCCGAACACGGCCACGGCCACGGCGATGGCCAATTCGAAGTTGTTCGAGGCCGCGGTGAAGCTGAGGGTGGCCGACTGTTCGTACGTGGCCCCCGCCTTCATCGACAGGACAAAGGACGCGAAGAACATGACCAGGAAGTAGATGCACAAGGGAATGGCCACCCGGACCACGTCCAGCGGCAGTTGGACGATATATTCCCCCTTGAGGGAAAACATGACGAGGATGGTGAACAAAAGGGCGATCAGGGTGATGGGGCTGATCCTGGGGATGAACTTGGTTTCGTACCACAAGGCGCCCTTGGTCTTCAACCCGACGATCCTGGTGACGACCCCGCCGATGAAGGGAATTCCCAGGTAAATGAAGACGCTTTCCGCTATCTGTCCAATGGAGATGTCGACCTTCACGCCCCGCAGGCCGAGCCATTCCGGCAGCACGGTGATGAAGACGTAGGCGTAAACCGAAAAAAACAGCACCTGGAAGATCGAGTTGAAGGCCACCAAGCCGGCGCAGTATTCCCGGTCCCCGGAGGCCAGGTCGTTCCAGACGATGACCATGGCGATGCACCGGGCCAGGCCGATCAGGATCAACCCAACCATGTAGTCATGATAGCCGGACAGAAAAACGACGGCCAACAGGAACATCAGGATCGGGCCGATGACCCAGTTCTGGACCAGGGACAGGGCCAACACCTTGTAGTTTCGAAAGACGTGGCCGAGCTTTTCGTACTTGACCTTGGCCAGGGGCGGATACATCATCAAAATCAAGCCGATGGCGATGGGGATGTTGGTCGTCCCAACCTGAAAGAAGTTGATGATTTCCCTCGCGCCGGGGTAGAGATACCCCCACATGACCCCGACGAACATGGCCAGGAAAATCCACAAGGTCAGGAACCGGTCCAGAAAGGACAATTTCTTGATGGCGGAATCCATGCGTCTCTCCTTGTCAAGCCGTAAGTTTACCTGGGCTTTTTTCCCCGGCCGAACCCTTCCAGGGAAGCCCGGATCAAAAATTGTTCATCCTCGGCGATGAAATCCCGCGCCGCTTGCCTGATGGCGTCCCGAACCCGCCGGGTTTTTTCGAGCCGTTCCCCGTGGTCGCCCTCGAAGGAAGCCGGGTCCGGGAACGGGATGTGAAGCCGGTGCGTGAGGCCCGGAAAGATCGGGCACTTGGCGGCGGCGGTTTCATCGCACACCGTGATCACGTAGTTGAAAAGCCGACCTGATTTAAAAATCTCGAAGACGCCCTGGGTTTTCTTTTCGCTCAGGTCGACGCCTTCCTCCTTCATTACTTCCACCACCAGCGGGTTCACCCGGGTCGGTTCCAACCCGGCGCTTTCGACCTGAAAGTCGTCGCCTCCGTATTGCCGCAAAAACTCCTCGAACATCTGACTCCGGGCGCTGTTGTGCTCGCAAATAACCAGGACCTTTTTCATTTCATTCCTCCCGAATTAATGGAACTTTTTTCCATGACGCCGGGGATGTTGACAAGTCCCGGTGACAATCGGGCGTCGACGGACGGACAACTCGGCGATATTTCCGTCCCGCCCCCGGCGCGGTTCAGGAACCAAGCCCCTTGAGGAACCCGCCGATGGCGTGCGCGGCGGCTTTTACCGGGTCGTCGACCGCGGACTCGAGGGAACCCGGCATGGCTTCCACCAAGGCCCGGATTTCGTCCCGCACCCGGCGGTACGGCGCCATGGCCCCGTCCTCGTCCGCGATCCCGGCGGCTAGGTCGGGCGGGTCGTCGAAACCCCGGTGAATCATCTTGGTCCGCCCCGGGAAGACCGGGCAGGACTCCTTGGCCTTGTTGCAGACCGTCACCACGTAGTCGAAGGACCGGTCGGCCAGGTCCCGGACATCCTTGGACCTCTGGGCGGAAATATCCACGCCCGCCTCGGCCATGGCCTTGACCGCCCGGGGGTCCACGCCCTTGGCCGCGACGCCGGCCGAAAAGGGCTCGAAAAGGTCGCCCCTAAGCGCCCGGGTGAACCCCTCGGCCATCTGGCTCCGGCAGGAGTTACCGGTGCAAAGAAACAATATTCTTATCTTTTTAACGTCCGGCATCTATCCTCCACATGGTTTTCGATGATTTCAATTATCCTCTCCCGGTCCCGCCGGGTGGAGGGGTTGTCTTGCAGGGCGTTCCCCAGCCAGAAAATCGCGGCGGTAATCCAAGCCGGAGCGTCCGGGCCCGGAAGACGATAGAACATCCAGCGGCCTTGCTTGCGGGCCTTGACCAGCCCGGCCTGGCGCAGGACCCCCATGTGCCGGGAAACCGTGGACGGCGCCAGTTCCAGAAAATCGATGATCTGACAGACGCACAGTTCGCCGTTTTCGAGCGCCAGGAGCGTCCGGACCCGGTTTTCGTCGGCCAGGGCCTTGGTGACGGCCATGAAGTCGTCCATGGATACCTCCGATACTTCGCGAATTAACGAATTATCAAAACCGGCCGGCCTTGTCAAGCCCCATCCAAACCCCTACAAAACGGCGCCCGGCGGTCGGTTCCCCCCCCGACGGGCGCCGGCCAATCAGCCCAAGTGGGATTTCAAACCCGAATTGCCTTGTTGTTCCAACCGCTTTAAAAATTCCTTGATGAGTTTCAAGGATTCCTCCCCGTCACTGTCCAGGGACGCGGCCTTCATGGCCATGAAATCCGCTTCGGAAATTGTTAGTACCATTTCAAAAACTTCCTTTCCCCGCTGAAGCCGCCGAAAAAATAGCGTCGAAGCTCCCCCGGCGACGCCTGGAAATAACTGAAAGGTCATTTCACTCCCGCGGGGGACAATTCCCGGCGGAATTGGTCGAGGCCTTTCCTGATTTCTTTACCGCCCGCGTAAACCTTGTCTTTTTCCCCCGGTTTCACGACCACGCAAGTGGGCGTGCTTTCAACCTTGAACCGGGCGATCAATTCGCGCCATTGGTTGAAAATAGGCGTTGTATCGGTCAGCTTGATTTTAATGTCGCGCGCCTTCAGTTCCTGGATCAACTCTTGGTCCGTGACTATCGATTTGGTCCTAGCCACGTCGAACAGGGCGTTCCTGACTTTCATCGCCTGTTCGAACGTGTTGGACGCGGCGGCGGCGAAAATATAATACCTTGAATATAATGGCGTATTTAGATGTATGGGCGTATCGACGAAGGATATTTTCACACCCTGGCGGAGCATCTCCGGCAGGGCGCGTTCCAAATAGGGCTCGATCCCCTGGCATGGCGGACAAAAATAGTCCGTCATGATATAAACTTCCACCGGCCCCGGCCCGTGGGTGTAGAGGCGGTCGAGTTCCCCGCTTCCGCGGGCCGGCCCGGGAACAACCAAGACGGCCAGGAAAAAAGCCCAGGACAACCAGCGGTGATGAAACCGGGGGAACGAGTCGCTCCGGCGTCCCGGTTCAGCTTGCCGGTTCATGGAATTTGCCTTGCGGCGGCAAACGTCTAACACGGACGACTCCCTTTCGAAGGTAGTAACGATGATATTCCAGCGGCGGAGGCCAAGCCCCATCGCCGCGGCGTTCTCTCCCGGGTCCGCCCGACTCGAGCCTCAACTCCCGCAACAACATCCGCCTTTTGGCCCGGACAGGCGAGGCAGGGCCGAGGGCGGGATCGGTTCCTCGAACAAAGCCGAAACCGTGGTCTTGCAGGCCAGTTTGACCGCATGCTTGACGGCCGCCACATCCTCGGGCTTCAGGTTGAAATTCTTGTTCTTTTCGATGCCCAGGGACGTGACCGTCAAATGCGTTTTCATCGTCACGCCGGCCCCTTCCAGGACGGCCTTGCCGCAGCCGACGTCGCAGCCGTCGATCACGATCATCTGCTCGACATCCTTGGCCGACTGAACGAAGCCGGAAAGACGGCCGCCGATGCCGGCCAGGCAATATATCTTGCCGAAACCTTCCTGGGTCAGTTCCACGGCGGCCTGGTTGGCCATCTGGCCCGTGTTGGAGCCGCCGGAACAGGGCAGAATCATGATGTTTCCGTTCGAAGCGCAACAATCGCTAGACATTGTTTTTCCTCCAAATATATTGATTATTTCTTGATCCAACCAAGGACGTCGGCCTGGCCGGGGACCTTGCCCACGGACTTGACCTGGCCGTCGACCATGACCGCCGGAGTGCCGAAGACCCCGGACTTGGCGATTTCCATGATGTCGGTCACCTTGACGATCACGGCTTCCACCCCGGCCGCGGCGACGGCTTGCCGAACGATCTCCTCGGTCTTTTTACATTTCGCGCAACCAGGTCCCAATACCTTTATTTCCATGTTTTCCTCCGGAAGTTTACTTATGGGGGTCGGAATTATCCGACGCCGGTTTTATTGTTTCAGGCCGGCGCTTTCAAGGCGCGAACGTCCCGTACAACATGCCGGCGATAGTCGACATGATCACAATGATGCCGCAAAAAACGGCGGTCTTCTTCCAGCCCATGACGCCGCCGATCACCAGCATGTTGGGCAGGGACAGGGCCGGCCCGGCCAGGAGCAGGGCCAACGCCGGACCCCGGCCCATTCCCGCGCCCAATAGACCCTGCAGGATCGGCACCTCGGTCAGGGTGGCGAAATACATCAAAGCCCCCGAAACCGCGGCGAACAGATTGGCCCACAACGAGTTTCCGCCGACCAGGTCTTGCACCCACGACTCGGGGATCAGCGCCGGATGACCGGGGCGTCCCAGCAGGAAGCCCGCGACCAGAACGCCGCCCCACAGCAGCGGGAAAATCTGCTTCATGAACCACCAGGTGGACTCGACCCAGCTTATAAGCTCGGGCTTGGTGAACCACATCTTGAGCATCAAGCCGAGCACAACCAGCAGCACGATGGTAATATACCATTTGGCGGCGAATATGGCGGGCCACAGTCCGGTGGAACCGGGGGCCGGCCTGGCGAACGCGGCGAAGACCAGGATCAGGACCATGACCAGCAGATAAACGCTGTCCTGCCATAACTTACGGCCCTGGCCGTCCTCGTCCGGAAGATAAATCTCGCCGGCGGACCTCGCGGCGTCGTCCTTGCGAAATATCAAGGCCATCAGCAAGCCGGTGACGACCGCGAAAACAACCGCCCCCACGGCCCGGGCCAGGCCCAGTTCCCAGCCCAGAATCCGGGCCGTCAGCGCGATGGCCAGGACATTGATGGCCGGACCGGAATAGAGAAACGCCGTGGCCGGCCCGATTCCGGCCCCACGGCTGTAAATGCCGGCGAACAACGGCAACACCGTGCAGGAACACACGGCCAAGACCGTGCCTGAAATCGAGGCCACGCTGTAGGAAATCAGCTTATTGGCCTTGGCCCCGAAATACTTGAGCACCGAGGCCTGGGACACGAACGTCGCGATGGCCCCGGCGATGAAAAAAGCCGGGATCAAACAGGTCAGAACATGTTCGCGCGCGTATTCCCGGAGCATCATAAAGGCTTCCAGTCCCGATTGCCGGACGACCGGGTCGCTCCAGGGCACAAAATAGGCCGCCAGAAAAATTCCCACCAGGATTAATAGCTTATAAAGTTCATTCATTGCATCCCACCTGTTGCTATTTGGTCAAAAAGCCAATTATTGCGCCGCCAAAAATCACTTCAAAACCCGAAGTTGGTCCGCGGCGTTGTCCCTCAACACGATCTCGACGCAGCCGAAAAAATTGAGAACACAAGGCGCCTTCAGCCGATAATACACCTGGGCCCCTCTCTTGTCCGTCGCGACGATGCCGGCGTTTTTGAGCAGCGACAGATGCTTGGAAACCGTTGACGTATCGGAGCCGATCATCGCGGTCAGGTCGCGCACACACCGCTCTCCCTGGGACAGTTCGTCCAGAATGAAGAGCCGGCTGGGGTGGGCCATGGCTTTCATGATCCTGGCGCGGGCCTCGAGCCTGTTTTTCGCTGGTGAATCCATCGGTCCAACCTTTCCTATTTGGCAATATAGCCAAGGATTGGCCGCTTGTCAAGAACCCCCGCGGCGGTTTTTTTATAGAACCACCGGGGCGCGGCCCGAAGGCGGCGCCGGCAGGCCAAAACGTCGGGAATTAAACAATATTTGCGTATGGTTCTCGCGGGCGCGACGACCCCGCCGGCTTCCCGGCCGGTCGGGGCGAGACCGGGAATCCGGCCGGGCGGGCCTCAGGCGGCGGGCCGGGTCATCGGCTCGACATCCTTGAGAGCGAGCCGGCAGCAGGCCGGTTTGGTCCTTTCGATAAAAGCGTAGGCGTTATGATTATGGATGGATTCGAAATTCTCGGCGGCCACGGCGAACCAGGTGATGTTGTCGTCGCGGTCCAGCTTGTGGGCGATTTCCCGCACCACATCCTCCACGAACATGGGGTTCTGGTACGCCGACTCGGTGACGAACTTTTCATCGGTCCGCTTGAGCAGGGAAAAGACCTCGGAGGAGCAGGACGTTTCCACCAGGCGGATCATGTCCTCGATCCAGATGAATTTATGGAACCGGGTGGACAGCCGGACTTCCCCCCGCTGATTGTGGGCCCCAAAGGCGCTTATTTCCTTGGAGCAGGGGCAGAGGGTGGTGATGGGCACGAGCACTTCCACCATGATGTCCTTCCCCGTGCCGTTGACCGACCCGGTGAAGACGCAGTTGTATTCCATCAAGCCCGGGGCGCCGGTGACCGGAGCGGTCTTTTCGATGAAGTAAGGGAAGGTCAACTCCATGTGGGCCGATTCGGCGTTGAGCCGTTTTTTCATTTCTTCCAGGATGTTGCTGAGGTTCTGGGGGGAGATGTCGTGCCGATACTCGGAGAGCACCTCGATGAACCGGGACATGTGCGTGCCCTTGTAATGGTGGGGCAGGTTGACGTACATGTTCACGGAAGCGATGGTCCGTTGCTTGCCCTTGGCCTTGTCCAAGACCGTGATGGGGTACCTGATGTTCTTGACCCCGACCTTGTCTATGTCGATGCAGCGGTCGTCCCGCCGGCTTTGCACGTCGATCATGATTTTTTTCCCAACCGCCACGACCGGAACGAGGTCTCCCCGGCCCGATCGATGAATTTGGAGGGAGTCATACTATAAAAATTTCGGTTTGAAAAGATAAAAGGCCCCGTTGGGGCGGGGCCTTTCCGGGATAATCGGTTTTATCCGCTTACCAACCCCAGGTCAGGTATTTGTGCATGGACTTGGCGGCCTGGCGGCCGGCGCCCATGGCCAAAATGACCGTGGCCTGGCCGGTGACGATGTCTCCGCCGGCCCAGACCCGCTGTTTCCTGGTCTTGCCGGTGTCTTCCTCGGCGATGATATAGCCCCACTTGGTGGTGGCGAGGCCGGGCGTGGTGCTGGTGACCAGGGGGTTGGCCCCGGCGCCCACGGCAATGACGACCATGTCGGTTTCAATCTCGAAGTTCGAGTCCTTGATCGGGACCGGCTTGCGCCGTCCGGAGGCGTCGGGTTCGCCCAGTTCCATCTTCTGGCAGATGATGGACCTGACGTGCCCTTTTTCGTCGCCCAGGAATTCCAGGGGCGCGGTCAGGAGGTGCAGTTCGAGCCCCTCTTCCTCGCCATGGTGGATTTCCTCGGACCGGGCGGGCATTTCCGCGCGGGAACGCCGGTACACGATCCTGACCGTGTCCGCTCCCAGCCTCATGGCGGTCCGGGCCGCGTCCATGGCCACGTTTCCGGCCCCGAGAACGACCACGTTCCGGCCCTTGATGATGGGGGTGTCGTATTCGGGGAAAAGATAGGCCTTCATCAGGTTGGACCTGGTCAGGTATTCATTGGCTGAATAGATGCCGATCAGGTTTTCCCCGGGCAACTTGAGGAAGCTGGGCAGCCCGGCCCCCACGGCCAGGAAGACCGCGTCGTATTTTTCCAGGAGTTCGTCCACGGTTTCGGTCCGGCCGATGATGGAGTTGAGCTCGAATTTCACGCCCAACGCGGCCAGGTAGTCGATCTCCGACTGGACGATGGCCTTGGGCAGCCGGAACTCCGGGATGCCATAGACCAGGACGCCGCCGGCCTGGTGAAAGGCCTCGAAGACGGTCACTTCATGACCCTGCAGGATCATGTCCCCGGCCACGGTCAGGCTGGCGGGGCCGGACCCGACCAGGGCGACCTTCTTGCCGGTCTTGACTGGAATGGTCGGCAGGCAGACTTGGCCGCAGACGGCCGCCTGGGCCCGGTCCCAGTCCGCGGCGAAGCGTTCCAGGCGGCCGATGGCCACGGGTTCTTCCTTCTTGCCCAGGATGCACTTGGCCTCGCACTGTATTTCCTGGGGGCAGACCCGTCCGCAGACGGCGGGCAAGGCGGTCTTTTCCTTGAGCTTGGCAATGGCGCCGCCGAAATCTCTCGCCGCGAGGCGGGAAATGAACCCGGGAATATCGATCTCCACGGGACAACCACTGACGCAACCGGGATTTTTACAGTTCAAACACCGGCCGGCCTCGAGCACGGCCGTTTCCTCGGAATACCCGAGAGGGACTTCCTCGAAGTTGCGGCGACGAACCGACGCCGCCTGTTCGGGCATGGGCTGGCGGGGGACTTTTTCTTTTTTTTCGGCCATGTCTATACCTCTAATGGATGCCGATGTTGCATTTGTGTTCGAACTCGTCCCGGGAGACCTTTTCGTGGTCCACGTACGCCGACAGGCGCTTGGTGAATTCGTCGAAATCGATCTGGTGGCCGTCGAATTCGGGGCCGTCGACGCAGGTGAACCGGTTCTTGCCGCCCACCGAGACCCGGCACCCGCCGCACATTCCCGTTCCGTCGATCATGATGGAGTTCAGGGAAACCAGGGTGTGGACGCCGTAAGGCTCGGTCATTTTCGACACGAACTTCATCATGGGGACCGGACCAGCCGCGACCACGAGGCCGATCTTTTCCCCGCTTTCGAGGTATTTTTTCAGGATTTCGGTCACGAACCCATGATGCCCGTACGAACCGTCGTCGGTGCACACGGTCAACTCATGGGAAGCCGCCTTCATTTTATCTTCCAGTATCAACAGGTCCTTGGTCCTGGACCCGATAATGGCCGCGACTTTGTTTCCCGCGGCCTTGAACCCCTTGGTGATGGGGTGGACGACAGCGGTTCCCGTGCCGCCCCCAATACAGATTACCAAGCCGTCGATCTTGTCGACGTGCGTCGGTTGACCTAGGGGACCGGCCACGTCCCGGAAAAACTCGCCGACCTTGAAGGTCTTGAACAAGGCCGTCGATTTGCCCACCACCTGATAGATGATCGTGATCGTGCCGGCCGCGGGGTCGGCGTCCGCCATGGTGAGCGGAATCCTTTCCCCCGTTTCGTTGGCCCTGATGATGACGAACTGGCCCGGCCGGGCCTTGGCGGCGATCCTCGGGGCCTTGATGACGTTCATCACCACGGTGCCCTGGGCTAATTCCATACGCTCTAAAATCTCATACATGGGAACCTCCACTCTAGTGGAACTTACTTAGGACTTACACCTTGAACCGTATAAAAACGATGATAGGTTAAGGACAAATAGCACAAACCCTGGGCCGTGTCAAAAAAAGATTCCAACGGCCGAAAACGGCCAACCTCCGGCATTTTTTGTAAAATCCACAACAGGAAACTTGACCGGAAAATTTTTTTGTGATAACCAGCAAAATTCACAACCTGTGCTTTTGGGCCGGGTGGTTTGCATCTATCTTCACAAAGAACTCCCGGGCCGCCCGGGAGTCCACATGGAAAGAACGCCGGGCATGGGGCTTTTGCCCTTTGGGAGCCAAATCGGCCGGACCCCGGGAGGGACCCTGGAGCCTGGAACTGAGAAGGAATGTCTTAACTTTTAGGGAGGATTGACGACATGGCGCTTGACTGGCAAAAATTCGTAGAGGAACCCGATTACATTATCGCCGAGGCCGCCGAGGAACACATGAAAAAAATCCGCGACCTCGGCCTGGAAATGGGCCTGCTGGAAGACGAACTTCTGCTCCACGGTCATTACGTGGCGAAGGTCGACTTCCAGAAGGTGCTCAAACGCCTGGAGGGCAAGGAAGACGGCAAGTACATCGACGTGACCGCCATCACCCCCACGCCCCTGGGCGAGGGCAAGTCCACTTCCACCATGGGCTTGGTCGAGGGCATGGGCAAGCGGGGCCTGAAGGTCAGCGCCGCCATCCGTCAGCCTTCCGGCGGCCCCACCATGAACATCAAGGGCTCCGCGGCCGGCGGCGGCATGGCCCAGTGCGTGCCCCTGACCCCCTTCTCCCTGGGCCTGACCGGCGACATCAACGCCATCATGAACGCCCACAACCTGGGCATGGTCGCGGCCACGGCCCGCATCCAGCATGAGTTCAACTACGACGACGAAACCCTGGCCAAGCGGAACCTGGGCCGCCGCCTGGACATCGACCCCGAAAACATGGAAATGGGCTGGATCATCGACTTCTGCGCCCAGTCCCTGCGCAACATCATCATCGGCATCGGCTCCAAGATGGACGGCTTCATGATGCGGTCCAAGTTCGCCATCGCCGTGTCCTCGGAAGTCATGGCCATCCTGGCCGTGGCCAAGGACATCAAGGACATGCGCGAGCGCATGGGCAAGATCGTGGTCGCCTATGACAAGAAGGGCCGCCCGGTGACCACCAGCGACCTGGAAGTCGCCGGCGCCATGACCGCCTGGATGATCGAAGCCATCAACCCCAACCTGCTCCAGACCATCGAGGGCCAGCCGGTCTTCGTCCACGCCGGTCCCTTCGCCAACATCGCCATCGGCCAGAGCTCCATCATCGCCGACCGCGTCGGCCTGAAGCTGTCCGACAACCACATCACCGAATCCGGTTTCGGCGCCGACATCGGCTTCGAAAAATTCTGGAACCTCAAGTGCCGTTATTCCGGCCTGATCCCCCACTGCGCGGTCATCGTGGCCACGGTTCGCGCCCTCAAATGCCACGGCGGCGCCCCCATTCCCATTCCCGGTCGTCCCATGCCCGAGGAATACAAGGGTGAAAACGTGGGCTGGGTGGAAAAAGGCTGCGCCAACCTGGTGCACCACATCAATAACGTCCGCAAGGCCGGCATCAACCCCGTGGTCTGCATCAACTCCTTCTACACCGACACCAAGAACGAACTGGCCGCCATCCGCCGCATCGCCGAGGAAGCCGGCGCCCGCGTGGCCGTGTCCGAGCATTGGCTCAAGGGCGGCGAAGGCGCTCTCGAATTCGCCGACGCGGTCGTGGACGCCTGCAAGGAAAAACCGAACTTCAAGTTCCTGTACGAACTGGACATGCCCCTGGGCAAGCGCATCGAAACCATCGCCACCCAGGTGTACGGCGCCGACGGCGTGGACTACTCCGCCGAGGCCCTGAAGAAACTCCAGCGGCTCGAAAAAGACCCCGAAATCGCCAAGCTGGGCACCTGCATGGTCAAAACCCACCTCTCCCTGTCCGACAATCCCGCCGTCAAGGGCGTGCCCAAGGACTGGAGACTGTTCGTCCGCGACATCCTGGTCTACGGCGGGGCCGGATTCGTGGTCCCCGTGGCCGGCGCCATCACCCTGATGCCCGGCACCGCTTCCGACCCGGCCTACAAGCGGGTCGACGTCGACGTGGAAACCGGCAAGGTCAAGGGCGTTTTCTAGGCCCCTTCCCGACGCCGCTAGTCAAGAGGCCGCCTTCGGGCGGCCTCCCGCTTTTAACGCCCCCCTCCCAACCGACATGGCCGCGGGCCATGTCGGCCGCAACAACCAATGAAAATGCCCTTCGGGCATTTTCATACCAACCTGTTCCACCAGCCGCGCTTTCATTTTTTTGCTCCAAGGCTTCAATTTCCCCGCGAACACCCCCAAAAAATCCGTTTTTTAACCAAATCATGTCCGCGGCGGGGCCGAAAACATTTTCCCGACAGCCCGGGTTTGGTTCCCGACTCTATTTTTTTCGCGGTCACGGACGTTTTTTTCCCTCGCTTTTTTTCATTTTTAATGATGGATTTCCCAATTCCACGGCGGAAAAACAGGGTTTCCCAGGATAAAAGGCCCGGGGCCGTTGACAGCCTTGACCTTTGCTGATATAAATTTCACGGTTTCCAGGTAAATATCTTAATTTTCCTAATTATTGTGTTTGGACGCCCATGTCCGGCGAATGAACAAATAAATCAGAGGTCTCAGTGTATGGCAGATAGCACTAGGAAGACAGGAGCTGTATTGGTGGTTGGCGGGGGAATCGCCGGCATCCAGTCCTCTCTGGACCTGGCCGAAATGGGGTATTACGTGTACCTCGTCGAAAAAACCCCGGCAATTGGCGGGCGCATGGCCCAATTGGACAAAACGTTTCCCACCAACGACTGTTCGATGTGCATCATCTCCCCGAAACTCAACGACGCGGGAGGGCACATCAACGTGGAGGTGATCACCAACGCGGAAATACTCGACCTGGCCGGCGAACCTGGAAACATGACCGCCAAGATTTTGAAAAAAGCCAGGTATGTCGACCTGACCAAGTGCACCGGCTGCGCCGAGTGCGCCAAGGCCTGTCCCATTGAAACGCCCAATGAATTCAACATGGGCATAGATTTCCGCAAGGCGACCTACAAGCCTTACGCCCAAGCCTATCCCAACGCCTACGCCGTCAGCAAGATGGATCAGTCGCCCTGCACCGTCACCTGCCCCGCCCACGTCAACGCCCATGGCTACGTGTCCCTGGCGGCCAGGGGGCAGTACAAGGAAGCCATGGAATTGATCCTGGATGTTCTGCCTCTTCCCGGAGTCCTGGGACGCGTCTGCGCGCACCCCTGCGAGAGCGAGTGCCGCCGCGGCCAGGTGGATCAGCCCCTGGCCATCAAGGACATCAAGCGGCTCGTGGCCGACCGCTTCGACATCAGGCAGGCGGAAGTCAAGGTCGAGGACGAAAAGCCCGAGAAAACCGCCATCATCGGGGCCGGGCCGGCCGGACTTTCCCTGGCCTACCATTTGGCCCGCAAGGGGTATAAATCGACCATCTTCGAGGCCCTGCCCGTCCCGGGCGGCATGCTGCGGGTCGGCATTCCGGATTACCGGCTGCCTCCGGAAACCCTGAACAAGGAAGTGGAATTCATCGCCGGACTAGGGGTGGAAATCAAATACAACACCGCCCTGGGCCGGGACGTGACCGTGGACGGCCTGTTCGAGCAGGGCTACCAGGCGGTCTTCCTGGCCATGGGCTGCCATAACAGCCGCCGCCTGGGAGTGGAAGGCGAGGACGCCGCCGGCATTATTCCGGTCACCACCTTCCTCCGGGACGCGGCCCTGGGCCATCCTATCGAGCTGGGGAACAAGGTCGTGGTCATCGGCGGCGGGAACGTGGCCGTCGACGCGGCCCGGACCGCCGTGCGCCTGGGCGCCGGACAAGTGACCATGATCTCCTTGGAAAACGAGGAAGAACTCCCGGCCTGGGAATGGGAAAAAGACGAGGCCCTGGAAGAAGGCGTGGCCCTGATGCACCGTTGGGGGCCGCGCCGTTTTCTGGTCGAGGACGGAAAAGTCAAGGGACTGGAACTGAAATCCGTCACCTGCGTCTTTGACGAATCCGGACGGTTTTCCCCGGCGTACGACGAGTCCTGCCTGGAAGTCATCGCGGCCGACGCCATCGTCGTGGCCATCGGCCAGGCCCCGTCCACCGAGGGGCTCAAGGGCGCGGCGGGGATCACCCTCGGCCGGGGCGGAGGCATCGAGGCCGATCCCGTCACCCTGGCCACCAAGCGGCCGGGCGTGTTTTCCGGCGGCGACATCCAGCACGGCCCCAGGATCGCCATCGACGCGGTGGCGGCGGGCAAGGAAGCGGCCATATCCATCGAGCGGTATTTCAAGGGCGAGGACCTGGCCGCGAATCGAGAGCCGTTGAAGCTGTGCGGCGACGAGGAATACCGGCCCATCACCAACGACATCCAGAAAAAGGCCCGCCAGGCCATGCCCAAGCTCTCCGTGGAAGAACGGGTGAAAAGCTTCGCCGAGATAGAACTCGGGTTCGACGAGGAAAAGGCCGCGGCGGAAGCTTCCCGGTGCCTGTCCTGCGGCATCTGCTGCCGCTGCTACCAGTGCGTCAAGGCTTGCCTGCCCGGAGCCCTCACCCTGGCCACCCATAACATGAAGGACGAAGTGGTGGAACTGGAAGTCGGGTCCGTGGTCCTGGCCGCGGGCTTCGATCCCTTCGACCCCACCATCTTCGAAACCTATAAATATTCCGAGCACCCCAACGTGGTCTCGGCCATGGAATTCGAGCGGATACTGTCCGCTTCCGGACCCTACCGGGGACACCTGGTCCGTCCCTCGGACCACAAGGAGCCCAAGAGGATCGCCTGGCTGCAATGCGTGGGCTCCCGCGACGTGAACAAATGCGACCGGCCCTACTGCTCGGCCGTCTGCTGCATGTACGCCATCAAGGAAGCGGTGATCGCCAAGGAGCACGCCGGCGGGGACCTCGACCCGACCATCTTCTACATGGACATGCGGACCTACGGCAAGGATTTCGAAAAATATTACAACCGCGCCAAGGAACTGGGCGTGCGCTTCGTCCGGTCCCGGATTCACACCATCAACCCCGGACCGGAAGGGGACATGGTCATTGAATACGCGGACGAGGACGGCCGGCTCCAGCGGGAAGTCTTCGACCTGGTGGTCCTGTCCGTGGGGTTGGAACCCACGGCCGGCTTCGCCGAGGTGGCCAAGAGCCTGGGCGTGGCCCTGACCGATCAGGGTTTCATCGCCGCGTCGTCCTTCGACCCGGTCGCCACTTCCCGGCCGGGCGTGTTCGCCTGCGGGGCCATCAACGAGCCCAAGGACATCCCCATTTCGGTCATGGAAGCTTCCGCCGCGGCCGGCGGCGCGGCCCAGGGCCTGTCCGAGACCCGGTTCACCCGAACCAAGGTGCTGGAATATCCTCCGGAAAGGGAGATTTCCGGCGAAGTCCCCCGGATCGGAGTGTTCGTCTGCCACTGCGGCATCAACATCGGCGGCATCGTGGATGTGCCGGCCGTGGCCGAATACGCCAAGAACCTTCCCTTTGTGGAACTGTCCGACCACAACCTCTTCACCTGTTCCCAGGACACCCAGGGCAAGATCAAGGACGCGATCCTGGAACACCAACTCAACCGGGTGGTGGTGGCGTCCTGCTCCCCCCGGACCCACGAACCCATGTTCCGCGAGACCCTGGCCCAGGCCGGATTGAACAAGTATCTGTTTGAAATGGCCAATATCCGGGACCATAATTCCTGGGTCCACCAGCGGGAACCGGAAAAAGCCACCCGAAAAGCCAAGGACCTCATCCGCGGCGCCGTGGCCAAGGCCGCCCTGCTTTCCCCCATGCACCAGACGCCCATGGGCCTGACCAAGGAAGCCGTCGTGGTCGGCGGCGGGGTCGCCGGCATGACCTCGGCCCTGGCCCTGGCCGAGCAGGGGTACCCGGTTCATCTCGTGGAAAAAACCGGGGTCCTGGGCGGCAACGCCCTCAAGCTCAACCGGACCTGGAAGGGCGAGGATATCAAGGCCTTCGTGGCCGGGCTGGTCGAAAAGGTGATGAAGGAAGACCTGGTCAAGGTCCACCTCAATTCCCATATCAAGCACGGCAGCGGGTTTTTGGGCAACTTCGAAAGCGTGATCGCCACGCCGCAAGGCGACTTGACCGTGCCCCACGGCGCGGCCATCGTGGCCATCGGCGGACATCCGATCCAACCCAACGAGTACCTGCACGGCCAACACGAGCGGGTGGCGACGTCCCTGGAAATGGACCAAATCCTGGCCGACAGCCCGGAAAAAATCAAAAACGCCAAGGCCGTGGTCTTCATCCAGTGCGTGGGCTCGCGGGAGCCGCAACGGCCCTACTGTTCCAAGATTTGCTGCACCCATTCGGTGGAAAGCGCCATTACGATCAAGGAACTCAATCCCGAGGCCCAGGTTTTCATCCTGTATCGCGACATTCGCACCTACGGCTTCCGGGAAACCATTTACAAGGAAGCCCGGCAGAAGGGCGTCATCTTTATCCGTTACGACCTGGAAGACAAACCCCGGGTCGAGGCCGCCGGCCCGGACAAGGTCCTGGTCACGGTCCGGGACCACGTCATCGGCCTGCCGGTCCAGATCGAGGCCGATTATCTCAACCTGGCCGTGGGCATCGAGCCCAACGAGGGCAAGGATGTCTGCGAGGCCTTCAAGGTCCAGCAGAACGCCGAGGGCTTCTTCCTGGAAGCGCACATGAAACTCCGCCCCGTGGACTTCTCGACCGAGGGCATGTTCCTGGCCGGCCTGGCCCATTATCCCAAGCCCATCGAGGAATCCATCGCCCAGGCCCGGGCCGCGGCGGCCAGGGCGTCCACGATTTTGGCCAAGGACAAGATCATGGTCGGCGGGATCGTGGCCGTGGTCTCTCCTGAAAAATGCGCGGTCTGCCTGACCTGCGTGAGAACCTGCCCCTTCGGCGTGCCCTACATCGGAGACGAAGGGCACGCGGTAATCGAACCGGCCATCTGTCAGGGCTGCGGGGCCTGCGTGTCCGAGTGCCCGGGCAAGGCCATCACCTTGCAGTTCTTCACCGACGAACAGATTCTGGCCAAGGCCCAGGCCCTGGTCGGCTGAATACGGGAGGCTAAACGGTCATGAGCGAATTTGAACCGAAAATAATTGCTTATTGCTGCCAGTATTGAGCCTATTCGGCTGCGGACCTGGCAGGTTCGATGAGGCTTCAGTATCCGACCAGCGTTGAGATCGTTCGCGTGCCCTGCACGGGACGGGTTGATATTATCCACCTCCTCAAGGCCCTGGAAAGCGGCGCGGACGGCGTGTATGTGGCCGGGTGCATGGAAGGTGATTGCCATTATTTAACCGGAAATCTCAAGGCGCGCAAGCGCGTGAATTTCGTCAAGAACGTCCTGGAAACCCTGGGCGTGGAGAAGGAACGGGTGGCGATGTACAACCTTTCGGCGGGCCAGGGCCCCCGATTCGTGGAGATCGTTCACGAGTTCACCAACATCATCAAGGAACTCGGACCCAGCCCCTTCAGGAAGGAAACCGCCAAGGCGGCCTAGGACTCACCGGGAAAGGAGTGCTATGATAGTAGCGGAGAGAAAACCAATCGATGAACTCCTGGCCATGGTCAAGGATTTCAAGAAAATACTCGTCGTCGGCTGCAAGGGGTGCGTCACCGTCTGCAACGCGGGCGGCCGGAAGGAAGTGGGCATTCTTTCCTCCATAATCCGCTTGGCCCGCGAAAAGGACAAGGACCCGATCGTGGTGGACGAGCAAACCCTGGAACGTCAGTGCGACCCGGAATATATCGATCAACTGGCGGGCCAGGTCGAGCGCTACGACGCCGTCCTGTCCATGGCGTGCAGCATCGGCCCCCAGTTTATCGCCAAGAAATTCCCCCTGGCCAAGGTCTTTCCGGCCCTCAACACCAATTTCATGGGCGGCGCCCTGGAACACGGCGTGTGGGCGGAATTCTGCCAAGCCTGCGGGGACTGCAAAATCCACCTGTTCGGCGGCATGTGCCCCATCGCCCGCTGTTCGAAAAGCCTGTTCAACGGCCCCTGCGGCGGGTCCTCCGGAGGAAAGTGCGAGATACACAAGGACGTGGACTGCGTCTGGCATTTGATCGTTGAAAAGCAAATGGAGCTGGGCGCCCTGGACAAGCTGATGGCCGTGCGGCCGATGAAGAACTGGAGCACCAGCCGGGACGGCGGACCGCGCAAGATCGTCAGGGAGGACCTCAAACTATGAAATCCGGCAGCAACCTGGAAAAAGTACTGGCCGCCGGCCATTTCGCCGTGACCGGCGAATGCGGGCCGCCCCGGAGCGCCGACGTCAAGGTGATCCGGGAAAAGGCCGCCTTTCTCAAAGGCAACGTCGACTCGGTCAACATGACCGACAACCAGACCTCCGTGGTGCGCATGTCCAGCCTGGCCGGCAGCCTCATTCTGCAACAGGAAGGCTGCGAGGCCAACATGCAGATGGTCTGCCGGGACCGGAACCGCATCGCCATGCAGTCCGACATCCTGGGGGCCTACGCCCTGGGCATCCGGAACCTGCTCTGCCTGTCGGGAGACCACCAGAAGTTCGGCGACCATCCGGAATCGAAAAACGTCTTCGACCTCGATTCCATGCAGTTGCTCCAGACCGTCAAAATGATGCGGGACGAACGCAAGCTGCTTTCGGGACAGGAAATGCCCGAGGGCGCCGAACCCCGCCTCTTCATCGGCGCGGCCGTCAATCCCTTCGCCGACCCCTTCGAGTTCCGGGTCTATCGCCTGGCCAAGAAGATCGCGGCCGGAGTGGATTTTGTTCAAACCCAGTGCATCTACAACATGCCCAAGTTCCGGGAATACATGAAACGGGCCGTGGACCTGGGACTCACCGAAAAAGTCTCCGTCCTGGCCGGTATAACGCCCATCAAGTCCCTCGGTATGGCCCGATACATGAAAAACTTCGTCCCGGGCATGGACGTGCCGGACGACCTGATCGAGCGCGTCAAGAGCGCCCCCAAGAAGGAACAGGGCCAGGAAGGAATGCGCATCGCCGTGGAGATGATCCAGGAAATGAAGGAAATCCCCGGCGTGGCCGGCGTGCACCTCATGCTCATCGAATGGGAGGAGCATGTGCCCGAACTGGTCAAAAGCGCCGGCCTGCTGCCCCGGCCCCAAGTATAGGTCGCCGGCTCGCCGCCTTGCCGGCCGGAACGGCCCCCAGCCGTTCCGGCCGTTTTTTTTAGCCCCCGCCGGATTGACAATTCCGAAAAAAAAGTGGAGAAACACAAAGCGCCTCGGCGAAAACAAACCAGGAGTAAAAAAAATGCGACGCGCGCATAACCAGATAAACGACCCCCGGGAAATCACCCGCGTCCTCGATTCCACCACCATCGGCCGCCTGGCCACCATCGACGCGGACGGCTTCCCGTACATCACCCCGGTCAACTTCGTTTTTTTAAACGGCCGGGCGTACTTTCACGCGGCCTTGAAGGGCGAAAAGTTGGATAATATCGCCCGCGACCCCAAGGTGGGCTTCGAGGTGGATCACCCCCTGGCCTATATCGAGCTCGCCTTCGGCGGCGGGAACAGCCCCTGCGACATGCACCAGTTCTACCGCTCGGTGGTCATCCGGGGTCGGGCCCGGATTCTTCCTGACGGCGAAGCCAAGACTGCGGCCCTCAACGCCCTCATCGCCAAGCACGAAGGCCCGGGCCATCCCCTGACTTCCCCGGAACTGCCCGATTACAAGGCCTGCGTAGTGGTGGAGATCACTCCCGAGACCATGACCGGCAAGGCCGACCTGGGGCAGAACAAGACCCCGGAAAAACGCCGGGCCCTGGCGGAAAAACTACTGGCCCGCGGCCTGGAAGGCGATATCGAGGCGGTCCGCGCCATGGGCTTTGATATCGAGTCGACCGCCAACGGTTGGCGGATAGTCTGACATGGGCCGGATGACCTTGGTCTTGGGCGGGGCTAAAAGCGGTAAAAGCTCCTGGGCCCAGGCCCGGTGCGAGGAATACCCCGGACCGCGCCTGTACCTGGCCACGGCCGAGGCCCGGGACGAGGAAATGACCGCGCGCATCGCCCGGCACCAGGCCGAGCGGGGGCCTTCGTGGCGGACCGTGGAGGAACCCCTGGACCCGCCCCGGGTTATCCGGGAGCTGAAACCCGGCGACGTCGCCGTGGTCCTGGTGGACTGCCTGACCTTGTGGTTGAGCAATCTCATGGCCGGGCAAAACCTCGACCCCGGCCAAGCCGTGGAACGGGTCGGGGAACTGGCCCGCGCGGCGGCCGCGGCCCCGGTCCCGGTGGTTATCGTCAGCAACGAGGTCGGGCAGGGCATTGTCCCGGACAACACGCTGGCCCGGGCCTTTCGGGACGCCGCCGGCCTGGGGCACCAGGTCCTGGCCCGCTCCGCCGCCGAGGTGGTCTTCGTGGTCGCGGGTTTGGCCCAACGGCTGAAATAGCCGACCCGGCCCGCGCGGCTAGCGCCATTATTATCGGCCTGGGACGAGGGGTTTGCACGAAAACGCCCCTCGGACATTTTCAGTGGTTGTCGTGACCGACATGACCCGCGGCCATGTCGGTTGGGCTTCGCGGCAGGCGAAACCCAACATCTTGATATTTCAGGCGAACATGCGTAATTTTTTAATTGCCCTGCAGTTCATGACCATTTTCCGCTTGCGGAACGACCTGGCCGAAACCCCCGAGGACATGGCGGTCAGCGTGGGGTATTACCCCCTGGTCGGCTTGGTCCTCGGCGGCTGCCTCGTCCCGATCCATTACGCCCTGCGCGACGTTTTCCCCTCGGAAGTACTGGGGCTGCTCCTGGCTTTCGCCCTGGCCGCGCTCACCCAGGGTTTTCACCTGGACGGACTGTCGGACTCCGCGGACGGGCTCTTGTCCCACCGGGACCAGGCCCGCAAGCTGGAAATAATGAAGGATAGCCGCATCGGCGCCTTCGGCGTGCTCGCCCTGATCTTTGTCGTCGGCTTAAAAACGATGCTCCTGGCCGGGCTAGGCCAACGGAACCACTGGCCGGCCCTGCTTCTTTTCCCGGTTTGGGGCCGCCTGGCCGCGTCCCTGACCGCCTGCCTGTCCAACTACGCCCGTCCCCAGGGCGGCCTGGGCCGGCCGTTCATCGACCTGACCGGTCGGCGGGAACTCTACCTGGCCGGGGCCACGGCCCTGGTGCTGTCCGTGCTCGTCATGGGGGCCGCGGGGTTGGCCGCGGTCGTGATCGTCGGCCTGGCCGCGTTCCTGGCGCTGCGGGTCTGGAAAAAACAACTGGGCGGAGTCACCGGGGATATCCTGGGCGCGGTGATCGAACTGGGCGAAACCCTGGGCCTGGCCCTGGCCCTGGCCCTGACTTGAGTCCGCGGGGATATATACACGGGCGGGTCAGTAAGTCTTGGGACGTTTCTTGACCTGGAAGGGCGCGTCGAACACCTCCAGCAGGCTGTCCACGGCCAGGTCCAGGTTGAAGCCGTCCACCACGCAGGAAACGCTGGAAATGGATGTGGCGATGGCCAGGGAATTGATCCCGGCCGCGCCCAGGGCCGAAAACATGAGCCCGGGGACCTTGGGTTTTTCCCTCAGGTGGGGCCCGAAGACGCTGATGACCGCCACGTCCGGATTGTAGGCCACGCCCTTGGCTTCGATGCAGGGCTTGACTTCCTCGAGCAGGGACAGGGCCGGGTCCAGGTCCTTCTGGTCGATAACCAGGGAAAAGTTGGCCGATTCGTCCAGGTCGAAGCTTTCCACCAAGAGTTCGATGTTGATGCCGGCGCCCCCCATGGCCCCCAGAATGGTCCCGGCGGCCCCGGCTTGGTTGGGCACGGACATGATCCGCACCAGGGACCGCCCGTCGCTCTGCATCACTCCGCCGATCTTGATCTTTTCCATCAGCTCCTCGTGGCCGTCCGCCCGCGTCGGGCTATTTGTTTCCCCTGGGCCTGAAATAACATTATTGCGCCCCGGAGGCCACTGTATTCTTGGCCCCGGGGGCTTTTCCCCCGGTCGCGTCCCGCGGGCCCGGCCTGGTCGTCGCCCCGCCGCCGGCCTCCGGGCGGAAGCAGGGTTATTCCGGCGCCGCTTCCCAGGGCCGCCGGTCGACTATTTTTTTCTGAAAATCGGGGATGGTTCCCCGGGGAATGATTTGCACCGCGCCCTTCACGGTCAACAATTCCTTGATTTCCCTTTCCATCAGGCCGGCCAGTCGTTCCGGCCGGGGGACGTCCTCCTTTAGTTCCACCATAAAGGTCATGACGTCCTTGTCCTTGTCCCGGGTGACCACCGCCTGGTATTTGAACACTTCCTTGAACTTGGACATGACCTCGTCCGTCTGCCAGGGGTGGACGAAGGTCCCCCGGACCTTGGTCGCCTGGTCCAGGCGCCCCAGGACCCGTCCCAGCAGGGGGCCGGTCCGGCCGCAGGGGCAGGACTCGGGAATAAAATAGGACAGGTCCCCCGTGGCGAAGCGGATCATGGGATACGAATAATTGAAACTGGTGGCCGCGATTTCCCCCACGGCGCCCGGCGGGACCGGGATGCCGGTTTGCGGGTCGACCACTTCCACTATCACCCCGGACGGAACGTGCAGCCCGGACAGGTGGAGGCATTCATAGCCGAGGCAGCCCAGAAAAACCACTCCATAGGTCTGCCGGATCGTGACGTCGATTTTGTCCTCCAACCGCGCCCGCAGCTTCTCCGGCAGCATTTCCGCGCCGGTCAGGGCCCTTTCCAGAAAAAAGTCCCGCCGCGCGTCCAGCCCCAGGGACTCGGCCCTCTGGATAAGGGTGTTGAGAAAACTCGGCGTGCCGAAAAACCCGTTGACCCGCAGCCCCTGCAAGGCCTTGATCTGGATCAGGGTGTTGCCCACGCCCGTGGGAATCACCGTGGCGCCGATCATCCGGGCCGAATCGTCGAGCATCATGGCGAAGGGCCAGAGATGATAGTTGAAGGTGTTGAGAATCCGGTCGCCCGGCCGGAAGCCGGCCCCGACCAGGCCCTCGGCCCAGGACTGGTCCCGGTATTCCTTTTCCCCCGGCTGCCAGATGGGGCCGGGGTTGGCGTAGATTCGATGGAAATCCGAAACCGGAATGGTTTCGAACCCGCCCAGGGGCGGGTCGCTTTTTTTCCGTTCCACCAGGTCGGCGAGATGCACCCCGGGCAGCTTGGGCAGGTCGTCCAGCCCCAGAATTTCGCGGGGCTCCACCCCGGCCCGGTCCCAGATATCCCGGTAGGCCCGGGAATGGCCGTGGGCGTGGGCGATGATTTTCAACAGCCCGGCCTCGAGTTCGCGCCGGCGCGTTTCCGAGGACATGGTTTCCCGTTTTTTATCGAAAAAAAGGGTCTCTTCCCTGGCCGCCCTGGACATGCGATCCTCCTTCAACCGTTTGGAGCCGTGAAAAATCCGAACAATAAAATGACCTTCGACCCCGCTAGGTCTATTTTATATCAAAACGGTTCAAAAAGGGAGAGGCCTTGACGCCGGCATCACATTATAATATAATATATATGCGATAAAGAGAAAATAGGCTCGGCCTTCGCCGCTCCCGCGGCGACGCCGAACAGACGGCTCACTCATAACGCAACAGGGTCTCGAACACATTTCCATGTTCTCCTAAACCACGCCCCCCGGGGCGAAGGGATTCTCGGCCAAGCCGACCGGGAATTTTCAACTTGGGAGCCGATATCGTGGAAACCATCTCCCTGACCCTGAATGGAGAATCGGTCAGCGTTCCTTCCGGATCAACCATCCTCGAGGCCGCGCGTCGAATCGGTCTGTATATTCCCACTCTTTGCCATCACGACCTCCTCCGGCCCCTGGGCGCCTGCCGGATTTGCCAGGTGGAAGACCACGCCCGCGGGGTGCTGATTCCGGCCTGCGCCGCCAAGGTCGCCCCGGGCATGGTCATCGTCACGGATTCGCCCCGGGTGGTCCGCAATCGCCGCAATATAATCCGGCTTCTTCTGGCGTCGCATCCCGAATCCTGCCTCGTCTGCGAAAAGGGAAACCTGTGCGAACTGCGCGGCCTGGCCGCCCGGCTTGGAGTGGGCGCCCACGGACTGGACCGGATGCCCTACCGCCCCCTGGTCATGGACCTCAACCCCTTCCTGGCCCGGGACCTGTCCAAGTGCATCATGTGCGCCAAGTGCATCCGTGTGGACCAGGAAGTGGTCTGCGAAGGGGTGATCGACTATAATTTCCGGGGGTTCGACGCCCACCCCGCCGCCGTCTTCCACAGCCCCCTCGCGGACGCCGCCTGCACTTTCTGCGGGTCCTGCCTGTCGGTCTGCCCCACCGGGGCCATCTTCGAAAAAAACAAGACCCGCCTGGACCACGGCGGCCGGCGAACCGAAAGCGTCTGTTCCTTTTGCGCCTGCGGCTGTTCCATCAAGCTGGAACATGACCACGTCCAGGTCCGGTCCGTATCACCCGGGGAAAAAACCGGTTCCGCCAACGGGGTCGCCCTCTGCGTCAAGGGGCATTTCGGCCATGACTACCTATCCAGCCCGGACCGGCTTCGCGCGCCCTTGATTCGGACCGACCATGGGTTCCGGGCCGTAAGTTGGGACGAGGCCCTGGCCTTCATGGCCGAGCGGCTGGGCGGCATCCTGGCCGCCCACGGCCCCGACGCCCTGGGGTTTTGGGGCGGGGGCCGGGCCTTGGTCGAGGAGGCCTATCTCTTTCAACGCCTGGCCCGGGACGTCTTTCGAACCAACAACATCGATCATGGCGCCCGAGCCGTCTGGGGGCCGGCGCTGCGGGTCCTGCTCGAAACCTCGGGCTTCGCCGCCGGGTCCGGGTCCTTCAGGGACGTGGAAGGAAGCGGGGCCATTCTGCTCATCGGCGCGGACCCGACCCGCACCGCGCCGGTCCTGGGCTACCACCTCAAGCGCGGACAAAAAAACGGCTCCCGGCTGATCGTGGTGGACCCGGTCCGGACCAAGCCGGCGTCCCAGGCCGACATCTGGCTGCGAGTCAGGCCCGGTCGCGACTATTTCGTCCTTTCCGGCCTGATCAAAGTCATTCTGGAAGAAGACCTGGCCGATCGGCAGTTTATCGCCGGCAAAACCAGGAACTTCGAGGCCTGGCGGGCCGGCCTGACCGGGATGTCTATCGCCGCCTGCGCCCGGGAAGCCGGAGTGGAGGAGGGGCTTCTACGGGAAGCGGCCCGGGTCCTGTCCCGGTCGGGCCCGGCCTTCGTTATTTTCGGGGAAGGCCTGGCGCGGCAGGCCGGAAGCGCCGACCTGACCAGGCTGCTGCTGGGCTTGACCCTTCTAACCGGAAACCTGGGCAAGGACAGGTCCGGGTTCCTGCCCTTGTTCAAGGAAGCGGGCGCCCAGGGCGCCCTGGACATGGGCCTGGCCCCGGACCTTCTGCCCGGCCAGCGGCCGGTCGAGGGCCAACCGGGGCTCGACGCCTGGAACATGCTAACGGCGGCTCGGGAAGGCCGCTTGAAGGGACTGTTCGTGCTGGGTGAAAACCCGGCGGCGGTTTTTCCCGGCGCCGGCGAAACCGCCGCGGCCCTGGGGTCCCTCGATTTCTTGGTGGTCCAGGGCCTTTTTCCCACTGAAACCACCCGACTGGCCCATCTGACGCTGCCCGCCGCGGCCTGGGCCGAAAAGGAAGGGACCGCGGTCAACCTGGAACGCCGGGTGCAAAAACTTACCCGGGCGGTTCCAACCCCGGGCGACTTCCCCCGGGACTGGGAAGTGTTTAAAAAGCTGGCCGAGCTACGGGGCCACGACTGGGGCTACGAGTCGGTGGAGGATGTCTGGAAGGAAATAGAGACCGCGACGCCGTTGTATTCCTGCTTGAGCGAAGTCCTGGACGCCGGGGAAGAGACTTTCTGGCCCGTGCCCGGAGCGGAAAAAGTCGTCGACACCCTGCCGCACGGCATCGGGCACGCCAACGGCAAGGCCGTCTTTCTTCCGGCGCCCGGGCCGGCGGAAAACCCGCCGACGACTTCCGAGACTTATCCCTTCATCCTGTTCCAGGGCCATATCCTGCAACACCTGGGGGATGGGTCGGTTTCGGGGTTTTCCCGGCGGCTCGGCCTGGCCCGGGGCCGGGTCGGCCTGGATGTCGCGCCGGGGGACTGGGAGCGCCTGGGGCTGTCCTCGGGAGACGAAGTCCGGGTGATTTCCGCTTGCGGGGAACTGACGGTCCCGGCCCGGTTGGCCCCGGAACTGCCCGACGGCGTGGCGTTTTTGCCGGCCTGCTTCCCCGGGGCCCGGCCCAACGTCCTGTTTCCCTTTTTCGATCCCCGGGTTTCCCCCAGACAAAATCTAAAGCACTGCCCGGTGCGGCTCGAAAGGAGGCCAGGTTGACATGGAACCCCCGGTGATCGACCTGACCAAGCTGGGACCTCTCCTGGCCCACGGTAAAACCGAAGCGGACTTGATCCCGGTCTTGCGGCTGGTCCAGGAAGAGTTCGGGTACATACCGCCCGAAACCTTGGTTCCCATCGGCGCGGCCCTGGGAATCCCGGCGTCCCGGGTCCAGGGCGTGGTCACTTTCTACTCCATGTTCCATACCGAACCCCGGGGCCGGCGCACCGTCACGGTCTGCCGGGGCACGGCCTGCCACGTGCGGGGAGGCCGGGGAGTCTTGCGGGTCGTCCAGAAAAACCTGGGGTTGAAGGACGGCGAAACCTCGCCGGACTATGAATTCACCCTGGAAACCGTGGCCTGCCTGGGCGCTTGCGCCCTGTCCCCGGTCATGGTGGTCGAGGGCCGGGTTTACGGCCGGATGAACCCCAAGAAGATAGACCTGGTCCTCGAATCCTGCCGCGTGAAACAGGAAGGCGACTGACATGGAAAGGCTCGGCGACCTTCAAGACCTGGAACGCGCCCGGCAGTCCCTGGTGCTGGGACTGGACCCCGGCCGGATGGTGGTCAACGTTTGCGTGGACACCGGGTGCCGAGCCCTGGGGGCGGAAAGGATTCTCGATGCTTTTTTGCGGGAAACGGAAATCCGGGGCGCGGCCGGAGTGGAAGTCAAGGCCGTGGGGTGTCCGGGGTTCTGTCAGCGCGGGCCCGTGGTGGTGATCAACCCGTACGATCTCTTTTACCAACAGGTGGCCGAGGAGGACGTCGCCGAGATCGTGGACCAGACCGTCCTGAAGTTCAACATCCTGGGCCGGCTCCTGTACCAGGACCCCAAGACCGGCCGACGGTATGTGTACGGCCGGGAAAACCCCTTTTACGCCAAGCAGATGCGGTTGGTCATGGCCGATTTGGGGCTCATCGACCCCACCCGGGTGGAAGATTACCTGGCCCGGGGCGGATACGCCGCCCTGGCCCGGGTCCTGTCGTCCCTTAAGCCCGAGGACGTGATCGAAGCCGTGGAAAAGTCGGGCCTGCGGGGCCGGGGCGGGGCCGGCTTCCCCACCGGGACCAAGTGGCGACTCTGCCGGCAGGCGCCGGGCCGGACCAAATACCTGGTCTGCAACGCCGACGAGGGCGACCCGGGAGCCTTCATGGATCGGACCGTGCTGGAAGGAAACCCGCATCTGGTCCTGGAAGGCATGATCATCGGCGGGTACGCCATGGGCGCGAGCGAGGGGTTCATCTACGTGCGGGCCGAATACCCCACGGCGATCCGCCGCCTGGAAATCGCCCTCGGGCAATGCCGCGAACTGGGACTTTTGGGGAACGATATTTTCTCTTCCGGTTTCTCCTTCGACATTAAGATCAAGATCGGCGCCGGCGCCTTTGTCTGCGGGGAAGAAACCGCCTTGATGCAGTCCATCGAGGGCAAGCGGGGCATGCCCCGGCTCCGCCCGCCCTTCCCGGTCCAGGCCGGGCTGTGGGGGTTCCCCACCAATATCAACAACGTGGAAACCTGGGCCAATATCCGGACCATCATCGACAAGGGTTGGGAATGGTTTGCCGCGGTCGGCGCGGAAAAAAGCAAGGGGACCAAGATTTTTTCCCTGTCCGGCCGGATCAACAACACCGGCCTGGTGGAAGTCCCCATGGGGGTCACCCTGCGCGAAATCGTGGAAGACATCGGCGGCGGGGTCCCCAAGGACCGCCGGTTCAAGGCCGCGCAAATGGGCGGGCCTTCCGGCGGCGCCATCCCGGCCCGGTTCCAGGACCTGCCCCTTGACTACGAATCCCTCAAAAGCGTGGGGGCCATGATGGGTTCCGGAGGCATGATCATCCTGGACGAAAACACCTGCATGGTGGACCTGTCCCGGTTTTTCCTGGGTTTCACCCAGAGTGAGTCCTGCGGGGAATGCTTCCCCTGCCGCCTGGGGACCAAGCAGCTTCTCTCGATCCTGACCAGGATCACCAGGGGCCAGGGCCGACCCGGGGACATCGAGAACCTGGTGGAGATCGGGACCACCGTCAAGGAATCGTCCCTGTGCGGCCTGGGGCAAAGCTGCGCCAACCCGGTGCTGTCCACCATCCGCTATTTCCGGGACGAATACGAGGCCCATGTCAAGGAACGCCGCTGCCCGGCCGCGGCCTGCGACAGCATGGTCATTTCCGCCTGCCAGCACGCCTGCCCGGCCGGGATCGACGTGCCCAATTACGTGGCGGCCGTCGCGGCCGGGGATTACGCCAAGGCCGTGGACATCATCCGGGAAAGAAACCCCTTCCCGGCGGTCTGCGGCCGCATCTGCGTCCACCCCTGCGAAATGAAATGCCGACGGGGCGAACTAGATGAACCCGTGGCCATCAGGGCCTTGAAGCGGTTCGCCTCGGACCGGGCCTTTATCCAATCTCCGGTCCGGGACCGCCCCTTTCCCCTGACCAAGTCCCAATCGGTCGCGGTGGTGGGCGCCGGCCCGGCGGGGCTGACCTGCGCCTATTTTCTAAGAAAGATGGGCTATCCGGTCACGGTGTTCGAGGGCAAGGACAAGGCCGGCGGCATGTTGGCCGTGACCATCCCGGAATTCAGGCTGCCCCGGGAAATAATCGCCCAGGACGTGGCCTACATCGCCGGCGCCGGAGTGGAAATCAAATACAACTCCCCCATCGACCGCCGCCGCACGGTCCATGACCTGCTCAAGGAAGGGTTTTCCGCCGTGTTCATCGCGGCCGGCGCCCAGGCCGCCAAGGCCGCCGGCATTCCCGGGGAAGCCCCCCGGCCGGCCGGTCTGTTCCACGGCCTGGAGTTCCTGGCCCGAGTCAAGGAAAACCCGGCCTTGCGGATCGGACACCGGGTCCTGGTGATCGGGGGAGGCAACGTGGCCCTGGACGCGGCCCGCACGGCCCGGCGGATCGGCGGCGGCCGGGTCCGGGTGGTCTGCCTGGAAAAGCGCGGGGAGATGCCCGCCTGGGTCAAGGACCTCGCCGAGGCCGAGCAGGAAGGCGTGACCATTGAAAATTCCTGGGGCCCGAAACAGGTGCTGGTCAAGGACGGCCGGGTGCTGGGCGTGGAATTTTCCCGCTGCCTGTCGGTGTTCGACCTGGAAGGGCGTTTCCGTCCGGTTTTCAAGGAAAACGAAAGAACGACCCTCGGCTGCGACGCCCTGATCATCGCCATCGGCCAGGCCCCGGACTTGAGCTTCCTGACCGAGGAGGAAGGCCTGGAACGGGCCCTGTGGGGGACCCTGAGAGTTGACGAAAACACCCTGGCCACCAACGCGCCGGGCATCTTCGCGGGCGGAGACTTCACCACGGGGCCCACCTACGTCATCCGGGCCATCGCTTCGGGACGTCGGGCCGCCCTGGCTATCGACAAATACCTGTCCGGAGACGCCTCCCCGGTGCTCATGCCGGATGAGAAAACCCTGATGGGGATCGAGGAAGCCGGGTTGTCCCGGGAAGAAGCGGAAACGCCCCTCACCGGGCGGGTCAAGCTGCCCCAGGCCGGGGTTCAGGAACGTCTCCGGGATTTCCGGGAAGTGGAATCGGGCTACACCGAGGACCAGGCCCGCCTGGAAGCCCGCCGGTGCCTGCGTTGCGACCTGGAAACCGATTGACCGGCGCCGCGGCTGTCGCGGACTTTCTCGACGGCGAAAAAAAGGGAGCGAGGTCATGATCAGATCCATAACCAGACCCAAGCCCGAGGCGGAACTGGACCGGCTGTTGGAAGGCCTGACCCGCGTCTTCATCATCGGCTGCGGGACCTGCGTCACGCTAACCAACACCGGCGGCGTGGACCAGGTCAACGCCATGAGCGAGCGCCTGTTGAAAAAAGGCAAGCTGGTGGCCGGTTGGACCGTGGTCCCCGTGGCCTGCGACGAACTCAGCCACGATATCCTGTCCGATCACGGGGAAGCCCTGGGCGCGGCCGAGGCGGTCCTGGTCATGACCTGCGCGTACGGGGTCCAAGCCCTCGGCCGCCGACTGAACCAGGAAGTCATTCCGGCCCTGGACACGCTCTTTATGGGGAGCGAGACCGGGCCCGGCGTCTTCCAGGAAGTCTGCCGTCAGTGCGGGGAATGCCTTTTGGGGGAAACGGGGGGAATCTGCCCGGTGACGTCTTGTCACAAGGGGCTGGTCAACGGGCCTTGCGGCGGGACCAATAACGGCAAGTGCGAGATCGACCCGGACAAGGACTGCGCCTGGACCCTGATCTACCACCGCCTGGCCGCCTTGGGCAAGCTGGACCGGATGCGTCGCTTCCAGCCGCCGCGCAACCATAACGTGGACCCCAAGCCGGGCAAGATCGTTCTCGCCGGCAGTTGACCGGGAAAGGAGATGGGACCATGGCCGCCGGTTTCAAGGAAGCGCTGAATTCAGGTCGCTTCGTCGTCACGGCCGAGGCGGCGCCGCCCAAGGGGACCGACCTGGAACGGTTGAAGCATCACATCGGGATGCTCAAGGATCGGGTGGACGGCATAAACCTGACCGATCATCAAAGTTCCGTCATGCGTTTCCCTTCCCTCGGCGCCGCCCTTCTGGTCAAGGAGATGGGAGGGGAGCCCATTTTGCAAATGACCTGTCGGGACCGGAACCGGTTGGCCCTGCAAGCGGACTTGCTCTTCGCCTTTTCCCGGGGGGTCCAAACCGTCCTCTGTCTGACCGGCGATTCCATGGTGGTGGGGGATCACAAGGGGGCCAAGGGCGTGTTCGACCTTGATTCGGCCCAGCTTTTAAAAACCATCAGAACCATGGAAAAGGGCTACGACCTGGCCGGAGGCCAACTGGAAGGCGGGGTCCGCTTCTGCGCCAGCGCCATTGTCACGCCCGAGGCCGACCCCCTGGAACCGCAATTGATCAAATTCGAAAAAAAGATCGAGGCCGGCGCGGAATTCATCCAGACCCAGGCGGTCTACGACCTCGATCGATTCCAAAAATTCATGGACTACGCCCGGGATTTCCAGGTCCCGATCCTGGCGGGAATAATCCTGCTTACTTCCGCCGGCATGGCCCGCTTTATGAACAAAAACGTGCCGGGCGTCAACGTGCCTTCCAACTTGATCGACGAAATGGCCTCCGCGCCCAAGGGCAAGGCCTTGGCCCAGGGGATCGAGATCGCGGGCCGCATGATCCGCCGGATCAAGGACGAAAAAATTTGCGCGGGGGTCCACGTCATGGCCATCGGCAAGGAAGAGACGGTCCCCGAAATACTAGCCGCGGCCGGGCTGTAGGGCCGCTTTACATAAGCCGGAAGCGGGGCGGCCGCCGGATGTCGCCTCGCTTCCGGCTGTCGAGCCGAAATAGCGAGGGAATTGGGCGAGGCGCGACCATCGTGGACGGGGCGGGCCGCCGCGGGAGACAAAGATTCGGCGCGGGCCAGCTCGTTGTTGACAAATTAAAACGATATGTCGTAAAGTCCAGGCATCAAGCCGTGCCAATTTTGTCCCAAACAATTCCCCGAGGAGGGCGCCTCATGTCGAAGAGAATACTGATTGTTGACGACGATCCCGATCTGGTGGAAGCCGTAAGCATGCTTCTGGAAGCCGCGGGCCTGACCCCCCTGGCCGCCTATGGCGGGATCGAGGGGTTGGAAAAGGCCCGGACCGAGAACCCCGATCTGATCGTCCTGGACGTAATGATGCCCGACAAGGACGGGTACGCGGTGGCCAAGGAATTGGCCAAGACCGAGAGTTTGCAAGGCATCCCGGTCATCATGCTGACCGCGGTGGTGGATCACATCGGGGACACCCACTATTCCCACGCCTCGGGCAAGGACCTGGAAGCCGACGACTTCTTCCAGAAACCCGTGGACCCCGAAGCCCTGGTCAAACGCATCCAGGAACTGGTAAGCTGAGTAAAATCCCCGCGAAAGGTTTACAAGGGGCCGCCAGGCCCCTTTTTTTATGGGAAAACCCCTCGGCGACAAGCGCCAGGACGCGGCCCGCCCCAAGCGCCCTCGAAACAGGACGTTTCGGGGACGGGAAATACTCCCGCGAAGCCCATGCCCGCCGCGCGGGGGGCGGAGCAGCCCCGCCCGCGCGGCGCCAGGGAAGTCTTGCATGAGGAAAAAGGCCGCCGCCGGTTAGGATCGACGCGGCGGTGAAGGTATCGATATTAGTCGGTTTGAAATTTCATCCGGCTCGTTGAACCCAGGCCTGAAGGCTCGCCGGGCAAGGTCTATCCCCTGGCCGGCGATTATGGGCAAGGGCGGGGCGCTACATCTCTAGAGTGAGGAAGCCGGAGCTTCCCTGGCCGAGGTTCCCAAGCTAGAGCTTGGGAACCAGCCTTACTCATTTTCATTTGGCCATTTTCCTAACATTTTCAACCGGCCGCTGACACCCAGCCTAAACCCGAAAGAGCATGGGCTTGACCGGACTGTTGCCTCCCTCGCCCCCCACGGGGGGAGAGGGCTGGGGTGAGGGGGGATATTTAGTTCGCCCAGGCCGGCGCCCAAGCCAAGATGTTGGGTTACGCTTCGCTAACCCAACCTACGTAAATCACATTATTTTTCCGGCATCTGGAGGTGACCGGGCCAGGCGCCTTCAAACGCCCCGGACCTCTTCGGGCGGGCATGGACGCCCGCCCTTTCCGCCCTCAAAGCAGCCAGGTCGGGCGTTCCCGGGCCCACTCGGCCGCGGTTTGGGGCAGCCAGTCTTCCAAGCCCGGTTCCAGGTAAAATCTGGGATGGAGCAGATCGTCATCCGGGCCGATGAGCCCTCGCCTTCGAGCCAGGTCGGCCAGGGGGGCGCCCGGATAGATGCGGAGGCCGACCGTCAGGTTCAACATTTCGCAGCCCAGGCGGTCGGCGAATTCCAGGCTTTCATAAACCGTTTCCCTGGTCTCCCCCGGAGCGCCCAGCAGCAGAAACCCGGTGCAGGCCAGGCCGGCGCCCGCCAGCAATCCCCGAACCCGCGCCACCTCGTCGAGGGTGAAGCGTTTCCGGAGTTTTTCCAACATCACCGCGGACCCGGACTCGAACCCCAGGCTGACCGCGCGGCACCCGGACCGGGCCATCAGTTCCACCAGTTCGGAATCGACCCGGCCGGCGTATAAAATGGCCCGCCAGGGCGTCTTGAATCCCAGGGAAATCAATTCCCGACAAAAGTCCTTGGCAAAGGAAGCCGGCAGGTTAAAGGTGTTGTCGACGATGAACAGCCCCTGAAAACCGGCTTCGGCCAGGGCCAAGGCGTTCCGGGCCGCGTTGCGGGGGGTGCATTTTCTGATCCCGCGGCCTTCGATGCCCGGCGTGGAACAATAAAGACAAGCCAGGGGACAGCCGCGCCGGGTCTGAAAAGGCGCCCAGAGGTTGGGGTCGGGTTTCTCCTTTTTAAACCACGTCGCCAGGTCCCCGAAAGGAGCTTGGTCCAGCCGGCGGTTGTAGGTTCTTTCTCCCGCGCGTCCGATTTTGGGCAGCCAGAGCCCGGGCAGTCCGGCCAAGGACCGGCCCTTTTCCAGGCGAAGCAGCAATTCGGGGAAAACCCACTCGCCCTCGCCTTCGATCCCCAGGTCGGCCTTCAAGTACGCCAGGACCGGTCCCGGGAAGATGCTGAACCCGGCGCCGCCCAAAATTACGGGGGCGCCGGACAGGGAGCGGCAGACGTCGACCACTTCCTTGGCCTGGTCCAACAGGAATCTCGGCCGGGTCATTTCCTGATCGTCGATATTGCGGACCGACACTCCGATCACCTCGGGCTGGAAATCCAGGACCGCCCTGGTGACGATCTCGGAGACCACAACCTCGCCCCGAAGGTCCAGCATCCGGACCTCGAACCCAGCCCGACTGACCGCCGCGGCGACCAGGGCCAACCCCAAGGGCAGGGTCGCCATGTTGATTTCTTCTCGATTGGCGGAAATCAATAGGACGCGCAACTTTCCCCTCCGGATAAAAAATGTTTTATTCCGCCATTGTATATCAAACCAGGCCCGAGAACCAGGGCGGGGGCGCCGTCAGTTAATAATAAGGGCGATCCCAAGCCGGCGGACCGGGCTGGGGCGCCGAATAGGGTTGAACCCCGCTGCCAAGTCCCGTACAATCCCCGGAGGGACGGCCACGCCGCCGCGTTCATAAAACCGAGGCGACGGCCGGCTTCGCATTTCACGAAAAACCTTGGAAAGGAATCGGGAATGAAGGATAGGGAAACCGTCGACCCGGGGCCCCCGGGGCCCGAGGAATTGAAACGGCTCGCGCTTGATCTGATTTCCGGGCAGACCACCATGACCCTGGCCACTTCCGGGGAGGGCCGGGCCTGGGCCGCGCCGGTTTATTACGCCCTGTTCGAGTCGTCCTTCGCCTTTTTTTCCGGGCCGGAATCACGGCATGTCCAGGAAGCCCTGGAAAGCGGCCAGGCCTCCGCCGCCATTTTCGCCCAGGCCTCGACCTGGAAGGGGATCAGGGGGCTCCAGATGTCCGGTCGCGTCCGCCAGGTCCGGCCGGGCCTCGCCGGGGCGAGGATCGTCGCGGCGTATCTGAAAAAATTTCCGTTCACCGCGCAATTTTTCCCGCCGGGCGCGCCCCTGGACCTGGACGGGTTCGCCGCGAGGTTTCGCGTCCGGCTGTATCTGTTCGAGCCGGACCGAATCGTCTATACCGACAACAGCGTCAAGTTCGGTTTCAAGGCGGAAATATCCATCTAATCCGGCCCTGGGGGCGCCAAGTTCCGGGTCCCGGCGCCCAGGCCGTTGCCCGCGCGGCGGAATGCTGGTAAATTAGCCTTATTTGGCGTTAAAGGTGAATTTTTGAATTCGGTAAAAAACAAGGCCCCCTGGAGTCGATTTCAACTCAGCCTGGCCGGCGCCGCGGCCGCCCTGGCCGCGACCGCCTTGCTTTTCCAGGGACCAACCAGAACGCTTGGGGCGGCCGGGATTATGGCCCTTCTTGGCCTGGCCACGGCCTGGGGCGTATACGATCTTTCCTTCCGGTTTTTCGGTCCGGCCCTCTGTCGGGGACGACGAGGAAATAATTCGGTCGTGCTGACCTTTGACGACGGGCCGGACCCCCGGGGGACCCCCGAGGCCTTGCGGGCCCTGAACCGGCATGGGGTCAAGGCCGCTTTTTTTTTGCGTGGGGAAAAGGGTCCGGGAACATCCGGACCTGGTCGCGGCCCTGGTCAAGGCCGGGCACACGGCGGCCAACCATTCCCATGGCCACGCCTGGTGGACCAATTTCCTAGGCGGACGCCGGCTGGACCTGGAAATCCGCCGGGCCCAGCAAGAAATATTCCGGGCCTGCGGCCGGACGCCGGCGTTTTTTCGCCCTCCGGTCGGGTTGTCCAATCCTCATCTTCACCAGGCCCTTAGGAAAAACGGCCTGACCCTGGTGGGTTGGGATGTCAGGAGTTACGACCGGTTCCGGGACCCGGACGCGGTCCTGCGAAAAATACTACAAGAGGCCAGGGACGGCGCCATCATTCTGTTGCACGACCGCCGCGACCAAGCCGGCGAGCTGGAACAATTTCTGGATCGGCTGATTCCGGCCTTGAAGGAAAAGGGGTTCAATCTGATCGGTCTAGATGAATCACTGGGCCTGCCGCCCTATCTGGACCCGGGGGACTCACGGTGAATCCCGTCCGCGCGGCGGCCAGGCGCCTGGCCGGGACCTCCTTCGCCCGCAAGGCCGTTCTGGATAGAGCCGACCTGGCCGCCTTTCGCGCCAGGCCCTCGGTCCGCCTGGTCCTGGGGGTCCTGTTAATAACCATCGGGCAAGTAATGGGCCTGCCGGCCGTGGCCGGGTTCGCGGCCGCGGCGGCCTACCTTGGGGAACCCCTGGTCCTGCTCGGCGGTCCGGTTTCGTACCTGCTCAGTTGGGTGGTCTGGACCTTGGGGATGTGGCTGGCCGGTCCGGACAACATTAGGTACATGTATCTTTTTTCCCGTTGGGCGGTCAGGGTCTTCGTGGAATGGTCCCTGGGAAACGAAGCCCGCCGCCTTTTTGACGAAACCGAACTGGACAAGCCCGCGGCCAAGGGCAAAAGCCTATGAAAATAAACCGAAATGGACGACGATATGACGCTGTTTTTCCCGCTGGCCCTCCTGGCCTACACGGCGGGTTCGATCAATTTTTCAATTCTGGTCTTTCACCTTCTGGGAAAGGGCGACCCTCGGGACCGGTTCAGCAAAAATCCCGGCGCCACCAATGTTTATCGCCAACTGGGACTCGGTTGGGCCGCCTTGGTGCTGGCGCTGGACCTGGGTCGGGCCGCCGCCCTGTCCGCCATGGGAATGCTGCTCGTCCCGACGGCCTGGCTCCCCTTGCTGGCCTTCCCCCTGTTGCTGGGCAACAGATATCCCCTATTCCACGGCTTCAAGGGCGGCAAGGGCGTGGCCAATTTCCTGGGTTTCTGCGCGGTCCCGGCCCCCGCGGCCGCGCTCGCGGCCTGCCTGGCCTGGGTGACGGCCTACAAAATAGCCAAACAGCCCTTTATCGGGTCGTTTTTCATGATCGTCGTCTTGAGCGCCGGCCTGCTGCGCCGCACAGGGACGAGCCCGACCGCGGCGGCCGGAACGGCCCTCTGCTTGGGCCTGATCGCCTGGGGACACCGCGGCAACGTGGCCGAATGGCGAACACGCCGGAAACAATCGAATTCCTGAAAGCGGCCGGAACCGATTTCCGTGGTTCACTCTTGAGGTTGACAGGAAACAACGGAGGGATTATTAATTATTTTTTTATGTTCATTTCCCATCGCCCTGGGTGAACCGAAACAGGATAAGGCGCCATTGGCCGGAATTGAAATTTTGATTCGAGACAGGCGTTGGCGGATCGGCTGGCTGCTGATCTCCTTCTGTCTTTTCCTCGCGGTGAACGGCCGCGCCGAAGCGGGCGGTGAAATCGCGGTCCCGTCGACTTCCGCCGGCGCCGTGAACCTAGTTTCAGGGCCGGCCGCGGCCGAACCGGCGCCCCAAGACTGGCGGCTTGAATTTTTCCCGGACCGGGGTCGGGCCTTCCAGCCGCTCGAGGCCGATCCGCGGGAAGCGAGGTTCAGGCTGGGCTTCATGACCAATAAGGGGGATGTGTACGAGGACCTGGGCCTGGGGGGAGACTTGGGGCTGTTGTGGGCCGGTCTGCCCGACGGAGGAGAAATCACCCTGACCGCCCGCGGGCTTTTCACGGCCCGGTTCGATGTTTTCTCCGAATCGTTCGACCTCCGGAACACCGACTTCATCGGCGGAGCGGCCGCGGGTTGGTCCGGAGAGAATAACTCCCTGGAACTGTTCGTCTACCACCAGAGCTCCCACCTGGGGGATGAAATACTGGAACGGGGCGAACAAAAGCGCATCGATTACTCCCGGGAAACGGCCCGGTTTTTATGGTCGTATTCCCGGGATATATTCAGATTTTACGCCGGACCGGCCTATACCTTCCACGGTTGGCCGGAAAAAATCAGGGACAAACTGGACCTTCAAGCCGGGGGGGCTTGTCGTTTCAGCCTCTGGAAATTGAATTTGTTCGTCGCCGGAGACGCCCAGGCCCTGGGCGCCCACGATTTTTTCGTCAACACCACCGGGCAGGCCGGGGTGTATTTGGGCGCGACGGACAAGACCTCAAACCGCCAGTGGATTTTTTTTGAAATTTTTCAAGGTCATTCAGCCATGGGTCAATTTTTCGACCAATGGGAATCTTATCAAATGATTGGGGTCGGCTATCAATTTCGCTAACAGCCGGCGCTCATTTTTTTATTTTGGAGGCGCGTTTACATGGATGCGGCGGAAATCTACAAACTGGTGACGCAATATCTGGTAACCGATTTTGAGATCGATCCGAATAAGATCACACCCAAGGCCAACCTGTTCACCGACCTGGAAATGGACAGCATCGACGCCTTGGACTGGTTCATAAAAATGGAAACGGAGTTGAAGGTCAAACTGAACGAAAAGGAATTAAAGAAAATCAGGACGGTGCAGGATGTGGTGAACTATGCGGCGGCCCACATTACGAGGCGCCCGTGACCCAACCCCTGGCCTTCCCTTCCGGCATCGAACTGACTTCCGCGGGTAAGTTGGAAACAACCGTGGAACTGGACCCCGGGTCGCCCTGGTTTTCCGGCCATTTTCCCGCCGCCCCGATTTTTCCCGGAGTGGCCATGCTGGACCTGGTGGGCCGGACCCTGATCAACCATGGCGGCGCTGAAGGCCGGAACGTGGAAATCATCGGTTTTCGCCGGATAAGATTCAAGAACGTGGCCTTTCCGGGCCAGGTGTTGAAAATAAGCGTCAAGGCCCCGCGCGGCCCCGGGCCGGCCAATCTGACCTTCGAAATCACCCGCGACCGGGAAATTGTCTGCCAGGGTCTGATCCTGGCCAGGGAAGCCCCGGCGGATATTTTGGAATGATCGCGTCCCCGCGAGCCCTCCCGCCGGCCCGACCAGCCCGGCGGGAAACGTGGACCGGGTCCGTTTAAAAAGATGTTCCCCTTTGCGGGAGTCAAATCGTCAAGTCAGGAAAAAGAAATGAAGTTTCTAATCATCGCCCCTTCCTGGCCCAAACTTCCGGGCCAGACAACGTTCAACCTGCCCTCGCTGGGCCCTATCCAGGCCGCCGCTTGCGTCCCCGCCGAAGTAGCGACGACCGTGGTCAACGAAAACGTCCAACCCGTGGATTTCGAAACCGACGCCGACCTGATCGGGATGTCGGTCCTTCTGACCTGCCAGGCGCCCCGGGCCTACGAAATCGCCGCCGAATTCCACAAACGAGGCAAGACCGTGGTCATGGGCGGGCTCCATCCCAGCCTCTGTCCGGACGAAGCCGCGGCCCACGTGGACGCCCTGGTCCTCGGCGAAGGCGAGGGGTTGATCGATAAAATGATCGAGGACTTTCAAAACGGGCGCCTTCGGAAGGTATACAGCCGCGAGGGCTTCCCCGATATAACCGGCCTGCCCCAGCCCCGCCGTGACCTGTACGATAAAAAGGCCCATTACACCTACAAAGGGGTGGAAATGGTCGACCTGGTCCAGACTTCCCGGGGCTGCCGCTTCAACTGCTTCCCCTGCTGCGTGCCCTACCTGGGCGGTCGGCAACACCGCATCCGACCCTGGGACCAGGTGGAGGCCGACCTAGCGGCGGCCCAGAAACTCGTTTTTATCGTCGACAACTCCATCGAACAGAACCGACAGTATGAGGAACAGTTGTTCCGCAATCTCAAGGGCCTGGGCAAGCGGTGGATTTCCCATCCCATTTCTCCCCAGCCCCGCTTGCTGGAACTGGCCCGGGACAGCGGCTGCTGGTACGTCTATCACGCCGTTTTCAGCATCTCCGACAAGATCAAGGACCGGATCAAAATGTACCACGACCACGGCATCGGCGTGGAAGGGACCATCATGTTCGGCCTGGACCACCACGACGAGGACTTTATCCGGCGGATGATTGATTTCCTCTTGACTATCGACCTGGACTTGGCGGAATTTACGGTCCTGACCCCCTTCCCCCATACCCAGGTGTGGGACCAGCTCGAGGAAGAGGGCCGGATATTCGACCGGGACTGGAAACATTACAACGCCGCCCAGGTGGTGTTCAAACCTCGCCTGATCTCCCCGGACAGGCTGCAGGACCTTTACCACGAGGCCTGGCAGGCCTTTTACGGGAAGGAACCCCAGGGCCTGCGCATGGCCAAGCTCTTTACCAAAGTCATGCACGATCTGCCGGAACGGCGGCGGCGGCGGGAACCCGTGGGACCCCTGGCCTTCAAACCCGCGCTCCGGACCGGTCGGGAGAACGTTGACTGAAAATAAGCCGATTATCGGCCCATGGAATTGGAAAACAAAAAATGAAAGCATTGTTGGAAGAACTTAAAGTCAAAATCGTGGAAGTCTTGGGTCTGTTCGACATCACTCCCGAGGAAATAGCCGATGACGCCCCCTTTTTCCAGGGCGGGCTCGGCCTCGATTCCGTGGACATCCTGGAACTGGTGGTCATGGTCGAGACCGAATACGGCATCAGGATCGACACCAGGGAATTGGGGGAAAAAATCTTCGTCAACCTCGCTTCCCTCGCCGAATTCATTCAGGAACACCGGAGATAACCATTCATGAAAATCCCCAGAGCCTTCGTGACCGGAATGGGAGTGATCTGCCCGGCCGGGTCCTCGCCCGAGGAAGTCCTGGCCAATATCCAGGGCGGCGGCCACTGCCTCCGACCCTTGGATTTTTTCCGGACAACTTCCGAGATTACGCCCTTGGTCGGCCAGGTCGACCGGCCCCAAGGGCTGGACGACCTGCCCCGGTCCCACGCTCTGGTCATGCACGCCGCCCTGGAAGCCATGAAAAACGACCCGACGCCGCCCGACGCCATTGTGGTCGGAGTGGCCACCGGCGGGGTGCACAGCTACGAGGAAACAGTGCGGGTGGGAGCGAAAATGCCGGAACATTTCCGTTTCCACGCCGTGGACACCGTCACCCAGGAACTCGCCCAACGACTGAACTGCCGGGGACCGGCCCTGACCGTCTCCACCGCCTGTTCCTCGGGCGCCCTGTCCCTGACCGTCGGCCTCAACCTGATACGTTCCGGACAAGCCAAGCGGGTCCTGGCCTGCGGCGTGGACGGATTGAGCCGCCTGACCTATTACGGCTTCTACTTTCTACAGCTCATCGACCCCAGCGGCGCCCGGCCCTTTGACCGGACCAGGAACGGCATGAGCCTGGGCGAGGGCGCGGCGGCCCTGCTCCTGGTCGCCGGAAACCACCCGCCCGAGGGCGCCCTGGCGGAATTGCGGGGGGCCGGCCTGTCCTGCGACGCCTATCACCCGGTCGCGCCCCATCCGGAAGGACTGGGCGCCTTGCGGGCCATGGACGCGGCCCTGCGGGACGCGGGCGTGACTCCCCGGGATATCGATTATATTAACCTGCACGGCACGGGAACCACGGAAAACGACGCCTCCGAGGCCGCCGCCGTCCGGACCCTGTTCGGATCGGACCTTCCGACCTTGTCCTCCACCAAGGGCATGATGGGCCACACCACCGCCGGGGCCGGCGCCATCGAGGCCCTGATCTCCATCCTGGCCATTCAAAACAACCTGGCGCCCGCCAACGTCGGCCTGAAGGAATTTGACCCGGCCCTGGGCCTCGAACCGATCCGGACTCCGGAACAAAAAAAAATATCCCTGGTCTTGTCCAACTCCTTCGGGTTCGGCGGCAACAACGCCTGCCTGGTCCTGGGGCGGGCCGGCCTGGACCACGCGCCTCAATCCCCGGGCCGGGTCCTGGACCTGGAAATACTGAACTCGACTTGCATTTCCGGGGCCGGAGGCGCCAAGGCCACCCTGGATAGGTTTTTCCGGGGCGAATCCTGCGCCGGCCAACTCCCCCAGATCGACGTGGGCGCCCAACTGCCCCCCCGGACCCTGCGCCGGCTCAAGCGCCTGCCCCGCCTGGCCCTGTCCCTGGCCCATGAGGCGGTCTTCGAGGCCCCGGTCAAGGCCCAGGTCAATTCCGTCTACTGGGGAACCGGTTTCGGCGCCTCCTCGGAAATAGCATCCTTTTTGAATCAGCTTTTCGAAACCAAGGAACAGTTCAGCAGCCCGTCCGACTTCATCGGATCGGTCCACAACGCCCCGGCCGGACAGGCGGCCATGTATCTCCAGGCCCACGGTCCCAACGTCACCGCCTCGGGCGCCAACTATTCCTTTGAACAGGTTTTGTACCTGGCCGGGTTGTGCGAAAAGGACGATACCGGGCCGATACTGCTTATCGCCGCGGACGAGGCCCATCTTGAACTGGCCCCGTACCTGAACCCCCCGGCTTTTCGCCGGACCGGCATGGCCGACGGCGGTGGAGGATTCCTGCTGCGCCCGACCGCCAACCCGACCGGACGGCATTTTCATCCGGCCTTCTTTCAACGCGGCGAGGGAAACCCCGGGGTCGTGCCTGAATTGGTCCAGGCCCTAGGCGGCCCCGATGCTCCCAGCCGAAAATACGGGGCCGTCCTGCTGGGCCGGACCGCCGGAACCTGGGAATCGTCTCAAAAGCAATGGGACGCTTTCCTGGGCCTGACCGGGTTTGCCGGACCGGCTATCGAATATCGGGAACTCCTGGGCGATTTCCCCACTTCGCCGGCCATCGCCGCCGCCGCGGCGGTCGGTCTGCTGGACCTGGGGTTCGTTCCAGAGGCCCTGGCCGGAAAACAACACCTCTTGACGGGAAAAGGAATCCTGATGCTCTCCCTGGGAGACGTCGTCACGGCCATTGAAATCCTGGGCTGAATAACACGTTCCGCCGCGGGATCATGAGCCCCCCGACGCCTTGAGGATGTTTGGGCCGCGACCCGGCGGGAAAAAACACGGACCCTGGCCCCTCGCGGAATAGCGCCGTTTTAGCCAGTAAAATAAAATAGCTATCTTCAACATACTTGCGTCAAAAGGCTTGCGGGGGCGGCGCGCGCCCGCTCCCCGCGCCCCGCTCCTCCAGTCCGGGCCCTTCCCCGTCCCTCTCCCGCCGGGAAAAGGGTTGGGGCGAGGGCCGGCTTTTCCTGAAAAGCGCCGGAATGTTGGCGGCCGGTTGAAAATGTAAGGAAAACGGCCAAATGAATAAGGCTGGTTCCCAAGCTCTAGCTTGGGAACCTCGGCCAGGGAAGCTCCGGCTTCCTCACTCTAGAGATATAGCGCCCCCGCCCTCGCCCCTAAGCGCCGGCCAGGGGATAGACCTTGCAAGGCGAGCCTTCAGGAATGGGTTCACAGCCCACGCCCCTTCGGGTTGGGGCGAGGCGTTGTCTTACGAAAAAAAAGAAATAACCCCGGGGCATTTTTCCCCCTCTCCACCCATTCATGGGGGGAGAGGGCGGGGTGAGGGAGGCTTTTCAACCACCTTGTTCAGCGGGAAACCGGGGAAGGACTTCGCCGGCGCCTTGCGGGCGGGGCTGCTCCGCCCCACGCGCGGCAGGCCTGGGCTTCGAGGGGCTCCTTCCCGTCCCAGGGTCAGGGGCGCGCCGGAGCCGGCGCCCCTGACAACCCCCGGCTCTTTTTCCGGAGAACCCGCCTGGCGGCGGTTTCACGCCCCGAAACGTCCTGTTTCGAGGGCGCTAAGGGCGGGCGTCCATGCCCG